>NZ_BAAATZ010000032.1:86536-141993 GCF_039533685.1 Actinocorallia aurantiaca | reverse complement strand
CACCCCTCCTCCGGCGGCAGCACCATCAGACCCGCCTGGAACGCGCTGTTCAGCCAGGCCAGGACCTGCCGCCGGCCATGCCAGGCCCACACGGCCGGATGCACGGCCATCACCACCCGGTGGGTCCGTTCGGGGAGCGCGGCGGCCAGGCGGCCGGGCAGATCCGGATGGCGGCCCAGGAGGCTCCGAGGCCCCCACGTCGACGAGATCACCACGAGACGCTGACCAGGACGCACTCCGAGCGCTCCCCGGTAGGTCTCCCGCAGGTGTTCGCTGGCCGTCATCCGGTCCAGGGCCGGATCTCCGGTGATCTTCACGACCGGTGCGGCCTCGGGACAGAACCGCAGCAGGCGGTCGCGGTGGTCGTCCCGCGCCACGGCCAGCAGCGACGGGATCACCCGGCCGCCCCCGACGAGGGTCTCCGGACGCAGTCCCGCCACCGGCCGTGCCGCGATGGGCCCGTCGCCCTCCCACTGCCGGCTCAGCATCGAGGGCCCCACGCCGTGCGGCACGATCATGACCGGCGCGTTGAGGGCTTCCAGTTCGCCGTACCCGGCCGCCACGGCCAGGTCGAACCGCGTGTTCACCGCCTGAGACCAGGGGATCCCCACCGCCCCGGACCTCCGCAGGTAGCGCGCCGCGCCTTCGGCCAGCACCGCCGCCGGCATCACCGTGTACACCACCTGCACCCGGTGGTCCTGCTCGATCAGCGTCATCACGTCCGCCAGCCGGTTCACGGCCGTCAGGTGGTGAAAGACCACCAGGACCCGTTTCGCCACCGGCAACGTGGCGCCTCTCCCCGCCCCGGGCCCGAAAGGCCCCCGGCCCCATCCCTCGTCCACCGTTCCTCCTCCACCCGTCCGGCCCCGCTCGGGCCACTGGGCAGAGCTTCACCCTCAGAGGTGGACGTCCGGCTTGCAGCACACTGGACGTCTTGGCTGCAATCGAGGTGAGAGAGTATGAATTCACTCGTTCACCGGCTTGCTCGCATCAGATGAAGATGCGCTTCGGTGCCACCGAGGGCACCGAAGCGGGTGCGACGGTGAACGAGATGGTCCCTTTATCCGCGTCGATCCGCGGAGCCCTTGACTCTATTCGCCTGCTTCGGCTCGAGCTCCCGTACCTCAGCCTGTCGGGACGGTTCGGTTGCGGGAGACTTGATGTCCGGGCTGCTTCGGGAAAGCGAGTGGGATAGGAGCCCGGGCTTATGTTCCGGACTCACGCCGACCGGGTGGTCGGGCACTTGCTCCCGGTCTTCGCCTGTCCGCCGGACCGGCCGTGTGCGACCATGAAGATGGTAGAAGAGGTTTCGAAACTTTCGCAGGAAAGGTAGGGCGCCGATACTTGCGCAGCCGGAACCGAGATTCCTGCCGCCCCTGTCGAGGTGACCGAAGGGGTAGAGGCTGCGCGGACTGGCGACGTCGCCGCCAGGAAAAACACCGCCAGCATTATGCAACAGCCGAATATGGCCTTCTTCATTGAGTGGTTTTCTCCTCGGCGAAAGGTGAAAAATATATCGTTGGCGTTCGGTGGCATGAATGCGAATCGATGCCCGCCGAGCCTTGGTCACGATGAAATCGGAGACCGAAGTGTCGGCGCGATCAGCCTAGGGCATTCCAAGGGTGGCCGCAAACGCGACATTATGCCCCTCACCTGCGAATTCACCGAAGATTTAGCCCACACCACCCCATGGTGGACATAATTGACATAATCCTGTAACGCCTCAAAGGTGATTTTCCTTCTATTGTGCTGTGACACTGGCACAGGATGGACAAGGGATCCGGCGGAGGCAGGGATGGACGCCGTTAAAGTGTTCGGACCGCTGACGGTCACCTGGCAAGGCGAACCGTGCGATCTCGGTGGTGCGCGTGAGCAGAGCGTTCTGGCGGTCCTGCTGCTGGAGTGCGGACGGCCGGTCGCGGCGGAGAGCATCATCGCGCGGGTGTGGGACCAAGAAGCTCCCGATATCGTCCGCGGCACCCTGACCTCTTACATCTCGCGGTTTCGAGGCCGGTTCAAGAGGCCCTCCGGCCAGGTCATGGAGATCACCTCCCAGAACGGCACGTATACGTTGCACGCTGACACCGAACGAATCGACCTTCATCGTTTTCGGCGGCTGCGGCGCCAGGCGCTGGCCATCGGAGAGAGCGGCGACACGGCGCAGGCGGCCGCATTGCTGCGGGAGGCCGACGAACAGGTGCAGGGCGACCCGCTGGCCGGGCTGCCCGGCCGGTGGATGCAGCAGATGCGCACCAGCCTGAGTGAGGAGGTCAGAGCAGCCGGGCTGGAACGGATCGCCTTGGAACTGCGCCGCGGACGGCATGCCGAGGTGGTCAGCGAGCTGTACCGGCTTTTGGCGCAGCATCCAGAGGATGAAGGACTGGCCCGACATCTCATGATCGCGCTGTACCGGTGCGGCCGGCAGGCCGACGCCCTACGCGTCTACCAGGAGACGCGGATGCTGCTGAAACACAGATACGGCTCTGAACCCGGAGAGGGACTCCGGGAGACGCATCAGCGGATTCTGCGGCAGGACTTGGGTCTGGCCGTGACCCCGTTGTACCGGCGTGAAAGCAGCAGTCAGCCTTCCACCCTCCTGCCCCGCCCTGAGAACCTCACCGGCCGTAGCGGCGAATTGAACATGCTTCTGCGGCGTTCCGGTGAGAGCGCCGGTGACGAAAGACCTGGGCCGGTGGTCGATGTCATCGAGGGTATGGCCGGAGTCGGGAAGACTGCTTTGGCGGTTCATGCCGCTCACGCCATGACACGGCAGTATCCCGACGCGCAGTTGTTCCTGGATCTGCGTGGACATGATCCGGAGCAACGGCCGCTGACGGCGGCGTCCGCGTTGTCGGAGCTGCTGAGAATGCTGGACCTGCCTCCGCCGCGGATTCCGCACGACGTGACCGAACGGAAGCACCTGTGGCAGCGGGAACTGGCCGACCGGCGTGTCGTCATCGTTCTGGACGATGCGACCTCCCTCGATCAGATCGTGCCGCTCCTTCCTTCTGCACCGGGTTGCCGGGTCCTGGTCACCACCCGGCGGCGGTTGCGCGGCCTTTCCGGCGCCGTCCGCCTGCCACTGGACGTCCTGACCCCGGACGAGGCCACCGCGTTGCTCACCAAGACCGCGGGTCGGAAGGGAATGGCCGCCGACCCCAAGGCCCGTGAGATCGTCCGGCGCCTGGGGCACCTGCCGCTGGCCATCAGACTGGCGGCCTCCAACCTGCGTGACCGATACGCGGGGGACACCGGCGCTTTCGTCGCTGATCTCATTGCCGGTGAGTCCGGAGCGGCGGGCCGGGAACCGGCGGACGCCGCAGTCATCGCGGCCTTTGAACTGTCCTACAGGCAACTGGACGCGAACGGGCAGAGGCTGTTGCGGAGCCTGGCCTTCACCCCTTGTCCGCGCATCACCGTCCGTGCCGCCGCCGCGCTGGTCGGTCGTCCGCCCGATGAGGTGGGCGGACATCTCGAGATGCTGGTGGACCACCACCTGCTGTCCGCCGGCGACCAGGGCGGGTACGTGCTGCACGATCTCACCCGCGCCTTCGCCCGCGCGCGCAGTCTCCGTGAGGACACCACGGCATCGCGACGCCGCGACATCCATCGTCTGGTCATCTTCTATCTGGAGACCACGGGCGCAGCCGACCACGTGCTGCATCCCTACCGGCGCCGGCTCACCGTCGCCCCGGCAGAACGGACCGTGCAGTCCCGCTCAGAAGCCCAGGCGTTCATGCAGGCCGAATGGCCGAACATCCTGGCGGTCGCCCGCTATGCCATCCGACACGAATGGAAGCGGGCCGGCGCCGATCTCATCATCGCGGCCTCCAAGTTCCTGGAGAACTCCGGACTGTGGGAGGAATGCGCCTCGGCCGATCTCGCCGCGCTTCAGGCGTTCCGTAGCCTGGGGGATCGGAAAGGTACCGGCCAGGCACTGCTGGAGCTGGGATTCGTCACCTACCGTACCGGCCATCACCAGCAGGCGCTGCAGTATGCGCATCGAGCCGCGTCACACTTCCGGGCTCTCGGCGACTCGGCGGCTGAAGCCGAGGCCATCGACTGGGCCGGAGTCGTTCACTGGTCGATGGGCAAGGCCCGCGCGGCCCTGGCCTACCACCAGGAAGCCCGCGGCATCTACCGGAGAACCGGGAACCTGTCGGGTGAGGCCCAGGCCCTTGGTCACGCCGGCATAGCGTTCTGGCAACTGGGACGCTACCGGGAGGCGATCGAACACCTGAGCGAGGCCCTGGCGGCCTTCCAGCAGGTGGGCGACCAGCGGAACGAGGCCATGACGCTCAACAACCTCGGCGAGGTGCTCCGGCAACGCGGCCTGCACCGCGACGCGATGGAGCTGTACCAGAAATCCATGAAGATCTTCGCGGAGATCACCGGCCGACAGTACGACGCCATCATCCGGAACAACCTCGGCAGCATCCACTACTACAAGGGTGACTATCCCACCGCTTTGGACCATTTTCGCCAGGCCCTGACCACATTCTGGGCGACCGGTGACCGCCGCAACATCGCCAGCGCCCTGAACAGTATCGGTGCGGCCTATCAAGAGATGGAAAAACACAGCGAAGCGCTCATCCACCACTACCGGGCCCGCCAGATGGCCGAGAGCATCGAGGAGTCCTACGAACTGATACGCGCACTCGCCGGAACAGCCCGGGCCCAGAGCGGCCTCGGGGACCACGAACGTGCTCTGGCCTCCTACGAATCAGCGCTCGTCCTCGCTCAGACGACGAGCGACCCCTACCAGCAGGGAATGATCCATGACGGCATCGGCTCGGCCTTCCATCACCTCAACGATCCGGACACCGCGCGTATCCATTGGCGCCAAGCACTGAACCTCCTCCAGGAGCTCAGCGTCCCCGAAGCGGAGACCATCGCCATTCGCCTGGAAGCCATGGAAGACGACACGACTCCAGGGGGGCCGGGATAACCGTCCGGGAGCGCTCGATCACCAAAATCCCGGGTTCTCTCAGGGGACCAGGGACCGGTGGAGGAAGTCGCTCTCGATGGGCGAGACCAAGCACAGGACCTGCCGGTTTCCCTCGGCCCAATCCGAACGGGTTGGAGAGACGCCGTAGTAGTCGAGGAAAAGGTGCTGAGGGTGCTTCTCGAAGAAGGCGTTGAGCATGTCGTCGCACTTGCCGTCGATCGTCTCGTCGACCGCCTTCTGTCCGGGGTAGGGGCCTTCGGGAAGGGGCTCGGTCGACAGGACCTGGAACTCGTGCGGCTTCGAGCAGTTCTTCAGGAGGCGTTCCTTCACACTCTCGCCGGTGTAGACGTCGTTGAATCAGTCGCCGGGCTTCAGATCGGGGAAAACGTCATCAGAAGCGGGCACCGACCGCATGCTGGATCACCACGAATTCTCCTGTACCGGTGGACGGCAGTCCCCCCGGCAGGCCGCGCGAAGTGATGGCGGGGCGGCCTGCCGTTGTGGGGGAGGGGCCGGGGGTCAGGGCAGGACGGCGGGGTTGGCGAGGTGGAGGGGCTTTTCGCCGCGGAGGTGGCGGGCGACGTCGGCGGCGACGATGGTGGCGGCGTTGGCGGCGGTCTCCTTGGAGGCGCCGGCGAGGTGGGGGGTCATGACGAGGTTCGGGGTGGTGAGGAGGCGGGAGCCGGCGGGGATGGGCTCCTCGGGGAAGACGTCGGTGGCGGCGCCGAAGAGGTGGCCGGAGTCGAGGGCGTCGCACAGGGCGTCGTAGTCGAGGAGGGAGCCTCGGGCGCAGTTGACGACGACGGAGCCGGGGGGCATCGCGGCGAGTTCGGCCCGGCCGATCATGCCCCGGTTGTCGGCGGTGGCGCGGGCGTGGACGGTGAGGAAGCGGGAACGTTCCAGGAGCTCGGGGAGGGCGACGAGTTCGACGTCGGGGGCGGCAGAGGCGTCCAGGTAGGGGTCGTGGACGAGGACGGCGGCGCCGAAGCCGCGGAGCATGGCGGCGACGCGGCGGCCGATGGCGCCGTAGCCGACCAGGCCGACGGTGCTTCCGGCCAGTTCGGGGCCGACGTTGTCGTACTTGTAGTAGTCGCCGCGCCAGACGCCGCCGGCGAGGTCGCCGTGGGTCTGCGGGATGCGGCGGGTCGCGGCGAGGATCATCGCCAGGGTGTGCTCGGCCGTCGCGACGGCGTTGCGGCCGGGCGCGAACGTCACGGCCACGCCCGCCTCGGTGGCGGCCTCCAGGTTGGCGTTGACCGGGCCGCCGCGGCTCACCCCGAAGAGCCTCAGCCGGGGGGAGGCCGCCAGGACCTTCTTCGTCAGCGGCGCCATCTGGGTGACGCAGACGTCCACGCCGTCGAGCGCCTCGATCAGTTCGTCCTCGACGTCGGAGGCCTCGTCGACCTCGCCGACCCGGCTGAAGGGCGTCACGGGCCACGGCAGCGTCAGCTCTCTGGCCTCGAAGTCCACGGGGACCTCCCGGCGCAGCGCGTCGAGGAAGAGGCTGTTGAGCACGAAATGGTCGCCTGCGGCGAGAATCCGGATGGTCACGGGAAGAGCTCCGTCACTGGGTGGGAGAGTTGTACTGCAGGAGTGCCGCGCGTCCTTCGCGCAGGCGGATCTCGGTGAGGGCGCCGTTGTCCAGGCGCGGCAGCCGCCGCCGGTACTCGCCGAGCGGGATGCCCAGCAGCCGGCACAGCGTCAGCCGGATCGCGGTGGTGTGCGCGACGACCAGGACCCGGCCGCCCTCGATCTCGGTGAGGCACGACAGGAACCGCTCGGCGGCCGCGTACGGGTCCTCGCCGCCGGGCAGCGGGTTGGCGGCGGGGTCGGCCTCGAACGCGGCGCGCTCGGCGGGGAAGCGCTCGTCCATCTCGGCCTTGGTGAGGCCTTCGCCGCTGCCGAAGTCCAGTTCGCGCAGCCGGGCGTCCACGCGCAGGTCGACGCCCGCGGCCTGCGCGGCGGCCTCGGCGGTGATGCGGGCGCGGCTCAGCGTGGAGCACCACACCGCGTCGAGTTCGGCGCTCTTGGCCCAGACGGCCAGGCGTTCGGCCTGCCGCAGCCCCTCGTCGGTCAGCGCGATGTCGCTGACGCCGGCGTAGCGGTTCTCGGCGTGCCAGACGGTCTGGCCGTGCCGGACCAGGACGAGATCGGTCATCGTGCGCTTCTTTCGTGTGCGTGCGCGGCGACGTGGCCGGGCAGCCAGCCGCGCGCGGCCAGCTCGTCCACGAACCGCAGGTAGAGGGTCGGGTCGGCGGGACGCGGCTCGATCACCTCGCGGGTGCGGGCCATCCGCGCGGTGAGCCCCTGGGCGAGCAGCGCCATGCCGAGGGCGGGCTCGGCGTTCTCCCGCAGCGTCACGGGGCGGCCGAGGACGTCGGCGCGCATCCGGTTCCAGTAGCCGCTGCGGGTCGCCCCGCCCGTCAGGATGATCTCACCGTCGACGGGGGCGCCGAGCAGGTCGAGGTAGTCGAAACACAAACGTTCGACGAAGGCCGCGCCACGCAATGCCGCCGCGTAGCGGGACACGTCGTCGTCGACCGTGCCGAGGGTGAAGCCGCGCGCGTCGGGGGCGTTGAACGGGAACCGCTCGCCGGGCGAGACCAGGGGATAGGTCACGGCGTCCAGGCCGGTGCGGTTCTCGGCCTCGGCGGCGAGGGCGTCGAGGTCGCGGCCGGGGAGGTCGCGGGCGAGCACGCCCGCGCCGGTGCTGGAGGCGCCGCCCGGCAGCCACCCGCCGTCGGGCGCGCGGTGGGAGTACACGACGCCGAGGGGGTCGTGCACCAGTTCGGGGGTGACGCCCTTGAGGACGAGGGTCGTGCCCAGCACGCTGTTCCAGCTGCCGGGCGCGGTGGCGCCCGCGCCGAGCTGCGCGGCGCACCCGTCGGTCGTCCCGGCGATCACGGGGGTGCCTTCGGGCAGTCCGGTCGCCCGGGAGGCGGCCGCGCAGACCGTTCCGAGCACGGAGCCGGGACGCACGACGGAGGGCAGCACCGAGGCGGGGACGCCCAGCACCTCCATGACGTCGAACGGCCACTCCTCCTCGATGAGGTCGACGCCGGTCTTCAGCGCGTTGCTGAGGTCCGTCGCGGTCTCGTGCCCGACGAGCCTGCGGTTGACGAAGTCGTTCTGGTGTGCCAGCCGGGTGCCGTCCGGGTGTTCGCGCAGCAGCCACAGCAGCTTCGGCAGCGCCCATGGTGGCTGCATCGCCCGGTAGCCGAGCCGTGCCCAGACCGCGCCGCCGACCGTGTTGACCCGGGCGAGCTCGCCCGCCGCGCGCCGGTCGTCGTACATCAGCGCCGGTGAGCGCGGGTTCCCGGCGTCGTCTACGAGCAGGACCGTGCCGGAGGTCGCGTCGACCGCGACGCCGCCGACGTCCTGCCGCGCGACCCCCTCCAGCGCCGCCGAACAGGCGGCCGTCAGGGCGTCCCACCATTCGGCGGGGTCCTGCTCGTGCCGGTCGCCGTCGCGGCGGCTGGTGAGCGGGCGGGACGCCGAGCCGACGACGTCGCCGACATCGGTGACCGCCATCACTCGGACACTCTGTGTCCCGAGGTCGATACCGACCCAGACCGTCATGAGTTCCTCTCCCAGGGCGGGACCCCGGCGCGCAGCGCCCGGAACCCGGCGAACTTGTCGTGGTAGACCCCGGCGCGGTCGGGGTCGGGCTCGAAGGTGTCGCGCAGCCGCACGAGCGCGCGCGCCGCCTCGGCGAGGCCGGTGAAGGCCCCGGTGGCGACGAGCCCGGTGAAATAGGCGCCGCGCGCCCCGACCTCGCGGTCGGCCGAGCGGTGCACGGGCAGCCCCGTCACGTCGGCGATGAGGCCGGCCCAGAAGTCGTTGGCGGCGCCGCCGCCGCACACGCGCAGGTCGTCGGTCCGCCCGCCGATCGCGGTCAGGCAGTCGCGGACGACGAGGGAGAGCCCTTCGAAGACGGCCCGGGCGAGGTGCTCGGGGCCGTGGTTCAGGGTCAGCCCGACGATCGTGCCGCGGGCGGCCGGGTCGGTGAACGGGACGCGCTCCCCGGCGGGCGACAGGTACGGCAGGAACGTCAGCCCGCCGGCGCCCGGCTCGGACCGGGCGGCGAGTTCGGCGAGCGCCTCGGGCCCGGGGACGCCGAGCGTCCGGCAGGCCCAGTGCAGGACGTCGGCGCCCGCGAGGGTCGGGAACGCCCGCAGGTAGCCGGTGTCCAGGGCGAGCGTGACGCCGACGGGTTCGCCGTCCAGCGGCGGCTCGACGACCATGGTCTCGGTGCACAGGGTCGTGCCGAGGATCCCGCAGGCCCGGCCGGGCTCGATCGCTCCGACGCCGAACGCGGTCGTGGCGATGTCGTAGGGCGCGAGCACGACGGGCGTGCCCGCCGGGAGGTCGAGGGACGCGGCGGCCTCGGCGCTCAGCGCCGCGACGCGGCCGTCGTGCTCGACCGGCTCCGGCAGCAGCGGTGCGGCCCACTCCATCCCGAACAGGGAGATCAGCTCCGGCGAGTACCGGCGCGTCCGCAGGTCGAGGAACGGCGCGGAGGCGTCCGAGGAGTCGACGGCGATCCGTCCGGTGAGCCGGGAGAACACCCATCCACCGCAGGTCAGGCAGGCCGCGGCCGTCTCGAGGCGTTCGGGCTCGTGCTCGCGCAGCCAGGTGAGGATCGCGTGCGGCAGGCCGGGGAACGTGGGGTTGCCGCCGACGCGGAACGCCCGTTCCGGCAGCCCGGCCGCGGCCCACCGGTCGACGACGGCCGCGGCGCGGCCGTCGTTCCACAGGATCGCGGGCCCGGTCGGATCGCCCGCGGCGTCGACCGGCCAGGCGCCGTCGCCCTGGGCGGTGACCGCCACGAAGTCGACGGTCTCGGCCGGGCCGAGGGCGGCGCGCGCCTCGCGGACGGTCGCCGCCACCGCGGCCCAGACCTCGTGCATGTCCTGCTCGGCGCGGTCGGGGGCGGGCCTCCGGACCTCGGCCCGGCTGCGGGCGACGGCGGTCTCGGCGCCGCGGCGGTCGTAGCCGACCGCCTTGATCACCGAGGTGCCGACGTCGACGCAGATCGCCCCCACGCTAGCCCCTGCCCGAGGAGGTGCGGGACTTGCGCGCCGCCGAGTCGATGATCACCGCGAGCAGGAGGACCAGTCCGGTGACCATGAAGCGGATGGAGGAGTCAAGGCTGAGCAGGGTGAGTCCGCTGGAGATCGACTGGATGACGATGATGCCCAGGAGCGCGCCCCACGCGCTGCCCCGGCCGCCGAAGAGGCTGACGCCGCCGATCACGGCCGCGGCGATGGCGTTGAGGTTGACGTCGCCGGTGCCGCTGCTCTGGTTGGCCGCAGCGAGCCGCGAGGCCATCAGGACGCCGCCGACCGCCGCGAAGGTGCTGCACGCGACGAACACGGAGGTGTAGACGCGCCTGACGTTGATGCCCGCGCGCCGTGCCGCCTCGACGTTGCCGCCCACCGCGTAGACCGACTTGCCCCACTTGGTCCGGGTGAGCAGGTAGTGCATGACCATGACCATGACGAGGAAGAGCACGAACATCCAGCCCACGCCGCGGCCCTGGTTGAGGTACCACACGGCGAAGCCCATGACCGCGAGCAGCGCGACGCTGCGGGCGGCCAGGAAGCCGGCGCCGCTGGCCGACAGGCCGGCGGCGGTGCGGGAGCGGGCGTGCAGGAACCCGCTGGCGAACAGCCACAGGGCGGCGACCGCGACCAGCACGTACGACAGCCACTCCGGCACGAAGGCCAGCTGCGCGAAGTGCACGATGCCCGAGTCGAACGGCAGGTTGATCGCGCCCTTGGTGCCCAGCACGTAGAGCTGCAGGCCCAGCAGGCCCAGCAGGCCGCCCATGGAGATGACGAAGCTCGGCACCCCGAAGCGGTTGAACACCTGCGCGTAGACCCAGCCGACGACGACGCCCATCGCGATCGCGCCGAGCACCGCGACCCCGGCGGGCAGCCCCTGGTCGACGAACAGCACCGCCAGCAGCGCGGCCGACAGGCCGCTCGCCGAGCCGACCGACAGGTCGATCTCGCCGACGAGCAGCACGCACACGATGCCGAGCGCCATGATGCCGACCGCGGCCGACTCCATGGTCAGGTTGACGAGGTTGGCGCTGGACAGGAACACGGGGTTCAGGACCTGCATCACCGTCCAGATGATGATCAGGCCCACGACCACCGGGATCATGCCCAGTTCACCCTGCTTGGCACGGTCCACGACGGTGGCGAACACGCCGCGCACGCCGTCGCGCGCCTGGAGGCGCTCGTCCAGAAGATCGGTCTTCACGCTCACGGGCGCGATCCCTCCTTGCTCTGCCGCTTGGCGGCCCGCTGCGTGACCACGTTGTCGGTCGCGCCGGTGATGGCGGCGATGATGTCCTCGGGGGTGACCTCGTCGACGGCGAAGACCCCGTTGTTGCGGCCGAGCCGGAGCACGGCCACGCGGTCGGCGACCGCCTTCACGTCCGCCATGTTGTGGCTGATCATGATCACGCCCAGGCCGTTCTCGCGCAGCCGCTCGATGAGGTTGAGCACCTCGGCGGTCTGCGCGACGCCCAGGGCGGCGGTCGGCTCGTCCAGAATGATGATCTTGGGGTCGCCCAGCAGGGAGCGGGCGATGGCGACGGTCTGCCGCTGGCCGCCCGACAGCGAGGCGACGGGCACCCGCACGGTCGGGATCTTGGCCGAGAGCCGGCCCAGCAGCTCCCACGAGCGCGTCTCCATCGCGACGGTGTCCAGCCGCAGCGGGCGCAGCTCGTGGCCGAGGAACAGGTTCTCGATGACGTCGAGGTTCTCGCACAGGGCCAGGTCCTGGAAGACGGTGGCGATGCCCAGCTTCTGCGCGTCCTTCGGCGAGTCGATCCGCACCCGCCGTCCGGCGAAGGTGATCGTGCCGGAGTCCGCGGGGTGGACCCCCGAGAGGATCTTCACCAGGGTGGACTTCCCGGCGCCGTTGTCCCCGACCACCGCGACGACCTCGCCGGCCGCGACGTCGAGTTCGATGTCCGTCAACGCCGCCACCGCGCCGAAGGACTTGTTGATTCCTCGCAGGGACAGCGCCTGCTCCGCGTTCTTCGCGGTCATGGGAGGTCTCCTTGACGGTGAAGGGGAGGCGCGCGCCGCGGGGCACGGCGGCGCGCGCCACGTGCGTTACTTGATGCCGAGCTCGGTGCAGGCCTTCTGGTATTCGGCGGTGCAGACGTCGGCGGCCTTCATGATCCCGCTGTCGAAGAGCACCTCCTTGACGTTCTCCCGGGTGACGACGGTCGGGACGAACAGCTCGGAGGGCGTGTCGTACAGGGTGGTCTTGGCCTCGGGGGTCTCGCCCTTGATGAAGGCGTGCGCGATGACCGCGGACGCCTCGGCCACGATCTTGATCGGCTTGGAGATCGTGTTGAACTGGTCTCCCTTGATGATCCGCTGCGCGGCGGCGACCTCGGCGTCGTTGCCGGTGACCGGCGGGACGTCGACGCCCGCGGCCTTGAACGCCGCGATCGTGCCGCCGCCGGTGCCGTCGTTGGCGGCGACCACGCCGGCGATCTGGCCGTCGAACTGCGCGATCTGGCCGCTCACCCAGCTCTGGGCCTTGGCCGGCTCCCAGTCGGGGGTGTCGTACTCGGCCAGCAGCTTGAAGCCGCTGGTGTCGACCGCGCTGTGGATGCCCTTCTTGATGAGCATGGCGGCGGCGTCGGTGGGGGAGCCGTTCACCTGGAGGATGCCGCCCTCGGCCTTCTCCGCCTTCAGGTGCTCGACGAGGGACTCGCCGATGAGGGAGCCGATCTTCTCGTTGTCGAAGGAGACGTAGTAGTCGGCGGGGGTGGCGGGGATCGGCCGGTCGTAGGCGATGACGGCGGCGTCCTGGGACTGCGCGGTCTTGACGATGCTGGCCGCCGCGGCGGAGTCCACCGGGTCCAGGACGATGACCTTTGCGCCCTGAGCGAGCGCCGAGTTGGCCTGCTGCTGCTGCTTGGAGGCGTCGGAGTCGGCGTTCTGGTAGATCACTTCGCAGTCGGAGCACAGCTCCTTCATCTTCGCCTCGAACAGCGGCTTGTCCTGCAGCTCGTAGCGGGTGGAGGCGAGGTCGGGCATCAGGAAGGCGACCTTGGCGCCGTCGCCGCTCGCGGTCGAACCGGAGTCCGACTCCGAGGAGCAGGCGGTCAGGGCGGCGCCGGCGACGAGCGCGGAGACGGCGAGAGCGGCCGCTCGCAGCTGAACTTTCTTCACGATGACTTCCTTACTTACTGGACGCCGAGCGGGACTCCCCGTATCGGCCCCAGCTCCGGGGTGGCACGAGCCTGAGGGTCGACCCGTGGTGCCGACACGGTACGCCCGACTGGAACAAATGTCCAGCAAAAATGTTCAGGGGTGGCACAGGGCTGAGAAAAATCAGACAAAGCGAGGGTATGTGCAGGTCAGAGCGCTGAGGTCAGCGGGCGCGGGTGGCCGCCAGGAGCCCCTCGGCGGTGGGGACGTCGCTCACGAGCACGTTGAAATAGCCGCCGCGGGCGCCCGCGACGATCGAGGGGATCTTCTCCTGGCCGACGGCGACGGCGATCGAGACCGGGATCCGGCGCAGGTCGGCGAGGCTGGTGGCGACGACCCGGTCACTGCCCGGATAGGACACGGGAAGGCCGTCCTGGTCGTAGAAGCGCGAGCACACGTCACCGACGGCGTTGCGCAGGCTGGGGGCGTCCGAGGGCACGAACGACGGGAGGACCTGGCGCATCAGCGGCGCCGCGCCGACCCCGACCAGGGCGCACTTGGCGCGGCCCCACAGCTCGTTGATCCGGCGGAAGGACGGCTCGTCCTGGAGCGACCCGAACAGGGCGGGCCCGGGCAGGGCGGGGGCGTACAGGTAGCTGGGGACGCCGCCGAGCCGCTCGGCCAGGATGCGGGTGGTCTCGTTGGTCTGGAACCAGGGCTGCGGCTCCTCCTGGCCGCCGACCGCGGGCGCGACCATGACGCCCGGGAAGTGGCCGAGGTCCTCCTGGGCGCACTCGTACACCGTCGAGCCGGACGACACCACGATCACGTCGCCGGGCAGCGGCCCGACCGCGGCCAGGGCGCGCGCCACGCCGGGCGCGAGCCAGGGGCCGAGCCTGGGGCCCTCGGCCCTGGGCACCAGGTGCACCTGGCGCAGGCCCACGGCCTCGGCGACCTCGGCGGCGAGCCGGCCCCCCTCCAGCCCGGCGGGCCTGCGGACCCGGATCTCCACGATGCCCTGCCTCCGGGCCTCGGTGAGCAGCCTGCTCACCGTCGCCCGGCTGACGCCGAGCCGGCGGGCGATGTCGGCCTGGTTGGCGTCCTCGAGGTAGTACTGGGTGGCGGCCGCGTACATCAGCTCCTGGGGGAACCGGGCGCCTGCCGCCCCCTCGGTCCCGCCCGCGCCCGCGATGTCCGCGCCCAATCCGCCCGCCCCCATTCTGAAAATATGTTCTGCACGAGTGTAAGCGACCGGGATCGTCGACCAAGAGGATCCTAGGCGGCGGGACCGGTCGGGAGGGACCCGTCTGGAAGGCGCGGCCTTACGGCGCCCGGTGCGCTCATCGGGCGCGACGCGGCGGCCGGGCCGGAAGGTGTCGAGGCGGGTTTCGGTGGAGTTTGCCCGGTCTGCCGCCGGGTAGGGGATAATAATCTACGTCGTAAAGCGCCCGGGTCGAGACGGGCGCCGACGCTCCGGGTCGCTTTGGGGAATTCTCGCGAAGAGGGCCGTGGGCTCATTGACTTAATCCCTACCTGAAAAGTAGGGTTAATTTCTGGGTTGTTTTTCGTCTTTTAGGCATTCTGTGCATGCGATCATGCATCAGGATCTCGCCCGGTGGAAGAGAGAGGTGACCTCTTGGGCGCGCGAGTGCAGCTGGGGAGACGCGGTTTCCTTGCGGGGGCGACCGCGGCCGCCGCGGTCGGCGCGGGCTGCATGCCCGGAAGCCGGCAGCTCCTGGAGGTACAGGCAGAGGCCCGGCCGATCCAGGAGGAGGAGAGGGCCGCGAAACGGCCGAACGTGCTGCTGATCGTCACCGACGACCATCCCAAGCACGCGGCGTGGGCGCTGCGAAAGACGCGCAAATGGCTGGCCAAGGGGGGCGTGGAGTACGTCCACGGGCACACGACCACACCGTTGTGCGCCCCGGCGAGGGCCTCCATCTTCTCGGGCCGCTACGCCCACAACCACGGGGTCCGCGACAACCACCAGAAACTGCTCCTCGACCAGGACGCCACGATCCAGCGGCACCTCAGGGACGCGGGCTACCGCAACGGCATGTTCGGCAAGTTCCTCAACGAGTGGCGGATCGCCAGCCCGCCGGAGCACTTCGAGGACTTCGCCGTGCTCAGCCCCGTCGGCTACGTCGACGGCCGGTTCAACCACAACGGGAAGGTCGCCAAGCTCCCCGGCTACACGACCCACCGCATCCGCGACTTCGCACGCGACTTCATCCGGAAGGGCGAGACCGACTCGAGGCCCTGGTTCGCCTACGTGGCCCCGTACGCCTCGCACGCGCCCTTCACGCCGGAGGAGCGGTACGAGAACGCGCGCGTGCCGGCCTGGTCGGGACGCCCCTCCATGTCCGAGGCCGACCAGCGCGACAAGCCCGCCTACCTGCGTGAAGCCGACGTGTCCAAGACCCGCGGCCAGACCATCCGCCGCCAGCAGATGCGCACGCTCATGTCCGTCGACGACATGGTCCAGGCCCTGCGCGACGAGCTCAAGGCCACCGGCCAGCTCGACAACACGCTCGTGATCTTCATCGGGGACAACGGCTTCCTGTGGGCCGACCACGGCTGGGCCCGGAAGTCGGTGCCCTACCGCCCCGCCATCGAGGTGCCGTTCTACCTGTCCTGGCCCACGGGCGGCCTCGCGTCCGGGACCAAGGACCGCCGACTCGTCGCCAACATCGACATCTCGGCGACGGTGCTGGACGCGGCCGGGATCAGGCCCCGCACGCCCCAGGACGGCCGGTCGCTTCTCCGCCGGGGCTCGCGAGACCACCTCCTCGTGGAGTTCTGGCGCCGAGGAGTCGACCCCCGCCTCCCTCACTCGTGGGCGTCCTACGTGACCAAGACCGAGCAGTACACCGAGTACTACGACCTCCGTACCGACGCGTCCGGAAAACCCGTCGGCAGCGGAAAAGTCCTCTTCCGCGAGTACTACGACCTCGTCAAGGACCCGTACCAACTCGTCAACAAGCTGCACGAAGCCTCCCGCGCCCAGGAGAAGGCCTGGGGAATCCCCGCCATGGCATCCCGCCTCTCCGCCTCCCGAACCGTCTGACGTCCATCCTTAAAGGCCGCCATGCGGACGGCACCGATGTCCGCGGCGATGAGGGCGTGGACGGTGTGACCTGGTCCGCGGCTCGGGTCGGCGTGCTCGGCGTAGAGGTGGCGGAGGGGTTCGCGGCTCAGGGATCCTCCGCGGCCGGCGCCGGTGAGGCCGCCGCACCGGCCGACAGCAGTCTCTCGGCCAGCACGCGGCAGCGCCTTCGCAGCTCGGGAGGGTCGAGCACCTCGAAGTCGTGCCCCAGCAGGAGCACGTGCATGAGCACGGAGTCGAGTCTCTCGGCGCCGCTGAGCACCTCGCAGAGCTCGTCTCCCCGCTCTCGTACGACGGCCGCCGACGCCGGAATCTGCGCGCGCACCCGCGCCGCCGAGGCGTGCACGAGGAAGCGCGCCTGGTGCGGGTAGACCCGGCTCGCCACGTTCTCCTGCACGTACGTCGCCGCGTCGGGCGCCGCGCGCGGGCGGAAGCGCCAGGTCCGCGCGGACACACCGGTCATCCGGTCGACGCGGAAGTTGCGCCAGCCGTCGCGGTCGAGATCGTAGGCGAGGAGGTACCAGCGCCGGTCGGAGGCGACCAGGCGGTAGGGCTCGACCCGCCGCTCCCGCACCTCGCCCCCGGACGGATAGTCGAAACCGGCCTCGACCTCGTCGCGGCAGGCTCTGGCCAACGTCATGAGCACCTGGGGGTCGACCGGCGTGCGGCCTCCGCCGAAGGACTCCACCGAGCCGGAGAGCGCGTGCACCTCGTGCCGCAGCCGGGTGGGCAGCACCCGGTCGAGCTTGGTCAGCGCCCGGAGCGCGGCGTCACCGGCTCCGGCGACGCCGCCGCCCGCGCCGGCGAGCAGTGAGGCCACGGTGGCGATCGCCTCCTCGTCGTCCAGAAGCAGCGGCGGCAGGTCCTGCCCGGCCCCGAGCCGGTAGCCGCCGCCGACGCCCTGACCGGCGTGCACCGGATAGCCGAGCGAGCGCAGCCGCTCGACATCCCGCCGTACCGTGCGCGGCGTGACCCCGAGCCGGTCGGCCAGCTCGGGGCCGGTCCAGACCTGCCGCTGCTGCAGCAGCCCGAGCAGGGTGAGCACCCGCTCCGTCGTACTCCGCTCATCCCCGCCTGTCGCGCCCATATCGCCCACCCTGTCAGAGATAGCGGACCGATCCCGTCCGCCATGGGTGTCAGAGTGGATCCATGGACGCAGACGACCTCGACTGGAACCGGACACTGCGTGAGCAGTGGGAATTCCACTGGAACCACCAGCTGCGAGCCCGGCTCGACGGCCTCACCGACGACGAGTACTTCTGGTCGCCGGTGCCGGACGCCTGGAGCGTACGGCGGCGTGGCGACTCGACGATGCCCGTGCAGCCCGGTTCCGGTGACTTCACGATCGACTACGCCTTCCCGGAGCCGGTCCCTACGCCTTTCACCACGATCGCCTGGCGACTCGGCCACGTCATCGTCGGCGTGCTCGCCACGCGCAACGCGGCGCACTTCGGTGCGCCGGCGGCGTCGTACGAGACCTGGGAGTACGCCGGCGGCGCGGCCACCGCGCTCGACCAGCTCGAGGTCCAGCTCGACGTCTGGCTGGCCGGGGTGCGCGGCCTCGGCGCGGCCGGGCTCCGGGTCCCGGTCGGCGAGAAGGAGCCTTTCCCCGAGCTGCCCATGGCCGATCTGGTGCTGCACATCCACCGCGAGCTGATCCACCACCTGTCCGAGGTCTGCCTGCTGCGCGACCTCTACCTGCACACGAACGGAGCAACCCCATGAGCCGCCACATCCAGGTCACCTTCGACGCCCACGACCCGCGGGCGCTGTCCTCCTTCTGGCGCGACGTCCTGGGCTACGTCCACCCCGGCCCGCCCGGCGTCGACCTGCCGGAGGGCGCAGACCCGCTGGCCGCGTGGGACGGCTTCCTCGCCCGGATCGGCGTACCGGAGGAGCAGCGCAACACGAGATCGGCCATCGAGGACCCGGACGGGCAGGGGCCCCGCCTGTTCTTCCAGCAGGTGCCGGAGGACAAGGTCGCCAAGAACCGCGTCCACCTCGACGTCCGCGCGGCCCCCGGACTGCAGGGGGAGGAGCGGATGGCGGCACTGGAGGCCGAGTGCGCCCGGCTCGTCGCGCTGGGAGCGACGCGGATACGCCGCGACGAGCCCAAGCCCCCGATGAGCGCCGGCTTCATCGTGATGGCCGACCCCGAGGGCAACGAGTTCTGCCTGGACTGACGCGGCTTGGGTCAGGCGAGTCCCGCGTCGTGGGCGAGGAGGGCGATCTGGGTGCGGTTGTCCAGGTCGAGTTTGGTGAGGATGCTGGAGACGTGCGCCTTCACCGTCGTGATGCTCATGGCGAGTTCGGCGGCGATGGTCGCGTTCGTCAGGCCTCGGGCGATCGCGAGGGTCACCTCGTGCTCGCGCGGGGTGAGGGCGGCCAGGACGGCACGGGCCCGCTCATAGGATCCGGTCTGGGCGACGGTGCGCTCCATGAGCCGGCGGGTGACGCTCGGGGACAGGATCGGGTCTCCCGCGGCGACCCGGGTGACGGCTTCCACGATCTGCGAGGGCGGGGTGTCCTTGAGGAGGAAGCCGCTGGCGCCGGCGCGCAGCGCGTGCAGGACGTTCTCGTCGGTGTCGAAGGTGGTCAGCACGATCACCTCCGGAGGGCGGGCGCGGGCGCGCAGCCGGCGGGTGGCGGTGATGCCGTCCACCCGCGGCATGCGCAGGTCCATCAGGACGACCTGGGGGGCGTGGGCGTCGGCGGCGGTGACGGCCTCCTGGCCGTCGGCGGCCTCCGCGACCACGGTGATGCCTGCGATGCCGTCCAGCATCATGGACAGCCCGGCGCGGACCAGGGCGTCGTCGTCGACCAGCAGCACGCGGATCACGTCGGCCATGGTAGCCGCGCCCGGAGCCGGAACAGCCCGCCGGTGATCTGGTGGTCCAGCCGCCCTCCGGTCAGTCGTACCCGCTCGGTGAGCCCGACCAGGCCGAGCCCGCCGTCCGGGGTGAGAGGGGCCTGGCCCGCCGCGGGCATCGGGTTGCGGACGTCGATCAGCAGGTCCTCACCGGGAGCGCCGCGCAGCACCACTTCGGCCTGCAGGCCGGGGGCGTGCTTGCGCGCGTTGGTCAGCCCCTCCTGCACGACGCGGTAGGCGGCCCGGGCGGTGCCCGCCGGGAGCTCGGCGACGTCGGCGGCCTCGTCGCGCAGCAGTACCGGCTGGCCTGCCTGCCGTGCTTCGGCGAGCAGCCGCGGCAGGTCGGACAAAGTGGGCCGAGGCTCCAGGCCCTCGTCCGCATCGTCCTCCTCACGCAGCAGGCCGATGACCTGGCGCAGCTCCTCCAGCGCCTGGTGCACTCCGGTGCGGACCACCCCGGCGGCCCGGGACAGCTGGTCGGGGGAGGAATCCGGGCGGTATTCCAGCGCTCCGGCGTGGGTGGCCACCAGCGACAACCGGTGGGCCAGCACGTCGTGCATCTCCCGGGCGAGCGCGTGCCGCTCGGCCATACGGGCCTCGGCGACCAGCCTGCCCTGTTCGGCCTCGGCGCGCAGGGCACGCTCGTGCAGCGAGATGAGCAGCGCGCGACGGGAACGGGCCCACGCGCCCCAGCCGAGCAACGCGCCGTACGCGGCGCAGATCAGCAGCAGCCACCAGCGGAGGGAGATGCCGGAGCCGGGCCGCCACAGTCCTTGGACCAGGTGGGCCGCGACTCCCGCCGCCGCCACCGCCGCGGCGACGGGGAATCGCCTGCTCTGGGCCACCTGCAACGCCCCCATCGTCGCCGCCGGGGTGGCCGCCGGGGAGGCCGCGGCGAGCAGGGTGGCGGCGAGCGCTCCGGAGGACGGCCACCACAGCTGGGCGACGGCCGCGGCCAGGCTCACCACCGCGACCGCGGCGTCCAGCCACAGCAGGGACCCGCCGGCCTGCCCCCACAGCGACACGGCGGTCAGCACGCCCATTCCAAGGAACACGCTCGCCACCGCGACCGGACGGGGAGGGTGGGTCTCGATCACCGTCTCAGGCTAATCCCCGGTGCGGCGGAGCCGTCACCTACCAAAGTCGGACCCCGCCCCTGCTCGAGGAGGGCGGTGCGCGACCGCTCGCCCGATGCGACGGACCAGGCGAGGAGGCGAGGCTGACCGGTATGAACATCCCCATCACCGGACCCCCGCTCGCCGTGATCGGCGCGTCTGCGACCGCCCCCGCCGTGCCCGGGCCGGTGCGCCGATGAACCCTCCCTACGGATACCTGATCACCTTGGTCTACATCGCGATCTGCACCCTGCTCGCGCTGACCGCCCCTGCCCGGCCCCGGCCGCTGGCCATGCTCGCCTTCCGCCTCGCCGTCGCCGTCAACGAACTGCCCTTCGCGGCGTTCGCCTGGCTCCTGGCCGCCACGGTCCTCACCCTCGTCCAGGGCGACCTGACTCCGCTCCTCGCCACCGGCGCGGCGGTGACCATGGCGGGTCTCGGCCTGGTGGCCTGGCGCGGACGCCGAGCGCTGCCCGCCGTACAGCGCGCCATGGGCGCGGTGCCCGTCTCGTCCCGCCTGCCGTACGGACGCATCCTGCTGCGGCCCTTCTTCCGCCGCCGCCACGCGGTGGAACGCATCGCCGACCTCCGGTACGGTCCGGCCGGCAGGCGCAACCTCCTGGACCTCTACAGGCACCGTTCCCGGCTGCCCTCGGCCCCGATCCTCATCCACCTGCACGGCGGCGGCTACACGTCGGGCCGGAAGAACAGCCAGTCCCTGCCGCTCCTCTACCGCATGGCCGACCAGGGTTGGGTGTGCATCAGCGCGAACTACCGGCTGCGCCCTCAGGCGACCTTGCAGGAGCACCTGGAAGATGCCGGGAAGCTGCTCGCCTGGGTCCGGGAACACGGCCGCGCGTACGGAGGCGACCCTGATCGGATCGTCTTGGCGGGCAGTTCGGCCGGCGCCCACCTGGCGTCCCTGATGGCGCTCACTCCCGACGAGGCCGGTTTGGGTGCCTCTATCAAGGCGGTGATCGGCCTGGGCGGCTACTACGGCCCCTACTACGGTATGGATTCGCGGTCCTCGCCCTCGGCCCGTGTCCGGCCGGACGCGCCGCCGTTCCTCCTCGTCCACGGAGACCACGACACCGTCGTCCCGGCCGAGGACGCCCGGCTCTTCGCCGAGCGCCTACGCGAGTCCTCGACCCGGCCGGTCGTCTACGCCGAGCTGCCCGGCGGGCAGCACGCCTTCGACCTGTTCCACTCGCCGCGCTTCGAAGCCGTCATCAACGCCGTCGACGCGTTCACCGCCCGGGTGCTGTCGTCCGGCTCCCCGGTCCCGAACGCCACGACCGGCGATCGGGGATGAGCTCCGCCGTCCGTTTCAGGGAGCGGACGGCGCGTCCGGTCGGCGCTGGGACTCGAGCTGGGCGCGGAGCCAGTGGTAGGACGCCTTCGGGGTGCGTTCCAGGGTCTCGAAGTCGACGTGGACGAGGCCGAAGCGCTGGCTGTAGCCCTCGGCCCACTCGAAGTTGTCCAGCAGAGACCAGACGAAGTAGCCGCGGACGTCCACGCCGTCGGTGATGGCGCGGTGCAGGGCCCGGAGGTGGCCGTCCAGGTAGGCGACGCGGTCGTCGTCGGGGCTGCCGGGCTCGTCGTGGGAGGAGCAGCCGTTCTCGGTGATGGTGATCGGGGGGAGGGCCGTCCCGTAGCGGGCGCGCAGGCCGGTGAGGAGTTCGTGCAGGGCGTCGGGGACGACGGGCCAGCCGAACGCGGTCACCGGGTGGCCGTCGATCGGGGCGTCCTCGAAGGGCAGGCCCACTTCCTGGATCCGGTCGCCCACCTCGCCCAGCACGGACGGGCCTTCGTGCGGTGCCGATCCGGCGGGCGCGGCGACCCGGGTCGGGCTGTAGTAGTTGACGCCGAGGCCGTCGATCGGCGCGGAGATCAGGGCCAGATCGCCGTCCTGGACGAACGGGAACTCGGTCATCCCGTAGGCGGACAGGTCGGGGTAGCGGCCCAGGAGGAGAGGATCGGTGAACAGGCGGTTCTGGAGGGCGTCGAAGGCGTCCGCGGCGGCCCGGTCGGCGGGGGTGTCGGCGGCTGTCCAGACCGGGCTGTAGTTGTTGGTCAGCAGGATCTCGCCGGTGGCGCGTTCGCGTAGCGCCGGCACCGCCAGGCCGTGGCCGAGCAGCAGGTGGTGGGCGGCCGGGAGGGCGTCCAGCAGCAGCATCCTGCCGGGTGCGTGGGTGCCGAGGCTGTAGCCCTCCGACATGTGGACGAACGGCTCGTTCAGCGTGATCCAGGCGGCGACCCGGTCGCCGAGCCGGTCGGCGACGAGGGCCGCGTAGTCGGCGAAGCGGTGGGCGGTGTCGCGGTTCGTCCAGCCGCCGAGGTCCTCGAGCGCCTGCGGCAGGTCCCAGTGGTAGAGGGTCAGGAAGGGCGCGATGCCGTGTTCGAGGAGGGCGTCGACCAGGCGTTCGTAGAAGTCCAGGCCCCGGGTCTCGGCGGGGCCGCGGCCGTCCGGCTGGACACGCGGCCACGCGACGGAGAACCGGTAGACGTCGGCGCCGAGGCCGGCTATCAGAGCCACGTCCTCGGGCCAGCGGTGGTAGTGGTCGCAGGCGGTCTCGCCGGTGTCGCCGTTCTTGATCCGGCCGGGCTGCGCGCAGAAGGCGTCCCAGATGCTCGTGCCCCGCCCGTCGGCCTGGACCGCGCCCTCGATCTGGTACGCGGCGGTGGCGGTGCCCCAGCGGAACCCGTCGGGGAAGCGGGGAAGCGCGTCCATGGGTGACTCCCGTTCTAGCATGAGCGATGACGGCATTAGAACATGAACAAGTGTCATATTTCCAGATTGGGGGGCGGCCCATGACCGGAGGCGTACGGCGCGCGCCGGTGCAGCGCCGCAGTGTCGAGCGGTTCGAGCGGCTGCTCGACGCCTGCGCCGAACTCCTCGCCGAAGTCGGCCACGACGCGCTGACGACGAGGGGCGTCGCCCGGCGGGCGGGTGTCCCGATCGGCACCCTGTACCAGTTCTTCGACGGCAAGGCCGGCCTGCTCCAGGCACTGGCCTCGCGGAACCTCGGGCTGCTGCTCGCGCGGGTCCGCGAACGGCTCGCGGGGGAGTCCGCGGGAGACTGGGGCGAGGCCGCGGTCCTGGTCTACGACGAGATCCTCGCGATGCGCCGCGTCCTGCCCGGATTCTTCGTGGCCGACCCCGGGGACGGCAGCCCGTTCGACGCCGACCTCGTCCGCCGCGCCGACACGGCGATGGCCGGGGAGTTGTACGCGCTCGGCCTCCGGGAGGCGAACCTGCCGCCCCTGCCAGACCCCGAACGGGTGCTGCTGGTGGCCATCACCTCCACCGACGGTCTGCTCAGACTCGCCTTCCAGGCGCACGAGGACGGGGATCCCGCGGTGATCGCACTCGGCGCGCGCATGCTGCGCGCCTACTTCCGCGAGATCGCTGACCCGCAATAACATGAGCCTTGTTCACTTTTGCCGGGATCGATGATATCCCTTACCCGGACCGTGGCCCCCCGCGCTGAGGTGAACATGCTTCCAGGACGCAACCCCCCGCCTCCCGCACCGGACCCTCCCGGCCTCGGCCGCGACTGGTTCCTGGGCTACTCGCTCACCTGGTTCGCCTACTGGCTGCTGGTCATGATGCCGCCCCAGTTCATGACCCCCCATCTGATCGGGATCATCGAACCGGAGCGCAAGGTCGGCATCCTGTCGTTCCTCCTGATCCTGAACGCGGCGGTCGCGGTGGTCTGCGTGCCGCTCGCGGGCATGGCGTGCGACCGGACGCGGAGCCGGTTCGGACGCCGCCGGATCTGGGCGGTGGGCGGCCTGGCGGTGGGCGGCGTCCCGTTCGCGCTGGTGGGCTCGCAGGACGACTGGCGGGTCGTGGCGGCGCTGATGGTGCTGGTCTCGATGGGCACGTCCTCGTTCCTGGTGGCGCTCAGCGCGGTGATCGCCGACCGGGTGCCGCCGCACCGGCGCGGGACGGCGTCGGCGGCGATGGGCGTGCCCCAGGTGGTCGCCGTCGTCGTCGGCATGGTGATCGTGACGATGCTGGTCACCTCGCTCGGAGCGAGCTGGGCCGTGATCGCGCTGCTGGCGGCGGTGTCCGCCGCCCCGTTCCTGCTGGGCGGACGCGACCGCCCCGCCCCCGCCACGCAGCCCGGCGCATGGGTGAAGGCCGGGGAGAAGGTGCCCTTCCCCCGTCCGCGCGAGCATCCCGACTACTACTGGGCGCTGGCCTCGCGCGTGCTGATCAACGCGGGCAACGGCATCGGGACGGCCTACCTGCTGTACTTCCTGGACGACGTCCTGCACCGCGAGGACCCCGACACCTCACTGCTGATCCTCACGCTCGTCTACCTGGTGTTCTGCGCCGTGTCCGGCTTCCTCGGCGGCAGGCTCTCCGACCGGCTGGGACGCCGCAGAGAACTGGTGGCGCTCGCCGGCGCGCTCCAGGCCGCCGCGGCCCTGCTGCTGGCGATCGCCCCGAGCTGGCCGACCGCGATCGTGAGCTCGGTGCTGCTCGGCATCGGCCTCGGCGCGTTCCTGTCGGTCGACCAGGCACTGGTCACCGACGTCCTGCCCGACCAGCGCACCCGCGCCCGCGACCTCGGCATCATCAACGCCGCGCAGAACGTCCCGCTCTACGCGGCCGTCGGCTGGGCCGTCCTCGCCCTCCTCGACGACTACCAGGCCCTGTACGCGGCCGCCGCGCTCATCATGGCACTGGGAGCCGCGTCCGTCATGCGGATCAGGAGCGTCCGATGAAAGCCATCATGGTCATGTTCGACAGCCTCAACCGGCGGTTCCTGCCGCCGTACGGGGCCGAAGGGGTGCACGCGCCCAACTTCACCCGCCTCGCCGAACGGACCGCCACCTTCGACACCTGCTACGGCGGAAGCATGCCGTGCGTGCCCGCACGGCGCGAGATGCACACCGGCCGCCACAACTTCCTGCACCGCGGATGGGGCCCTCTGGAGCCCTTCGACGACTCGGTCCCGGAAATCCTCAAGGAGAACGGCGTCTACACGCATCTGGCGACCGACCACCAGCACTACTGGCTCGACGGCGGCGCCACCTACCACCCGCGTTACAACACCTTCGAACTCTTCCGAGGCCAGGAAGGCGACGAGTGGAAGGGGCACGTCGCCGATCCCGACATCCCCGAGAGCGTTCCGCACACCGCCGGCCCGCTGCGCCGCCAGGACTGGATCAACCGCCTCTACCTGGCGGAGGAGGCCGACCACCCGCAGACCCAGACGTTCGACGCCGGCCTGCACTTCATCCGCACCAACCACACCGAGGACGACTGGTTCCTCCAGATCGAGACGTTCGACCCGCACGAGCCGTTCTTCAGCTACGACGACTACAAGAAGCTCTACCCCGAGGACTACGACGGCCCGCACTTCGACTGGCCCGACTACAAACGGGTGACCGAGACCCCCGAACAGGTCACCCACCTGCGCAACCAGTACATGGCGCTGCTGTCCATGTGCGACCGCTCCCTCGGCCGGGTCCTCGACCTGATGGACGGCCTTTCGCTGTGGGAGGACACCCTGCTCATCGTCTGCACCGACCACGGACTCCTGCTCGGCGAACACGACTGGTGGGGCAAGAACACGCCGCCGTTCTGGGAGGAGACCATCCACACCCCTCTGTTCGTCTGGGACCCGCGCAGCCGCGTCGCGGGAGAACGCCGGAAGAGCCTGGTTCAGACGATCGACTTCGGGCCGACGCTGCTGGAGTTCTTCGGCGTCGAACGGACCCCTGACATGCGGGGCATGCCGCTCCGCGACGTCGTGGCCGAAGACGTCCCGGTACGCGACGCGGGGCTGTTCGGCTGCTTCGGCGGCCACGTGAGCGTCACCGACGGCCGGTACGTCTACATGCGGGCGTGCGCGGCCCAAGGCAACCAGCCCCTCGCCGAGTACACGCTGATGCCGACGCACATGCGGGGCCGGTTCCCGGTGGAGACCCTGCGTCAAGCCGCCCTCGCCGAACCGTTCTCCTTCACCAAGGGCGTCTCGACGCTCCGCGTACCCGGCTACTCCTACACCGACCCGTACGCGTTCGGAACCCTCCTCTACGACCTGGAAAGCGACCCGGAACAACGGTCGCCGCTGATCGACGACGACCTCGAACTCCGCATGGCCACGCTGCTGACCAGGCTGCTGCGCATCGAAGAAGCCCCTCTGGAGCAGTATGAGCGGCTGGGCCTGCCGCAGAACGGTCCCGTGACCCGTGACCACCTGCTCGTCCAAAAGCAGTGGGAGCAGGTGCAGGCGGCGGAACGGCCACCGCTCACCGCCGGGGAGTTCCCCTCCTCAAGGCTCGGCGTGCTCACCCCCACCCGCGACCTCCTCGCCGAACCCGCTGCCGAGGCGGTACTGCGCCGTCATCTGGGCGCGCTCATGGAAAGCCCGATGCTGCCCGAGGCGCTGCCGTTCTCACTCCTGGAGATCTCCGAACTGGCGACCGGCCTCATCAGCCGTGAGACCTTGCACGCCATCGCGGGAGACCTGGCAGGACTATGACCGGAAGCCGGAGGAGATCAAATGGCCGAAAGTACGGTTGGGTAGAGAGGGAACCGTGCTTTGGGGTGATGTCGAGATAAGGGGCGATTTTCCAGGATGGGGCCATGCCACATCAAGGATCCTCGCCCCCGGTGCTGTACGCCGAGGGGCTGACGAAGAAGTACGGACGGCGGACCGCGTTGAGCGGCGTCGATTTCACGGTTCCCCAGGGGAGCGTGGTCGGGCTGGTCGGCCCGAACGGGGCCGGGAAATCGACGCTGCTGCATCTGGCCTGCGGCCTGATCGAACCGACGTCCGGCAGGCTGCGGGTGCTGGGAGAACGCCCGGCGGCGCACGCCGCGCATCTGGCGAGGGTGGGGTTCGTCGCCCAGAACGCGCCGGTGTACGGGACGTTCAGCGTGGCCGACCACCTGCGCATGGGGGCGCGGATGAACCCGTCATGGGACGGAAGGCTGGCCGAGCGGCGGATCGCACGTGCCGGGCTCGACCTCGCGCAGAAGGCGGGCGGGCTGTCGGGCGGGCAGCGGGCGCAGCTGGCGTTGACGGTCGCGGCGGCCAAGCGCCCCGACCTGCTGATCTTCGACGAGCCCGCCGCCGCGCTGGACCCCCTGGCCCGCGAAGGATTCCTGAAGAGCCTGACGGATTTCGTCGCCGAACTCGGCGCCAGCGCTGTGTTGTCGTCGCACCTGCTCGGAGACGTCGAGCAGGTCTGCGACCACCTCATCGTGCTGTGCGACTCCCGCGTGCAGCTCGCCGGTGACGTCCGGGAACTGCTCGCCGCGCATCGCCGGGTGCCGGTTCGGGACGGGTCGCCCGACGGCGTGGAGCCCGTCCGGGTGAACGGCGAGTACGCGATCGTACGGATCGGCGCCGTGCCACCGCCTCGAGCCGAGCCCGTCACGCTCGAGGAACTCGTCCTCGCCTACATGACCCGGGCGGCGGGGGAGGCGCGGCGATGATCTGGTTGAGCTGGCGGCAGTTCCGCCTCCAGGCGTGCGTCGCCGCCGTCACGCTGGCCCTGTTCGCGGCATACCTCCTGTACCTCGGTACGGACATCCGCGACGCCCACGCCTCCGCTCTCACCCGCTGCGGGCGTGGCGGCGACTGCGGGCAGATCATGAACCAGTTCCAGTCCGGCTACCAGAACACGCTGCTGCTCCTGGCCGCGGGGCTCGGTCTGGCGCTCGCGCTCATCGGCGCGTTCTGGGGAGCTCCGCTCGTCGCGCGGGAGTTCGAGGCGGGCACCCACCGGCTGGTGTGGAACCAGAGCGTGACCCGGCGCCGCTGGTTCGCGAGCAGGCTCGCGTTCACCGTCCTGGCCGGTGCGATCACGGCGGGAGCGGCCGGAGCGCTGCTCACCTGGGCGGCCGCTCCGGTCGACGAGGCGGCGGGCAACCGGTTCAGCACCGTCCTCTTCGGCTCCCGCGACCTCGTCCCCGCCGCCTACGCCGTGTTCGCCGTCGTGTTCGGCGCCGTCGTCGGGCTCCTCGTCCGCCGGACACTGCCCGCGATGGCCATCACGCTGGTCGGTTTCCTCGCCTTCCAGTTCTTCGTGCCCAACGTGATCCGGTCCCATCTCATGGCACCGCAGCGGACGACCCTGGCCATGACGGCCGAGGCCGTGAACCAGGCACGCAACCTGGGCAACTTCAGCGGCGACGCGGTCATCGGAGGGATCACGGTCCCCGGACGCCCCGACGCGTGGGTCAGCCGCACGAGCCCGCTGCTCACCGCCGACGGCGACCCGCTCGAAAAGAGCGCCTTCAACGCCTGCCTCGACGACCCGCCGAAGACCGACACCAGGGGAACGTTCGGCGACACCGCCGCCTGCCTGGGCGGACTCGGCCTCCACCTCGAGGTCGACTACCACCCCGGCGGCCGGTACTGGGCGTTCCAATGGCGCGAGACCGGGCTCTACCTGCTGCTCAGCGGTCTCCTGACGGCGTTCGGCCTCTGGCGCGTCCGACGCGGGCCAAGCTGACGGGATGAACGGTATGAACCGTACGGATCGACCGGGCGGGATCGTCGGCGGCATCGGACTCGGCACCGTGTTCGCCCTCACGATCACCACCACCGCGTACATGATCGGCACCACCTGGGGCGGCGCGCACTGGCTGTTCGGCTGCGCCGTCGGAACGGCGGTGTGCGGGCTCGCGCTCCTGCACCGGCGGTGGCGGGAGAAAGCGGCGTTCGCGGGTCTGGCCGTCACGGCCGCGGCTATCGGAGCGGTCGAGGTCCTCGACCTGCCTCAGCAGCCCGGTCCCGACACCGTTCTCGGTCTGGCGGTGCTCACCGGCACGGCGGTCAGGACCGCACCGCCGGCCCGGGCCTGCGCCGTGGCGGCGGGAGGCGCCCTGGTGGTCGTCGGCACGTGGCTGTGGGGGACCGCCGCCGTTCCGGTATGGGCCACCGCGGGCTGGGCCGTCGCCGTCGCCTTCGGGTGGCGGCGGCGGTTCCTCGACGGCCGGGCCCGAGCCACCGTCGAGAAGGTGCGCCAGGACGAACGGCTGGAGCTCGCCCGGGAACTCCATGACATCGTCGCCCACCACCTCACGGGCATCGTGCTCCAGACCCAGGCCGCGCAGATCGTCGCCCGAAAGGACCCGGCGCGGGCGGTCGACGCTCTGGCCGAAATCGAAGCGGCCGGGTCCGAGGCCCTGACCGCGATGCGCCGCACCGTGGGGCTGCTGCGCGACACCGGCGACGCCCCGCCGACCTCGCCGGGGCCGGAAAGGCTCGGTACGCTCACCGAGCGCTTCAGTGAGCAGGGCCCGCCCGTCCGCCTCACCGAGCCCGACGACACGGAAGACTGGCCGCAGGAGGTGAGCAGCACGGTGTACCGGATCGTCCAGGAGTCTTTGACGAACATCGCACGCCACGCCCCGCACACCCGCTCGGTCACCGTCGAGGTCGGCCGGACACATGAGGGGCTCACCATCGAAGTCACCGACGATGCCGTTTCGGTGCCCTCCCGGTTCCCCCAGCGCGGCGGGTACGGCCTGATCGGGATGCGTGAACGCGTCGAGCGGCTCGGCGGCACCCTGGAGGCGGGTCCTCTCCCGACCGCCGGATGGTCGGTGCGCGCGTCCCTCCCTCTTTCCTCGGAGTAGCCCGGATGCCCATCAAGGTGCTGGTCGCCGACGACCAGGCGATGATCCGCGGCGGCCTGCGGCTCATCCTGGAGGACCAGCCCGACATCGAGGTGGTCGCCGAGGCCGCGGACGGACCCGAGACGATCGCCCTGGCCCGCCGGTTGCGTCCCGACGTGTGCCTGGTGGACATCAGGATGCCGCACCTGGACGGCATCGAGGTCACCCGCGCGCTGGCCGGACCGGACCTGCCCGACCCGCTCCGCGTCGTCGTGGTCACCACCTTCGACCTCGACGAGTACGTCTACGGAGCCCTGCGCGGCGGCGCGGTCGGCTTCATCCTCAAGGACGCGGGCCCCGGCCTGCTCGTCGAGGCCGTCCGTGCCGCCCACAACGGAGACGCGCTGATCTCACCCTCGATCACCCTCCGCCTGCTGAGTCATCTGGCGGCCTCGAAGGCGCCACGCCGTTCCCCCTCCTCACCGCTGTCCGACCGTGAACTCGAGGTCGTGCGCGCCCTCGCCCGCGGCCGTACCAACCAGGAGATCGCCGCGGAGCTCTTCATCTCCCTCAGCACCGTCAAGAGTCACCTGTCCGGCATCCAGTCCAAACTCCAGCTTCGCAACCGGGTCGAGGTCGCCGCCTGGGCCTGGGAGAACCACTTCGTGAAGGCCGTCTGAGCCGTGTCAGGTGCTCTGGAGACCGCCTCGCATCATGCGGCTCGGCCGTTTCGGCTGAGGCCGGTGAACTCCGCGACGGGGCCGGGTTCAGGTGCGGATGAGGAGGCCGTCGTAGCCGAGACCGCGGCCACCTGTACCCGCGCCGGAGCCGGGTCCAGGGCCGAGTCCAAGGCCGGGTTCAGGTCTGGGTGAGGAGGTTCTCGTAGGCGGCCGAGTGATGGCGGCCCGCCATGAAGGCCAGGAACTCCCGGATGAAAGCGCTGCGAGACAGCTCGGCGGAGCCGCCTGCGGCAGGGTCGTGGTCGAAGGTCGTGCGGAAGAGTGAGCGGTACTCCTCGGGGCTGATGGTCTGGCTGCCGTCGGTGTCGACGGCGTCGAAGAGGACTTCGGCGATCTCGATCAGGGCGCGCCCGGCCAGGGTGGTGGCGGTGGCGTACTCCTGCCCGTCGATACGGCCGTCGCCGTCGGCGTCCATGGCGGTGCGCAACTCCTCCCACCAGGCGGCGTACGCGGTGAAGAGCCGGTCCTCGGCCTGCTCGTCCAGGTCGAGGCGGGAGGCGATCTCCCTGGCCATGGCGGCGAGGTCGGGCCAGTCGAGGTATCCGTCCCCGGTCTGGTCCAGCACCTCGGCGAAGAACCGTTCGGCGGGCCGCCGGGCGGCACCGCCGGGCCAGGAGCGGGCGGGGACGGGGGTGACGAGGCGGAGCAGGGCGCCGACCTTCCCGGCGTGGCCGCGCAGCGACTCCACCACCGGCGAGCCCGACCCCGTCCCGGTGTCGAGGCCCAGGGCGTCCAGGAGTATCTCGGCCCTGGTCCAGGATGACGGCAGCCAGCGGGTCGCGAGCCCGGCCGTCAGATAGGCGCCGTGCATCAGCACCCGCGCGCCCGGCAACGTGCTGAGGTAGGCCTGCCGCCGGTAGGACTCGGGGAGCGACGCGACGGTGATGGCGGTCGCCAGCGGTCCGGCCAGGGCGCGGACCGCCGCCCACGTCGCGGGGTGGTCGCGCAGCAGCGGCGGCGCGGGCACCTCGGCGAACAGCCGGTAGAGCACGGCGTGGACCGCCTCGGTGTTCTCCAGGCCCTCGAGGATCATCTTCTCGTAGTAGGGCCAGAACTCCGCGAGGGTGGCGGGGAGCCGCCCGCCGTCCTCGTCGCCCATGTGGCCGAGGAAGGCCCGGAACTCGGCGTACAACCGCTCCTGCGAGGCCTGGTCGAGGGGTTCCCCGCCCAGCCGGCACATCGCGACGGTGGACTCGAAGAGCGTCGCCACCACCCAGGCCCGCGCCTCGGGGTCCATGGCGTCGTAGGGCCGCCCCCGGGAGTCGATGCCCGAGATCCGGGAGTGCATCCGGTTGAGCCTGGTCGCCTCCTTGTCGCGGACCTCCTCGTCACCGCCGACGATGCGCTGGGTGCTGACCACCGTGTTGCGCAGCCGGCGCCACGGGTGCGCCACGAACGTCGAATGATCGATCAGGGCCGCGCCGATCTGCGGGTGCGCGGCCTCCAGGATGCTGGCGCGGGTCGCCGCGAGCCCCCAGCGCGCCTCGTTGCAGAGCCGGTGCAGAAGGGAGTCCTCGCCGAAGGCGGCGGCTCCCGCCGTGGTGTCCGCTGTCTCGGTCATCAGATCTCCTTCGCGGATACTCCCGGCTTCAGCCGGGAGAGGAAACGAAGCTCCTGCGGAGCAAAGCAGCGGGTAGGCGATTCGCCGCCAGGCGGACCGCCGTCGTATGAACCTCGGCCTTGGGTCAAGGGCGTTGCTCCTTCAGGTTGGCGGGTGTAGGCGTAGCCGTCAGCCCGCTGGAGCAGACAGAAGTACTTGTGCCGGGCGGTGTGGAGACCGCTTGCGGTCCGTACGGCGAAGCTCCCGGAAGAGCGAACGGCGACCCTGCCGGTATGGGTGCCCGCGTTCTTCCCAGATGGCACGACGGCCCGGACCAGGTCGCCGGTGGCGAAGCCGAAGAACTGCTTGACGCGGGGCAGGCGTAGGCGGGGAAAGCCGTGCTTGTCGGCGCGGGTTCGGGCGTAGGTGCCGCGTCCGGTGGCTGTGACGACCAGGACAGTCCGGGGCCAGGCGGTGACCGTGTCGAGGGTGCCGACAGCGAGGGCGTCAAGGGTGTGGGTCTTGGGCAGGGCGCACCGGGTCCGGTTCCACTTGGTGCGCCCGCCGGACGCGGTGCGCGTCGGCATGCGCTGGTCGAGGGCCCGCCACAGGGCCCACCTGGTGGCGTTGACGGCGGCGGCGTCCCGGAGTGGGGCCTTCGCGCGCTTCAGGATGTCGGCGGCCCGCTTCGGAGCGAACTCTTCGACGGGCCGGTCTGACTTGGCTTGGTTGCAGGGGATGCACGCGAGGGTCAGGTTCGAGACCCGGTCGGACCCGCCACGGCTGCGGGGCCGGATGTGGTCGATGTTCAGGGGCACGCCCGTCGTGCCGCAGTAGGAGCAGGCCCGGCCGAACTTCGCGAGGAGGTACTCGCGGGTCTCGGTGCCGTGCAGGGTGCCGTGCTGGTACTCGACTCCTTCCAGTGGGCGGCCGGCACTGATGGCGTGGGTGTCGAACGCCACCCGCTCGACGTGGACGGCTTGGACGGGGGCCCAGCGGGCGAGCCGATCCACCCATGAGGTCGTGGTGTCGACGCGGTGCTGGAGCGACGGCGGCAACCATCCCTTCGGGCGGGCGCGGTTCAGAAAACGCGGGGCACGGTAGCGCAGGTTGCGGGTACGGCGGCCCCGCCGGTAGGCGGAACGCCGCTCCAGTTTCTTGCGGATGGCCGCACCGCGGTGGTCGAGCCGGATGCCGTACCGACCCCGGCGCTCACCATCCCGGGCGGTGAAGACGACGATGCCGGTGTGCTTGCTACCGGGGTCGATACCGATCTCGACACCGTCGGTCTCCGAGGCGGAGGCGGCGCGGTCCTTGAGGCGGATCACGAACGGGGTGTGCCGGGCGACGACCGCGCGGCCGGATGCCAGGAGCTTGCGGGCCCTGGCGGGACTGGTGGGCTGGAGCGGGGTGCCGTGCAGGTCGAGGACGAACACGGCGGGGTCGGCCTCACGGCCGGGCTCCCGGACCTGGTGGTCCGGGGTGACGCCACCGGAAGCAGGCACGCTGCCGGTGATCTCCCCTCGCACATGTCCCACGCCGGGTGCCGTACGGCGTCCGAGCCCCGTTTCGTTCCTGATCCCGGGGTTGTCTACTGACTCGGATTCCAGGGCCAACTCCTGAGGAAGCACAGATGGGTGGGTCTTCTGTCCTGCGTGGAACGTAGCCAACTCGGGTCACCTCCAATAGGTGTTGGCTGGTGCTGGTAATGGCGGGCTCTCAGCCGGTTGGACTGAAAGCCCCCGCCTTCAGGCGGGGGATCCCGTTACGTCAGCTCTTTCCCGTCGGGGTCGGTATCCGGACGGCGCCGAAACGGCGTTCGCGCCCCCGGTAGGAGTCCAGGCACTCCCAGAAGTGGGTGGCCCGGAAGTCGGGCCACAGCACGTGGGGGAAGGTCCATTCGGCGTAGGCCACCTGCCAGAGCATGAAGTTGGAGATGCGGTGCTCTCCCGACGTGCGGATGACCAGATCCACGTCCGGTGTGTCGGGATAGGGCAGGTGATGGGCGAAGCTCTCCTCGGTGACCTGCTCGGCGGGCACCCGGTTGCGGATGAGGGAGCGCGCGGCCCGCACGATGTCGCGGCGCCCGCCGTGATCGAACGCCACGGTCAGCGTCATCCGCCTGTTGTCGCGGGTCAGCGTCGTGAGGTCCGCGATGTCCCGCGCCAGGTCCGGGGGGATCCTGATGTCGGAGTCGCCGAGGAACCGGCACCGGATCCCCCGCGCGTGCAGTGTCAGGGCGTGCTTGCGGATGGTCCGCCGCACCAGTTCCATCAGGAAGTCGACCTCGCCGTCCGGGCGTCGCCAGTTCTCGGTGGAGAAGGCGAACAGACTCAGCCAGGGAATCCCGGCCGCATGCGCGGCCTCGATGACGTCGATCACCGCGGTCTCCGCGGCCTTGTGTCCCGCGGTCCGGGGCAGCGACCGCTGCGCCGCCCACCGGCCGTTCCCGTCCATCACACACGCCACATGGCGAGGCATGCCCGTCATCGTGTCCCAGCCCCCCGTCGCAGATGCCCGAGACCTTCACGCGCCGCCGAAGCGGACTCGCTCACGAGACGCAACCGGACAGCCCGTATCCGTCCGCATTCATGACCGAGCTTTGACGCGATGAGGAAAACATAGCTCACTCAAAGTGAGCATCCGTAGCTTTACGCGAGGGGATACCGGTCAGAGTTATGTCACCGCTCCGCCACCGGATGCGGTCGTCACCCGTGATGCTCGGCGAACTCGGTTCTGGTCTGTGTCGGTTCGTCCGGGATGGCGCATGGTCCGGTGCGCGATCGACCGGTCCGGCGGAGCGACCGGCCGTGGCCCGCTGCCTGGGAGGTGCGCCTTTGCTCGGCCTGGAACTCGTGGTGATCCTGGGCGTGGCGGTGCTGGCGTGCAACCTCGCCGGACGGCGCTTCAGCGTCGCTCCGCCGGTGCTGCTGCTGGTCTGCGGCGTGCTGCTCGGGTTCGTCCCCGCGCTGCGTCAGGTGCGCCTGCCGCCCGACGCGGTGCTGCTGCTGTTCCTGCCGGCGCTGCTGTACTGGGAGAGCCTGACCACGTCCCCGCGGGAGATCCGCAGGGGCCTGCGCAACATCGCCCTGATGGGCACGGTGCTCGTCATCCTCACGGCCGGAGCCGTGGCGGTGGCGGCGCACGCGCTGGGTCTTTCCTGGGGGCCGGCGTGGGTGCTGGGGGCGGCCGTGGCGCCGACCGACGCGACGGCGGTGGGGGTGCTGGCCCGGATGCTGCCGCGCCACGACGTCACCCTGCTGCGCGGCGAGAGCCTGGTCAACGACGGCACCGCGCTGGTCGTCTACGGGCTGGCCGTCGGCATCACCGTCGGTGAGGAACAGCTGAGCGCGATGCACGTCACCTGGTTGTTCCTGCTGGCCTACCTCGGAGGGGCGGCGGCCGGGGCGCTCACCGCCTGGGTCGGGGGGTGGGTGCGCCACCGCCTGAACGACCCGATGTCGGAAAGCGCGATCATGCTTCTGATCCCTTTCACCGCGTTCCTCTTCGCCGAGTCGATCGAGGCCTCCGGTGTGCTGGCCGTCGTGGTGTGCGGGCTCATCATGAGCCAGATCGGCCCGCGCGTGGGGCAGGCCGGTGCGCGCCTGCAGACGGTGGGGTTCTTCTCGCTGTCGGTGTTCCTGCTCAACGGCTCCCTGTTCGTCCTGGTGGGGATGGAGTGGCAGTCGGCCGTGCGCGGTCTGACCAGCCTCGCCCTCGTCCGGGCGTCGGTCGCCGTCGTCGTCGTCTTCGTGGTGCTCCTGGGCGTGCGCTTCGCCTTCCTCTTCGTCTCCGACTTCCTGGTCCGCCTGCTCGGACACCGTCCCCGGCGGCGGGCGCGCCGGGTCGGCGACCGTGCCCGGGTGGTCAGCGGGGTCGCGGGATTCAGGGGCGCGGTCACGCTCGCCGCCGCGCTCGCGGTCCCGTCCGTGCTGGACTCGGGTGCTCCGTTCCCCGGACGCGACGTGATCGTCTTCGTGGCGGCCGGGGTCATCGCGGCGACGCTGGTGGTGCAGGGCCTCCTGCTGCCGGTCGTGGTGCGCTGGGCCCATCTGCCGCCGGACACCTCCGTCACCGCGGAGCTCCGCCTCGCCGAGACCCTCGCCACGGAGGAGGCGCTCGCCGAGATGCCCCGGATCGCCGAAGACATCGGTACCGACCCGGAGGTCCTCAAACGACTTCGCCGCGAATACGAGACCCACCTGGTGATCCTGCGTTCCACCGACTCCGACTCCGACCTCGACACGGACGCCGACGCCGACACGGACGCCGATACGGATCTGGCGGTACGGCGCGCCCAGGACGATGCCGCGTTGCGCCTGGCCATGATCGCCCGCAAACGCGCCGTCGTGCTCCGTCTCCGCGACGAGCGCCGCATCGACGACATCGTGCTGCGCCGGATCCAGGCCGCCCTCGACCTCGAGGAGGTGCGCCTGTCCCGACGCCCGTCGTCCGGATGACATCTCGACGCGGTCGCGAACACCCCCCGGTCACACGCGCTTCACCGTCATGATCCGGGTTCGGCGAAGGCGAGGAAGACGTCGCGGTCGGAGATGCCCCAGGGGGCCCGGTCGATGCCGGGCAGGTGCATGATCGCCATCGAGCGCAGGTACTGCAGGAATTGGTAGGTGTTGGTGTCCGACCAGTCCTCGAGCTGTTCCGGGGCGGTCTGGTACTGGTAGAAGTCGATGGCCCGGAGGATCACGAGCGGGTCGGGGCTTCCCGGCAGCGGGTCGAACGCGTACCCCTCCACCTCGGCGGCGTCGGGGATCTCCTCGTCCTCCTCGTCCCACCAGTCGCACATCTCGAAGTGGAAGAGCCAGATCTCCCGTCCGAGTTCGCTCGCGTTCTCGCCGGTGAGCTTCACCTGCGAGTGCGGTACTCCGCTGCTCCCGTCGGGACTCTGCCTGTCGAAGGAGAACCGCGCGTACTCCGGTTCGCGTTCGCCCCACTCCACGGCCGCGGTGAGCAGCGCGTCGATGTGGGCTCTCTCCACCAGGATCTCGCTCATCTCCGCCTCCTGTTGAAACGCAACGGACATGGCGATCCGACCACTGGCCACTGACAAAACGCATGAGCCGGCGCCGCGGGGCGATCGGGAGCGGCCGCGTATGAGTCCCGTAAAGACGGCCGGGTTCGGCGTATGGAAGGCGTTAAGGAACGGAGAAAAGGCGAAAAACGGGTGTTTTCTTCGATGTGACACCGGTGCCGACATCCGTCGAACCTCGAAATCGAACCTCGAACCGGAGAAGAACAGCAGCCATGGCAGACCTCGTTCTCATAGCGCTGACCATCGCGGTCTTCGCGTTGCTCGGCCTCGTCGTGAAGGCGGTGGGACGCCTGTGAGTCCCGACAACGTCGTCGGCCTGATCCTCGCGATCGGCTTGACCGTGTTCCTGGTAGCGGCCCTACTGCGTCCGGAGAAGTTCTAGATGGGCTCCACCACCGCGGGAGTCGTCTTCATCGTCTCCTTGCTCGTCGCTCTCGCCCTCGTGCACGTCCCCCTGGGCGACTACATGTACCGGGTGCTCGGCTCCACCAAACACAACAAGGTGGAACGTGGCATCTACCGGGTCATCGGCGTCAACCCGGCCTCCGAGCAGAAATGGAGCACCTACGCCAAGAGCGTCCTGGCGTTCTCCCTGGTCTCCTTCCTGCTCCTCTACGGGCTCCAGCGGCTGCAGGACAAGCTGTTCCTGAACCTGGGCTTCGACCCCGTACCCGACCACGTGGCCTGGAACACCGCCGCCAGTTTCGTGGCGAACACCAACTGGCAGGCGTACTCCGGCGAGAACACGATGGGCTACCTGGTCCAGATGGGCGGCCTGGCCGTCCAGAACTTCGTGTCCGCAGCCGTCGGCATCGCCGTCGCCGTCGCGTTCGTCCGCGGGTTCGTGCGCAAGAAGACCGAGGAGCTCGGCAACTTCTGGGTGGACCTCACCCGCGCCACGCTCAAGATCCTGCTGCCGATCGCGGCGGTCGGCGCGGTCGTCCTGGTGGCCGGCGGCGTCGTGCAGAACTTCATCGACCCGCAGACGGTCACCACGGTGACCGGCGGCTCGCAGACCATCACCGGAGGGCCGGTCGCCTCCCAGGAGGTCATCAAGGAGCTGGGCACCAACGGGGGCGGCTTCTACAACGCCAACTCCGCCCACCCGTTCGAGAACGCCACGAACTGGACCAACTGGATCGAGATCTTCCTGATCCTGCTCATCGCCTCCGCGCTGCCCCGCACGTTCGGCCGCATGGTCGGACAGAAGCGGCAGGGATACGCGATCGTCGCGGTCATGGGCGTCCTGGCGCTCCTGTCGATCACTGCCACCACCGCCGCGCAGGTCGCCCACCACGGCACCGTGGCCGAGGCGATCGGCGCCTCGATGGAAGGCGTCGAGCAGCGCTTCGGCGTCGAGAACTCGGCGATGTTCGCCGCCTCCACGACCCTCACCAGCACCGGGGCGGTGAACTCCTTCCACGACTCCTACACGAGTCTGGGCGGCGCCGTGCTGATGCTGAACATGATGGTCGGCGAGGTCGCGCCCGGCGGCGTCGGCTCCGGCCTGTACGGCATGCTGATCCTCGCCGTGATCACGGTGTTCGTCGCCGGCCTCATGGTCGGGCGCACACCCGAGTACCTCGGCAAGAAGATCGGCGCCCGCGAGATCAAGTTCGCCTCGATGTACTTCCTGGTCACCCCGGCGCTGGTGCTGATCGGCACCGCGACCGCGATGGCCTTCGCGGGGCCGCGAGAAGGCATGAACAACCCGGGGGCCCACGGCTTCTCCGAAGTGCTCTACGCCTTCGTCTCCGCGTCGAACAACAACGGGTCGGCGTTCGCGGGGCTCACGGTCAACACCTGGTTCTACGACATCGCGCTCGGCCTGTGCATGCTGCTGGGCCGGTTCCTACCGATCATCCTGGCCCTCGGCCTGGCCGGGTCGCTGGCCCGTCAGATCCCTGTCCCCGTGTCCGCGGGCACGCTTCCGACGCACCGGCCGCAGTTCGTCGGCATGGTCGCCGGCGTCACCCTCATCCTCGTCGCCCTGACTTTCTTCCCGGCGCTCGCCCTCGGGCCGCTGGCAGAAGGGATCCACTGATGTCCACCCCCCTGCAGACACCCCGGCAGGCGCCTGAGCAAGCGCCTCGGCAGGAGTCGGCCAGGGTCTCCAGCGGCCTGCTCGACCCGAGACTGCTGCTGACCTCGCTGCCGCTCGCGGTCCGCAAACTCGATCCGCGTGTCATGTGGCGCAACCCCGTCATGTTCATCGTCGAGGTCGGCGCGGTCTGGGCGACGTTCCTCGCCGTCCGTGAGCACACCGTCTTCGCGATCGCGATCATGGTCTGGCTCTGGCTGACGGTGGTCTTCGCCAACCTGGCCGAGGCCGTCGCCGAAGGCCGCGGAAAGGCCCAGGCCGACACCCTGCGCAAGGCCAAGAAGGACACCACCGCGCGGCGGCTGGTGAACGGCCGGGAGGAGCGGGTCCCGGCGGCCGAACTCCGGCAGGGCGACGTCGTGGTGGTCGAGGCCGGGCAGGTCATCCCCGGTGACGGCGACGTCGTCGAGGGCATCGCCTCGGTGGACGAGTCGGCGATCACCGGCGAGTCCGCGCCCGTCATCCGGGAGTCCGGCGGTGACCGGTCCGCGGTGACCGGCGGCACGAAGGTGCTCTCCGACCGGATCGTCGTGAAGATCACCCAGAAGCCGGGCGAGTCGTTCATCGACAAGATGATCTCCCTGGTCGAGGGCGCCTCCCGGCAGAAGACCCCGAACGAGATCGCCCTCAACATCCTCCTGGCCGCGCTGACGATCATCTTCATGATCGCCACCGCCACCATGCAGCCCTTCGCCATCTGGGGCAAGATGAGCAACCCCGGCGTCCCGGACACGGGGGCGCTGGACGGGAACGGGGTGACCGGCATCGTCCTGGTCTCCCTGCTGGTCTGCCTCATCCCCACCACGATCGGCGCGCTGCTGTCGGCGATCGGCATCGCCGGCATGGACCGGCTCGTGCAGCGCAACGTCCTGGCGATGTCCGGCCGCGCCGTCGAGGCCGCGGGCGACGTCAACACCCTGCTGCTGGACAAGACCGGCACCATCACCCTGGGCGACCGGCAGGCCTCGGAGTTCATCCCCGTCGGCGGCGTCTCCGAAGAGGAGCTGGCCTCCTCCGCGCAGCTCGCCTCCCTCGCCGACGAGACGCCCGAGGGCCGCTCGGTCGTCGTCTACGCCAAGCAGGCCTACGGGCTGCGGGAGCGCGGTCCCGGCGAGCTCTCCCACGCGCAGTGGGTTCCCTTCGCCGCCCAGACCCGCATGTCCGGCGTCGACGTGGACGGGTGGCGGCTCCGCAAGGGCGCGGCGTCCGCGGTGGCCGACTGGGTGCGCGAGCACGGCGGACTCGTCTCTCCCGCTCTCGGCGACGTCGTGGACGGCATCTCCGCCAGCGGAGGCACCCCGCTGGTCGTCGGCGAGGTGAAGGACGGCCGGGCGCGCGTCCTGGGCGTCATCCACCTCAAGGACGTCGTCAAGGCCGGCATGCGCGAGCGGTTCGACCACATGCGCGCCATGGGCATCAAGACGATCATGGTGACGGGCGACAACCCGCTCACCGCCAAGGCCATCGCCGAGGAAGCCGGCGTGGACGACTTCCTGGCCGAGGCCAAGCCCGAGGACAAGCTCGCCTTCATCAAGGCCGAGCAGGACGGCGGGCGCCTCGTCGCGATGACGGGTGACGGCACCAACGACGCCCCCGCCCTGGCCCAGGCCGACGTCGGCGTGGCGATGAACACCGGCACCTCCGCCGCCAAGGAGGCCGGGAACATGGTCGACCTCGACAGCGATCCCACCAAGCTCATCGAGATCGTCGAGATCGGCAAGCAGCTCCTCATCACCCGGGGTGCGCTGACCACGTTCTCGATCGCCAACGACGTCGCCAAGTACTTCGCGATCATCCCCGCGCTGTTCGTCGGCCTCTACCCGGGCCTGGACGCCCTCAACATCATGCGGCTGTCCAGCCCGCAGTCGGCGATCCTCTCCGCGGTGATCTTCAACGCCCTGATCATCATCGCGCTGATCCCGCTGGCGCTGCGCGGCGTGCGCTACCGGCCCGGCTCCGCCTCCCAGCTGCTGAACCGCAACCTCGCCGTCTACGGACTCGGCGGAGTGATCGCCCCCTTCGTCGGCATCAAACTCATCGATCTTCTGATCCAGTTCATCCCGGGGATCTCCTCATGAACAGTCTTCCCGGCTGGCTGCGCCGGCACCTGGCGGCGCTCCGCGCGCTGCTGCTCCTCACCCTCGTCTGCGGCGCCGTCTATCCGCTGGCCATCACCGCCGTCGCCCAGCTCCCCGGCCTGAAGGACAAGGCCGAAGGCTCGTACGCCGAGGTCGACGGTGAAAGGGTCGGCAGCGAGCTGATCGGCCAGCCGTTCCTCGACGCCGACGGCAACCCCCTCAAGCAGTACTTCCAGGTCCGGGACTCCAACGCCGGCGACGGCTGGGACCCGATGTCCACCGCCGCGAGCAACCGCGGCATGGAGGACGTCGTCGACGTCCTCCCCGATCCCGCGCTCGTGCGGGCGGGCAAGGAGGACGAGAACGCGCGCGAGTCGCTGCTCACCACGGTCTGCGCCCGCAGCCTGAAGTTCGGTGAGCTCGACGGAGCGGACGGATCCCGCCCGTACTGCACCGAGAGCGGTGTCGGCGCGGTCCTGTCGGTGATCGGGCCACGTGACGAGACCGGCATGGTCTCGCGTCCCATCAAGGTCGTCAGCGTCAACGAGGCCTGCCCCGCCACCCCGTTCATCGCGGAGTACAAGGGTGTCAAGGTCGAGTGCGCCACCTACGGCGAGGACTACGGCGAAGGCCAGACCGTGCCGATCCGGGGCGATGCTCCGGAGCGGCCGGCCGTCCCCGCCGACGCGGTCACCGCCAGCGGCTCGGGCATCGACCCGCACATCTCCACGGAATGGGCGGAGCTGCAGGCCCCGCGGATCGCCGCGGCCCGCGGCATCCCGGCCGACCGGGTCGAGCGGCTGATCGAGGACAACACCACCGGCCGCGCCCTCGGCTTCATGGGAGAGCCCGCGGTCAACGTCCTCACCCTCAACATCGCGCTCGACAAGACCGCCCCGTTCCAGGGCTGAAGAAGGAGACGACCATGGCCAGGGGACGGCTCCGCATCTACCTGGGGGCCGCCCCCGGCGTGGGCAAGACCTACGCCATGCTCGCCGAGGGACGCCGCCGGGCCGACCGGGGGACCGACGTGGTCGTCGGGTTCGTGGAATGCCACGACCGGCACCGCACCCTCGCGCTCCTGGACGGACTGGAGATCATTCCCCGGCGCACCCTGACCTACCGGGGCGCGGAGTTCACGGAACTGGACGTGGACGCCGTCCTGGCCCGCGCCCCGCAGGTCGTCCTCGTCGACGAGCTCGCGCACACCAACATCCCCGGCAGCGGGGCGAAGAAGCGCTGGCAGGACGTCGAGCGCCTGCTCGACGCGGGCATCGACGTCGTCTCCACGGTGAACGTCCAGCACCTGGAGTCGATGAACGACGTCGTCGAGGAGATCACCGGGGTCCCGCAGCGCGAGACGGTCCCCGACGAGGTGGTGCGCCGCGCCGACCAGGTCGAACTCGTCGACATGTCGCCGGAGGCGCTGCGGCGCCGCATGGCCCACGGCAACGTCTACGCGGCCGAGAAGGTCGACGCCGCCCTGTCCAACTACTTCCGCGTCGGCAACCTGACGGCCCTGCGCGAACTCGCGCTGCTGTGGGTCGCCGGCAAGGTGGACGACCAGCTCGCCCGCTACCGGGACGACCACGGCATCGAGGGAACATGGGAGGCGCGCGAACGCATCGTCATCGCGCTCACCGGCGGGCCCGAGGGCGCGGCCCTCATCCGGCGGGCCACCCGCATCGCCGCCCGCTCCAAAGGCGCGGACCTGCTCGCGGTGCACGTGACGCAGAGCGACGGCCTGTCCGGGTCGAGGCCCGTCCAGCTAGCCCGGCAGCGCGAGATCATCGAGAACCTCGGCGGGAGCTACCACCAGGTCGTCGGCGACGACGTGCCGAGCGCCCTGCTGGAGTTCGCACGGGCCGTCAACGCCACCCAGCTCGTCCTCGGCGTGTCCAGGCGCGGCCGGTTCGCCCAGGTGCTGAGCCCCGGCGTCGGGGTGACCACGACGGCCATGTCCGGTTCGATCGATGTGCACATGGTCACGCACGAACAGGCGCATAAGGGACTCAAACGCCCCGTCCGGGATCCAGGGCCGCCCTCCCGGCGCAGGATCGGCGCCTGGGCGCTGTCCGTCCTGGGCCTGCCGCTGCTCACGCTCCTGCTCTTCCAGGTCAGGACCAGGCTGACGTTGCCGAGCGACATCCTGTTCTACCTGGCGGCGGTGGTCGGCATCGCCCTGGTCGGCGGGCTGTGGCCGGCGATGTTCACCGCCGTCATCGGCTTCCTGCTGCTCAACTACTACTTCACCCCGCCGATCCACCGGATCACCGTCGCCGAGCCGGAGAACCTCATCGCGCTGGTGGTGTTCGTGCTGGTCGGCATCGGCGTGAGCGCCGTCGTGGACCGGGCCGCGAAACGCTCGCGGGAGGCGCTCAGGCTGCACGCGGACTCCGAGGTCCTGTTCGGCCTGGCCGGAAACGTGCTGCGCGGCGAGCACGCCATGGGGAGCCTGCTGGAGCGGCTGCGGGAGACCTTCGGCCTGATCTCGGTGACGCTGCTCGAACGCCCGGACCCCGACTCCGGCTGGCAGATCGTGGCGACCGTCGGCGGCCGCCCCTGCACCGGCCCCGAGGACGGCGACACCGAGATCCCGATCGCCGACGACCTCGCCCTCGCCCTGCGGGGCCGCACCCTCGCGGCATCCGACCGCAGGATCCTGGAGGCGTTCGCGGCCCAGGCCGCGGGCGCGCTGCGCCACCAGCGCCTGGCCGCCGAGGCCGAGAAGACCAGACCGCTGGAGGCGGCCGACCGCATGCGGACCGCGCTCCTCAGCGCCGTCAGCCACGACCTGCGCACCCCTCTGTCCTCCGCCAAGGCCGCCGTCGACAGCCTGCAGAGCTCCGAGATCGACTGGACGGACGAGGACCGCACCGAACTCGTCGACACCGCCGCCCAGTCCCTGGACCGGCTGGACCGGCTCGTCGCCAACCTGCTGGACATGAGCCGGCTGCAGGTCGGGACGCTGGGCATCGCGGCCCAGCCGCTCGCCCCCGACGACGTGGTGCCCCGAGCCCTGGACGAGATCGGGCCGTCCGCGCGGGGCGTCTCCGTCCGGATCCCGCACGACCTGCCGGCCATCGACGCCGATCCCGCGCTGCTGGAGCGCGTGCTCGTCAACGTCATCTCCAACGCCCTGAGGTACGGGCCGCCCGACCGTCCGGTGCTCGTCACCGCCAGCACGCACAAGGACCGCGTCGAGCTGCGCGTCGTCGACCGCGGGCCCGGCATACCCCTCGCCGACCGGGACCGGGTCTTCCTCCCGTTCCAACGGCTCGACGACCGCGACAACCACACCGGTGTCGGGCTGGGCCTCGCCCTGGCGCGCGGCCTGACCGAGGCGATGGGCGGCGAGCTCGTCCCCGAGGAGACGCCCGGCGGCGGCCTCACCATGACCCTTTCACTGCCGATCCATCCGGGGGACTAGATGACCAGGATCCTCGTCGTCGACGACGAACCTCAGCTCCTGCGCGCCCTGCGCATCAATCTCAGAGCCCGTCACTACGACGTCGCCGTGGCCGCCACCGGCACCGCCGCCCTGAGCCAGGCCGGCACCTGGCACCCCGACCTGGTCCTGCTCGACCTGGGCCTGCCCGACCTGGAGGGCGTCGAGGTCATCCACGGGCTGCGCGGCTGGACCCGGGTGCCGATCATCGTGCTGTCCGGGCGGGCCGGCAGCAAGGACAAGGTCGAGGCGCTGGACGCGGGCGCCGACGACTACGTGACCAAGCCGTTCGGCATCGAGGAGCTCATCGCCCGCATCAAGGCCGTCTCCCGGCGTGTCCAGCCCCGCGACGAGGCACTGGTCGTCCAGGTCGGGGAGCACACCGTCGACCTGGGGGCCAGGACGGTGACCAACGCCGCGGGCTCCCAGGTCCGGCTCACCCCGACGGAGTGGGACATGCTGGAGATCCTCGTCCGCAACCCGGGGCGCCTGGTCGGGCAGCGCCAGCTCCTCGCCGAGGTCTGGGGCTCCAACCACGTCCGTGAGACGAACTATCTCCGCCAGTACCTGGCCCAGCTCCGCCGCAAACTGGAGCCGGACCCGGCCCATCCGCGGCATCTCATCACCGAGCCCGGCATGGGGTACCGGTTCCAGCCCTGACGCCCTATCCGTCGAAGCGGTAGCCCATCCCCGGCTCGGTGATGAAGTACCTCGGGCGGGCCGGGTCGGGTTCGAGCTTGCGGCGGAGCTGGGCCAGGTAGACGCGCAGGTAGTTGGTCTCGGTCGCGTAGGACGGCCCCCACACCTCGTGCAGGAGGTGCTGCTGGCTGACCAGGCGTCCCGGATTGCGGACGAGGATCTCCAGCACATGCCATTCCGTCGGGGTGAGCCGGACATCGGCCCCGTTCCTGACCACGCGTTTGGCCGCCAGGTCCACGGTGAAGTCCGCGGTGGCGACGACGGCCTCCTCCTCGGCAGGGGCGGCGCGCCGGAGGGCGGCGCGCATCCTGGCCAGGAGCTCGTCCATGCCGAACGGCTTGGTCACGTAGTCGTCGGCGCCCGCGTCCAGGACCTCGACCTTCTCCCCGGCGGAGTGGCGGGCCGACAGCACGATGATCGGGACCCCGGTCCAGCCGCGCAGCCCGTGGACGACCTCGACGCCCTCCAGGTCGGGCAGGCCCAGGTCGAGGAGGACGAGGTCGGGATTGTGCCGGGCGGCCAGCTCCAGGGCCGTCCGCCCGTCGGGAGCGGTGTCGACCTGGTAGCCGCGGGCCTTGAGGTTGATGCGCAGCGTGCGGATGATCTGCGGCTCGTCGTCCACCACGAGTACCCGGGTCATCTCTCCTCCTCGCTGTGGGCCGCGGGGAGATCGAAGACCATGGTCAGGCCTCCGCCGGGCGTGTCCTCCGCGGTGAGGGTCCCGCCCATGGCCTCGGTGAGACCGCGGGCCACTGCCAGGCCGAGACCGACGCCCGTGCCCCGCGGAGCGTCGCCGAGCCGCTGGAACGGGACGAAGATGTGCTCCTTGCCGGCGTCGGACACACCGGGACCGCGGTCGATGATCCGCAGTTCCAACCGGGTTCCCAGCTCGCTGGCGGTGATCAGGACCGGGGCCCGGCTGTGCCGCAGGGCGTTCTCCACGACATTGGCGACGGCACGCTCCAGGAGGCCGGGATCGGCGTCGGCCCACGGCAGGGTCTCGGGAACCTCCAGTTCGATCCGGTCGGGGGAAAGAGAACGGACGGCCTTCAGCGCCACCTCGTCCAGGCCCACGGGCCTGCGGATCAGCTGGACGGCCCCGGCCTGCAGGCGGGTCATGTCCAGCAGGTTCGCCACCAGGCCGTTGAGCTGGTCCGCCGACTCCTCGACGGTGGCGAGCAGTTCCGCCTCGTCCTCGGGGTCCCAGACGACGTCCTTGGAGCGCAGGCTGCTGATCGAGGCCTTGATCGAGGCCAGGGGGGTGCGCAGGTCGTGGGAGACGGCGGCGAGCAGCGCGAGCCGCACCTTGTCGGCCTCCTCGAGTTCCCGGGTGCGCGAGGCCTCCTGCGAGAGGCGCAGCCGCTCCAGGGCGGCGGCGGCCTGGTAGGCGAAGGCCGAAAGGACCCGCTGGTCGGAGGCGGGCAGAGTCTGGCCGCGCAGCGCGAGCACGAGGTCGTCGTCGACCTTGACCTGCAGATCCGCCTCGTCCGGGGTCGCGCAGGGCACTCCCGCGCAGCCCGCGACCGTCCAGCCGTCCCGGCTCCTCTCCAGCAGGGAGACCCCGACCAGGCCGAACGTCTCCAGGACCCGCTGGAGCAGCGCCGGCAGGGTGGACTCGCCCTTCAGGACACTGGTGGCCAGCAGGCTGAGAGTGGCGGCCTCCGCACGGGACTCGGCGGCGGCCCGCCGGTTGCGCGCGGCGGAGTCCACCACGGCGGAGACGGCGCCCGCCGCCAGGAGCGACAGGAGCAGCGCCAGGGCGTTCTCGCCGCCGGCGATGGACAGGGTGCGGACCGGCGGGGCGAAGAACCAGTTCGCCAGCACGAAGCCCGCGACGGCCGCCGCCATCGCGGGCCACAGCCCGCCGACCAGGGCCGCGGCCACGGCCGCGCACAGGTAGAGCATGAGGTCGGCGGCCAGCGTGAGGTGCTCGCCGAACGCGCCCAGCAGCAGGGTCAGGAGGATCGGACCGGCCAGCGCCACCGCCCAGCCTGCGCCTTGGCGGTGCCGGCTCAGAGCGGGGGCCTTCACGGCGCGCGGCGCCTTCCCCTTCCTCGACTCCTCATGGGTGACCATGTGCACGTCGATGTCCCCGGACAGGTCGGTGACCAGCCGGCCGACGCCGGGCCCGAAGAGGTACTGCCAGTTCGGCCTGCGGCTGGTGCCGATGACGATCTGGGTCGCGTTGATCCCGCGGGCGAACTCCAGCAGCGCGGTCGGGACGTCGTCCCCGGCCACCTGGTGGTAGGTGCCGCCGAGGCTCTCGACCAGGGCGCGCTGCCGGGCGAGGGCCTCGGGGGATCCTCCGCTGAGACCGTCGCCGTGGGCGATGTGCACGGCCGCCAGGTCGCTGCGCCCGCTGCGGGCGGCGATACGGGCCGCGCGGCGGATCAGGGTGCCGCCCTCGGGGCCGCCTGTGAGGGCCACGACGATCCGCTCCCTCGTCTCCCAGGTGCTGTCGATCCCCTCCTGCTCGCGGTAGCGGGCCAGACCCTCGTCCACGCGGTCGGCGACCCAGAGCAGCGCGAGTTCGCGCAGGGCCGTGAGGTTGCCGACGCGGAAGTAGTTGGACAGGGCGGCGTCGACCTTCTCGGCCGCGTAGACGTTGCCGTGGGCCATGCGGCGGCGCAGCGCGGAGGGCGACATGTCGACGAGTTCGAGGTCGTCCGCGGCGCGCACCACCGAATCCGGGACGGTCTCGCGCTGCTCGATCCCGGTGATGCTCCGCACGACGTCGTTGAGCGACTCCAGGTGCTGGACGTTCACCGTGGTCACGACGTTGACGCCCGCCTCGAGCAGCTCCTCGACGTCCTGCCAGCGCTTGGCGTTGCGGCTTCCGGGCACGTTGGTGTGGGCGAGCTCGTCCACCAGGACGACCTCGGGCGCGCGTCTCAGGACGGCGTCCACGTCCATTTCGGTGAAGCGGGCGCCCCGGTACTCCATCTCCCTGCGGGGGACGATCTCGAGATCGCCGATCAGCTCCCGCGTCCTCGGCCGGTCGTGGTGCTCCACGAGCCCGATGACGACGTCCGAACCCCGTTCACGTCGCCGCCGGCCCTCGCTGAGCATCGCGTAGGTCTTGCCGACGCCGGGAGCGGCGCCCAGGTAGATGCGGAGTGTCCCTCTGCTGGTCATAACGGATCAACTCTAAATCCCGGCCGGATCCGTCCTCGAGGCGCACCCGGCCTCTCCGCTTCGCGGACCGTCCGTACGGGGGACGCCTTGGGCTCCCGCCGCGGGCGAGGCGGGCAGGACGCCGTCCCGGAACGGCCACCGGGGTTAGGGGGAGGGCGGGGCGAAGTAGAAGCGGCGGTAGCCGAGGAGGAGGCCGTCATCGGACAGGGTGAAGAAGTCGGCGAAGTCGACCGGGGACGCGGGGGAGCGGCGGGTCAGCCGGCCCATCACCGCCACCGCGTCGCCCTGCGCCACGACCTTGTAGACGTGGTGGCGGGACGGGGGGCCCGCGAGCTGCGCGTGCAGGTCGAGGAGCCGGCGGCGGCCCTGGCCGTGGGGGACGCCCGGACGGTTCACCTGGGCGTCGTCGGCGAAGAGCGAGCCGTAGGCGTCGAGGTCTCCGTCGTCCAGGTAGCGGTAGGAGAGCAGGACGTGGTCGACTCCCGCGGCGGTGGCGGCCGCGCTGGGCAGGGGGTGTCCGGTCGGGCGGCTCATGGGTTCTCCTCACGGAGCTGGCGGGGCGGGGACGGCACGGGCCGTCAGGGCCACTGTCCGCCGAAGGCTTGACCTTTCACTATCCTCCGGCTATCCCGGAGCCGTCTGTCGGCGGTGACACAGCCCCGCGAGGGGATTTGAAACCGCGAGGACACGTGCTTTTAATCTTTCGCCATGGACAGGTTTTGGTTATTTGCCTACATTGATCTTGGAGTAGCGCCTCCGTCTTATTCCTGAATAGCTGGGAGGGCACCCCATGCTCGGAACGTCGGCGAGCGGGACAGGGCCGGAGCGGCTGGCGTTCGGCATTCTCGGCCCCCTTCAGGTGCAGGGTCCGCATGGTCCGGTGCGGATTCCGCCGGGCCGCCAGGAGACCATCTTCGCCGCGCTCCTGCTGGAGGCGAACCGGGTGGTCAGCACCGACTACCTCGTCGACCTGATCTGGGACGAGGACCCTCCGGACACCGCGCGCACCCAGGTGCAGATCTGCGTGTCCCGCCTCCGCAAGATCCTCGCCGAGGCCGGCCTCACTGCGGCCATCGCCACCCGCCCGCCCGGCTACCGGCTGGAGACCGGGGACGAGGAGCTCGACCTCACCGTCTTCAACCGGACGGTCGGCGAGGCGCGGGTGCTGGTGAAGGAGGGACGGACCGCCGAGGCCGCCGAACTGCTCCGCTCGGTCGTCGACCTGTGGCGGGGCCCCTGCCTGAGCGGCGTCGCCAGCGAGGCGCTGCGGACCAAGGCGCTGCGGCTCGACGAGGACCGGCTCGCGGCCATCGAGACCCATCTGGAGCTCGAGCTCGGCCTCGGCCGCCACCACCAGCTCGTCGGGGAGATCGGTCGGCTGGTGCACGAGCACCCGCTGCGGGAGCGGCTGCGCGCCCAGTACATGCTCGCCCTGTACCGCTCGGGCCGGCAGGCCGAGGCGCTGGACGCCTACCGCGCGGGCCGGGACCTGCTCGTGGAGGAGCTCGGGCTGGAGCCGGGCGAGGACCTGCGGCTGCTGGAGACGGCGATCCTCTCCGGAGACCCCGCCCTGCAGCCCGACGCGCGGCCCCGCGAGCCGGTCGCCGAACCGCCGCGGCGGGCGCCGGCCTACCGCGAGGAGAAACCGCACCAGCTCCCCGCCGACACCGCCGACTTCGTCGGCGACCCGGGCCTCACCGGCGCGGTCGCCGACGCGCTCGGCACGGCCGGGCGCGCGGTGCCCGTGGTGATCCTCGTCGGCAGGCCCGGCGTCGGCAAGAGCACGCTGGCCACCCACATCGCGCACCGGCTGGGAGACGAGGCGTTCCCCGACGGCCAGCTCTACTGCGACCTGCGCGGGACGAGCACGGAGCCGGTGGCCGCGAAGGAGGTGCTCGGCCGCTTCCTGCGGGCGCTCGGCATCCCCGGGACGGTGATCCCCGACTCGACCGACGAGCGCGCCGAGATGTACCGGACCCTGCTGGCCACGCAGCGGACGCTGGTGGTGCTGGACGACGCGGCGGGCGAGTCCCAGATCGCGCCGCTGCTGCCGGGGTCCGGCAACTGCGCCATGCTCGTGACGAGCCGGGCGCGGCTCACCGGACTGCCCGGGGCGCGGCGTTTCGAGCTCGACGTCCTGGACGTCGAGCAGTCGATCGACCTGCTGCGCCGCGTGGTCGGCCCAGAACGCACCGACCGCGAGCCGCAGGCCGCCGTCGCGCTCGTCAGGGCGGTGGGCGGGCTGCCGCTGGCGCTGCGGATCGTGGCGTCGCGGCTCGCGGCCCGGCCGCACTGGTCCCTGGCGTCGATGGTGCAGCGTCTCGCCGACGAACGGCACCGGCTGGACGAGCTGGCGCACGGCGAGATGACCGTCCGCGCCAGCCTCTCCCTCACCCACGACGGGCTGCCGGCCCAGCACCGCCGGCTGCTGCGGCTCCTCAGCCTCGCCGACGGCCCGGTGCTGCCCGGCTGGCTGGCGGGCGCGCTGCTGGACGACGACCGGCCGCGCCCCGCCGACCTGCTGGAGGCGCTGGTCGACGTGCAGATGCTCGACGTCGTCGCGGTCGAGCCGACGGGCGAGTTCCGGTACCGCTTCCACGAGATCATCCGGATGTTCGCCCGCGAGCAGCTCGCCGAGCACGACAGCCCGGCGGCGCGGCGGGCCGCCGCGGAGCGGATGACCGGCGGCTGGCTCGCGCTCGCCGAGCAGGCCCACCGGAAGATCTACGGCGGGGACTTCACCGTCCTGCACGGGCGGGCGCCGCGCTGGCGGTTCCCCGACGGGTACGCCGCCGAACTGCTCGCCGATCCGCTGGACTGGATGGACCGGGAGCACGTCAACCTCGTCGCCGCCGTGGACCAGGCCGCGCAGGCCGGGCTCGACGAGGCCTGCTGGGATCTGGCGACCACCATGGTCAGCCTGTTCGAGCCGCGGGGCTACACCGACCTGTGGGAGCGGACGCACCAGAGGGCGCTGGAGGCGGTGCGCCGGGCGGGCAGCGAGCGGGGCACGGCCGCGCTGCTGGCCTCGCTCGGCACGCTTCACCTCAACCGCAGGCAGCCCGCCCTGTCGCGGGCGTACCTCGACGAGGCGCTGGCGCTGTTCGACCGGCTGGACGACCGGCACGGCGCGGCGCTCTGCCTGCGGGACCTCGCTCTGCTGGAGCGGCTGTCAGGGCGGGACGACCGCGCGCTCGAGCTGTACGAGCTGGCGATGCGGGACTTCGACCGGGTCGGCGACATCGTCGGAAGGGCGATCGTCCTGACGCAGAGCGTGCCGATCGTCGACCGGCGGGGGGAGGGCGAGCGGGCTCTCGCCCGGTTGGAGGAGGCGCTGGCGATCTACCGCTCGGTGGGCTACTCGGGCGGTGAGGCCCGCGCGCTGCGCAGGCTCGGGCAGATGCTGCTGCAGCGGGGCGAGGCGGTGGAGGCCGAGGGCAAGCTCGCCGAGGCGCTGGCGCTGGTGCGCGCGGGCGGCGACCTGATCGGCGAGAGCCATCTGCTGGGCAACCTGGGCGAGCTGCACCTCGCCCTGGGGAGGGGGGAGCGCGCCCGGCCGTTCCTGCTCCAGGCGCTGGCCATCAGGGAGCAGATCATGGACGCCGACGGGGCGGCGGCGATCCGCCGTGAACTCGACGGACTTCCGGAGGCGCCCGGCGGACCGGATCCCCTGAGGGCCGCGCTGCCGGAGGGCTGAGCGCGGCGGGGACGAAGGGGAGCGCCCCGGCCGGGAGCGGGGCCGGGGCGCTCGGGGAGTCGCGTGCGTCGGGGAGAGAGGCTCAGTCCCACGGGTCGCTGGAGGCGGGGGCGATCAGCGGGGTGCGGGCGGTGGCGGTGGCGGGGGCGACCATCGGGTCCTCTTTTCTCATCTCCTGACCTGATGCAACCAACGTAAGAAAAATGGGAATCCCCGGATTATCCCTCTCCTTATCCCCGGATTATCACGGGCGGCTCCGCGCGCTATCGGTGGCGATAGGCGGTGTGATGCCCGGTGAATAAGCGACTCCGGAGTATGGGCGGAAGCAAGACCGGAACCCGAGGAGAAGGGTGATCGTCGAATGGCCGTTGACACCGCCGCCGGCGCTGGAGCACTGCATTTCGGCATGATGGTGCGCCGGCACCGGATCCGCATCGGACTGACCCAGCGCGAGCTGGCCGACTTCTCGACCATCAGCGTGCGCGCCATCCGCGACATCGAGCAGGGCAGGGCCAGGCGCCCCCGCACCGACACCGTACGGCTGCTCGCCGACGGGCTGAGGCTCGGCCCGCGGGCCCGCGCGGCGTTCGAGACCGCCGCCAACCGGGGGATGGCCGGCCGGGCGCTGAAGGAGGGCTTCCGGGCGGAGCCCCCCGGCCCGCCCGCGGTGCTCGACCCCATCGTCGGCCGGGAGAGGGAGGCCGCGGTGATCGAGGACGAGCTCGGTTCCGGCGCGGAGCGCCTCATCACGATCGTCGGCCTCGGCGGGGTGGGCAAGACCCGCCTCGCCGTGGAGGTCGCCGGACGGCTGCGCGCCGCCGCTCGGTTCCCGGTGCTCTGGTACACCATGCCCGGCTCGTCGGCGCGGACCGGCGGCGACCTCGCCGGAGGCGACTTCACCGACGTCACCCGCGGCTGCGTCGAGGACGTCTTCGGGTCCGGCGACGGGCAGGGGGTCGGGGCCTTCGCCGAGCTGGCGGGGGACGGGCCCGCGCTGCTGGTCGTCGACGGCCTCGGCAGGCCGGAGCCGCGGCCCGACCGGCTCGCCCGCCTCCTGAGGGAGTGCCCCGACCTGCGGCTGCTGGTCACCGCCGACGAGCCGTGCGGCGTGCGGGGGGAACGGCAGTTCCTGCTGGCCCCGCTGGAGACGACCGGCCCGGACGGCGAACCCGCGGACGCGCCCGCCGTCCGGCTGTTCCACGACCTCGCCGACCGCACGGCCCGGCGCGCCCGCCGGACGCCCGCCGAGACCGCGCTCGCCGCCGAGATCTGCCGGCGGCTCGACGGGGTGCCGCTCGCCCTGCGCGCCGCGGCGTCCTGGCTGCTGATCTACGACCTGGAGACCCTGCTGCGCTGCCTGGCCGCGGGCCCCGCCGAACTGCTCGACCACCTGGCGGGGACTGACGGCGCCTCGGGTCTGCGCGAGGCGCTGGAACGCTGCGTCGGCCGGCTCCCCGCCGCGGACGCGGAACTGCTGTCCGTGCTGTCGGCGGGCGACGGCGGCTTCAGCCTCGACGACGTGGTCGCGCTCACCGGGCGGAGCCTGCCCGCCAGCGGACGCGTCGTGCGCGACCTCCTGCTGCGCGGCCTCGTCCGGACCTCGCAGGAGCCGGGGCGGCCGCCGTTCCAGGTCCTGGAGACGGTGCGCGCGACTGCTGCGCGAGTGCCGGAACAACTGCCGTTCGGCGCGCCGCACCGGGTGTCCCATGGGCTCTGAGAACACCGCGAACCCCCCTACCGCCACCGAACACCGCCAGCACACTGGAGGAAGAACCGTGTCATCAGGTCAGGCCGCGACGGCGGTCATCGCGGGGATAGGCGCCTGCCTTCCCGAGCGGATGGTGAAGAACGAGGAGGTCTCCGCCCGGCTCGGCCTGCCGGACGACTGGATCCGCGACCGCACCGGCATCGAGCAGCGCTACGTCATCGAGCCGACCGGGGCGACGTCCGACCTCGCGGTCGGCGCGGGCCGGCAGGCGCTGGACTCGTGCGGCAACCCCGATGTCGACTTCGTGCTCCTCGCCACGTGCACGCCCGACCAGACGTTCCCCGCCACCGCCCCGGCGGTGGCCGCCCGGCTGGGCCTCAAGGGGGTCGCGGCCTTCGACGTGAACGCCGCGTGCTCCGGCTTCATCTACGCGCTCACCATCGCCTCGTCGATGATCCAGGCCGGGGCGTTCCGCTCCGGCCTGGTGATCGGCGCCGAGGCCGTCACCGCCTCCGTCGACCCGCACGACCAGATCACCGCCCCGGTGTTCGGCGACGGCGCGGGCGCGGTGGTGCTGCGCCGAGGCGGTCCGGGCGAACCCGGAGCGGTGCTGTCCCAGGTCATGGGCAGCGACGGCGACCTCCTCGACATCCTGGTCACCCCCGCGGGCGGCTCACGGCAGCGCGCCGCCGGGGTGCCGACCGACATCCCCGAGAGCTACCTGAGGATGCAGGGCCGGCTGGTCTACAAGTACGCGGTCAAGCACATGACCGCGGCGTCCGAGACCGTGCTGGCGCAGACCGGCTGGAAGCCGGAGGACGTCGACTGGCTCGTCGCCCACCAGGCCAACCGCCGGATCCTCACCGCCACCGCCAGGGCGATCGGCGTCCCCGCCGAGCGCGCCGTCGTCAACGTCGACCGGGTGGCCAACACCTCGGCCGCGTCGATCCCGCTCGCCCTCGTGGACGCGATGGCCGAGGGCCGGCTCTCGCCCGGCGACCGGATCCTCTTCTGCGCCTTCGGCGGAGGCATCACCTGGGCCGCGGCGACCCTCGTCTGGCCCGACCTCCCGCCCGCGGCGGCCCCGGCGCCCCCGGTGCCCGCGGCGTCCGCCGTCTGAGACCCCCGCAAGACCGAGAGAGAAACCCCGAGAAAAGGAGACCCCCCATGAACACCACCCTCGACCGGGTCAACGCGCTGGTCCTCAAGGCCGTGCCGGAGCTGGAGCCCGGCTTCGCCCCGTCCGACTCCTTCGCCGACGTGCTGGACGTCGACTCGCTCTCCGTCGTCGAGATCATGACCAACGTCGAGAAGGAGTTCGGCTTCGACTTCGAGGACGAGGACATCGCACACGTCCAGAACGTCCAGGACATCCTCGACATCCTCCAACGCGAGCAGTGACCCGGACGGCGCGGTGTCGCGGGATCCCCTGACCCCGCGACACC
>NZ_BAAATZ010000032.1:76985-86516 GCF_039533685.1 Actinocorallia aurantiaca | reverse complement strand
CGCACCCTCCCCTTCCACCACCGCCGTGCCCGTCCCGACCTTCTGTGAAGGAGCCCCCATGTCCGCGCCTGCCGCCGCGGGAAGACCGCTGAACTCCGCGCAGTCGGGCGTCTGGTACGCCCAGCGTCTCCACCCGGACACCCCCGTCTTCAACCTGGGCGGGTTCGTGGACATCCGGGGACCGCTGGACGCGGAGCTGCTCCGGACCGCGATCGCCCGGGCCTCCGCCGAGGACGACTCCCTCGGCCTGCGGTTCACGGAGGTCGACGGGGCGCCCGTGCAGACCTTCGGGCCGGTGCCGGCGACCGTCCCGGACCTGGTGGACGCCGGCGCGGAGCCCGACCCGGCGGCGGCCGCGCTCGCCGCCATGCGGGCGGACATGGAGACCGTCACCGACCTCGAGAACGGCCCGCTGCACCACGATCTCGTCTTCCGGCTCGGCCCCGGGCACCACCGCTGGTACACCCGGGCCCACCATCTCGTCCGCGACGGCCACACCATCACGCTGCTGTGCCGCCGGGTCTCCGAGCACTACCGGGCGCTGCTGGAGGACCGCGCGCCCGCCCACCCGCTCGGATCGTTCACGCGCCTCCTGGACGCCGGGGACGACTATGCGAACACGGACACGCCGGCCCGGCGCAGGGACGCCGCCTACTGGAGTGCCCACCTCGACGGCGCGGCCATGCCCCCGTTCCCCGGCGGGGTCCCCGAACGGCGGATCGCCCGGGAGGTCCTCCAGCTCGACGCCGCCGGGTTCGCGGCGCTGCGCGGGTTCGCCGAACGCGCGGGCGTGGGCTGGCAGCAGGCGCTGCTCTGCGCCGCGGTCCTGCACCGGCACCTGTGGACCGGGGAGGCCGACGTGCTGCTCAGCCTCGCGGTGCCCGGCCGGCTCATCCGCAACGCCGCGGGCATGACCGCGAACATCCTGCCGCTGCGCTGCGCGGTCGACCCCGCGGAGCCGGCCGTGCGCCTGGCCGCCAGGGTCGCGGAACTCGGCGCGAAGGCGCAGTGGCACCAGCGCTACCGCACGGAGGACCTGCTGCGCGACCTCGGCTGGTGGGAACGGGGGGTCCGGCAGTTCGGGCCGGTGGTCAACATCCTCACCGACGCCGAGGAGTACCCGTTCGGCGAGGCGACCGGCACCAGCCACCTGATGTCGACGGGGGGAACCGCCGACGACCTCTCCCTCACCGTGAGCCGGGGCGAGGCGGGCGGGCTGCGGGTCGACGTCACCCTCGACACCGCCTACGGGGCGGACCTCGCCGCCTACGGGCGCGCCTTCACCCGGGTGGTCGCCGCGCTCGCCGCGCGGCCGGACGCCCCGGTGGGCGAACTGGACCCGCTGACCCCGGAGGAACGGGTGCGGGTGGTGCGGGAATGGAACGCCACCGGCGACTCGGCCTCGGCCGAAGCGGCCCTGCCGGAGCTGTTCGAGGCCAGGGTCAGGGAGCACGGCGGTGCCGTGGCGCTCGTGTGCGGCTCGGAACGCGTGTCGTACGCGCGGTTGAACGCGCGGGCGAACCGGTTGGCTCGGCATCTGGTCGCCCGGGGGGTGGGGCGTGGCGGGCTGGTGGGGGTGCTGCTGGAGCGGGGCGTGGACTTCGCGGTGGCGTTGCTGGCGGTGGTGAAGACCGGTGCCGGCTACGTGGTGCTCGACCCCGACTTCCCGGACGCGCGGCTTGCCGCGGTGGCGGAGGGCGCGGCGGTCTCGGCCGTCGTCTCGCGGTCCGCGCTCTCCGACCGGATCCCGCACGTCCGGCCGCTGGTGTGCGTGGACGAGGCGGTGCTCGCGGAGCAGCCGCCGAACGACCTGGGCGTCGCCGTCGATCCGGGTGACGTGGCGTGCGTGATGTTCACGTCCGGCTCGACGGGCCGCCCCAAAGGGGTGATGGCTCCGCATCGGGCGCTGGTGGGGTCATTGGTCGGACAGGCGTATGCGCCGTTCGGTCCGGACGCGGTGTTCCTGCAGTGTTCTCCGGTGTCATGGGACGGGTTCTCCCTGGAGTTCTGGGGTGCCCTGTTGTTCGGGGGGCGTTGTGTGTTGCAGCCGGGGCAGCGTCCGGAGCCGGGTCTGATCGCGTCGTTGACGGCTGAGCACGGTGTGACGATGCTCCAGCTGTCATCGGGGCTGTTCAACGTGATGGCCGATGAGTATCCGGCTGTCTTCGACCGCGTGAAGACGGTCTTCACCGGGGGCGAGGTGTCATCCGGGGCCCATGTGGCGCGGGTGCTGGGCCGGGGGAGCGGCGTGGTGGTCGCCAACGCCTACGGCCCGGCGGAGTCGATGGGTTTCTCGACGGTGTTCGAGGTGCCGGAAGGGTTCGGCGGAGGCGAGATCTCCATCGGGCGGCCGATCGTCAACAAACGGGTCTACCTGCTGGACCGCCGGTTGCGTCCGGTGCCGGTGGGAGCGGTCGGCGAGGTGTATCTGGGCGGCGTCGGCCTGGCCCATGGCTATCTGGAGGCGGCAGGGCTCTCCGCCGGCCGGTTCGTGGCCGACCCGTTCTCGGAAGACGGTTCCCGGCTCTACCGGACGGGCGATCTGGCCCGCTGGCGGGCGGACGGGACGCTGGAGTTCACCGGGCGAGGCGACGATCAGGTGAAGGTCCGCGGTTTCCGGGTGGAGCCCGCCGAGATCGAACGCGCCCTGCTGGACCTCGACGACGTCGCACAGGCCGCCGTGATCGCCGCCCCCGACGGCGGCTCGCTCCGCCTCGTCGGCTACGCGGTGCCGGCCGGAGACGCCGCCCCCGACGGGCGCGAGCTGAGGCACCGGCTGCGCGGCCGGCTGCCCGAACACCTGGTTCCCTCGGCGGTGGTGGTGCTGCCCCGACTCCCGCTCACCCCCAACGGCAAACTCGACCGCCGCGCCCTGCCCCTGCCGGAGACGGCCGCCGCCCCCGGCGGACGGCCGCCGCGCGACGCCCGCGACGAGATCCTCTGCGGCCTGTTCGCCGAGGTGCTCGGCGTGCCCGAGGTGAGCGTCGACGACGACTTCTTCGACCTCGGCGGCCACTCCCTGCTCGCCGCGAGGCTGGCCGCCCGGGCACGTACCGCGCTGGGCGCCGAACTGACGATCCGGGACGTCTTCCAGCGCCCCACCGTGGCCGCGCTGGCCGACGGGCTCCGCGAGACCGCGGGGTCCGCGCCGCCCCCGCTGACGGCAGTCGCACGTCCGGAACGGCTGCCGCTGTCGTACGCGCAGCGCCGTCTGTGGCTGGTCGCCCGGATGGAGGGCGCATTCGCCACCTACAACGTCCCGCTCACCGTCCGGCTGGACGGCGAACTGGACGTCGCTGCGCTGCGCGCGGCCTTCTGCGACCTGGCCGTCAGGCACGAGCCGCTCCGCACGGTCGTCGAGGCCGACGAGGGCGAGCCGTACCAGCGGATCCTCGACGAACCGGGGATCGCGTTCGAGCATGTGCGGATCGCCGCCCCGGACCTGGACGCCGCTCTTTCCGCCGCGGCGGGCAGGCCGTTCGACCTGGCGGCCGAGCCGCCGCTCCGGGTCACCCTGTTCGACCTCGGCGACGGCGCGTACCTGCTGCTCGTCCTGCTGCACCACATCGCCACCGACGGCGAGTCGCTCCAGCCGCTGTTCGGCGATCTCGCCGCCGCCTACACCGCGCGGCGCGAGGGACGGGCCCCCGACCTGCCGCCGCTGCCCGTCCAGTACGCCGACTACGCGCTCTGGCAGCGGGCGGCGCTCGGCGACCCCGCGGACCCCGAGAGCACGGCCGGCCGGGAACTCGCCTACTGGCGCGAGACCCTCGCCGGGCTTCCCGAAGAGCTGGGCCTGGCCCTGGACCGGCCGCGCCCGCTCGTCGCCGGGACGGAGGGCGGCGCGGTCCCCGTCGCGCTAGGCGCGGACCTCGGCCGCCGCGTCATGGAACTGGCCGGGGCCGAGCGCGCCACGCCGTTCATGGTGCTGCAGGCCGCGCTCGCCCTCACCCTCACCCGGATGGGGGCGGGCGAGGACGTCCCGATCGGGTCTCCGGTGGCGGGCCGCTCCGCCGACGGCCTCGCCGGGCTGGTCGGGTTCTTCGTCAACACGCTGGTGCTGCGCACCGACACGTCCGGGGACCCGGCCTTCCGCGAACTGCTCGCCAGGGTCCGCGCCGCCGACCTCGACGCCTTCGCGCACCAGGAGCTCCCGTTCGACCTGGTGATCGAGGCGCTGAACCCGGTGCGGTCGCTGTCGCGGCACCCGCTGTTCCAGGTCTGCCTCGGCCTGGAGCGGGCGGCGGGCGTCGCGCCCGACCTGCCGGGCGCGCAGGCCGGCCCGGGGACGGTGGCGCACAGCGGCACCGCCAAGTTCGACCTGGAGTTCCTCCTCTCCGAGGACGCCGAAGGAGTGGGCGGCGCGGTCCTCTACCGCACCGACATCTTCGACCGCGCGACGGTCGAACGCCTGGTCGCGACCTTCCTGCGGGTCCTCGGGCAGGTGACGGCGGACCCGGATCTGACCGTCGGCGAGGTCGACGTGCTCGGCGCCGAGGGCCGGACGCGGATGGTGGAGGAATGGAACGCCACGGGCGACGGGTCCGCCGCCGAGGCGACCCTGCCGGAGCTGCTGGAGACCCGCGCCAGGGAGCACCGTGACGCCGTGGCGCTCGTGTGCGGGGCGGAGCGGTTGACGTACGGCGAGCTGAACGGGCGGGCGAACCGGTTGGCTCGGCATCTGGTCGCCCGGGGGGTGGGGCGTGGCGGGCTGGCGGGAGTGCTGCTGGAGCGGGGGATCGATTTCGCGGTGGCGTTGCTGGCTGTGGTGAAGACCGGTGCCAGCTACGTGGTGCTCGACCCCGACTTCCCCGACACGCGCCTGGAGCTGGTCGCCGCGGAGGCCCGGACCGCCGCCGTGGTGACCCGCGCGTCGCTGGCGGCGCGGCTGGCGGGCCCGGCGGTCCTCGTCGACGATCCCGGCGTCGCACGGTTCGCCGCGGACGACCTGGACGTCGCCGTCGATCCGGGTGATGTGGCATGCGTGATGTTCACATCTGGTTCCACCGGGCGGCCGAAGGGCGTGGTGGCTCCGCATCGGGCGCTGGTGGGGTCGTTGGCGGGTCAGGTGTATGCGCCGTTCGGTCCGGATGCGGTGTTCCTGCAGTGTTCTCCGGTCTCATGGGACGGGTTCTCCCTGGAGTTCTGGGGTGCCCTGTTGTTCGGGGGGCGTTGTGTGTTGCAGCCGGGGCAGCGTCCTGAGCCGGGTCTGATCGCGTCGTTGACGGCTGAGCACGGTGTGACGATGCTCCAGTTGTCGTCTGGGCTGTTCAACGTGATGGCGGACGAATACCCGGAGGCCTTCGACCACGTCGAGATCGTCTTCACCGGGGGCGAGGTGGCCTCCGGAGCCCATGTGGCGCGAGTGCTGGGCCGGGGGAGCGGAGTGGCGGTCGCCAACGCCTACGGCCCGGCCGAGTCGATGGGGTTCTCGACGGTGTTCGAGGTGCCGGCGGACCTCGGCGCGGGCGCCGTCCCGGTCGGGCGGCCGATCGGCAACAAACGGGTCTACCTGCTGGACCGCCGGTTGCGTCCGGTGCCGGTGGGGGCGGTCGGCGAGGTGTACCTCGGCGGCGTCGGCCTCGCCCACGGCTACCTCGGCGCCGCCGGTCTCTCGGCGGGCCGGTTCGTGGCCGACCCGTTCTCGGAAGACGGCTCCCGGCTCTACCGGACGGGCGATCTGGCCCGCTGGCGGGCGGACGGGATACTGGAGTTCACCGGGCGGGGCGACGATCAGGTGAAGGTCCGCGGTTTCCGGGTGGAGCCCGCCGAGGTCGAACGCGCCCTGCTCGCCCACCCCCGCGTCGCCCAGGCGGCCGTGACCGCCGTATCCGACGGGGCGTCGCTGCGCCTCATCGGCTATGTGGTGCCCGACGGGGACGCGGACTTCGACGGCCGGGACGTCCGCGACCTCACCCGCCGGTCCGTCCCCGAACACCTGGTCCCCTCGGCGGTGGTGGTGCTGCCCCGGCTCCCGCTCACCCCCAACGGCAAACTCGACCGCCGCGCCCTGCCCGTCCCGGAGCGGGCCGCGGCCCCCGGCGGACGCGCTCCCCGAGACGACCGGGAACGGACCCTGTGCGCGCTGTTCGCCGAAGCCCTCGGCGTCACGAGCACGAGCATCGACGACGACTTCTTCGACCTCGGCGGCCACTCCCTGCTCGCCGCTCGGCTGACCGCCCGGATCCGCACCGCCACCGGCGCGGAGCTCACCATCCGCGACATCTTCCAGGCGCCCACCGTGGCGGCCCTCGCCCAGATCCTCCCGCCCGCGGACGACCCCGCGCCGGCGCGCAGGATCCGCCCCGCGCTGCGCCGCAGGACCACCTCCGGAACCCTTCTGTAGATCACGAATGGAGCGACTCCCATGAGTTCCGTCCAGCATCTCCCAGGCCCGGCCCCGCTCGCCGCCGCCGCTGCCGCCGACGACGTCGTGTGGCGGCTGCCCGGCGAGGCCCGGACCCGCACGTCCCTGCTCGTGCTCCCGCACGCGGGCGGCAACGCGCACGGCTACGCCGGATGGCGCGGCCTGCTCCCCGCCGACGTCCGGCTGCTCGTCGGCCAGTACCCGGGCCGCGGCGCGCGGTTCAGCGAGCCGCTGCCGCTCGGCATCGACGACCTGGCCGCCCCGATCGCCGAGTGCCTGCCCGAGGACACAGGCGACCTCGTCGTCCTCGGCCACAGCATGGGCTCCCTGGTGGCGTTCGAGGTGGCGCGGGCGCTCACCGCGCGGGGCCGGCCGCCGCGCGCCCTCATCGCCTCGGCCTGCCGCGCCCCGTTCTTGGCCAACCCCAGCAGGGTCGAGCCCGAGCGGCTCACCGACGACGCGCTGGTGGCGGCGATCAAGTCCCGCGGCGGCACCGACGACGCCGTCCTCGAAGAACCCGAACTGCGGGAGATCGTGCTGCCGTCGATCCGCGCGGACTTCGCGATCGACGACGCCTACCGGTTCACCGGACCGCTGCCCGCGCTCGGCTGCCCGGTCACCGTCGTCGGCGGGGCGGAGGACCCGATCGTGCCGGTCGAGGCCCTCGCCGCCTGGTCCGACCTGACGGACCGGGACGCCGCGATGACCGTGCTGCCCGGCGGCCACTTCTACTTCCAGAGCCGGCTCGAGGAGTTCCTGTCGGTGGTCACCGGGGTCGTCGACGCCCGGTCCGCCTGACCGCCCCGCCCGCATCCGCACCGAACCCGGAGGCCCCGCATGCCCCCCGCAGTCGCCCCGCTCGACCCGTTCACCCCGCTCGTCCCGGACCTGGCGGTCCACCGCCGCGCGGGCAGCCCCCCGATCGTCCACGCCCCTTACTTCCCCGCGCTCGACCCGGCCGTCGCATGGCTGGACGACCACCGCGCCGCGCTCCGCGCCGAACTGCTGCGCTCCGGCTCGGTGCTGGTGCGCGGCCTGCCCGTCGCCGACGCCGAAGGCTTCGCCAGGGCCCGCGACGCACTGATCGAGCAGCCCGCCGGATACAAGGAGAAGGCCACCCCGCGCACCGACTACGGCTCCGGGGTCTTCTCCTCCACCGACCTGCCCGCCGCCCAGCGGATCCGGCTGCACAACGAGAACAGCTACACCCTGGAGTTCCCCGGCACGCTGCTGTTCGGCTGCGTCGTCGCCCCGGAGGAGGGCGGCGCGACCACCGTCGGCGACATGCGGGAGGCGCTGCGCCGCGTCCCGCCCGCGCTGCTCGACCGGTTCGCCGCGCACGGCTGGCTGCTCGTCCGCAACTACTCCGACCTCGCCGGGCTGCCGTGGCGGACCAGCTTCTCCACCGACGACCCCGGCGCCGTCGAGGCGTACTGCCGCGAGAACGTCATCGGCCACGAGTGGCCCGCGTCCGGCGAGCTGCGGACCCGCCAGCGCCGCTCCGCCGTCGTGACCCACCCGGTCACCGGGGAGCGTGCCTGGTTCAACCACTTCACGTTCTGGAACCGCTGGACCCTCGACCCGGACGTCCGCGACGTGCTGCTCGACACCTACGGAGAGGACGGGCTGCCGTTCGACACCTTCGTCGGCGACGGCTCGCCCCTCACCGCGGAGGAGGTCGCGACACTCGACCGGATCTACGAGGAGGTCACCGTCCGGGAGCGGTGGCGGTGCGGCGACCTGCTGCTCGTCGACAACGTCCTGTGCGCCCACGGCCGCGACGCCTACCGCGGCGACCGGAAGATCCTCGTCGCCATGGGCGACCCCACGCCGCTCGCCGACTGCCGGCCGCTGACCCCGCCGTCCCCCACAGCCCACGAGGAGTGACCCGCGACCATGGAAACGACAGCCATCGATGATCAGAAGTCCTCCCGGGACCTGCTGGACCGCCTGGGCGACGTCCCCGCCGGCCGCGTCGCCGTGCTCGACGGCGACCGTTCCCTGACGTTCGGCGCGCTGCGCGGCCAGGCCGCCCGGACGGCGCGGCTGCTCGCCGAGCACGGCGCCGGGCCGGAGCGGGTCGTCGCGCTGCACCTGCCGCGCGGCGCCGACCTGCTGCTGTGCCTGGTCGCGACGCTCACGGCGGGGGCCGCCTACCTGCCGGTCGACCCGCGACTCCCCGACGACCGCAAGCGCCACCTCGTCACGGACGCCGGAGCCGACCTGGTGATCGGCGAACCGGTCCCCGGCACGGACCTGCCGTGCCTGTCCGCCGCCGAGCTCATCGGCACCGCCGGGCCGTGCGGTCTCGCCTTCCGGCCAGAGGAGGTTCGGCCGGACGACCTCGCCTACGTCATCTACACGTCCGGCTCGACCGGGCGGCCGAAGGGCGTGGAGATCACCCGGCGGGCGGCGTCCGTGCTCCTGGCCGAGCTGGAGTCCGCCGGGATCGCGGCCACCGACGGCGGGCGGGTCGGGTGGAACGCCTCGCCGTCCTTCGACGCCTCCGTCCAGCAGTGGGTGCGGCTGTGCCGCGGCGACACCATCGTCATGATCGACGAGGAGACCCGGACGGATCCCGAGCTGCTCGCCGCCCTGGTCGCCGAGACCGGCCTCACCGACCTCGACATCACGCCCTCCCACGCAGAGCACCTGCTGGAGCCGCTGGCCGCGCGGCACCGCCCCGGCGCCCCGCCGCTCACCCTGCTCGTCGGCGGCGAGGCGATCGGCCCCGCGCTGTGGGGGAGGCTCGCGGCCCTGGCCGAGGCGGGCGTCCTGCGGGCCGTGAACCTCTACGGGCCGACCGAGTGCACGGTGGACGCCACCGCGGCGTGGATCGCCGCCGCCGAACGGCCGCAGTTGGGAACCGTGCTGCCGGGCCTCTCGGCCCGGCTGCTCGACGCCGGGCTCCGGCCGGTGGCCGAGGGCGGGACCGGCGAACTGTACCTGGCCGGGGTCCGGGTGGGCCGCGGGTACCGCCGCCGCCCCGCCCTGACCGCCGAACGGTTCGTGGCCGACGTCTCCGCCGCCGACGGCTCCCGCATGTACCGCACCGGCGACCGGTGCCGGCTGCTGCCCGGCGGGCGGCTGGAGTACCTCGGCCGCGCCGACGGGCAGATCAAGCTGCGCGGGCACCGCGTCGAGACCGGCGAGTTCGAGGCGGT
>NZ_BAAATZ010000032.1:45491-76979 GCF_039533685.1 Actinocorallia aurantiaca | reverse complement strand
CCGCCCACCCGGCGGTCGCCGAGGCGGCCGTCGCGCTCCGGGAGGACCTCGGCGGCGCGCCCGGCCTCGTCGGCTACTACCGGTCGTCCGGCCTGATCACCGCGGACGAGCTGCGGGACCACGCGGCCGGGCGGCTCGCGTCCTACATGGTGCCGACCGCGTTCGTCGCGGTCGACCGCTTCCCCACCACCCCCAACGGCAAGCTCGACCGGGCGGCGCTGCCGCTGCCCGTGCTCGAGCCGGCGGAGCCGGAGGCCGGCCCGGCCGAGGACGCGCCGCTCGGCCGGATCGAGGGCCTCATCGCCGGGGTCTGGTCGGAGGTGCTGGAACGGCCGGGCATCACGGCCGACGCCAACTTCTTCAAGCTGGGCGGCCACTCGCTGCTCGCCATCAAGCTGGCCGCCCGGGTCCGCGCCGAACTCGGGCTGCGGCTGCCCGTGCGGGAGGTCTACCAGAACCCGCTGCTGCGGGACCTCGCCGCACGGATCGAGGCCCTGCTCGCCGAAGCGGTGGCCGACCAGCGACCCGCCGCCGTCTGACGCCCGGCGGGGGAGGCCCCGCCGTCCCCGCCGGGCGAGCCATTCCGGGAACCGTTCAGGAGGACCCCTTGATCCCGTTGTCGTACGCACAGCGCCGGCTGTGGTTCCTTAACCGGCTGGAGGGCGCGTCCTCCACGTACAACGCGCCCGTCGTGGTGCGGCTGGACGGCGTGCCGGACGCGGCCGCCCTCGCCGCCGCGCTCGGCGACCTGGTGGCACGGCATGAGGTGCTGCGCACCGTGCTCCCGGTGGCGGACGGCGAACCGTACCAGAAGGTCCTGGACGTCCCCGGCGGTCTGCTGACCGTCGTGCCGTGCGCCGCCGCTGAGGCCGACACCCTGGTGCCGGAGTTCTGCGGGGAGACGTTCGACCTGCTCGTGGACCTCCCGCTGCGGGTGAAGCTGTTCGTGACGGACGCGGGAACGTCCGTGCTGGTGCTCCTGCTGCACCACGCGGCGACCGACGGCTGGTCGCTCGGCCCGCTGCTGCGCGACCTCGCCGAGGCGTACACGGCGCGCCTCGCGGGAGAGGCCACGGGCCGCGAGCCGCTGGAGGTCCAGTACGCCGACTACGCGCTGTGGCAGCGGGACCTGCTCGGCGAGGCGTCCGACCCCGACAGCGAGGCCGCCGAGCAGCTCGAGTACTGGAGGGCGGCGCTGGACGGCGCTCCCGAACGGCTGGCGCTGCCCGCCGACCGGCCGCACCCCGCCGAGCCGTCGGGACGCGGCGGCCTGGCCGTCGGCCGGATCGGCCCCGGCACGCACGCCCGGCTCCGCGCGCTCGCCCGCGAACGGCGGGCCAGCCTGTTCATGGTGCTCCACGCGGCGCTGGCCGCGGCGCTCGCCACCGCCACCGGGCAGCGGGACGTGTCGATCGGCACCGCCGTGGCGGGCCGGTCCACCGAGGAGGCGCTCGAGGACGTCGTGGGCTTCTTCGTCAACACGCTCGTGCTGCGCACCGAAGTGCCCGGCGGCCTGGCCTTCGGAGAGCTCGTCGGCCGGGTGCGGGAGAGCGACCTCGGCGCGTTCGCACACCAGGACCTGCCGTTCGACCTGCTCGTCGAGCACCTCAACCCCGAGCGCTCCCCGGGACGGCACCCGTTCTTCCAGGTGATGCTCACCCTCGACGGCGCCCCGGCGACCGGCTTCGACCTGGGCGGCGTCCCCGGCCGGATCGAACCGGTCGACCTGCGGGCCGCCAAGTTCGACCTCACCGTCTTCTGCGCCGAGATACCGGACGCGGGCGGGCTGGAGATCTGGTGGCAGTACGCGGAGGACCTGTTCGACTCCGGCACCGCCCGGCTGCTGCTCGACCTGTTCACCCGGGTGCTGGAGGCCGTCGCGGCGGACCCCGCCGTCCGGGTCGACGCCTTGGACGTGCTGTCGGCCGAGGAGCGGGCCGGCCTGGAAGAGCGGCGGCGCGAGCAGGTCCCGGCCGCCGATGCCGAGCCGTCCGCCGCGCCCGCCTCCGCCGTGACGCTCACCCCGCGGCAGGAGATCCTCGCCGGGCTGTTCGCCGAGGCGCTCGGCCTGCCGTTCGTCGGCGGGCACGACAATTTCTTCCGCAGCGGCGGGCATTCGCTGCTGGGGGTGCGGCTGGTGAACCGGGTTCGGGCGGTGCTCGGGGTCGAGGTGGGGATCCGCGACCTGTTCCTGACGCCGACGGTGGTGGGTCTGGACGCGCGGATCGGGGAGGCGGCGGGGGCGGGCCGCCCCGCCCTGACGCGGGTGGACCGTTCGGGTCCTCTGCCGCTGTCGTTCGCGCAGCGGCGGTTGTGGTTCGCGCACCAGCTGGAGGGCCCGGGACGGTCGTACAACATTCCGGTGGTCCTGCGGCTGGACCGGCCGGTCGACCCGGTGGTGCTGGAGCGGGCGCTGGGCGATGTGGTGGAGCGGCACGAGGTGCTGCGGTCGGTGTTCACCCTGGTGGACGGCGAGCCGTACCAGGATGTCCGGAACGGGGTCCGGCCCCGGCTGGAGCTCGTCCGGACCACTGAGGCGGAGGCCGAGGCGGTGGTGGACGGCCTCGCCGGATACACATTCGACGTCGGGGCCGAGCAGCCCATCCGGGCCGCGCTCGTCGAGACCGTCGAGGGCGGCCGGATTCTGGTGGTGGTGCTGCACCACATCGCGGGTGACGGCTGGTCGCTGGGCCGGCTGCTGGCCGATCTGGGTGAGGCCTACGGCGCGCGGGCGGCGGGTGAGGCTCCGGGGTGGGGGCCGCTGCCGGTGCAGTACGGCGACTACGCGGTCTGGCAGCGGGAGCTGCTGGGGAAGGCGTCGGATCCCGAGAGCCCGCTCTCACGCCGGCTCGCCTACTGGAGGGAGACGCTGGACGGGGCGCCACCGGTACTGGAACTCCCGGGGCACCGGGCCCGGCCCGCCGTGGCCGGCCACCGCGGCGACCTCACGGTCTTCGAGCTCGACGCCGCCGCGCACCGGACGCTCGCCCGGCTCGCCGCCGCGTCGGGCGCGACCCTGTTCATGGTGGTGCAGGCGGCGTTCGCGGTGGTGCTGAACCGGCTCGGCGCGGGTGAGGACCTGCCGATCGGCACCGTCGTCGCTGGACGCGACGACGAGGCGCTGCACGATCTGGTGGGGTTCTTCGTCAACACGCTGGTGCTGCGGACGGACGTGTCGGGCGACCCGACGTTCACGGAGCTGGTGGAGCGGGTCCGCTCGACCGACCTGGCCGCCTACGCGCACCAGGAGGTGCCGTTCGACCTGCTGGTGGAACGGCTGAACCCGGTCCGCTCCGCCGCGCACCACCCGCTCGTGCAGGTCATGCTCAGCGTCCAGACCGACTTCCGGCAGGAGATGGGGGACTCTCCGCTGGCCGGCTCGGAGGTCTCCATCGACAGCGGTGCGGCGAAGCTCGACCTCACCGTCGCGATCCGCGAACGCAGGGATCCGCTCGGCGCTCCGGACGGGCTGCTCGGAGTCGTCGAATGCGCCGCCGACCTCTTCGATCCGGGCACCGCCGACCTGGTGGCCCGTCTGCTCAACCGGGTCCTGACCGCGGCCGCCGAGGCGCCCGGCAGCCGGATCGCCGACCTCGAACTCGCCGATCCCGGGGAACCCGCCGCCGCTCCCGCGCTCCCGGCACGTCCCGACGCGACGCTGCCCGCGCTGTTCGCCACCCGCGCGGCCGAGCGGCCGGACGCGGTCGCCGTGGTCGCGGAAGACCTCAGCCTCACCTACGCCGAACTGGACGCGGCGTCCGCCGCCGTGGCCTCCAGGCTGACCGACCGGAACGTCGGCAGGGGCTCCGTCGTCGCCGTCCTGCTGACGCGCGGCCTGCCGCTGGCGGTCGCCGTCCTGGCGATCGCCCGCAGCGGGGCGGCTCACGTCCTGCTCGACCCGGACGCCGACCCGGCGCCGCTGCTCGCGGAGAGCCGCGCGGACCTGCTGGTCTGTGCGCCGGGCCACCGCCCGGCCGGCGGACCGCCCGTGCTCCTGATGGACGCCGAACACGTCGATCACGCCGGGAAGCCAGTTGCTCCGTGCGGTGATCCTGGCGAGCCCGGTGATCCCGGCGACGCGGTGTGCGTGATGCTCGCCGAGGCCGGGCCCGGAGAGGTGCGCGCGGTGCTCGCCTCGCACCGGGCGGTGGCCGCGGCGACCGCGGACGCGGGAGAACACGTCCGGCTGCAGTGGGGGCCGGTGTCGTGGGGGTCGTTCGCCGCCGAGTTCTGGGGAGCCCTGGCCTCCGGGGGGACGTGCGTGCTGGCCCCCGAGGCGCGGCCGTCCGCCGCGCGGATCGCCGACCTGGTCGTCGCGCACGGGGTGACGGCGCTGGCACTGCCCGCCAGAGTCCTCGGGCACCTGGCGGACACCCGTCCGGAGGCGCTCTCCGGACTGCGGGAGGTCGTCGTCACCGGGACGCCGGAGCACGAGGGGCAGCGGGCCCGGATCTGCCGGCTGCTCGACGGCGCACGGGTCGTGCCCGCGCCCGACCTCTCCGGCCACCCCCTGGAGAGCGCGCGCCGGTACGTCCTGGACGCCCGGCTCCGGCCGGTGCCCGCCGGGGCTCCCGGTGAGCTGTACCTCGCGGGCGACGGCCTCGCCGAAGGCTTCCCGGCGGCTCCGGGGAGGTCGGCCGAGAGGTTCGTCGCCGATCCGTTCCGTCCCGGCGGAGGACGCATGCTGCGGACCGGGGCCCTGGTGCGCCGGGTCGAGGACGGCACGCTCCGGCATCTGGGACCGGTGGCCGATCCGCTGACGCCGCGCCCCGACACCGGGGCCGTCGAGGCGGTGCTGCTGCGGAGCCCGGGCGTCCGGGACGCCGCCGTGGTCCTCCGCGACGGACGCCTCGTCGCCTACGCCGTCCCCGCTCCGAACGCCGACCTCGCCGGGCTGCGGGACCATGTGGCCGGGACGCTGGCCGGGCCACTGGTGCCGTCGGCGGTCGTCGTGGTGCCCGCCCTGCCGCTCGACGCCCACGGCGAGCTCGACGACGCGGCGCTGCCGGCGCCGGAGGAGGCCGCGTCACGGGGCCGCGCGCCGAGCGGCCCCGTCGAGGAGTTCCTGGCGGCCCTGTTCACCGAGCTGCTCGACGGCCGTCCCGTCGGCGTCGACGACAACTTCTTCAAGTCGGGCGGTTACTCGCTCCTGGCCATACGCCTCCTCAACCGGATCCGGGCGACCTTCCCCTGCGAGATCACGCTGCGGGACGTCTTCCAGGCGCCGACCGTCGCGGCTCTCGCCGCCCGCCTCCAGACCTCCGTTCCTCCGGAGCCGTCCGCCTCTCCCGCCCCGGCCGCCGAGGCGCGTCCAGCGCTGCGCCGCCGCACCCGAGGCGGCGCACGCCTTCGCGACGAAAAGGTTCCGGGATAGGTCCGCTATCACGGGCCTATCCCCCCGCTATCTGCCGCCCGACCTGCCCTTTCTTGGAAAAGTCCGGAAATAACCTGCTGGTGAACGGCCGTCGGCCATCCGAAAAGCACACAGCTCCGAGCCGGAGGACCTCCCATGGCGTCAACCATCACCACCGCGACCGCGAGGGCCTCGGTCGTCCTGGACGGCGAGCCCCTGGACGCGCCTCCCGAGGCGGTGCTCGACCGGCTCGCCGCCCGGGCGCTCGAGCACCCGGACCGCACGGCCCTGGAGCACGGCCCCGACCGGCTCGACTACGCCGGGCTGCTCGCCGCGGTCGCCGGGCGGGCCGAGGAGCTGGCGGCCGGGGGCGCGGGCCCGGGACGGCTGGTGGCGGTGCGGGGGGAACGCGGCATCCCGGCGATCGTGACGATCCTGGCGGTCCTGCGGACCGGGGCCGCCTACCTGCCGCTCGACCCGGACGCCCCGCCCGCCCGGACCTCGGCGATCCTCACCGACGCCGCCGGCGGGACGGACGCGCCGGAGCCCGGGGAGGACGGCGCGTCCGTCCTCCCCGGCCCGGGCGTTCCGGCCGGGACCGCCTACGTGATCTACACGTCCGGCTCGACCGGCACCCCCAACGGGGTGGTCGTCGGACGGGAGGCCCTGGCGCACTTCGTCGCCGGCGCGGCCCGCGCCTACGGGATCGGCGGCGGCGACCGGGTGCTCCAGTTCGCCCCGCTGCACTTCGACGCCAGCGTCGAGGAGGTCTTCGTGACGCTCTGCGCCGGGGGGACGCTGGTGCTGCGCACCCCCGACATGCTCGACGTGCCCGGCCTGGTCGCGGGCTGCGCCGAGCACGGCGTCACCGTCCTCGACCTGCCCACCGCCTACTGGCACGAGCTGGCCTACGCGGTCTCCACCGGGGTGGCCGCGCCGCCGCCGGACCTCCGCCTGGTGATCATCGGCGGGGAGGCGGCGATGCCCGAACGGGTCGCCCGCTGGGGGCGGGCGGTCGGCGACCGGATCCGGCTGCTCAACACCTACGGGCCGACCGAGGCGACCGTCGTGGCGACCGCCGCCGACCTGACCGGCTTCACCGGCGGCGAGATCCCGATCGGCCTGCCGCTGCCGGGCGTGCGCGCCGCGCTGGTCGACGACGAGCTGTGGCTGCTGGGCGGCGGGCTCGCCCGCGGCTATCTCGGCCGCGCGGCGCTGACCGCGCGGCGCTTCACCGAACTCGACGGGGAGCCCGCCTACCGCACCGGCGACCGGGCCGTGCTGCGCCCCGACGGGAGCCTGGGCTACCTCGGCCGGATCGACGACGAGGTCAAGATCAGCGGCTACCGGATCGACCCGCTCGCGGTGGAGGCGGTGCTGCTGGAGCACCCGGCGGTCCGGGAGGCCGCGGTCGTCGTCCGCACGCTGGACGACCGGACCCGGCGGCTCGCCGCCTATGCCGTCCTCGTCGGCCCCGCCGACCCGGCCGGGCTGCGCGCCCACCTCGCCGCGCACCTCCCGCCGCCCGCGGTGCCGGGCACGGTGACCGAGCTGCCCGTGATGCCGCGGAACGGCACCGGCAAGATCGACCGGGCGTTCCTGCGCTCACTGGCCCCCGGGAGAGTCCAGGCGGCACCCGTGCCGCACGTCCCCGAAGAACCGGCCGTCCATGAAGAACCGGACACTTCTGAGGACGAACGCATCCCGCTGTCGTATGCGCAGCGGCGCCTGTGGTTCCTCAGCCGGTTCGAAGGCGGGTCATCCGCCTACAACATGCCCCTGGTGCTGCGCTTCACCGAGGTCCCCGATCCGGTCGCCCTGGAAGAGGCGGTCGCCGACCTGCTGGAACGCCACGAAGTGCTGCGGACGGTGCTACCGGAGGCCGGCGGGGAGCCGTTCCAGCTGGTGCTCGACCGGGCCGACGGGGTGGTCTCGACGGTCGGGTGCGCCCCCGCGGAGCTCGACGGCCTGGTCGCCGCGTTCTGCGACGAGAGCTTCGATCTTCGGACCGACGTCCCGATCCGGGTGCGGCTGTTCACCGACGGGACCGGCGGTTCCGTCCTGGTCGTCCTCCTGCACCACGTGGCCGGCGACGGCTGGTCGATCGGCCCGCTGCGGCGCGACCTGGCCGCCGCCTACACCGCCAGGCTCACCGGGCGGGCCCCCGGCTTCGAGCCGCTGCCCGTCCAGTACGCCGACTACACGCTCTGGGAGCAGGAGGCGCTCGGGTCGCCCGACGACCCGGGAAGCGTGCTCGCCCGGCAGATCGAGTTCTGGCGGACGGCCCTGGAGGGGCTCCCGCGCGGCCTGGACCTGCCCGCCGACCGGCAGCGGCCCGCCGAGCCCGGCTACCGCGGGGCCACCCTCACCGCCCGGCTCCCCGCGGACGCGCAGCGCCGGCTGCTGGAGCTGGCCGAGGCCCGGGGAGCGAGCCCGTTCATGGTCGTGCGGGCCGCGCTCGCGGCGGCGCTGGCGCGGGTGGGCGCCGGTCACGACCTCGCGATCGGGACCCCGGTGGCGGGCCGTTCCGACGAGGCGCTGAGCGACCTCGTCGGCTTCTTCGTCAACACGCTCGTGCTGCGGGCCGACGTCTCCGGCGGGCCGTCCTTCACCGAGCTCGTCGACCGGGTCCGGGACGCCGACCTGGCGGCCTACGCCCACCAGGACCTGCCGTTCGACCTGCTCGTCGAACACCTCAACCCGGTCCGGTCGCTGTCCCGCCACCCGTTCTTCCAGGTGATGCTCACCCTCGACGGCCCCGACACGCCCCGGGGCGAGGTGCCGTTCGGGCCGCTCACCGGCCGGCTCGAGCCGGCCGGGCTGGAGACCGCCAAGTTCGACCTGAGCGTCTCGTGCGCGGCGGGCGGCGACGGGCTGGAGATCTGGTGGCAGTACGCGGTGGACCTGTTCGACTCCGGCACCGCCAGGCTGCTGCTGGACGTCTTCGTCCGGGTGCTGGAGGCGGTCGCCGCCGACCCCGGACGCGGGGTCGACACCCTCGACGTGCTGTCGGCCGAAGAGGAGGCGGGACTGGCCGCGCGCAGGGAGCGGGCGGCGGAGGCCCGCGCCGAGGGCCCGCCCGCCGCGGTCGTGCAGGGCCGGGCGCTCACCCCGCGCCAGGAGGTCCTCGCCGCGCTGTTCGCCGAGGTGCTCGGACTCGCCTCCGTCGGGGGCGGCGACGACTTCTTCGCCCTGGGCGGGCATTCGCTGTTGGGGGTGAGGCTGGTGAACCGGGTCCGGGCGGTGCTCGGAGCCGAGATGGGGATCCGCGACCTGTTCCTGGCACCGACGGTGGTGGGCCTGGACGCCCGGATCAGCGAGTCGGAGGAGGCGGACCGTCCCCCTCTCGCGCCGGTGGACCGCTCGGGCCCGCTGCCGCTGTCGTTCGCGCAGCGCCGTCTGTGGTTCGTCAACGAGCTGGAAGGCCCGGGACGGTCGTACAACATCCCGGTGCTGTTGAAGCTGGACCGGCCCGTCGACCCTGCGGTACTGGAACTGGCGGTGGCTGACGTGCTGGAACGCCACGAGGTGCTGCGGTCGGTGTTCACCGTGGTGGACGGCGAGCCCTACCAGCGGGTACTGCCCCACGCGCGTCCGGAGGCCGAGGAGGCGCCGGAATCCCGTGGGATGCGGAGGCCGGTGTTCACCGTGGACGGCGAGCCCGGTCGGCGGGTGCCGCCCCGGGTGTGCCCCGAGATCGAGGTCGTCCGGGTAACGGAGGACGAGCTGTGGCCGACGCTCGACGGGCTGGCCGGACACGCGTTCGCCGTGGGGGAGGAGCTTCCCGTGCGGGTCTCGCTGGTCGAGGCGCCGGAGGGCGGCCAGGTCCTGGTGGTGGTGCTGCATCACATCGCGGGTGACGGCTGGTCGCTGGGCCGGCTGCTGGCCGATCTGGGTGAGGCCTACGGTGCGCGGGCGGCGGGGGAGGCTCCGGGTTGGGGGTCGCTGCCGGTGCAGTACGGCGACTACGCGGTCTGGCAGCGGGACCTGCTGGGTGAGGCGTCGGATCCCGAGAGCCTGCTCTCACAGCGGCTCGCCTACTGGAAGGACGCCCTGGCAGGGGCCCCGCCGGTGCTGGAACTCCCCGCCGACCGGCCGCGCCCGGCCGAGCCCGGCCACCGTGGCGGCTCGGTCCTGTTCACCCTCGACCCCGACGTCCACGCGGGCCTGGGCCGGATCGCCGCGGAGTCGGGCGCGACCCTCTTCATGGTGGTGCAGGCGGCGTTCGCGGCGCTGCTGTCCCGGCTCGGCGCGGGCACGGACCTGCCGATCGGGACGGTGGTGGCCGGCCGCGACGACGAGGCGCTGCACGATCTGGTGGGGTTCTTCGTCAACACGCTGGTGCTGCGGACGGACGTGTCGGGCGATCCCACGTTCACGGAACTGGTGGAGCGGGTCCGGGCGGCCGACCTCGCGGCCTACTCCCACCAGGACCTGCCGTTCGACCTGCTGGTGGAGCACCTGAACCCGGTCCGCTCCGCCGCGCACCACCCGCTCGTGCAGGTCATGCTCGGAGTCCAGGACGAGCCCGCGCCGGAGCCCGCCGCTCTGGCGGGCGAGGAGTGGCCCGTCGACACCGGGACCGTCAAGTTCGACCTCTCCCTCACCCTCGCCGTCCGCCGCGATACCTCCGGCGCCGTCCTCGCCTGCGACGGCGGCCTGGAGTACGCCGCCGACCTGTTCGACCGGGAGACCGCCGACCTGCTGGCCGCGAGGCTCGTCCGCCTCCTCACGGCGGTGGCGGCCGACCCCGGCCTGCCGGTCGGCGCGATCGACCTGTCCGCCCCGGGAGAGCGGGAACTCCCGCCGCCCGCCACGCCGCCCGGCGACGTCCCGGACGGCGGCCTGCACCGGCTCTTCGAGGAGAGGGCGCGCCTCGAGCCCGACGCGGTCGTGCTGACCTGCGACGGCGTCCCGATGACCGGCGCCGGGCTCAACCGGAGCGCGAACGTCCTGGCCCACCGGCTGCTCGCCGCGGGAGTGGCGCCGGGCGACACGGTCGGGGTGCTGGCGGAACGGGGGGCCGCCCTGGTCGCCGCCACCCTCGCCGTCCTCAAATGCGGAGCCGCCTACGTTCCGGTCGACCCGCGGCTGCCCGAGGCCCGCGCCCGGATGGTGCTGGAGGATTCGGGCAGCACCGTCCTGCTGGCGGACGCCGGCCACCTCGCCGACGGGATCGTCGCCGCCGAACGGGCGGCCGGCACCCGGATCATCGAGGCCGACCGGCCCGTCGAACCCGGCGATCCGGACACCGATCCCGGCCTGCCCGTCCCGGAATCCGCCTTCGCGTACGTGATGTTCACGTCCGGCTCGACCGGGCGGCCCAAGGGCGTCGGCGTCTCGCACCACAACGTCAAGCGCCTGGTCTTCGACCAGATCTGGGATCCGGCCCGCCACGAGCGGATGCTGGTGCATTCGGCGTACGGGTTCGACGCCTCGACCTATGAGTTGTGGGTGCCGCTGCTGCGCGGGGGCCGGCTGGTGGTGGCCCCCGGCGACGGCGCGGACGTACACGAGATGGCGCGGGTGATCGCGGACGAGGGCGTGACGGCCGCGTACTTCACGGCCGGTCTGTTCCACCTGATGGCGGAGACCGAGCTGGAGTCCCTGGCCCTGCTGAAGGAGGTGTGGACGGGCGGCGATGTGATCTCCCCTGCGGCGATCCAGCGGGTGCTGGACCATTGTCCGGACACCGTGGTGGTCCACAGCTACGGCCCCACCGAGACCACCTTCGCGTCCCACCACCAGACGTTCGGGACCGGCGACCGCGAGCTGCGGGGTGTCTTCCTCGGCGAGGCGTTCGGCGACGTGCGGGCGTACGTGCTGGACGAGCGGATGCGGCCCGTCCCCCTCGGGGGGATCGGCGAGCTGTACCTGGGCGGCCCGCAGGTGGCCCACGGTTATCTCGGACGGTCCGGGCTCACCGCCGGAAGGTTCGTCGCCGACCCGTTCACCGGAGACGGCTCCCGCATGTACCGGACCGGTGACCTGGTCCGCTGGACGACCGGCGGTGAGCTGCGCTTCCTCGGCCGAGCCGACGGCCAGCTCAAGCTGCGCGGGTTCCGGATCGAGCCGGGAGAGGTCGAGCACGCGATCCGGTCGGTCGCGCCCGGCGTCGGCCAGGTCGCGGTGACCGTCCGGGAGGACCGTCCGGGCGACAAGCGCCTCGTGGCCTACGTGGTCGCACCGGACGGGTTCGACGCGCAGGAGGCGCGGACCGCGGCCGCCCGGCTGCTGCCGGAGTACATGGTGCCCGACGCGGTCGTCGTCCTCGACGCCTTCCCGCTCACCCCGAACGGCAAGCTCGACCACCGGGCGCTGCCCGCCCCGGTCCGCGCCGTCGGCGGCCGAGGCCCGCGCACTCCCCGAGAGCGGATGCTCCTCGACCTGTTCGCCGACGTCCTGGGCGTCACCGGAGCCGGGATCGACGACGGCTTCTTCGACCTCGGCGGCCACTCGCTGCTCGCCGTCCGGCTGGTCGCGCGGATCCGTGCGGCGCTCGGCGTCGAGATCGGCGTCCGCGACGTGTTCCAGGCCCCGACCGTCGCCGGGCTCGACGCCAGGATCGGAGAACGGGCCGGCGTCGCGCCGCGACCGGGCCCGACCCCGGTGGACCGCTCGGGCCCGCTGCCGCTGTCGTTCGCGCAGCGCCGTCTGTGGTTCGCCAACGAGCTGGAAGGCCCGGGACGGTCGTACAACATCCCGGTGGTGCTGAAGCTGGACCGTCCCGTCGACCCTGGGGTGCTGGAAGCGGCGCTGGGCGACGTGCTGGAACGCCACGAGGTGCTGCGTTCGGTGTTCACCGTGGTGGACGGCGAGTCCTACCAGCGGGTACTGCCCCATGCCCGTCCCGAGGTGGCGGTGCTGCGGCCCGAGCCGGACGAGCTGTGGCCGCTGCTCGACGCCCTCACCGGCCACGTCTTCGCGGTCGGCTCGGAGCTCCCGCTGAAGGCCGCGCTGGTCGAGGCCGAAGAGGGCCAGGTCCTCGTGCTCGTGCTGCACCACATCGCGGGTGACGGCTGGTCGACCGGGCGGCTGCTCTCCGACCTGGGGGAGGCGTACGCGGCACGGGCCGCGGGCCGGGCTCCGGGCTGGACCCCGCTGCCGGTGCAGTACGGCGACTACGCCGTCTGGCAGCGGGGCCTGCTCGGCGATCCCGCCGATCCCGGCAGCCTCGCCGCCCGCCGTCTGGAGTTCTGGCGGGACACGCTCGACGGCGCCCCGCCGGTGCTGGAACTGCCCGCCGACCGGCCGCGCCCGGCCGATCCCGGCCACCGCGGCGGCCATGTGCCGTTCGCCCTGGACTCCGGCACCCGCGACGCGCTGGCCCGCATCGCCGCCGACACGGGCGCGACCCTCTTCATGGTCTTCCAGGCGGCGTTCGCGGCGGTGCTGTCCCGGCTCGGCGCGGGCACGGACCTGCCGATCGGCACCGTCGTCGCGGGCCGCGACCACGAGGACCTCGACGGGATCGTCGGCTTCTTCGTCAACACCCTGGTGCTGCGCACCGACACCTCAGGCGACCCGTCCTTCACGGACCTGCTCGCCCGGGTGCGGGACGCCGACCTGGCCGCCTACGAGCACCAGGACCTGCCGTTCGAGCTCCTGGTGGAGGGGCTGAACCCGGTGCGGTCGGCCGCCCGCCACCCGCTGTTCCAGGTCATGCTCCTGCTCACCGAGAGCGGGCCCGGCCTCGAGGGCTCCCCGCTGTCGGGAGCGGAATGGCCTGTCGACACCGGTGCCGTCAAGTTCGACCTGACACTCGCGGTCGACGTGCGCCGCGACGGGACCGGCGCGGTCGAGGGGATCGGCGGCTCACTGGAGTACACCGCCGACCTGTTCGACCGGGAGACCGCCGAACTGCTGGCCGCCCGGCTGGCGCGCTTCCTCACCACGGCGGCATCCGACCCCCGGCGGCCGATCGGCGACGTCGACCTGCTCGGCCCCGGCGAGGACGCGCTGGTCCTGGGCGCGCCGACCCGGGGGGAGACCCCGTCCGGAAGCGTGCACGAGCTGTTCGCGGAACGGGCGCGCAGAACACCCGACGAGGTGGCGGTCGCCTGCGGCGGCGAGGAGCTGCCATACGGGGAGCTGGACCGGCGGGCGAACAGGTTGGCACACCGGCTGATCGCGGCCGGTACGGACCCGGGCACGGCGGTCGGCGTCCTGGTACGGCCCGGAGCCGCCCTGGTCGTCGCGACGCTCGCCGTACTGAAGTGTGGAGCCGCCTATGTCCCGGTCGATCCGCGGCTGCCCGAGGCCCGTGCCCGGCTCGTCCTGGAGGACTCCGGCTCCGTGGCCCTGCTGACGGACGACGAGGAGCGGGAAGCGATCCTCGCGGCCGGTATCCCGGTCGTCCCCGTGGACGGTCCTTCGCACGGGCCGGACACCGATCCGGAAGTGTCGACCGGCCCTGACGCGCTCGCGTACGTGATGTTCACGTCCGGCTCGACCGGGCGGCCCAAGGGCGTCGGCGTCACCCACCGGAACGTCGTCAGCCTGGTGTTCGACCGGTGCTGGGACCCCGCCCATCACGAGCGGATGCTGGTGCATTCGGCGTACGGGTTCGACGCCTCGACCTATGAGTTGTGGGTGCCGCTACTGCGCGGGGGCCGGCTGGTGGTGGCCCCGGGCGACGGTGCGGATGCGCGTGAGATGGCGCGGGTGATCGCGGACGAAAAGGTGACGGCCGCGTACTTCACGGCCGGCCTGTTCCATCTGATGGTGGAGACCGAGCTGGAGTCCCTGGCTGTGTTGAAGGAGGTGTGGACGGGCGGCGATGTGATCTCTCCCGCGGCGATCCAGCGGGTGCTGGACCATTGTCCGGACACGGTGATGGTCCACAGCTACGGCCCCACCGAGACCACCTTCGCCACCCACCACCAGCGCTTCGAGACCGGAGACCGGACGTTCGACGGCGTCCACCTGGGCGCGCCGCTCGACGACGTGCGGGCGTACGTGCTGGACGAGCGGCTGCGGCCCGTCCCCCTCGGCGGCGTCGGCGAGCTGTACATCGGGGGGCCCCAGGTGGCACGCGGCTACCTCGGACGGTCCGGGCTCACCGCCGGAAGGTTCGTCGCCGACCCGTTCGCCGGAGACGGCTCCCGCATGTACCGGACCGGTGACCTGGTCCGCTGGACGACCGGCGGTGAGCTGCGCTTCCTCGGCCGAGCCGACGGCCAGCTCAAGCTGCGCGGGTTCCGGATCGAGCCGGGAGAGGTCGAGCAGGCCCTGGAGACGCTGCCCGGCGTGGGCCGGGCCACCGTGATCGTCCGCGAGGACCGTCCGGCGGACAGGAGGCTCGTCGCCTATGTGACCCTCGCAGAGAGCCCGGACGACCCTGCACCGGATGGCCCCGCACCGGACGGCGCGGCGCTGCGTGCCGGGACGGCCCGGCTGCTGCCGGAGTACATGGTGCCGTCCGCGGTCGTCGTCCTTGACACCTTCCCGCTCACCTCGAACGGCAAGCTCGACCACCGGGCGCTGCCCGCCCCGGTCCACGCCGCCGGCGGCCGCGGGCCGCGCGACGCGCGCGAACGGCTGCTGTGCGCGCTGTTCGCCGAGGTGCTCGGGGTCGAGCGGGTCGGGCTCGACGACAACTTCTTCGACCTCGGCGGGCACTCGCTGCTGGCGACCCGGCTCGTCGCCCGGATCCGCGCGGCCCTCGGCCTGGAGCTGGGAGTGCGCGACGTGTTCCGGACGCCGACCGTCGCCGGGCTGCTGGACGACCCGGACGACGCGCCCGGCGGCGCCCTGGACGTCCTCCTGCCGCTGCGCGCCACGGGCTCCCGCACCCCACTGTTCTGCGTGCACCCCGGCGCCGGGATGAGCTGGTCGTACGCCGGGATGCTCCCGCACCTCGGCCCCGACCAGCCGGTGTACGGGCTGCAGACCCGGGCGCTGGCCGAGCCCGGGTACCGCGCCGAAAGCGTCGAAGCGCTGGCCGAGGAGTACCTCGCCGCCGTCCGCAGGGTGCAGCCGGCCGGCCCGTACCGGCTGCTCGGCTGGTCGTTCGGAGGGCTGGTCGCGCACGCCATGGCCGTCGCGCTCCAACGGGACGGCGAGGAGGTGGAGCTGCTGGCGCTGCTCGACTCCTACCCGGTGCCGCCGGGCGAGACGGTGAGCGGGCCGGAGATCGTCGAGATGCTGGTCGGCCCGCCCGGCCAGGACGGGGAGGAGTTCCCGCCCGGCTTCTTCGACCGGCTGGACGTCCCGGCCGTCGCCCGGGTGCTGCGCCACCGCGACCCGGTGCTCACGGCCTTCACCGACGCCGAGGCCGCGGCCCTGGTCGAAGCGGCGGCCCACCACGCGCACCTGATGTGCGCCCACCGACCGCGGGTCTTCACGGGAGACCTGCTGTTCTTCACCGCGGTGGAGAACCAGGGCGGGAACCCGCCCGCACACGACCTCTGGAACCCCCACCTGAGAGGAGAGGTGATCGACCATCCCATCGGCTCCCCCCACCTGAGGATGACCGATCCTCAGCCCATCGCGCAGATCTGCGCAGTGCTTTCACGGAGGCTGACATGACCAATCCGTTCGACGACGAGGCCGGCGTCTTCCTGGTCCTCGTCAACCATGAGGGCCAGCACTCCCTGTGGCCCGCGTTCGCCCCCGTCCCCGGCGGCTGGACCGTCGCCCGGGCGGAGGGCACCCGGAAGGACAGCCTCGAGTACATCGAGGCGAACTGGACCGACATCCGCCCCAGGAGCCTGGTCGCCCAGTACTCCTGACGACTCCGCCCCTCCCGCCGACGGCGGCCCGGACGCGCACCACGCGCGGCGGGCCGCCATCGCCCTTTCCGGGCCGTCCTCCCGGACCGCTCCTGCCGCCTTCCTGCCGCGCCGACCTCCTTCTCCCTCGGCCTTCCGCTCCTACCGTGACATTCAGAAAAGGCGGTCGTCCGCGGAAATTCGGGAGGCGTGATGCACCACGGAGACATCGCCGGCACGACGGTCCAGGGGCCGTCGCCGCTCGGTGAACATCTGCGCACTCCGGCCCTCAGGTCGGCGATGCTCGTACAGCAGGAGGCGCTGCACGCGGCCCGGGAGTTCCTTCGCGACCACGGTTTCGTCGAGCTGCTGCCCCCGCTGATGGGGCCGGTGACAGATCCGGGCGCACGCGGGGCCAAACCGATCGACGTCGACTACTACGGCCACCCGTACAAGCTGATGACCAGCGCGTACCTGTACAAGCAGGTGTCGCTGCGGGGCTTCGAGCGGCTCTTCTTCATCGCGCCGAACGTCCGGATCGAGCCGCCGGAGACCGCGACGACCGGCCGGCACCTCGTGGAGTTCCACCAGATCGACGTGGAGATCGCCGGAGCCTCCCGGGAGGAGGCCATGGAGACCGCCTCTGGGCTGCTCAAACACGTCGTCACCCGGGTCTGCGAGCGGGTCCCCGGCGTCCTGCGCGACCTCGGCCGGGAGCCGGGGTTCTTCGCCGAGCTGCTCGCCTCGCCCTTCGGCGTCCTCACGCACGCCGAGGCGGTCGCCCGGCTCCGGGACCAGGGCCACCCGCAGAGCCCCGACGCCGAGATCGACTGGGTGGGGGAGCGGACCCTCTCGGAGCAGACGGCCCGCCCGTTCTTCATCACCGACTACCCCAAGGGCTCGCGCGGCTTCTACGACCGGGAGAACGCGCACGAGCCCGGCACGCTGCGCAACTTCGACCTGATCGCGCACGGCGGCTACGGCGAGCTGGTCAGCGGCAGCGAGCGCGAGAGCGACTACGCGACCATGATCGCCCGCATGCGGGAGAGCGCCGAGAACCCCGCCAAGTACGACTGGTACCTGCGCAACGTCAAGGACGGCATCCCGTTCGGCTCGGGCTTCGGGATGGGGGTCGAGCGGCTGGTGCGCTTCCTCACCGGGCTCGACGCCGTCTGGAAGGTCAGCGCCTACCCGAAGCTGCCCGGGGTGGTGGCCCCGTGACCGCGCTGCGCGCCGCGGGCTTCCCCGAACGGGAGGTGCGCGCCCGCGCCCGGCGCGGAGCGGCCGAGGCGTTCCCCGCGGCCGACGCCTACGGCACTGAGCTGTTCGGCGGAGCGCCCGAGACGGCGGGCGATGAACTCGACCGGACGCGGATCGTCCCGCCGGTCTTCATGCCGCGGCGCCTGGAGAAGCTCATCGAACTCGGCCGCGAGCCGATGCCCGACGATGTGGACCTCTCCACCGAGATCGGAGGTCTCCGCTCGGCGCTGCCGGTCTACCTGTCGGCGTTCGGGTCCACCCGAGCGGGCAGCGGCGACCTGAGCGTCGCCGCGAGCCGCCAGGCGGCCCGGCTCGGCATCCCCATGGTCATCGGCGAGAACATGGTGCCCGTCCACGGTTACCGGCGGACCGGGGCGCCGTCGCCGCTGCTCGCCAGGATCCGCGCCTACGCCGAGGCGGGCGACGGCGGAACCGGCGGCATCGTGGTGCAGCAGAGCACCGAGGACGCCGACTCGGAGGTCTGGAACCTCGTCTACAGCGACCCGGCCTCCCAGGAACTCCTTCACTCGGGACGGCTCGGCTTCGAGCTGAAGATCGGCCAGGGCGCCAAACCAGGACTCGGCGGCATGACGGTGCTCGACGCCGAGGAGGCCGCGCGGGCCGCCCGGGCGTTCGCCGTCCAGGACGTCTTCGGCGCCGACGCCGGCCGGTATCTGCGCAGCGCGACTCCCGGCACGTTCACCGAGGAGATCGTCCGCCAGCAGGTGCGGTTCATGCGCAACAACTACCCGCGCGCCCGCGTGTGGGTGAAGCTCCCGCCGGGCCGCGACGTCGCCGCCGCCGCCCGCACCGCCTGGCGGGCGGGCGCGGACGCCGTCACCGTCGACGGAGCCGAGGGCGGCACCGGCTGGGCGCCCCGCGCCTTCCTCGACCAGGTCGGGCTGCCGCTCGCCGAATGCCTGCGCCGGATCGGCGAGCCCGAGGGCTGCCTGCTGGCCTCCGGCCGGATGTGGGAGGGCACCCGGGTCGTCCGCGCCCTCGCCCTCGGCGCGCGGGCCGCGGGACTGGGCAGGGCCGCGCTGCTCGCCGTCGACGAGGACCCCGGGCACGGACTCGTCCGGCTCGCCGAATGCCTCGCCGCCGAGGTCCGGCTGATCGTCAGCGCGCTCGGCAAGTACGACGTCGCCGCGCTCTCCGCCGAGGACGTCTGGCGGCCGGACGCCCCTGAACGGGTCCCGGGGCGCGTCCCGGAGACGATCGGAGAGAGGCCGTGAGACCGCAGCCCTCCCGCTGGTGCGCGGTCGACCCGACGGAGCGCCCGGCCGCGGCCCGCGCCGTGCACGCCCGCTTCACCCCGTCCGAACTGCCGCTGCTGACCTCGTCCCCGCACCGGGCCACGGCGATCCGGGCGATGGCGCGGACCCTCTCCGGCCTCGGCCGCGGCTACCTGGGCGGGCACGCGGAGATCACCTCCGACGGCACGCCGCCCCGCGGCTGCCGCTCCGTGGCGGTCACCGAATGCCTCGCCGTCGCCCGCGCGGTCGACAGCGCCCTGCGCGGTGGCCGCGGCACCGCCTGGCTGCGCCTGCCCGACCGGAACGAACGCAATCCCCGTCAGCTTCCCGACTGGAACAGGTGACCCCATGACGACCACCGCCGTATCCGATCCCGACACGCGGCCGCCGACCCCGTGGGGCAGGCTCGTCGCGCTCGTCCTCGGCCAGGGACTGGCGCTCACCGGCGACTACGCCCTGATCGTCGCGCTGGCCTGGACCGCCGTCCAGCACGGGGGAGCGGGCGCGATCACGCTGCTCACCCTCGCGGCCGCCGTCCCCCGCGCGCTCGCGCTGATCTTCGGAGGGGCCTTCGCCGACCTCCACGGGCCGCGCTTCGTCCTGCTGCGCACCACCTCCGCCAGGGCCGTCCTGCTGGCGGCGGGCGCCGCCACGATGCTCACGGTCGACGCGTTCTGGCCCCTGGTCGTCCTGGCCGCCGTCGAGGGCGCGCTGCTCGGGCTCGGCAGCCCGTCCTTCGGGTCGCTCATCCCCGAACTGGCCGACGGGGACCGGCTCGACCGGGCCAACTCCCTGTACGCGACGGTCCTGCGGCTCTCACCGATCATCGGGACGCCGCTCGGCGCGGCGCTCATCGGGGTCGGCGAGATCTGGCACGCGCTCGCCCTCGTGACCCTCACGTGCGCGGTGTCGTTCGGGTCGCTCGTGTACGTCACGAAGGGGTTCCCCGAGCCCGCGCCGCAGCGGGGCGAGAGCCTGCTGCGGCGGTCCGGCGACGGGCTGCGGCTCCTGGCCGGCAACGCCCGGCTGCGCTGGATGTTCGTCTGCGCCTTCTGCCTCGACATGTCGTTCGGCTGGCCGGTGGAGGTCGCGCTGCCCGTCCTCGCCCGGGAGCGGGACTGGGGCGTGGAGGCGATCGGGATCGCGGTCGCCGCGTTCAGCGCCGGCGCCCTGCTCACCGGGCTCGCGGGCACCATGATCGCGCACCGGATCCCGCTGTGGATCAGGCTCGTCGCCACCGGGGCGGGGATCGCGGTCGGCATCGCCGCGATGTCGCTCATGCCGAGCGTCCTCGCGCTGTCGGCCGTCGGGTTCGCGGTCGGCGTGCTGTCCGGCTTCAACGGGCCGACGATCGTCACCCTCTACCAGCAGGCCGCGCCCCGCGCCCGGATGGGGGCGGCCATGTCCATGCTGTCGCTCGCGGGCATCGCCACCGTGCCCGCCTCGATCGCCCTGTTCGGCGGACTCTCGCTCGTCCTCGGGCTGACGACCACCTGGCTGCTGTGCGGCGCGGTCGCGCTGATCGGGCCGGTGGCCGCGGTGCTGGCGCTCAGATCGCCCGTCCAGGCCGGTGGGCCCGAGGCGGAACCCGACGCCGCTCCGCCCGCCGGCGAGGACGTCACCACACAGGAATCGCAGTTCGCACTGGAAATGGAGAAGGTCCGATGAGCAACGTCGTACAGGCCCGGCCGATCACCGGCTGGTCCGGTTCCCCCGACTACTTCACGATGCGTGAGTACGACGGGTTCGTCCCCGAGGCGGTGCTGGACGTCCTGCACGGCCGGGCGGCCATCGTGATGTTCCGCGGCATGGTGCCCCGGGACGTCTGCGACGCGGTCACCGACCGGTTCTGGGCCAGCCCGCACCGCAAGGTCCGCGGCGTCGAGGCCCCCGGCTTCTACCTCGGGGCCTACTCGTGGAACAAGCCGACCGCCCGGTACCTCGACGAGTCCGAACGGGTCAATCCCATCCTGCGCGATCTGCTCGACATGCCCGGCGACCCGATGAGGCGGTTCTACGCCGGACTCGGAGACGTCCTGGCGCGCGAGGGCGCGCACGTGCGGCCCGCCTCCCACGGCGGCAGGTCCGCCGCGATCGCCCTGCTGCGCTCCTGGCACGGCGCCGGCGAGTTCGCGCTCGACCCGCACGACGACGACTCCCAGTGCGCCGACCCGCAGATGGCCGACTTCGAACGCCGCCACGTCGTCGACCACCAGGTCGCGGCCCTCAACATCTGCCTCGAGAACGACAGCGAGGGCGGCCGGCTCGTCTACTGGAACGTCAGGCCCGACGTGGAGAGCAAGCGCGCCCTGGACGTCGAGTTCACCGGCTCGCCCTACCCGCTGGAGTCCCTCTCGGAGTACGAGGCCCAGTGGGTCGAGGTCCGCACCGGCGACGTGTACGTCTTCAACGGCGCCCACGTCCACGCGGTCGAGCCGAACACCGCCGCCGCCCAGACCCGCACGACCCTGGCCGCGATGATGGGCTTCATCGACGACCAGACCGTCGTGACCTGGAGCTGAGGAGCCGTCATGACCACGCTCGCGCCAGTACGCGACCCCCGCACCGGTGAAGTGATCGAGGAGCTCCCGCTCATGGCGGAGCGGGACGCCCCCGGCCTGGCACAACGGGCCGCGGGAGCCTTCGGGGCCTGGTCCCGCGTCCCCCCGCGCCGCCGCGCCGAGATCCTCGCCGGGACGGCCCGCGTACTGGCCGGGCGGGCCCCCGCCATCGCCCCGCGCTTCGCTCTGGAATCGGGCAAGACCCTCCTCGAGGCCCGCGCCGAACTCGCCCGCGCCTGCGAGACGCTCCTGTGGATCGCCGGGCACGCCGAGGACGTCCTGCGCCCCGTGGTCCTCGAAGACCTCGAGGATTCCGGCCTCATCCGGGAGGTCACCGCCGAACCCGCCGGGCCCGTGCTGGCGATCGTCCCGTCGAACTTCCCCGCGGTCGTCACGGCCCGCAAGGCGGGCGCCGCCCTGGCGATGGGCTGTCCCGTCGTCCTGAAGGCGCCCGAGACGACCCCCTCGGTGGTCCGCGCCTTCACCGCCGCCGCGACGGAGGCCGGCCTCCCCGAGGGCGTGCTGCGACTCGCCTTCACCACGCCCGGCGGAGCCGCCGCCCTGGTCCGCCGGCCCGAGTTCCGCACGGTCAGCTTCACCGGCTCCACCCGCACCGGCCGCCTGGTGGCCGCCGCCGCCGCCGAGACCCTGGCCCAGTGCGTCCTGGAACTGGGCGGCCACGCCCCCGCCATAGTCACCGCCGACGCCGACCTCGACGCGGCGGTCTCCGCCCTGGTCCCCATGAAGTTCGGCTCCGCGGGCCAGAGCTGCGCCGCTCCCAGCCGCTTCCTGGTGGCCGAGAGCGCCGCCTCCGCTTTCCTCGCCCGCCTCCTGGCCGCCCTCCCCGCCCTGGAGTGCGACCCCTCGGGCACCCACGCAACCCTGGGCCCCCTGCACACCGAGTCCCGCCGCGCCGAAGTCCACGCCCTGGTCCAGGACGCCGTCACCCGCGGCGCCGTCCTCCGTTCAGGCGGCCGCGTCCCCGACCACCCCGGCTACTACTACCCGCCGACGGTCCTCACCGACGTTCCCGCCACGGCCCGCATCCTCGCCGAGGAGCCCTTCGGCCCCTTGATCCCCCTCCAGACCTTCACCACGGAATCCGAAGCGGTGGCCCTGGCCGGCTCCACCCCCTACGCCCTGGGCGCCTTCCTCTTCGGCCCCGAACCCCGCATGCGCGCCCTGGCCCCCCGCCTGAACGCCGGCCGCGTCTCCATCAACTCGGCCTCCGGCGCCGATCCCGCCTCCCCCCTCTCCGGCCGCTCCGAGAGCGGCTACGGCTACGAGGGCGGCAGGGAGGGCCTCCAGGCCTTCACCCGCCTGAAGGTGACCATCACCCCGGCGAAAGCCGGTGTGTGCCCGACCTGAAGACCGCCCGCGAGGGGATCCTCGCCCTGTCCTGCGCCCGGCAGCGCGATCCGGCGACCAGGCCAGGAGTTCATGTGGATCTGGGCGGGTAGGTGTATGAGATATGAGGGATGAAGAGATCGCGCGGATGAGGGAGATCGCCGAGCAGTGGCATCAGGCCACCGGTGATGTCGTGCGGGTCGTGAACGCGAGGATGCGGCAGCTCGCGCTGCGGGACGAGGAGCGGACCGGGTACGAGGACCTCCTCGACCATCCCGATCTGGCGGCCCTCGATCTCGCGCTCGACGACTGGTACGGGGACGGGAGTCCGGAGGCGCTGCCGGAGTGAACCGGCTCGCGACCGGCGAGGCGTACAGGCCCGGCGGCCTCGGCCCGCCCGCCTGACGCTCCTTCCGGCCCGCCGGAGGACGGCTCAGAGGCGCGCCAGGTCGGCCACGACGGCCGCGGCGGGGACGGCCCGCGCCTTCTGCCATGAGGTGCCCGCCCACAGGTGCAAGGTGTCGGCGTCGCCCCGTTCGGCGGCGGCCTTGCGCAGGGGCGCGGTCAGATGGTGGACCTGGGGGTAGGCGGCGGGTGCGCGATCGGAGTAGGCGGCGAGGAAGCGGTTGGCGAGGCCGCGGGCCGGACGGCCGGTGAAGGCGCGGGTCATCGCGGTGCGGTCGAAACGGGGATCGGTCAGCGCCCGCCGGTGGGTCTCCCCGGTGCCGCTCTCGGGGCACAGGAGGAAGGCCGTCCCCGCCATCGCCGCCGAAGCGCCGGCGGCCAGGGCTCGGGCGACGTCCGCGCCGGAGGAGATTCCCCCCGCGGCGATCAGAGGAAGCCGCGTGACGGCGCGCACTTCGGAGAGCAGCCGGTCCAGGCCCGTTCCCTCCAGGCCGGCGTTGGTGAACGAGCCCCGGTGCCCGCCGGCCTCCGCGCCCTGGACGCACACCGCGTCGGCGGCGGAGGCCTGCTGCACCTCGTGCGCCTCGGCCGCGGACGTCACCGTGGCCAGGACGAGCGTCCCCCGGTCCCGAAAGGCCCGGACGGTCTCCGGATCGGGGAGGCCGAAGGTGAAGCCGACGACTGCGGGCGGGTCGGCGAGCAGATCCCTGATCTTGTCGGTGTACCCGTCGTCTCCGGCGGCCGGCGCGCCTAGAGCGGTCTCCAGCCGCCGCGCTTCAGGCTCGATCATCCGGGCGTAGGCGTCGAGTTCCGCGGGATCCGCCTCGTCGGCCGTCGGCAGGAACACGTTGACGCCGAACGGCCGGGACGTCAGAGCGCGCGTCCGCTCGATCTCGGCGCGCATCCGCCCGGCCGTCTTGTACCCGGCGGCCAGGAACCCGAGACCGCCCGCCCCGCAGACCGCCGCGACCAGCTCCGGAGTCGCCGCTCCGCCCGCCATCGGCGCCTGAACGACCGGCAGCGCGACGGGCCACCGTCCTTCCCCGAACATCCGCGTCCCCCTTCTGCTCCCGAACCGGGACCACACCAGTATTTCTCTTGAACCGGCCGAGCGCGGTCCTCTGATGTCCGCGTCTGTAGGCGACGCCGTTTCGACCGGACGAACCGCCGCAGAAAAACCGGTGTCGGCGGACCGGTTCGTCTCTCTACACTCGGGTCGGTGCGGTGCGAGCGGCACCGCGGATCATCTCGACCAGTGAGGGGGAGCCAGGCCATGCGTTGTCGTGCCGCCGCAGTCTCTCCCCGGTCACGGTACGACGTGATCTCGGTGTCTCCGTGTGCCCGGTGCCGGCTGCGCGGCCGCCACCGGAAGTCCGTGACGAACGCCTGACCCCTGTCCGCATCCCGAGGCGACCGCCGGGTCGCCGACGCGGCATGTCCTGACGGGCCCGCGTCCGACAGGGCGGGAATCCGAGCTGTTCGTACGGGAATCGCGCTGCCCGCTCTCCAGCACTTCGAAAGGCCCTGGGCCGTGCGCACCGAACCACGACACCGAACCGTCCACGCCGACCTGCTGACCCGCGTCCGGAATCTGGGCATCCTCGCCCACGTCGACGCGGGAAAGACCACCGTCACCGAACGGATCCTCTACCTCACCGGAGCGACCCACAAGCGAGGCGAAGTCCACGAAGGGACGACCGTCACCGACTTCGACCCGCAGGAGCGCGACCGGGGCATCACCATTTTCGCCGCGGCGGTGAGCTGCGTCTGGGACGGCCACCGGATCAACCTGATCGACACGCCCGGCCACGTCGACTTCTCCGACGAGGTGGAGCGTTCGCTGCGCGTGCTCGACGGCGCGATCGCGGTGTTCGACGCCGTCGCGGGCGTCGAACCGCAGAGCGAGGCGGTGTGGCGGCAGGCCGACCGGCACGCCGTGCCCCGGATCGCGTTCGTCAACAAGCTGGATCGCGCCGGGGCGGACCTCGACACCGCGGTCCGGTCGATCCGGGAACGGCTGAGGACCGTCCCGCTGGTGGTCCAGCTGCCCATCGGGCGGGAGGCCGGATTCACCGGGGTGGTGGATCTGCTCCGCATGCGCGCGTTGACCTGGAGCGCCGACCGCGACGCGTATGAGGACGGACCGGTGCCCGACGCCCTGCGGGAAGAGGCGGAACGGCGACGCCGTCTGCTGGAGGAGGAAGCGGCCGAACTGCACCCGACCGCGCTGGAGGAGTTCTACGCGCGTGACACGATCTCCGGCGAGACCTTCACCAGGGTGCTGCGAGACCTGACCCGCAGCGGCGAGGCCGTCGTGGTGCTGTGCGGATCGGCGTACCGCGACTGCGGCATCGAGCCGCTGCTGGAAGCCGTGGTCGCGTACCTTCCCTCGCCGCTCGACGTGCCCCCGGTACGGGGCACTTGGGACGGCGCGACGCAGGAGCGGGCAGCCGACCCGGCCGATCCGTTCGTGGGACTGGCGTTCAAGGTGAACTCGACCGCGACGGGGCGGCTGACGTACGTACGCGTGTACGCCGGAACGATTCAGAAGGGAGACGCCGTGCTGGACGCGGGAACACGCCGTGCGGAGCGGATCGGCCGGATCCTGCGCGTACAGGCCGACCGGCACACGGAGGCGGACCGGGCGGTGGCCGGGGACATCGTCGCGCTGGTCGGGCTGAAGGCCGTCCGCGTCGGCGCGACCCTGTGCGCTCCGGCCGCGCCGCTGCTGCTCGAACCGCCCGCGGCCGCGGACCCGGTGGTCTCGGTGGCGGTCGAGGCGCGCAGGCGCCTGGACACCGACCGGCTGGCCACGGCGCTGGCGCGCCTGGTCGAGGAGGATCCCTCCCTCGCCGTCCGCACGGACGCCGAGACCGGCCAGACGGTGCTGTCGGGCATGGGCGAGCTGCATCTGGAGGTGGCGGTGGAGAAGATCCGCCGCTCCCACGGCCTGGACGTCGGCGTCGGCCGGCCGCAGGTGGCGTACCGCGAAACCGTCGTGCGCGGCGTGTCCGGCCTGGTGTACCGGCACGTCAAACAGGACGGAGGCGCGGGGCAGTTCGCGCACGTGGTCCTCGACGTCGAGCCGCTGGAGCCCGACGACGAAGTCTCGGGCTTCGCGTTCCGGTCGACGGTGACCGGCGGACGGGTTCCGCAGGAGTACGCCCGCGCGGTGGAAGCCGGCTGCCGGGACGCCCTCGCCGAAGGCCCCCTCGGGGGCCACCCGGTGACGGGTCTGCGGGTGACGCTGACCGACGGGGCCACGCACTCCAAGGACTCGTCGGAGATGGCGTTCCGGACGGCCGGCCGTTTCGGGCTGCGGCAGGCACTGCGCGCGAGCGCGATGGCGCTGCTGGAACCGGTGGCCGAGGTGACGGTCACCGTGCCCGACGACGCCGTCGGCGCGGTGCTCGGCGACCTGGCGGCACGGCGCGGCCGGGTCTCGGGCCAGGCCGCCCGGTCCGGCACCGCAGTGGTCACGGCGACCGTGCCGCTGGCCGAGTTGTTCGGCTACGCGTCCCGGCTGCGCAGCCGCACCCAGGGCCGTGGCACCTTCACGACCCGGGCCGCCGGCTACGCCCCTGCACCGGCGTCCGCCGAGAGGCCGACGCCGTAGATCCCGGGACGGCCCCGCCCACCGCGGGCGGGGCCGTCCCTTCCCCCGACGTCAGGGGCGGGTGGCCGCCCACATGCGGAGGTAGGCCTCCGCGCCGCGGGACAGGTCGGTGACGATCTCTTCGCCGCCGACATTGCGCACGTCGGCAAGCCAGTCGGGGACCAGGCCGTAGTTGGCGACGCCTTCGGTGTTGACGTCCCAGGTGCGTTCGCCGGTTCGCTGGCGGTCGAGGGTCACGTCCGGGTCGAACGGCGAGGTGAAGGGGTAGCGCACGGGGTCGGATCCGTTGCCGTCGCGCGGGGGCGGGAGTGCGCCCATACCGTTGGCGTCCAGGCCGTAGCCGTAGCCGAAGAACCGGCCGGGGTCGCTCGTCTGCTTGACGCGGCGCCATCTGGAGGTGAAGTCGTCGGCGGGGGACGCGTAGGAGGTGAGCATTCCGCCGAGCCGGTGCACGCGGCGGGCGTAGCCGAGGTCGGTCCAGCTGTGGCTGGAGACCACTCCGGGGTAGCGAGCCTCCTCCAGGAGGGACAGGGCCCGGTCGGCCGCTTTGGCGCTCATGTGGTCGACCTCGACGATCATCCCCCGTTCGATCATGCCTTTGACCGCGTGGGCGCCGAGGTCGGTGAGGCCCTTGACGTTGCAGTGCGGAGGCCGCGGATAGACCGGCAGGGTGACGCCGAGCGGCCTCAGGTACGCCAACGGGCCGGAGAGGGCGGCGGTGAGGTCGTTCGCCGGCGCGATCGTGTTGTCGTGCTCGGGCCCGGTGCAGGTGTCGGCCTGCCAGAAGCGGCGGGTTCCCAGGAAGTTACCGATGTTGACGATCAGGCCGGTGGTGCCGCCGTCGAAGCGGATGCCGCACAGCGCATTGTCGAACTTGTGGCACAGGAACATGGAGCTGACCCCGAGGCGCCGCATCTCGTCCAGGCCGTCGTCGATCTGCTTCTCGGTGCACTGGGACCGCCCGCCGATCTGACGGCACCCGAACGGCTCGGAGGTCTCGACGCCCAGGACGACGGCGAGCTTGCCCCGCTCGATGACCTCGCGGGCCTCGGACGGGCTCCGGACGACGCGGAACCATCCCCGGCCCGGACCGCCGCTCAGCCCGTCGACGTAGTCCTGGAGTTCGTAGGTGCGCCGTGCCTGGAGCCGGATCGAGTCCATCTCGTCGCAGGAGTACTTCTTCAGCGGGTAGGCCTCGCAGAGCGTGCGGTTGGACACCAGGTGGTTGACCAGGATCCGCTGCCCGGCCCGCCAGGACCGCTCGATCCACTTGTAATAGGTCTGCTGGTGGGTGCGCGACCTCCAGCTGGGCCAGTCCTTGAAGGTCGGCCAGCCGGTGGTGTCGTGCCTCCCGGCCAGGTCGCCCGTGCTGACGAGGTTCTCGAACCAGGCCGAGGCACCGTCGGTGCCGTGGTCGGGGCAGTCTCGCAGGGCCTCCTGGACACCGCGCGGGTCGAACACCTCACCGCACATGAGGCTCCCGCCGAACCCCTCGTACGACATCAGATGACTGTGCAGATCGGCATAGCCGCGCACCTGCCCGTCCGCGGTGGTGCCCTGGAAGGGCTCGCCGCTGACGTTGACGCCGTCTCCGTCCGGAGCGGCGGAGGCGGGCGGGGGGCCGTGGAGGAGGCCGGCGACGACGGTCAGTGCCGTCAGGACGGAAAGGAGGGTTCGGGAGACCGGGTCGCTGCGGGACATGGCGGGCACCCTTCAAGAGGCGAATATATTTCGCGTTCCTTGGTGAGTACCATGCCCGTCCGCACGTGTGAAGGCCCTCTTCGATTCGCGCGGGGTGCCCGGCCGAGGATCCGTCGCCCGGTCGGCCCGAGCCCTTGCCAAGCCGGCGGCCGTCCCTCAGATTGCGACCATGAGAACGAAGTCACGGCGTCTCGTCACACTGGCGGTCTCCCTGCTTCTCCCGGCGGTCACGGCCACCGCCGCGGGTGCCGCCGAGCCCTATCCGGCGCACGCCGGAGGGGCCTTCGAAGTCCTCACCTACAACGTGGCGGGGCTGCCCGAGATCCTGTCCAGCGCCCCCACCGAACGAAAGTCCGCCACGACCGAGATCGGCCGTCGCCTCGGCCCGTACGACATCGTCCAGGTCCAGGAGGACTTCAACTACCACGCTTACCTGTACGCCGCCGACACCCATCCGCACCGGACGCCGACCAGCGGCTGGGCCGGGTTCGGCAGCGGGCTGAACACGCTGTCCGGCCACCCCTACGACGTCGACGCCTTCCAGCGCGTCAAGTGGGACGACTGCTGGCTCGGGTCCGGGGACTGCCTGACCCCGAAGGGCTTCACCTTCATGCGGATCCGGCTCGCCAAGGGCGTCCGCGTCGACTTCTACAACTTGCACGCCGACGCGGGAAGCAGGCCCGGCGACCTGACGGCACGCGCGGCGAACCTGGCCCAGCTCACCTCGTTCATCCAGACCCGTTCGGCGGGCAACGCCGTCGTGGTGGCGGGCGACACGAACACCCGCTACACGCGGACGGGCGACACGATCGCCGAGTTCGCCGCGGCCAACGGCCTCGCAGACCCGTGGGTGGACCTGGTGCGGGGAGGCGTGCCCCCGGCGAAGGGCGATGCCGCGCTGACCTGCGATGAGGCCGCGGTGACGGACGACTGCGAGGTCGTCGACAAGGTCCTGTACCGCGGCGACGAGCTGGTCTCGCTGACCGCGGCCTCCTACGGCAACGACCACGCGGCGTTCCGGACCCCGGAGGGCCTCATGCTCTCCGACCACTATCCGATCTCGGTCGGCTTCACCTGGACGCGGGCCCGGCGGGGCGGCTACTCGGGTGAGCCCGTGAGGTAGTGCTGGAGGGTGGGGCCTATCCAGGAGACGAACGTGTCCCTGTCCATGGCGGTGACCGGGGGCAGGCGCAGGACGTAGCGGGTCAGCGCCACGCCGAGGACCTGGGTGGCGACGAGACCGGCGCGGGCGAGGGCGTCGTCGGGGGCGATCGCCCGGATCGCCGGTCCCAGCTGCTCGGCGAAGACCTCCCGCATGCGGTCCGCCGCGGCGGGGTGGGTGACCGCGGCGCGCAGCAGCGCCATGAGGGTCTCGTCGCCGTCCCACCGGTCGATCACGTGGGCGGCGAGCCGCCGGCCGAGTTCCTCGCGGGGTACCGCCGTGAGGTCGGGGAGGCGCAGGTCGAACTCGGCGGCCGCGGCGAAGAGCTTCTCCTTGGTGCCGAAGTACCGCATGACCATGGCGGGGTCGATGTCCGCGTCGGCCGCGATGGCCCGGATGGTGGCGCGTTCGTATCCGTCGACCGCGAAGCGTTCGCGCGCGGCGGCGAGGATCGTTCTCTTGGTGGCGTCCGAACGCCGCCCCTGGCCTCTGGTCTGCATGTCAACAACTGTAGGCCAACAGATGTTGACATTCCAGGCGCGGGGGCGTTGGGTTATGCCAACGGATGTTGACCAACAAGTGTTGACATGAGGGAGGCGTCATGACCGAGGTGATCGTCGTGGGAGCGGGTCCCACCGGGCTCCTGCTGGCGGGTGATCTGGCCGAGGCGGGAATCGCGGTCACGGTGCTGGAGCGCCGCGACGGCGAGATCTCCAACCTCTCCCGGGCGTTCGGGGTCCATGCCCGGACGCTGGAGCAGCTGGACGCGCGCGGCCTGGCCGACCGGCTCGCGGCCACGGGTGCGGCCCTGCGACGGCTGCGGTTGTTCGGGCGGGCGGAGGTCGACCTGGGTGGGCTGCCCAGCCGCTTCCCCTACCTGCTGATCACCCCGCAGTACAACGTGGAGAAGCTGCTCCTGGAACGGGCGCTGAAGGCCGGTGCCGAGATCGTGCACAATGCCGCGGTCGTGGATCTCGTCCAAGACGCCACCGGCGTCACCGTCACCACCGAAGACGCGGCCTACCGTGCGGTCTATGCGGTGGGCGCCGACGGCTTCCACAGCGCGGTACGGCGGCTCCTCGGCCAGCCCTTCCCCGGCAGGTCGGTCCTGAAGTCCATCATGCTCGCCGACGTGAAGGTCGCCGAGCCGCCCGCGGAACTGCTGACCGTCAACGGCGTCGGCGACGCCTTCGCCTTCATGGCCCCCTTCGGCGACGGCTACTACCGGGTCTTCGCCTGGGACTGCCGGCGCGTCGCCCCCGACAGCGAGCCGCTCACCCTGGGCGAGGTCAGCGAGGTCGTCAGGCGAGCGCTGGGCACCGACTTCGGCATGTACGACGCCCGCTGGACGTCACGCTTCCACAGCGACGAACGCCAGGTCCCGGACTACCGCGTCGGCCGGGTCTTCCTCGCCGGAGACGCCGCCCACGTCCACTCGCCCGCCGGCGGCCAGGGCATGAACACCGGTCTGCAGGACGCCGCCAACCTCGGCTGGAAGCTCGCCGCCGTGCTGCGAGGCGCCCCTGAGGAACTTCTCGACACCTACCAGGCCGAACGCCACCCGGTCGGCCGCTCGGTGCTGCGCGGCAGCGGCGCCCTCATCCGCGGCGCCATGATCAAATCGCGCGCCGCCCGGGCCGTTCGCGATGCCGTCATACGCCGCGCGCTGTCCGTCCCCCGGATCCGCGCCGAGATGACCGGCCGGCTCAGCGGCGTCGGATACGCCTACCCCGCGCCCGGCGGCGCCCACGACCTGGTCGGCACCCGCGCCGCCGACATCCCGCTCGCCGACGGCACCCGCCTGTACGAGTCACTGCGCGGCGGGCGCTTCGTCCTCATCGGCGACGCCGACGCCACCGGCTGGGAGGACCGGGTCCGCGTGGCGCCGCCCGCCGAGCCCGGCGGCCCCCTGAAGCTCGTCCGCCCGGACGGATATGTGGGCTGGGCGGGCACGGACACCGCGCGGCTCCGCCAGGTCCTGGCCGACCTGGCCGGCACACCCACGAACCGGTGACCTCGACGGCGGCTCCACAGCCGGGACCGGTGGCCGGGGGCACCAGGAGAACGGCGTCCGGCGGAAAGGAGCCGTGCCGCCCGTCTCGGCGGCGGGACAAG
>NZ_BAAATZ010000032.1:0-45431 GCF_039533685.1 Actinocorallia aurantiaca | reverse complement strand
TGGCCACCGCCGTCGCCGAGGGGCGGCTCGCCCCCGGAGACAAGATCGCCTTCGTGGGGCTGGCGGGCGGGGTCAGCCTCGGCGGGCCCCGATGGCCTCGATGATGCGGGGGCGCAGTTCCGCGGCGCGGATGACGGCGTCCACGGAGCCGACCTCGACGGCGCGGCGGATGTCGTGCACGCGGTCGAACTCCGAGGCGACCTCGCCGAGCTTCTCGGCGCGGACCGACGAGCGGAGCTCGTCGAGTTCGGCGATCAGCGCGGCGCGGTCGGCGCCGGAGGCCGCCGCGAGGCGGGCCTCCAGGTCCCGGACGCGCGGGTCGGCCGCGGTGCGGGCGTTGACGTCGCCGGCGAAGACCACCGCGGCGGCGGGGGCGCCGCCGAGCACCGAGGCGAACGAGCCCTCCAGGGCGAGCACCGTCATGTTCGGGTTCAGCGCCTTGGAGAACACCACGAACGCGCCGCCGTGGTACCGCGAGATGACGCAGAACACGATGGGGCCGCGGAAGTTCACGATCGCGCGGCCGATCTCGGCGCCGTACTCCAGCTGCAGGCTGCGCATCGACTCCGGCGAGCCGTCGAAGCCCGACAGGTTCGCCAGCACCACCAGCGGCCGGTTGCCGCTGGCCGCGTTGATCGCGCGCGCCGCCTTCTTCGACGAGCGCGGGAACAGGGTGCCCGCGGTGTAGGTGTCCGGGCCGTCGGTGGGCGGGAAGCCGCGCCGCGGCACCGAGCGGGACTCGATGCCGAGCAGGCACACCGGGATGCCGTCCAGGTGCACGTCCTGCACGACCGCGGTCTCCGCGTCGGCCATGCCCGCCCAGCGCTCCAGCACCGGGTGGTCCTGGTCGGCCAGGGCCCGCATCACGGTCCGGATGTCGAACGGCTTCTTGCGGTCCGGGTTGGCCTCGGCGGAGAAGATCTCGCCGACGGTGGCGAAGTCGCTGCCCTCCACGGTGTGCGGGAAGTCCGAGACGTCGCGGTCGGCGGGGTCGGTGGTCGTCGCCCGTCGCGGCCCGTCCTCGCCCGGAGCCACGTAGGAGTGGGCGTAGTGCGACATCAGGATGTCCCGCGCGGCGGTCAGGTCGGGCGCCCAGTACTGCGCCTGCCCGTTGGGGCCCATCACCCGGTCGTAGCCGCCGATGCCGAAGTTGTCCTCGGCCGACACGCCGCCGGAGAAGTCCAGCGACTGCTTGCCGGTGAGCACCATCGCCGAGTCCGGCGTCATCACCAGGATGCCCTTGGTGTGCATGAGCATCGTCGCCTCGGCGTTCCAGTACGGCTGCGCGCCGACGTTGATGCCCGCGACCACGATGTTGATCTCGCCGCCGTCCTGGGTGAACTCGACGATCCGCTTGAGCGCCGCGGCCACCCAGTCCATGTTCTCGGTGCCCGACTCCATGGAGATCCGGGCGCCGGAGGACAACGCGTACCACTCCAGCGGCACCCGCATCCGCTCGGCCAGGTCCAGCGCCGCGATCACGCGGCGGCACTCCGGCTCCGACAGCGCGCCGAGCGACTTCGTCGGGTCGCCGAGCAACACCACCCGGGTGACGCCCTGCGGGTGCAGCGTGGTCGGCGTGGAGACCACGCCCGCGACGATCGCCGCGGTGTTCCCGCCCCTCGGACGGTCGACCGGCACCAGCGCGTGGTCGGAGTCCAGGTCGTACTCGGTGAAGTCGCCGAGCAGGCCGGTCAGCTCGTACGGGTAGACGGTGTTGCGGCCGGCGGCGCGCAGCACCTTCAGCCGGTAGGCGTCGAGGGGCTCGACCGGCTCGGTCGGCGGCTCGCCGAAGGTCACCTCGACGCCGCCGGCGGCGCCGAAGGAGATCCGCATGGAGATCTTCTCGAGCTCACCGGTCTGCGGGTCGCGCTCCCGCGCGATGAACAGGATCTCCTCGACGCCGGCGCCCGCGGCCCTCGGCAGGATCCGCTCGGCGAGCATCCCCAGCTCGTCGCGGGTCAGGTCGCTCGGCGGCCAGACGTAGACCACGACCCGGTTGGTGCTGAAGCGCGTCTTGGACGGCCGCCGCGACTGGGCGCGGCGGATCGAGTCGAGGCAGGCGGCGACGGAGTACTCGGCGGTCGGCAGCGACAGCAGCCTGCCGTCCTGCTCGCGCAGCGCGGTCAGGTCCCGCACCTGCGCGAACGCGATGAGGCGGTCGTCGGAGGGGTTCTCCCGCGCCACGCCCCGGAAGAGGTAGACCTCCTCGTCCAGCGACGGCAGCCGGGTGAGGTCGAAGCCGCGCAGCCGCTCCAGCTGCATGCGCTGCGCGATGTGCGGGTGCAGGCCGCGGATCAGCCGCTCCTCGGCCATGCCGGCGGTCGAGGGACGGAACGTGAAGTGGTGGTGCATCACGGCGCCGTGGCTGCCCGCGACGGTGGTGGTGAGCCTGCGGACCTGCCCGGGCAGCGGGTGCGCGCTGACGACCTCCTGCAGCGCGGCCGCCATCGCGTCGAAGTCCTCGGGCTGGTTCTCCCAGGCGAGGTAGACGTCGGCGTCGATGGAGTTCTCGCCGCCCGCCAGTTCCGCGAGGCCGCGCAGCGCGCCGCCCAGCGTCTCGAAGCGCACCGCGGCGGAGACCAGGTGCGAGCCCTCGCGTTCGGCGATCGTGAACGAGCAGCCCTCGGCCTCGCGGGTGCGGACGCCGGTGAGGCCCTTGTTGCCGTAGTACCGCCGGGTCAGCACCTCCAGCATGACGGAGTCGCCGGGCCTGCCGGAGTCGTCGCGGACGATGCGCTGCCCGAGCAGCCGTACCAGCGGCTCGGTGCTGCGCACCATCTCGTCGATGCGCTCGGCCCGGTCGGACGCGTCGGGGTTGGCGTCCAGGTGGCGCAGGTGCCTGCGGACGTCGGCGTAGACGCGGGCGCGGTTGCGGCGCAGCAGCGGCTGGCCGAACCAGGTGAACATCACGCCGCGCGCCAGGTCGGCGATCGCGGGGAAGCGGACCTGGGTGGCGGTCACCAGCCGCTCCAGCGCGAGGCCCGCGGGCTCGCGCAGCAGCGCGTCCGGCGCGGGCTCCTGCAGCCACGCGCGCAGCAGCGCCGTGACGACCGCGGCGTCGGCGGCCGCGCGCTGCTGGGCGAGGAAGATCCGGAAGACCGCGGCCTCGAGCTCGGGGGAGCGCTCCAGCTCGGTGACGGAGTAGTGCCCGAGCGCCTTGGAGAGCTTGGCCTGGAACGCCTCCGGAAGCCCGGCCCGCTCGACGTCGAGGCTCTGCAGGTAGGTGTGGAAGTACTCGCGGGCGCTGTGCAGGTGGCCGTCGCCGCCGTCCTCGCCCGTCTGCCGGTTGCGGCTCAGCTCGGCGAGGTCGGCGAACACCTCGACGAGTTCGAGCTCTCCGGCCAGCGTCCGGTGGCCGTCCTCGGCGGCCGCACCGCGCGTGGCGAGGTAGCCGTCGAGGACCCGGCGCTCGTCGTGCGGGTCGACGTCGAAGCCCAGCAGCAGGCTGTGCAGGTCCTCCAGGCCGCGCTCGGCGCGCTCCCGCGCCGGGATCGTCCCGGACTCGACGGGAAGGTCCAGCTCGACCGTCGCGACGGCGGCGGCCGGGCCGGCCTCGGCCTCGTCGGCGATCGGCTCCAGCCGCAGCAGCGGCGCCCCGGTCTCCACCTGGCTGCCCACGGACACGGCGCATTCCTTCAGCCGCGCCTTGAACGGCGCCCGCAGCACCGTCTCCATCTTCATGCTCTCCAGCACCAGCACCGGCGCGCCCGCCTCGACCTCGGCGCCGACCTCCAGCGGGGTGGCGACGACCAGAGCGGGCGCGGGGGAGCGGACGACGCCGCCCTCGTCGCGGCTGACCCGGTGCGTCACGCCGTCCACCTCGACCAGGTGGACCGGCCCGTGCGTGCCGGTGAGCAGGCGGTACCGGGTGCCGTTGACGACGATCCGCCCGGTGTGCTGGTCGAAGCGCTCGAGCTCGACGTCGGCGGTGCGGACGTCGTCGCCCGCCTCGACGCCGACGCGGAACCGGTGCGGGCCGACCCGCGCGACGCGCACGCGGTAGCCGGCGCCGCGCAGCTTGAGGTCCAGCGGCCGCCCGCTCTCGTGCTGCACCTGGGGGCGCCCGCCGAACGCCGTCGACAGCAGCCGCTGCCGCTCGACGCGCTCCTCCTCCTCGTACGCCTCGATGGCGGCGGCCGCCAGCGCGACGGCGGAGTGCCGGTGGGAGACGAGCCGGCCCTCGTCGCGGACGCGGTCGATCCAGCCGGTGTCGGCGCTGGCGTCGATCACCTCGGGCTGGTCGAGCAGGTCGAGCACGAAGCTCTTGTTCGTGGTGCCGCCCTCGATGACCACGGTGGTCTCGGTCATCGCGCGGCGCAGCCTGCCGAGCGCCTCCTCGCGGTCGCGGCCGTAGGCGATGATCTTCGCGATCATCGAGTCGAAGTCGGCGGGGATGGTGTCGCCCTCGCCGACGCCGGTGTCCACGCGGATGCCGGGCCCGGCGGGCAGGTCCAGCCGCGCGATGCGGCCGGGGGAGGGCGCGAAGTCGCGGTCGGGGTCCTCGGCGTTCAGCCGGGCCTCGACGGCGTGGCCGCGCTCCACCGGCGGCTCGCCCTCGAGCCTGCCGCCGGACGCCACGTGCAGCTGCGCCTTGACCAGGTCGAAACCGGTGGTGGACTCGGTGATCGGGTGTTCGACCTGCAGACGGGTGTTGACCTCGAGGAACGCGAACAGCCGATCGCCCGGGTGGTAGAGGAACTCGACGGTCGCCGCGCCGCGGTAGCCGACCGCGACGGCCAGCCGCTCGGCGGACGCCTTGAGCTCGGCGGTCTGCTCGGCGCTGAGCACCGGCGACGCCGACTCCTCGATGACCTTCTGGTTGCGCCGCTGCACCGAGCAGTCGCGGACGCCGAGCGCCCACGCGGTGGCGCCGTCGGCGATCACCTGGACCTCGACGTGCCGGGCGCCGGTGACCAGGCGCTCCAGGAACACCACGCCGCTGCCGAACGCCCGCGCGGCCTCCTGGCTGGTGCGCTCGTAGGCGTCGGCGAGGTCGGCCTCGTTCGTGACCACGCGGATGCCGCGCCCGCCGCCGCCCGCGGTCGCCTTCAGCATCAGCGGGTAGCCGACCTCGGCCGCCGAGGCCAGGGCGGCCTCCAGGGTCTCGACCGCGCCCCGGCTCCACGGCGCGACCGGCACGCCGACCTCCTCGGCGATCAGCTTGGCGCCGATCTTGTCGCCGAGCTTGCGCATGGCGTCCGGGCTCGGCCCGACGAAGGCGACCCCGATCTCCTCGCACAGCTCCGCGAACGCCGGGTCCTCGGCGACGAAGCCCCAGCCGACCCAGGCGGCGTCGGCCCCGGTCTCCTTCAGCGCGCGCTCCAGGACCTTCAGGTCGAGGTACGGGCGCGCGGAGGCCGGCCCGAGGTCGTAGGAGAGGTCGGCTTCGCGGACGAAAGCGGCCGAACGGTCGACGTCGGTGTACAGGGCGACGGTCTCGATCCGTGTCCCGGTCTCCGCGGCAATGTCCCGTGCGGCATGGATGAGCCGCATGGCGGCCTCACCACGGTTGACAATGGCGATGCGACTGAACACCCGACCAAGCCCTTCTGCAGACAACGAGGTACGCGCCGCGGCACGGAGATCGCCCGGCAGTGTTCACCTTCCCCCCTACCGGCCGGTCGCGCCATGCCGGAGACAGCGCACCCTGTGGGGCTCCAGTTGTAGAAACCATCCAAAGCCGACGGCCGCCAGGGCCCGATCGTGAGACGCGAAAACGGACTAACGGTGCACTTTTCTCCACCTGGTCGAAACGGGGCCGCCGTTCAGGAGGCGTAGGTCAGGAAGCCGCGGACGGCGTCCGTGAAGGCCTCCGGCTCGTCGGACAGCACGCTGTGCCCGCTGTGCTCGAAGATCCGCAGGTCCGCGCCGGGGATGCCGCGCGCGATCTCGGCGGAGAACTCCGGAGCGCAGATCCAGTCGTGGCGGCCGCCGATCACCAGCGTCGGCGCGGTGATCCGGTGCAGGTCGCCGGTGACGTCATAGGTGCGCAGGAAGCCCCCGAATCCCTCGTTGAGGGCGTCGGGGTTGAGGATGCGGCGCCGCTCGCGGCTCTTCTCCAGGTCGAAGGTGCGCGAGTACAGGGGGCCGAGCACCTCGAAGTACTCGCGGAGCTGGTCCTCGCTCTCGAAGGCGCCCGACCACAGCGGTTCGGCCGCGGCCCGCTGTTCGGGGGTGCCCCGCTCGGCGAGGATCTCCCGCGCCCGGGGGAGGAAGCGGTGGCTGGGCGTCGTCGCCACGGCGATCAGGTGGGACAGGTGTCGGCCGTAGCGGGCCGCGTAGGAGAGGGCGACCATGCCGCCGTAGGAGACGCCCAGCAGCCCGATCTCGTCCAGGCCCAGGTGCAGGCGCATCGCCTCCAGATCCTCGACGTTGTTCTCGAGCGTGTAGGTCTCTTGAGGGCCACGGGCGGACCGCCCGCTGCCCCGGTGGTCCAGGTAGACGATCTGCGCCTTGTCCGCGAGCGCCGAGAGCACCGGCTTGAAGGCGCTGTGCTCGCTTCCCGGCCCGCCGTGCAGCGCGAACAGGACGGGCTGGTCGCGCATCTCGCCCTTGTAGTGGACGAGGCCTGGGCCCTCGACGTCGAAGTACAGGCTGGTGCCGCGGACTTTCGCGTACATCCCGGTATCCCTTCGCGTTCTGATGGTCATCAGTTGTCTACCGCACGATCGCCCGGGACCGGGGCTCGTGAGGGCGGGAGCCGCTGGGGTACGGTCCGTGACCGGGCCGGGCTCCGTCCGCGCACCGCCGACGAGGGAGGCACGGCCGCATGGCGAACAGCGTCACACCGAGCGACTGGGGGGGGCTCGCCTCCCGCGGGGTGGCGACCAACGGGGTCGAGCTGCACGTCGTCGAGCACGGTGAAGGCCCGCTCGTCGTGCTGTGCCACGGCTTTCCGGAGCTGGGGTTCTCCTGGCGGCACCAGGTGTTCGCGCTGGCCGAGGCCGGCTACCGGACGCTGACGCCCGACCTGCGGGGATACGGCGCGAGTTCCCGTCCCGGGGACGCCGGCGCCTACGACGTCCTGACGCTCTGCGCCGACCTGGCGGGCCTGCTGGACGAGGCGGGCGCCGCGGACGCGATCTTCGTGGGGCACGACTGGGGCGCCTCGCTCGTCTGGCAGATGGCCCTGCTGCATCCCGAGCGCGTCCGCGCGGTGGCCGGACTGAGCGTGCCGGCCTCCCCGCGGGCTCCGGCGCCCCCGATCTCGATCCTGCGCAGGCGGCTGGGCGACGACTTCTACATGTGCTGGTTCCAGGAGCCGGACGTCGCCGACGCCGTCCTGGCCCGGGACGTTCGCCGCACCCTGCTGGCCGACGCCATCGACGCCTCCTCATGGAGCGAGAGCCCCGCCGGACCGCTTCCGGCACGTCCCTGGCAGAGCGAGGAGGACCTGGCGGTCTTCGTCGAGGCGTTCGAGAGGACGGGCTTCACGGGAGGCCTGAACTACTACCGCAACATCGACCGCAACTGGTCGCTCACCGGGCATCTGGCGGGCCGCTCCATCGACCGGCCGTCCCTGTTCGTCACCGGATCCGAGGATCCGGTGGCCGGGTTCATGACCGCGGGCAGGCTGGAGTCCGTGCTGACCGACCTGCGCGGCGTCGTCGTCCTGGACGGCGCGGGCCACTGGATCCAGCAGGAGCGCCCCGACGACGTCACCGCGGCCCTCCTGCGGTTCTTCGCCACCCTGGACTAGCGGGACGCCGGGGTGACCGGGCGGACAGGGAGCCGTCTTCTGTGCATGCGCATGCATGAAAGGGTGTGCGTTAAAGTCGGGTGCGGGTCGGTGCCCGGCCCGGCGGTCCACGCCGGCGCGTGACGGGGCTTCCTGAAGAAAGGCCGGGCCATGGCGGAACAGCCGATCCCGCGGAAGCGGGCGCAGGGGCGGCTCCCCTCGAAGGGCGGGCCCGTCACCAGTTACGACGTCGCGCGGCTGGCGGGCGTCACCCAGCCGACGGTCTCCCGGGCCATGCGCGGCGACCGCGTCGCCGAGATCACCCGGCTGCGCGTGCTGGCCGCGGCCGAGCAGCTCGGCTACGTGCCCAGCGACGCCGGCCGCAGCCTCGCCACCCGCCGCACCAACCGCATCGGCGTGGTCGTGGCCGACCTGCGCAACCACTTCTACCTCGAGGTGCTCACCGCCTTCGAACGGCGGCTGGCCGAGGCCGGGTTCCAGGTGACGCTGTTCCGCCAGACCGACGACGAGGACGCCCTCCTCTCGCAGCTGTCGGCCGGGGGCGTCGACGGCGTCGCGCTGACCTCGCTCACGCTCGACTCCCGCCTTCCCCGGGCCCTGCGCGAACGCCGCCTCCCCGGCGTGCTGCTGAACCGCGAGACCGGCCGGCTCGACGTCGACGTCTGCGTCTCCGACAACGTCGCCGGATCCCGCCTGGTGGCGGAGCGGCTGCTGGAGCTCGGGCACCGGAAGGTGGGAGCCGTCTTCGGCCCCGCCGACACCAGCACCGGCCGCGACCGGGCGCTGGGCTTCCGCGAGGCGCTGGCGGAGGCGGGGGTGGCCCTGCACCCGGCCGCTTGTAGAGAGGTCGAGTACACGCATGCCTCAGGCCATGACGCGCTGCTGGGGATAGTCGACTCGCCGCACCGGCCCACCGCGGTCTTCTGCGCCAACGACGTGCTGGCCATCGGGGCCGTCAACGCGGCGAAGAGCCGCGGGATCTCCCTGCCCGAGGACCTGACGATCATCGGATACGACGACATGGAGATGTCGGCGTGGGAGGTGTTCGACCTGACCACCGTCCGGCAGGGCACGGAGACCATGGCCGCCACCGCGGCCGAACTCCTCCTGCGCCGGGTGGAGGACCCCGATGCCGAGGTGCGCCGGGTGGTCGTGCGGCCCGAACTGGTGATCCGCTCCACGGACGGCCCCCCGCGGCCGTGACCTGACAGGCCCCGGCCGCGGGCGGCGCCCCCGACGCGTCCTCCGCCCGGCCCCTGGTGTCCTCGTCAGGGTGCCGCCGGACGTCAGGCGATCATTCCGGCCGACAGGTCGATGTCGGCGCCGCACATCCCGGGGATCTGCAGCATCGCGACGAGCCCGGCTCCCACCTCGTCCTCCTCGACCAGCCGCTCCAGCGCGGCGCGGGAGACGAAGGCGCGTTCGGCGTCCTCGACGGTGCCGCCCGTCGCCTGAGCCTCCAGGCGGAAGTTCCGTGCCATGCGCTCGCCCCGCACCGGGCCGGGAGAGAGCGAGTTGACCCGGACGCCGCGCGGGCCGGCCTCGAAGGCCAGGGTGCGGGTCAGGCCGAGGACCGCCATCTTGCTGGCGGCGTAAGGGGTGCGGCGGATGAGCGGCCGCTTGCCGGTGACCGAGGCGAGGTTGACGACGTCGCCGTCGCCCCGCTCGTACATCGGGGGGAGGAACGCCCGGCACATGAGGTAGATGCTGCGGACGTTGGAGGAGAACACCGCGTCCCAGTCCTCGGGCTCGATGTCGGTGATCGGGGCGACGGGGCCGCCGACGCCCGCGTTGTTGACCAGGATCGAGACCGTCTCGCCGGCGAGTTCGTCGCGGAGGGCGGAGACCGACTCGGGGTCGGCCACGTCGCACACGGCCGTCCGGATCTCCAGGCCCAGCCCGCCGAACTCCTTCGCCACCGAGGCGAGTTTGGCGGTGTCGCGCCCGACCGCGATGACGCGGCATCCGGCCAGTCCCAGGTGGCGGGCCATGGCGCGGCCCAGGCCGCTGCCGCCTCCGGTGACCAGCGCGGTCCGTCCGGCCAGCGCCGGAACCGCGTTCACAGCGCCTCGCCCGAGGGGAGTTCGACGCCGATCTCGCGCAGCCACGCCGGGGTGCCGTCGAGGCGGGCGGCGCGGATGTCGCCGGAGCGGGCGTGCCCTTCGAACAGCTCGACGCGGGAGGCTCGGCCGCAGACCCGGCCGAGCTCCGCGCTCGTCCGAGGGTTCAGGACCTCCTGGTAGGTGACCGTCTTCAGGTACTTGCCGACCCACAGGCCGCCCGTGTAGTTCGCGGCGCCCCGGGTGGGCAGGACGTGGTTCGTGCCGATCACCTTGTCGCCGTAGGACACGCAGGTGCCCGCGCCGAGGAAGAGCGCGCCGTAGTTGCGCATCTCGGTGAGCGCGTCCCTCGGCTCGGCCGTCAGGACCTGGACGTGCTCGGAGGCGAAGGAGTCGGCGATCCGCCACGCCTCGGCGAGGTCCGCCGCGACGATCACCTGGCCGTGGTCGCGCCAGGCCGGTCCGGCCAGGTCGCGGGTGGGCATGCCCGGCAGGATGCGGTCGACCAGGTCGATCACCTCGCGGCCGAGCGCCTCGGAGGTGGTGACCAGGATCGCGGGGGAGTCCGGCCCGTGCTCGGCCTGGCTCAGCAGGTCCACCGCCACGGTCACCGGGTCGGCCGTCTCGTCCGCGACGATGAGGATCTCCGTCGGGCCGGCGATCAGGTCGATGCCGACGGCGCCGAACAGCTGGCGCTTGGCCTCGGCGACGTAGGCGTTGCCCGGCCCGGCGATCAGGTCGACCCGCGGAATCGTCTCGGTGCCCAGCGCCAGCGCGGCGACCGCCTGGATGCCGCCCAGCAGGTGGATCTCGTCCGCCCCGGCCAGTGCCATCGCCGCGACCGTCTCGCGGGGGACCTCGCCGCGGATCGGCGGCGTACAGGCCGCGACGCGCTCCACGCCCGCGACCTTCGCCGTCACGATCGTCATGTGGGCCGACGCCACGAGCGGGTAGCGCCCGCCCGGCACGTACGCGCCCGCCGCGCCGACCGGTATGTTCCGGTGCCCGAGGATCACCCCGGGCAGCGTCTCGACCTCCACGTCGGTGATCGCCGCGCGCTGGGCCTCGGCGAAACCGCGCACCTGGGCCTGCACGAACCGGATGTCCTCGATCACCTGCGGATCGACGCCCGCGACGATCTCCTCGACCCGTTCGGCCGACAGCCGGAACGACTCGGGAGACCACCCGTCGAACTTCTCCGAGTACCGGCGGACCGCCTCGTCGCCGTTCGCCCGGATGTCGGCGAGGACCTCGGCCACCGCGTCCCGCACCCGCGTGTCGGTCTCCGCGACACCCGCCGGGGCGCGAGACGCCCCCTTCAACTCGATCGGCATGCGGTTCCCTTCGACTTCTTCCACGGCGGCTTCCCGCGGGCGGCTTCTCCCACGGTGCCCGCAGCATGTTCTGCATGCGCATGCAAAGTCAAGTGGCCGCAGGTCTCCTCGGCACCGCGATGGGGCTGTCGGCCTCGTGCCGCCCGCTCACTTCAGCTGATCTACAATGTAAAGGCGGCGGGCTTCAAGTGCGGGACGCGGCAGGACGCCGAGTTCGCCTCCGCCAGGCCGGCGCACCGTATGCAGGTGATGAAACGAGAGCGAGAGGCCCCCGTGTGAGTACGCCGTCTCCGAGGCGCCGCTGCCCGAGTACGTGAAAGGCGCCGGTCAGCCCCGGTCGACGGCGAGGGAGGCCTGCTCCAGCAGGGTCTGCACCGGCTGGTCCCGGGGAAGGTCGACGCCGAGGGACCGGGCGTGGCCTTCCAGGAGGTACCAGACCGAGTCGCTCAGGGAGCTCACGAGCACGGAGGCCGGGGGACGGTCCTCGCCGAGGACCAGCCAGCGGCGGACGGCACTGAAGACCGCGCCCACGAGGCCGAAGGCCAGCGGGTCGATCATCGCGCGCTCGTCGTCGCTCAGAGGGGCGCCGAGCGTGTCGAGGGCGGTGACGACCACGCTCATGACCTGCTCGGAGATGCGTTCCAGACCGCGCTGCAGGGGGCCGGCCGTGCGGGTGGCGGGATCGGACTCGGCGAGGCGGTGCAGGGAGGGGTGGGCGAGCGCCCAGTTCACGTAGCGGGAGACGACCCGCTCGATGATGTCGGGGATGGTGCCGTCGAGGGCGACCGCGGGCAGCAGCTCGTCGGACAGGCCGTCGACGACCGCAGTCCGCACCGCCCGGTCGAGGTCGGCGCGGTCGGCGAAGTGCCGGTAGATCACGCTGCGGGTCAGCCCGGCCCGGTCGGCGATCCGCTGGAGGTGGACGTGGGCTCCGGGCTCGTTCTCCTCGATCACGGCGATGGCGGCGTCGACGATGTGCTGCTGCCGTTCGTGGTTGTGCCGGTCCCAGCGGGCCTGGCGTCCGTCGGGCCGCTCCACCGCGCGATCCGGCACCGACATCGTGTTGACTCCGTCCTCGACTCCTCAGCGTGTGCTGCCGCCAGCGTAGCGGCCCGCACGCCGGTCGCGGGCGGCCACCCGTTCGAGCTCGGCGATGTCGACGATCTTCCGGCGGGGCCGTCCGGCGGACGCGCCGCGCCGCCGCTCCTCCTCGTCGACGGCCCGCCACCCCGCCAGGTCGACCACGGGCACGCCGCGCGAGCGGAGCAGGTCCTCGAGCGGCCGCGGGTCGCGCGGGCCGCGGCCGAGCAGGCCCGCGTCGAGGTCGTCGAGGAGGCTCCCGACCGTCTCCCGGGCGCAGGTCTTGTTGCTGCCGATGAAGCCGGTGGGGCCGCGCTTGGCCCAGCCCGCGACGTACACGCCCGGGCGGACCCTGCCGCCGGCGTTGCGCACCGTCCCGGTGTCCGGGTCGTGGGGCAGGTCGCGGACGGGGACGCCGCGGTAGCCGACCGAGCGCAGGACCATTCCCGCGTCGAGTCGCTCGACCCGGTCGGTGAGCCGGGCGCGGAGGACGCCGTGCTCGTCGGGGACCAGCTCGGTGCGGGCCACCCGGAGCCCGGTCACCCGCTCGGGGCCGAGCACCTCGACGGGCGCCGCGCCGAAGCGCAGGACCATCGTGCGCAGCGCCGGATCCACCGGGCGGCGGGCCAGTTCCGCCAGTGCCGAGAGCCGCGGGTCGTCGCCCGCGAGGTCCTCCGGCGTCGCCTCGACCAGTACGTTGACGACGTCCCGGAGAGCCGCGAGCCCCACGAGCTCGGGGAGGGTGAACGCCGCCTGCGCCGGGCCCCGGCGGCCGAGGACCACCACCTCGCGGACCCGGCTCGCCGCCAGCGCCGCCAGGGCGTGGTCGGCGATGTCGGTCGAGGCCAGCCGGGCGGGATCGGCGGTGAGGATCCGCGCGACGTCGAGGGCGACGTTGCCGTTGCCGACCACGACCACCCGCTCGTGGTCCAGGCGCACGTCCAGGTTCCGGTGGTCGGGGTGGCCGTTGTACCAGCCGACCAGCTCGGTGGCCGAGAGGGAGCCCGGGAGGTCCTCCCCGGGGACGTCGAGCGGACGGTCGGCGGAGGCGCCGACGGCGTACACCACCGCGTGGTGGTGGCGCGTCAGCTCCTGGAGGGTCACGTCCTCGCCGACCTCCACCCCCAGCCGGTAGCGGAAGCCGGGCTGGTCCTCGACGGCCCGGAACAGCTGCTCGGCGCGCTTGGTGTCCTGGTGGTCCGGCGCGACCCCGGCGCGGAGCAGGCCGTACGGCGTGGGGAGCCGGTCGTAGACGTCGACGCTCACCTCGGGGTGCTTGAGGAGTTCGTCGGCGACGTACAGCCCGGCCGGGCCCGCCCCGACCACCGCGACGCGCACCGGGGCGGGGTCGAGGAGGCGGCGCTGCCGGGGCACCAGGGCCAGCGGCGTGCGGTCGGCGTGCGGGTTGCTCCGGTAGTAGGCGGCGTTGATCTCGAGGAAGGGCAGCTCGTGGGGCTGCAGCTTCGTGTGCGGGACGATCGCGCCCACGGGGCAGGCGGTGACGCAGGCGCCGCAGTCGACGCACGCGGCGGGGTCGACGTGCAGCATCTCCGCCTCGGCGAACCCGGGGTCGCCCGGAGCCGGATGGATGCAGTTGACGGGGCAGGCGACGACGCAGGAGGCGTCGTTGCAGCACGACCGCGTCACGACGTACGGCATGTGGTGACTCTTTCGTTCAGGACGCGGCCGAGGCCGGCTCGCTGCGGAACCGGGACGGGCGGCCGTCGATGCGGCACATCCGCCACAGCACCCGGGAGGCCGGATTCATCAGGTCCAGGGACTCGGCGAGCATCCGGACGTCGGCGAAGAAGTCGCGCAGGGTCTTGCGGGACTCGGGGTCGCGCCACCAGACCTCGCGCGCCACCGACCGGGGGATGCCCATCCCGCGGCGGGCCTCGCGCCCGGGAACCATGATCACGTCGCACAGCCATCGCATGATCAGCGGGAAGAGCAGGGAGAGCAGGGCCCGCCGCACCCGGTTGAGCCGCGGCACGTGGTGCTGGAGGAACCGGTGCGCGAAGCCGATGTGGCGCGCCTCCTCCGCGACGTGGATCTGCATGATCCGCTGCAGCAGCGGGTGCGCCTGCGCTCCGGAGCGCAGAACGGCCTTCTGCAGGTGGTCGATGGGCTCCTCGCCGGCCAGGACGCCGATGAAGAACGCGGCGGGCACCCACGCGGCGGCCAGCGGGATGAACGGGAAGGCCAGGCGGAAGAGGCGCGGCGCGCCGGGCACGTCGACGCCCGAGCGGTTCACGAACTCCTGGAACATCTGCGTGTGGTGGCACTCCTCGGTCGCCTCGTGCGTGGAGTACCGGAACTCGGGGTCGCCGTTGCGCAGCCGGAACGCGTGCTGCATCAGACCGGCGATCAGGACCTGCTCGAACTGCAGGCCCACCTTGTTGATGTTGGCCTGCCGGTAGAGCCCGATCCGGACCTGCTCCTCCTTCGGGAGCGCGAGGTACCAGGGGTGCCGACCGAGCACGTCCTCCCGCGGGAGGATCCACCGCTCGTCGTCGGCGCGCACCGCGTACGCGGGGTCGTCCCACGGGATGTCGAGGAACGCGTCGAAGTGCCGGTGCACGGACGCCTCCGACAGGGTCTTCAGCGTCTCGTGGTAGTCCGTGCGGCGGCCGTCCGGGCGCGGCCCGGCCGGCTCCGTCCCGACCATGGTGGTCGTGACCTGCTTCGTGGCGCTCATCTCGTCACCCTCCTCGCCTCGGGTCCGTCCCCCCGAGATTAGTGCGACATCGCGTCGCAAGTAAAGGGTTAGTGCGACGCGATGTCGCACGAACTGTCACGGCCTTCGCGCGACCTCCCCGATCGTGAAGATCGTTGCGGAATGGACTCGCGTTAAAGGAGGACTTGTGGCTGTAACACGGGGTCGTCAGGATTTGCGCGACAAGCGGTTAATCGGAGGGAGAAGCGATGAGACGGGGCGGATCGGTCACCGCGGCGGTGCTGACGGCGGCTCTGGCGTTCGCGCCTGCGGTGCAGGCGGGGGAGAGGTTCACGCCGGGGGCGGCGGGGGGCGGGGACCCGTACTTCCCGGAGAACGGGAACGGGGGATACGACGTCCAGGACTACGACCTGGCGTTCGAGTTCGAGCCCTCGAGCGGGGCGATCGTCGCGACCGCGCGGATCCGGGCCAGGGCGACGCAGAACCTGTCGTCGTTCAACCTCGACTTCCTCGGGCCGCTGGAGATCGACGACGTCAAGGTGAACGGGCCGGCGTCCTGGAAGAGGGAAGGGGCGCAGGAGCTGGTCGTCACCCCGCGCAAGGGTCTCAAGCGGGGCGCGACGTTCGTGGCGACGGTGAAGTACCACGGCGTCCCGCAGCGCATCGACGACGATGCTCTCGGCACGTCCGGCTGGATGGCCACGGACGACGGCGCGGTCGCCCTCAACCAGCCGTTCGGCGCCGCCACCTATTACCCCGTCAACGACACGCCCCGGGACAAGGCCACCTACAGCGTCACGGTGACGGCGCCGTCCGGCCTCACGGCTCTGTCGAACGGCGAGAAGGTGAAGGAGACCTCGCGCGGCGGCCGCACCACCGTCACATGGAGGATGAGGCACCCGATGGCCAGTGAACTGGCCATGCTCGCGATCGGCAAGTTCAACGTGACGAAGGGCAGGACCCCCTCGGGCATCCCGTCGATCACCGCGATCGACACGGCGCTCGACACCGCGCCGGACCAGTCGGCCACGTTCTTCGCCACGACGAACACGGTGACCGACTGGATGCAGAAGACCTGGGGCCGCTACCCGTTCACCTCCACCGGCGGCATCGTCGACCGCATCGGCGTCGGCTACGCCCTGGAGACCCAGGGCCGCTCGGTCTACGACGTGAGCCAGCCGGGCCGCCAGCCGAACACCGGCACGATCGCGCACGAGCTGGCCCACCAGTGGTTCGGCGACAGCGTCACGCCGTCCCTCTGGAAGGACATCTGGCTCAACGAGGGCTGGGCGACCTACAACGACTGGCTGTACGCCGAGGCCACCGGCGGCCGCACCGCCCAGGCCGCGTTCGACGCCGCCTACGCCCGCGCCGAGACCAACCCGGCCTGGCAGACCGTCATGGGCGACCCCGGCCGCGACGGCATCTACGACTGGTCGTCCTACACGCGCGGCGCGATGACCCTCCACGTCCTGCGCACCACGATCGGCGACGAGAAGTTCTACAAGCTCGGCCGCACCTGGTCCGCGAAGTACAAGGACGCCAACGTCACGACGGCCGACTTCCGGGCCCTCGCCGAGAAGGTCTCGGGCCGCGACCTCGGCGCCCTGTTCACCGCCTGGGTCTACACCCCGGGCAAGCCCTCCCTGTGACCTGCGGGAGCGGGACGTCCCGGGACGTCCCGCTCCCGCAGGTCACCCGGATACGCCGGTCCCGTCGAGCTCGCGGATCGCCACGGTGGTCTCGACGCCGTCGTCGTGCAGCAGCTGGCGCATACGGGAGATGTCGGCGTAGGCGGCGTCAAGAGGGTGCGTGAGCAGGCGTGAGAGCGCGGTGCCGTACTTGGCCATCGAACTCCTGCCCGGAATGAATATCGACAGCTCGTCCCGGGCCTCGAAGGTCTGCACCTCGACGTCATCGGGCAGGGCCGCGAGGGCCCTCTCGTCCGCCGTGACGGGGACCTTCACCAGCCAGTGCGGCCCCTCGGCGGTGAGGCTCCGCCTCTTCTGGTCCGGAGTCTCACCGGCCCAGGCCCGCCAAGGGGTTCCCGACACGACGGCTCCGCACGACTCCACGATCCCGACCAGGTCCTGAACGGCGGCGGTGACGGAGGAGTCGTCTTCGTCCCAGCCGTGCCCGGCCGACGTGCCGGGCACCGGCTTCGACACCACGATCGTCTCGGGCGCGTGACGCAGGCGGACCTCCGGCCGCGAGCCGAGGAGCGCGTGCGCGTCGCTGATCGCCTCGTCCTGGGCACGCCGCCGACGCCGTACTTCCGCCTCATGCCGCCGCAGCAGAGCCGGCGCCGCGTCCGGCTCGTCCAGAGCGCGCCGGACGAGTTCGACGCTCATTCCCGTGCCGCGCAGGACGGTGACGAGCGTGGCCTGTTCGACCTGGTCGAAGGTGTAGGAGCGGTAGCCGGTCCGCTCGTCCACCTCGGCCGGGACGAGCAGCCCCTCGGAGTGGTAGAACCGCAGCGTCTGCGGCGTCAGCCGGCACATCTCGCTGAACTCGCTGATGGACAACATGGCACCAGGTTCGCCCCTCCTGTAACCATAAGGTCAAGCGCCGGAGACACATTCCGGCGGCACGGCGGTGCCGGCGCGGAACCGGATCGCCGGTTTCTTCGCCGAGAGCGCGTAAACGGGCGTGGGGCGGGCAGCGATCCGGGTGGAGGATCCACGGAGGGGGAGACGTGAGCGGAGCGGAACCGAGCAGGATCATCGAGCTGTCCTCGCAGGAATGCCTTGACCTGCTCGGAAAGGAGGGCGTCGGCAGGGTCGCCTTCACCGACTCCTCCGGGCCCGCCGTGGTCCCCGTCAACTACACCCTCGAGGACGGCACCGTGGTCTTCCGGATGGCCTCCGGAAACTGGCTGGACCAGGCGCTCACCACGTCCATCGTCGGGGCCGACGTCCGCATCGCCTTCCAGGCGGACCATATCGAGCCCGGCACGCGAACCGGCTGGAGCGTCCTCATCCGGGGCGCCGCCCACCACTTCACCCCCGACGCTTCGGAGAATCCGCCCGTCACTCCCTGGGCGGGCGGCGACCGCCGCTCCTACATCCGCCTCCTTCCCCGCGAGATCACCGGAGTCCGCCTGATCGGTTGACCGGGCGGACTCCGGCGGCGTTCGGCGCGTCGCGGAACAGCCGGGGAGTCCGCCTTCGCGGAGCGGAAGCCCGCCGTCCGGCAGGGTGCGCCGCCCGCGGGGGTCAGAGGTCCAGGGGGTGCTCCCGGTTCACGGAGGTGAAGTCCGGGCGGCGCTTCTCGCGGTGGGAGGCGAGCCCTTCGGCGACCTCGTGGCCGCCGAATCCGAGGAACTCCAGACCGAGGGAGGTCTCGAAGATGGGGGAGGCGACGCGGTACCAGTGGTTGAGGGAGCGTTTGGTCCAGCTGATGGCGGCGGCGGGCCCGGCGGCGAGTGAGGTGGCGACGCGCAGGGCCTCGTCCTGGACCTCGTCGTCCTCGACGCATTTGGAGACGAGGCCGATGCGCTCGGCCTCCTCGCCGGTGAGGGTCTCGCAGGTGAGGAGGTAGTACTTGGCCTTGGCCATGCCGCACAGGAGGGGCCAGCAGATGGCGGCGTGGTCTCCGGCGGCGACGCCGAGGCGGGTGTGGCCGTCGACGATCTTGGCGGAGCGGGCGGCGATGGAGATGTCGGCGAGGGTGCCGATGACGAGGCCCGCGCCGACCGCGGGGCCGTGCAGGGCGGAGACGACGGGTTTGGAGCAGTTGATGACGCCGTAGACCATGTCGCGGGCCTCGCGCATCACCCGGGTGCGGGCCGTGTAGTCCGCCGCGAGCTGTTCGATGAGGTCGAAGGTGCCGCCGGCGGAGAACGCCTTGCCCGCTCCGCGTACCAGCACGGCGCGGGTGGTCTCGTCGCGGTCGATCACGTGCCAGACGTCGGCGAGTTCCCGGTGCATCCGGGGGTCGACGGCGTTGAGGTTGGGGGCGTCGAACGTGATCCGCAGGACGCCGTCGGCGGGACGGTCGAACTTCAGGGCGGTGAACGCCGCGTAGGGGTCGGTCATGGGGCTCCTTCTTCATGGCGGATAGGGGTAAGTGAATCCTTGCTCATGGTGCGTCCCCCGGATGTCCCCGGGCCGTGATGCCAGATCATTCTCTTCATTGAGAAGAACGTTCTTGTGTGCTGGAGTGGTCGGGCCGCAGCCGATCGAGGAGTCGCAGATGAGCCCGACCTTCCACCTCTTCCTCCCGCAGATGCGCATGTCGCACGAGACCATCGTGGAGCGCGCGCTCGTCGCCGAGTCCGCGGGATTCGAGGGCATGGCGTTCATGGACCACCTCGCGCCCCCGCTCGCCTACGAGCACGAGATGTGGGAGGCGATGTCGATCGCCTCCTGGGTCCTCGCCCGGACCACCGTGCTCCAGGTCGGGCACCTCGTCCTGTGCGACGCGTTCCGGCACCCCGCGATGCTCGCCCGTCAGGCCGTGTCGCTCGACCACGCGTCCGGCGGCCGGTTCGAGGTCGGCATCGGCTGGGGCAGCGTGCCCGCGGAACTGAGCACGTTCGGGGTGGGCTCCACGGAGCCGCGCGAGCGCGTCGGGCGGCTGGCCGAGTCGCTCGAGATCATGCGCGGCCTGTGGACCGGTGAGGCGTTCGACTACCACGGCGAGCACTTCACCCTGCGGGGCGCGCTGCAGCGCCCGGTCCCGACCCGCCGCATCCCCGTCACCGTCGGCGGCGTCGGCGAACGCACGCTCGCCCTCGTCCGGGCCCACGCGGACTGGTGGAACGTCCCGATCCACGCCCTGGACAGGATCGGCGAGCTCCGTGACCGGGCGGGAGGGGCGCGCGTGTCGATGCAGTCGATGATCGCCCTGGTCTCCTCCGAACGGGAGCGGGAGGAGGCGACGGCACTGGTCCGGCGCCGCTACGGCGGCGCGAGGTTCCTCGAGAACATCGTCGTGGGCACCGCGCCCGAGCTCACCGAGCACTTCATCCGGCTGCGGGCCGAGGGCGTCGAGCGCTTTTACACCTGGTTCACCGACTTCGCCCGGGTCGAGACGCTGCACCGTTTCGCCGAGGTGATCGAGGACGTCGCCGCGGCAGGGGAAAAATAACTGACAGGTCAGGCATAAACTGCGACACTGCGGAGTTTGGGCTTTTTCAGGGTTCGGCGCAGGTCGTGCCGTCACCGACCAGCCCGCCGAACAGAGAAAGGCCCGCACCGCAGTGGAATCCATTTCCGATACCGTCAAGCCCGCTCCTTCGCCCCCGGAGGACGAGCAGGCGATGCCGCGCCACGTCAAGATCGCCATCGGGCTGCCGATCCTCGCCGCGTTCGTGATGATCCTCAACGAGACCGTCATGAGCGTGGCGCTGCCCCGGCTCATGACCGAGTTCTCCGTCGGGGCCGCGACGGCGCAGTGGCTGACCACCGGGTACCTGCTGACGATGGCCGTGATCATCCCGACCACCGGCCTGATCCTCCAGCGGTTCACCACCCGGTCGGTGTTCGTCGCGGCGACGTCCCTGTTCGCCGCGGGCACGCTGCTGGCGGGGCTGGCGCCGCACTTCGGCGTGCTGCTGGCCGCCCGGGTGATCCAGGCGTCGGGGACGGCGATGACGCTGCCGCTGCTGATGACCACGATCCTCACGCTCGTCCCGGCCGCGCGCCGCGGCGGCACGATGGGGTTCGTCGCGATCGTGATCTCGGTCGCACCGGCCGTCGGACCCACCTTCTCCGGACTGATCCTGTCCTCACTGAGCTGGCGCTGGCTGTTCCTGGCCGTCCTCCCGATCGCCGTCCTGACGGTCGCCGTCGGGATCGCGCTGGTCAAGAACGCGGGCACCCCCAAGCCCGTACGCTTCGACCTGCCGTCCTTCGCGCTGTCCGCCATCGGCTTCGGCGGCCTGGTCTACGGCCTGAGCAGCATCGGCGAGGCCGTCGGCGGCCACGCACCCGTCCCGCCCGCCGTCCCGCTCGCGGTCGGGGCGGCAGCGCTCGCGCTGTTCACCGTCAGGCAGATCCGCCTGCAGCGCGGTGACGCGGCGCTGCTCGACCTGCGGCCCTTTCGGACGCGCGCGTTCGCCGTCGGCATCGTCCTGCTGCTGGTCTCCATGGGCGCCCTGTTCGGCGCGCTGATCCTGCTGCCGATCTACCTGCAGAACGTCCGCGACCTGACCACCCTGGAGACCGGCCTCCTGCTGCTGCCCGGCGGTCTGGCCATGGGACTGGTCTCGCCGCTGGTCGGGCGCCTGTCCGACCGGTTCGGGCCGCGCCCCCTCGTCATCCCCGGCACCTTCGCCCTGGCCCTCTCCCTGGCGCTGATGAGCCTGCTCGACCAGACGTCCCCCGTCTGGTTCGTGGTCCTGGCCCACGTGCTGACGAGCCTGGGCATCGGCTTCGCCATGACCCCGCTGATGACCTCGGCCCTGGGGTCCCTGGACGAGTCGCTGTACTCGCACGGCAGCGCCATCCTCAACACGCTTCAGCAGCTCGGCGGAGCCGCCGGCACCGCCCTCTTCGTGGCGATCATGACGATGGGCGCCGACACCGCGGTGAAGGGCGGCATGACTCCCGTCTCGGCCCAGGCCGCGGGCATCCACGACGCGTTCCTCTGGGGGGCCGGTCTCGGCCTGGCCGCCGCCTTCCTGTCCTTCGCGGTCCGGCGCCAGGAGAGCGGATCCGCCGAAGGCGGTCTCGTCCCGCACTGACCCCGGTGCCGCCCGGTCTTCCCACGTGGGACGGCCTCTTCCCATTAATGACACTAGGTGCCACCATATGGCCCAGTCGTTTCGCCGAGAAGAGGATTCCATGGGACGTTTGACGGGCAAAGTCGCCTTCATCACCGGTGCCGCACGGGGCCAGGGCCGGGCGGAGGCCGTCCGGCTCGCCGCCGAGGGCGCGGACATCATCGCGGTCGACATCGTCGAGTCGGCCAGCCGGTACGTCAGGTACGAGCCCGCCACGCAGGCCGAGCTGGACGAGACCGTCAAGCTCGTGGAGGAGCAGGGCCGGCGGATCGTGGCCCGCAAGGCCGACGTGCGCGACCTGGGCGCGCTCGAGGCGGCGGTGCAGGAGGGCGTCGCGGCGTTCGGCCGGCTGGACGTCGTGGTGGCCAACGCGGGGATCGTGAACTACGGCCGCACCTGGGAGCTGACCGAAGAGCAGTGGCAGGACGTGATCGACGTCAACCTCACCGGAGTGTGGAAGACGGTCAAGGCCACCGTGCCGACGCTCATCGAGCAGGGGCAGGGCGGTTCGGTCATCCTCATCAGCTCGGTCGCGGGCCTGAAGGGGCTGCCCTTCCTCGCCCACTACGCCGGCTCCAAGCACGGCGTCGTCGGCCTGGCCAAGGTCCTCGCCAATGAGCTGGGCGAGCACGACATCCGGGTCAACACGATCCACCCGCACGGCGTGAGGTCGGGCATGGTCGACACCTCGATGACGGAGTACATCGAGAAGTCCCCGCTCCTCGGCCCCGTCTTCATGCCGACGCTGCCCTACCAGATGGTCGAGCCGGAGGACATCGCCAACATGGTCGCCTTCCTGGCCTCCGACGAGAGCAAGTACATCACCGGCGCCCAGCTGCCCGTGGACCTCGGCGCGCTCAACCGCTGACACCGGACACGAGGACGTTACTTCCGCGCCCTTCCTTTCGGCACTCGATGCATTTAGTATTCCCGACATCCGCCGGTGTGAAGCACCTCTCACCGGCGGCAGCCCCCGATGAGAAGGAGACCCCCATGGGTGAGACCCACGCCCTCCCCGTTTCCGGCGACCAGGCCGAGGACGCCGTCGTCGAGTCGCTGATCGAAGAGGTCTCGATCGACGGCATGTGCGGCGTCTACTAAGCGATGTCGACTCTCGACCTGGACCGCGCCTGGGACCTGCACCCGCAGGTCTCGGTGCGGCCCGAGCCCTTCGGGGCGCTGCTGTACCACTTCGGCACCCGCAAGCTGTCGTTCCTCAAGGACCGGATGCTGCTGGAGGTCGTGAGCTCCCTGCGCGACGCGCCCTCGGCCAGGGAGGCCTGCGCGGCCGCCGGAGTCCCCGACGCGGACCTGCCCCGCTACAACGCCGCGCTGGCCGCGCTCGTCCAGTCGTCCATGGTCGTCGAAAGGACCGCCCCATGACCATCGCGCCCGACCGGCCCCCCGCCACGGGGACCAGGCTGGTCGACCTGTTCGAGCACGGCCTGAACTCCCCGATCTGCCTGACCTGGGAACTCACCTACGCCTGCAACCTGGCGTGCGAGCACTGCCTGTCCAGCTCGGGGCGGCGCGACCCGCGCGAGCTGAGCACCGACGAGTGCAAGGCCGTCATCGACGAGCTGCAGCGGATGCAGGTCTTCTACGTCAACATCGGCGGCGGCGAGCCGACGGTCCGCCCGGACTTCTGGGAGCTGCTGGACTACGCCACCAGCCACGACGTGGGCGTGAAGTTCTCCACCAACGGCGTGCGCATCAACCCCGAGGCCGCCCGGCGCCTGGCCGCCAACGACTACGTCGACGTCCAGATCTCCCTGGACGGCGCCACCCCCGAGGTCAACGACGCGGTCCGGGGCCCCGGCTCCTACGCCACCGCCGTCCGCGCCATGCAGAACCTGCACGACGCCGGGATGAAGAACTTCAAGCTGTCGGTGGTGTGCACCCGCCACAACATCCCGCAGATGGACGAGTTCAAGGCCATCGCCGATCGCTACGGCGCCCAGCTGCGCCTGACCCGGCTGCGCCCCTCCGGCCGCGGCGCCGACGTCTGGGACGAGCTGCACCCGCTGCCGGGCCAGCAGCGCGAGCTGTACGACTGGCTGATCGCCAACGGGGACCAGGTCCTGACCGGCGACTCCTTCTTCCACCTGTCGGCCTACGGGCAGGCCCTCCCGGGCCTGAACCTGTGCGGAGCCGGGCGCGTCGTGTGCCTCATCGACCCCGTCGGCGACGTCTACGCCTGCCCGTTCGCCATCCACGACGAGTTCCTCGCCGGCAACGTCCGCGACTCCGGGGGCTTCGCCCGGGTGTGGCGCGAATCCGACCTCTTCCTCGGCCTGCGCGAGCCGCAGACGGGCGGGGCGTGCTCCTCCTGCTCGTTCTACGACACGTGCAAGGGCGGGTGCATGGCCGCGAAGTTCTTCACCGGGATCCCCCTGGACGGCCCCGACCCCGAATGCGTCCAGGGCTACGGCGAGGCCCTCCTGGCCCAGCGCCCCGAAGACCGCGCGAGCATCCCCAAGCCGTCGGCCGACCACTCCCGCCGCACCGCCCGCAAGCCGCGGCCGGTCCCCGTCAAGATCGGCACCCGCCGTCCCGACCCCGACCGGCCCCCGGTGAGCGCCTGCGCCGAGGACCCCCTGGCGGGCCTGCGGCTGAACTGAGAACGACACCCCGCCTTTCACCATCCCCCAGGGAGCACCGGGCCGGCCGGTCCGGTGCTTCCTCGCAAGGAGACGAGCATGAGCAGGAACCCCTGGTTCGAGACGGTCGCCGAGGCCCAGCGCAGGGCGAAGAAGCGCCTGCCCGCCATGGTCTACGGCGCGCTGGTCGCCGGATCCGAGCGCGGCCGCACCATCGACGACAACATGGACGCCTTCGCTCGGCTCGGCTTCGCCCCGCGCGTGGTCGGCCACCAGGCCCAGCGCGACCTGTCCACCACGATCATGGGCGTGGAGTCCTCCTTCCCGGTCCTCATCTCGCCGACCGGCGTGCAGGCCGTGGACCCCGAAGGGGAGGTCGCGGTGGCCCGGGCCGCCGCCAACCGGGGTGTGATCATGGGGCTGAGCTCGTTCGCGAGCAAGTCCGTGGAGGACGTCTGCGCCGCCAACTCCAACGTCTTCTTCCAGATGTACTGGAGCGGGGACCGCGACGCGATGGTGCAGCGCATGGACCGGGCGAAGAAGGCCGGAGCCAAGGCCCTCATCGCGACCCTGGACTGGTCGTTCTCCAACGGCCGCGACTGGGGCAGCCCCGCCATCCCCGAGAAGATCGACCTCAAGACCGCGATCAAGCTCGCCCCCGGCGTCCTGCCCCGACCCGGCTGGCTGTGGCGGTTCGGGAAGACCGGCCGCATCCCCGACCTGACCGCCCCCAACCTCCAGCCCCCCGGCGGGCAGGCCCCCACCTTCTTCGGCGCCTACGGCGAGTGGATGCAGACCCCGCCCCCCACCTGGGAGGACGTGAAGTGGCTGAGTGAGGAGTGGGGCGGGCCGTTCATGCTCAAGGGCGTCACCCGCGTCGACGACGCCAAGAGGGCCGTCGACATCGGGGTCACCGCCCTGTCGGTGTCCAACCACGGCGGCAACAACCTCGACACCACCCCCGCCACCATCCGCCTCCTGCCCGCCATCGCCGAGGCCGTCGGCGACCAGGTGGAGGTCCTCCTGGACGGCGGCGTGCGCCGCGGCGGCGACGTCGCCAAGGCCCTCGCCCTGGGCGCCCGCGCCGTGCTCATCGGGCGCGCCTACCTGTGGGGCCTGGCCGCCAACGGGCAGGCCGGCGTGGAGAACGTCCTGGACATCATGCGCGGCGGCCTCGACTCCGCCGTCCTGGGCCTGGGCCACTCCAGCGTCCACGAGCTCTCCCCGAACGACCTCCACATCCCGGCCGACTTCCCGGTGGTCCTGGGAGGGGCCGACCCGGCTTCGCCGACGGGCTGACGTGTCCGAGGACGAAGGGGGCCGTGCGGCCGCCGGTGATCTGGGGCGGGCGGTCTGGCCGTCCGTCCCCGAGCGCGCCCTCGTCCTGGTGCCCCTGGGGTCGACCGAGCAGCACGGGCCGCATCTGCCGCTGTCCACGGACACCGTGATCGCCCGGGCCGTCGCCGAGCGTGCGGCCGGGATCCTGGCCGCGGAGGCGGCCGGGCCGGTGCTGGTCGCCCCCGCGATCGAGTACGGGGCCAGCGGCGAGCACGCGGGCTTCCCGGGCACGGTCTCGATCGGGCACGAGGCGCTGCGCGCGCTGCTCGTCGAGACGGTGCGCTCCCTCGCGCTCTGGGCCGGACGGATCGTCTTCGTCAACGGGCACGGCGGCAACGTCCCCACACTCGACGCCGCCCTCGGGCAGATGCGCGGTGAAGGCCACGACGCCGCCTGGGCCGGCTGCGGCGTCCCAGGCGGCGACGCCCACGCGGGGCTCACCGAGACGTCCGTGATGCTGCACCTGGTTCCCGGACTGGTGCGGATGGCCGACGCGGCCCCCGGCGACACCCGACCCCTCGCAGAAGTGCTGCCGGAGATGATCGCGCGGGGCGTCCGTGCCGTCTCACCGTCCGGAGTGCTCGGGGACCCGTCCGGAGCGACGCCGGAACAGGGCCAGGACATCCTCGACAAGATGGTGGCCGCCGTCGTCCGCCGGATCGGGGAGTGGTCCGCCGACGGCCGGGGCAGGCTCCTCGATCCGGGCGTCCCGTCACCGTGAACGCTGGAACGTACCGCTGGGAGAACTTTTCTTGACGCCGGAGCCACCGCGATCGCCTGCGGGAGAACAGAAGCGCCCTCCGGCCGTCTCCACGCCGCCTGAAGGCGCCCGCATCGCCCTCGACCGGGGGACGGCGCTCTGGTCGGGAGGGGGCGCGGCCACCGGGGGAGCGCCGTGGAAGGTGCTGCGCCTGGGACAGGCCGCCAAGCCCCACATCCTCGCCCTGCGCGCGGCCGGAGAACGGGGCCTGGCGCCGCGTTCGGCGATCGAGCGGGCCCTGGCCCGGCAGCTGCTCGACCACGGTCTGGCCCATCCGGTGCCGCGTTCCCGGCCGGGACCGCACGAGGTGACACTGGTCGTCCCCGCCTACGGGCGGGCCGACGACCTGGAGCGCACGCTGGCGGCGGTCAAGGGCCTGCCGGTCATCGTCGTGGACGACGCCTCTCCCGACCCCGGGCCGGTGAGCCGGACCGCCGCCGCGTACGGGGCGCACATCATGCGGCACGAGGTCAACCGGGGCCCGGCCGCCGCGCGCAACACCGGCCTCAGGGCGGCCGACACTCCTTTCGTGGCGTTCGTGGACTCCGACTGCCGCCCGGAGGCCGGATGGCTCGACGCGCTGATGCCCTACTTCGACGACCCCAAGGTCGCGGCGGTGGCCCCGCGCGTCGTCCCGGAGAGCGCGGACGACAGGCTGCTCACCCGGTATGAGGCCGTCCGCTCCGCGCTGGACATGGGAAGACGCGCCGCCCTGGTGCGTCCGGGGGCGAAGCTGGGTTTCGTGCCGACCGCGACGCTCGTCGTCCGCAAGGAGGCGGTAAGCGATCCGGCCTTCGACGAGGAACTGCGGCTGGGGGAGGACGTCGACTTCGTCTGGCGGCTCGCCGATCTCGGCTGGCATGTCCGCTACCAGCCGGAGGTCCGCGTGGCGCACACCCCGCGGCCCGACCTGCCGTCCTGGGCGAGGCGCCGCCACGAGTACGGGACGTCGGCCGCGGACCTGTCAGAACGGCACCCCGGACGGCTCGCCCCGGCCCGCCCGTCCGCCTGGAACCTCGCCACCCTGGCCTTCCTCGCCTTCGGCCGCCCCCTTCCTGCGGCTGCCTGCGCCGCGGCGAGCGCCGCGTTGCTGCACCGCGCCCTGGCGGGAACCTCCGAGAACCCGGCGCTCAGCGCGACGATCGTCGCGAAGGGCACGGCCGCCGACGCCGCCGCGCTGGGCCACGCACTCCGCCGCGAATGGTGGCCCCTGGGCCTCCTCTGCCTGGCCACGACCCCTTTCAGCCGCGTGTCCCGCGCCACCGCCCTGGCGATGCTCGCCCCCATCGCCCTGGAATGGGTCACCGGGCGACCCGCCGTGGACCCTCTTCGCTACACGGCCCTGCGCCTCCTGGAAGACCTCGCCTACGGCTCCGGCGTCACCTCCGCCGCCCGTGGAAGCCGCACCCTCGCCCCCCTGCTGCCGCGCGTCGGCTCCCCGTTCCCCAAGCGGCGCCGCCGGAAGTGAGGTCGCGGCCCGCGCCCCTGCCGCGCCCCTGCCGCGTCGAAGGGTCGGCGAACGCGGGCTTTTCCGACTTCGGGAGGCGGCAGGGACCTTGATCACGGTAGCCTCCTCCTGACTCGGGGTTAATGAGACGTAAGGGGACAACTGGTGCTGAAGAAGTTGACCGCGACCGCCCTCGCCGCATCGATGGTCACCGTGGTTCCGGTGGGCGAGGCGGAGGCCAAGGCCAAGCCCAAGGCGCCTTCGGGGGTGTCCGCCACCTCCGCGATCCTCTTCGACTCCACGAAGAAGAAGGTGCTCTGGAAGCGGAACGCGAACAAGCGCATGCCGGTCGGCAGCATGAACAAGGTCGCCCTGGCCATGGTGGTCATCAAGAAGGGCAAGCTCAACTCGAAGATCAAGATCAAGCAGAAGTACAAGGACTGGGTGGATAATTGGGGGGCCAGCAACAGCCACCTCGTCCCCGGCGACGTGCTCACGGCCCGGCAGCTCCTGGAGGCGATGCTCGTCGAGTCGGGCAGCGACGCCGCCTACGCCCTCGCCGAGGCCTACGGCGGCACCGGCGGCCACATCGGCGCCCAGGCCAAGATGAACGCCCTGGCCAAGCGGCTCGGAATGAAGAACACCCGCTACACCTCGTTCGACGGCCAGCCCGCCAAGGGCGACCGCACCACCGCCGCGGACCAGCTCAAGCTCGCCCGCTACGCGATGAAGAGCAAGACCTTCTCCTCGATCGTCAGGACCGTGAAGAAGGACATCGTCTCGACGACCGGCCGCAGGTACCCGCTGCGCACCCACAACCTCCTCCTGCGCGGGAGCGGGATCAACGAGAACAACACCGGCTACCCCGGCCTCTACGGCATCAAGACCGGCACCACCGGCACCGCCGGCTCCTGCTTCATGTTCGTCGCCCGCCGCAAGCAGCGCACCGTCTACGGCATCGTCCTGAAGAGCTCCTCCGGCACGGCCCGCTTCCTGGACTCGGTCAAGATGCTCGACTGGACCTACGGCACCAGGACCAGCGTCACCCTCGAGCCGGCCGCGCCGCGCCACCGGGGCTGACGACCTTCACGCCCGGCCGTCCGCGGCCGGGCGCCGAACGGGGTCCGCGCCGTCAGGGGCGGATGCGGCAGTCGATCATCTCGTGCAGCCGGGCGCGGAAGTAGTCGAGGGTGGGCCCGTGGTCCGCCCGCCGGCGGTGGCCCTCCTCGTAGGGGAGGCCGGTGCCGGTGAAGCCCATGACCATCCAGATCATGGTCCAGGAGAGGAACCGGAGGTCGACGTCCTGGCGCAGGCCCTCCCAGGGGGAGGAGGTGATCACCGATTCCAGCGCGGGAACGAACCGCTCGGGGAAGTCGAGGTCGATGGCGTCCTTGAGCGCCCGGTGCTCCCAGACGGCGTTCACCTCCGGGTAGTCGATCGCGAAGTCGAGGGAGGCGTCCGCGAGCCGGTGCATGCCCTCGGCGTCATGGGTCATCTCTTCGGCGACGGCCTTGAAATAGCTCTCCTCCAGTCCTCGGAAACGTTCGAAGACGGCACGGTAGAGGCCCGCTTTGCCCTCTCGTAGAAGTTTCGACCGCGACGCCTCCGGCCCCGCGGCACTGATGATCATGTCCAGGTCCGTCGCGTCGTAGCCCAGTTCCGCGAAGAGCCTGGCGGACGTCTCCAGGACCCGCTCGTCGGCATCGGCGACTCGATCTTTCAACACCGCTTACCCCCTTTACGGTAGAACGCGGGTCGCGTTCTTTCTCGTCCGCTGTGGGGAAAACAGTGGGTGTCAACCGGGTCACGGCTTCCCCAGGAAGGGGGGCCCGGGCTCAGAAGTCCGAGCCGCCGTCCGCGTTCACGACGGCTCCGGTCACGTATCCGTTGCGGCGGGAGACGAGGTAGGCGGTCAGGGAGGCGACCTCTTCGGGGAGGCCCGCGCGGCCGATGGCGGACGTCTCGTGGAACGTCCTGCCGATCCAGGTCATCACGCTCACCGGATCGCCGGCGTCCAGGCCCTCGGCCGCCATGACGGGCCGGAGCGCCTCGGTGAAGCTCGCCGTCACGATGGTGCCGGGGCAGACGCAGTTGACCAGGATCCCCTCCGGCGCGAGGCTCTTGGCCAGGTTCTTGGTGACGCTCGCCGTGGCGGCCTTCGCGGCGGTGTAGGCGATGGTCCGGGCGTTCGGCCGTCTGATCGACATGGCGCCGAAAGTGCAGACGCGGGCCCATTCGGCGCGGCGGAGCAGGGGCAGGGCGGCCCGCACGGCACGGACGGCGGACATCGTCCCGCGGTTGAACGCGTCGTCCCAGCCCTCGTCGTCCAGAGATTCGAACGTGCCGGCGCCCGGCCCGACGGTGTGGACGAGGACGTTCAGCGCGTTCCAGCGCCGGTCGATCTCGGCGAACGCCTCGGTGATCGACGCGGCGTCTGCGAAGTCCGCGGATATCCCGAACGCCTCGCGGCAGCCGGAGCGGCGCAGCGACTCGACCGTCTCGTCGAGGGCGGCCCGCCCGCGCGCCATGACGGCGACCCGCGCGCCCTCCGAGGCGAGCGCCTCCGCCACGGCGCGGCCCATGCCCTTCGTGCCCCCCGTGACCACGGCGGTGGCGCCATCGAGTCCGAGATCCACCCTTTACTCCGATCTGTAGAGAGCTGTATTACTAATCTTAGGTAAGAAAGGCGGTCGCGAATGTCGCTGCCGAACGAAGCCCATGACCCCCTGCGGGCCGCGCTGCGCGACTTCCTCGCGCGGCACCGCGAATCGCCGACCGCCCCGGAGGACTTCCGCCAGTGGTGGAAGGCGCTCGCCGGACTCGGGGTGTTCTCGCTCGCGGTCCCCGCCGAGCAGGACGGGCTGGGCCTCGGCGTCGAGGCGTCGGCGCTCGCCTTCGAGGAACTGGGCCGCGCCCTGAGCCCGGGCCCCCTGGTCTGGGCGCAGCTCGCGGCGCTCGCGGTCCCCAGCTTGGCGGACGGGCACCTCATCGCCACCGGAACCGACCTGACCGCACGGCCCGAGGGAGATCCCGTGCTGGTCGAGCACCTGGCCGTCGCCGACAAGATCCTGGTACTGGACGGCGGCCGCGTGCTCCTCTGCGACAAGAACGCCCTTGAGTACACCGAACTCGCCCGGCCGCTGGACCCCGCCACCCCCGTCGCCCGGCTCGACGGTCCGATCAGGGGAGAGCCCGTGGGCGGAGCCGAGATGGCGGAGCGCCTCCGCCGCACCGGGACGCTGCTGTCCGCCGCGCTCCTCCTGGGCATCAGCGAAGCGGCGCTGCAAACGGCGACCGAGTACGCCAAACGGCGGGAGCAGTTCGACCGGCCGATCGGGAGCTTCCAGGCGGTCAAGCACCTGCTCGCCGACTGCTACGTCCGGACCGGCCTGGCGCGCGCCGCCCTCTACGCCGCGGCAGAACTCGAGACGGCGGCCTCCGCCGGGCGGGGAGCGGACCTCTCGGTGGCCAAGCTGCTCTGCGGCCGCGCCGCCGACGGCAACGCGCGCACCGCCGTCCAGGTGCTCGGAGGCATGGGCTTCACCTGGGAGACGACGCCGCATCTGCTGCTCAAACGGGCATGGGTGCTCGAGAACTCCTTCGGAACCGGCGAAGAGCACGCGCTCCTCGTCGGCCGCGACCTGGAGGCGATCGCGTGAGCACCGACGATCCGGCCGCCGCCTCCCCGGCGATCCACCACGACGTCCGCGACGGCGTGCTGACGCTGCGGATCCAGCGCGAGGACAAGCGCAACGCGCTCGACCAGGCGTCGACCGCCCGGCTGATCGACCTGCTCGAAGCGGCGGCGCTCGACGAGTCGCTCCGGGTCGTCCACATCACCGCCGCGGGAGACGACTTCTGCTCGGGATCCGACTGGGTCTCCTCGAATGGAGAAGGGACGGGCAGGCCCCGGCCGGCGAGCCTCGTCCGGCGACTGCCGCTGCAGAGCCACCGGCTGATCGAACTGCTCCTGACCGTCCAGCTCCCGGTGGTCGCCACGGTACGGGGCTGGGCGGCGGGCCTGGGCTGCCAGCTCGCGCTCGCCGCGGACTTCGCCGTCGCGGCCGAGGACGCGACGTTCTGGGAGCCGTTCGTCCGCCGCGGCTTCACCCCGGACACCGGAGCCTCCTGGCTACTGCCGCGGCTCGTGGGAGCCGCCCGGGCCCGGCGCATGCTCCTGCTCGGCGAGAAGGTGAGCGGGACCCGGGCCGCAGAATGGGGACTGATCCACGAAGCCGTCCCCCCGGCGGAACTGGACGCCCGCGCGCAGTCGCTGGTCGCGTCGCTGGCGCAGGGGCCGACCGTCACCCTGGGGCTGACGAAGCAGCTGCTCCTGCGCTCGGCGGAGGTCCCGCTCGCCCGTGCCCTGGTCGACGAGTCATACGGCCTCGAACTGGCCTCCCGGACCGCCGACTTCCGAGAGGCCCTCGCCGCGTTCAAGGACCGCCGCGACCCGACCTTCACCGGGAGATGACCGCCTCAGCCGCCGTCGACGAGGAGATCCGCCGATGACCCGCCCCGACCAGCCGCCGCCCGACTCCTACGAGACGATCCTGTACGACGTGTCGGACCGCGTCGCGACCGTCACGCTGAATCGGCCCGAGGTCCTGAACGCGATCAGCCCGCTCATGGCCCGCGAGCTGAAGCACGCCTACGCCGCCGCCGAAGCCGACCCCGAGGTGTGGATCGTGGTCGTCACCGGCACCGGACGCGCGTTCACCTCGGGCGCCGACGTCAGCGAGATCCCCGGCACCGGCGAGGTCCTCTACGCCGAGCCGTACCTGTCGACCCACGAGCAGTGGGACGCGCCCCAGGAGGCGACCCCGCCGTTCCGCACGATGACCAAGCCGGTCCTCGCGGCGATCAACGGGCTGTGCTGCGGCGCGGGCCTCGACCTGGTCACCACGGCCGACATCGTCATCGCCGCGGACACGGCCGAGTTCCTCGACCCGCACGTTTCGATCGGCCTCGTGTCGGCGCGGGAGTCCGTCCGCCTGGCGCGCGTCCTCCCGCCGGGAATCGCCATGCGGATGGCGCTGACCGGCAGGCACGAGCGACTCGGCGCGCAGCGGGCCTACGACCTCGGCCTCGTCAGCGAACTCGTCCCCGCCGACCGGCTGGGGGAGCGGGCGCGGGAGCTCGCCGGCCTGGTCAACCGCAACGCCCCCCTCGCGGTGAGGGGCACCCGGATGGCCGTCCGCAAGGGCCTGGGCCTTCCCCTGTACGAGGCGGAACTGCTCGCCGAGGCCTACCGCGAGCGCGTGACCCGGACCGAGGACGCGTTGGAGGGCCCAGCGGCGTTCCTGGAGCGGCGGGCCCCGAAATGGCAGTGCCGGTGAACGCGGCCGGCCCTCCCTACGAGACGATCCTGTTCGAGGTGGACGAGCGGGCCAAGGTCGCGACGGTCACGCTCAACCGGCCCGAGCGGCTCAACGCCTTCAACCGGCTGATGTGCCACGAGGTCGCCGACGTCTGGCGCAGGATCAAACACGACGAGTCGGTGAACGCGGTCGTCCTCCGTGCGGCCGGAAAGCGCGCCTTCAGCGCGGGCCTCGACGTCCGCGAACCCTACGGGCAGCCCGACGACGTCTGGAACCACGAGGACCCCGGCGAGCTGCTGAGCCCCAAGTGGCAGAAGCTCTGGAAACCGGTGGTCTGTGCGGTCCAGGGGATGTGCACGGCAGGGGCCTTCTACTTCGTCAACGAGGCCGACATCGTCCTGTGCTCCGAGGACGCCACGTTCTTCGACTCGCACGTCACGTTCGGCATGGTCTCGGCGATCGAGCCGGTCGGCCTCATGCGGCGGGTCGGGCTGGGCGAGACGCTCCGCATGGCGCTGCGCGGGAACGACGAGCGGGTCTGCGCGCGGACCGCGCTGCGCATCGGCCTCGTCACCGAGGTCGTCCCGGCCGGGACACTCTGGGCGCGGGCCGACGAGATCGCCCGCGGCATCGCGGAGAAGCCCTCGGCCGCCACGCAGGGCACCGTGCGGGCGATCTGGGAGTCGCTGGACAAGCCCTACCGGGCCGCGATGGAGCAGGGCCTCGCCTACACCAGGATCGGCAACCCGATCGGCATGAGCCAGGTCGAGCGGGGAAAGGCGGCCCCGACGGGCGTGACGATCCGTTGACGGCGGCCACCCGGTCCGGGCTCGCGCGACGGCTCGGCGAGATCCTGGCCCTGGGCCGCGACACGCCCGCCGTCGAGTTCGAGGAAGCCTGGTGGAGCTGGGGACGGCTGGCGGAGATCGCCGAGACGGTCGCCGCGTCCGTTCCGGAGCCGGGAGCACCCTTCGGCGTGATCCTGCGCAACACACCCCTGCACGTCGCCGCGCTCCTGGGCGTCCTGCTCGCCGACGGCTGCGTGGTGACGATCAACCCGGGCCTCGGACGCGAGCGCACCCGATCCGACCTCGCCGCCCTCGACCTGACGGGCCTGGTGGGCACCACCGCCGACCTGGAGGAGTTCGTGCACGGCACGGACCTCGCCGTGCGCGTGGCGCTGGACGGCGGCGCGCACGTCATTCACTCCGATGAGGCGTCCCGAGCCGCCACCAGGCCGGGCGTGGCGGTACGGATGCTGACGAGCGGGACGACGGGCCCGCCCAAGCGGGTCGACCTCGGCGCGGACATGCTGATGCGGACGATGGAAGGCGCCAAGCACTACGAGTCGCGACGAGATCCCGCACCGGCCCTGCGGCGGGGCGTCGCCATCGTCAACGCGCCGCTGGTCCACCTCGGCGGCCTGTTCCGTGTCGTGCAGTGCGTGCTCGACGGGCGCTCCTTCGTCCTCCTTCCCCGCTTCGAGGTCGGGAGCTGGGCGGCGGCGGTACGCCGGCACCGGCCGAAGACCGCCAGCCTGGTCCCGGCCGCCCTGCGCATGGTGCTGGACTCCGACCTCACCCGCGAGGACCTCTCCGGCCTGCTCTCCGTCATGTCGGGAACGGCGCCGCTGGACCCCGCGGACGCCGAGGCGTTCACCGAGCGGTTCGGCGTGCCGGTGCTGACGTCCTATGCGGCCACCGAGTTCGGCGGCGGCGTCGCCGGGTGGAACCTCGCCGACCACCGCGCGTACGCTGCGGCCAAACGCGGCAGCGTGGGCCGGGCCCATTCCGGCTGCGAGCTGCGCGTCGTCACCGAGAAGGGCGAAGAGCTTCCCCCGAACGAGACGGGCCTGCTCGAAGTGCGGCCCGCCCAGTTCGGCGCGGGCGCCCCGTGGATCCGCACCACCGACCTGGCCCGCCTGGACGCCGACGGATTCCTGTGGATCGTCGGCCGGGCCGACCAGACGATCATCCGAGGCGGCTTCAAGGTGCACCCCGACCACGTTCGTTCGGTCCTGGAACGGCACCCATCGGTAGGGGCCGCAGCGGTCCTGGGCGTCCCCGACCCGAGGCTGGGTGCCGTACCGGCCGCGGTGATCGAACTCCGCCCGGGCCACGACCTCGACCGAGACACCCTGCTCGCCCACGCCGGACGGTACCTGGCCCGCTACGAACTACCGGTCCACGTGCGGTTCGTCGCGGCGCTGCCCCGCACCGCGTCCCGGAAGGTGGACCTGCCTGCGACACGCGCGTTGCTCGACCTCACAGAGGAGGGCTCCGAATGAGGTTCCCGGTGTTCGGGTCGACTGAAGCGTTCAGGGCCGGGCTTCACGACTGGCCGACGGACGTGATGTCCGGTCCGGGAGTTCTGCCGGAGGAGGGTGCTGCATGACGTTCCTCGCGTCCGAGGCGGACGAGGCGTTCCGGGACGAGTTGCGCGGCTGGCTGGCGGAGGCGTTGGTCGAGCAGGGCGCCCCGCCTTCCGAGCATGACTGGGCGGCTCGGCGGGCCTATGACGCGTCGTGGCAGCGGCGGCTGTTCGACGCGGGTTATGCCGGTATGGGATGGCCTGTGGAGTTCGGCGGCCGAGGTGCGTCGCTGGGCGAGCAGCTGGTGTACCTGGAGGAGTACGCCCGTGCCGGGGCGCCTCCTCCGGGGACGATGTTCGTCGGGACCCGACACGCCGGGCCGACGCTCATCGCGGAGGGGAGCGACGGGCAGCAGGGCTTTCACCTGCCGAGGATCCTGCGCGGTGAGGACGTGTGGTGCCAGGGGTTCTCCGAGCCCGAGGCGGGCTCCGACCTCGCCTCGCTGCGGACCAGGGCGATCCGCGACGGCGACGACTTCGTCGTCACCGGGCACAAGATCTGGAGCACCCGCGCGCAGGTCGCCGACTTCTGCGAGCTGCTGGTCCGGACCGACTCGCGGGCCTCCAAGCACGCGGGCATCAGCTGGCTGATCCTCGACATGCGCTCGCCCGGCGTCGAGGTGCGGCCGCTGCGGACGATCGACGACGACAACCACTTCTGCGAGATCCACCTCGACGAGGTGAGGGTCCCCGCGGCGAACCTCGTCGGCGCGGAGAACGACGGGTGGCGGGTCACGAACGTCACCCTCCGGTTCGAGCGCGGCACGGCGTTCGCCTCCCACATCGTGGAGCTGCGCCGGACGCTGCGGTCCCTGGTCGGCCTGGCGCGGATGCGAAGGTCGGGCTCCGGCACCGCCTGGGACGACGCGGGCCTGCGCCGCGAGGCCGGGGTGATGTCCGCCGAGGTCACAGCCTTGTGGCGGATGACCCAGCTGTCGATCGCGGAGAGCGCCCGCACGGGAGTCCCGTCGGCGTACGGCTCGGCGGTGAAGCTGCGCTACAGCGAACTGGCGCAGTCGATCAGCGACCTCTTCGTGCGCGTCGCGGGCCGTCCCGCGATCGGCGGCGAGACCGTCGGCGGGTTCGACACCGGGCAGATCGTGCACGACTACCTCTGGTCGCTGCACACCACGATCGCGGCGGGCACGTCGCAGATCCAGCGCAACGTCATCGCCGAGCGCGTCCTCGGCCTGCCGAAGGGGAACTGATGGAACCGTGGACCTTCGGCGAGCGGGCACTGCCCGAACAGGAACGCTTCGCCTGGGAGGTCCGGGAACTGTGCTCCGCCGTGCTCGGCCTCGAACGCCCCGAACCGGAGCTGGACGACCTCACCGAGCTCCTGCGGAGGGCCCGCCACCGGCTCGTCCGGAACGTCCCCTCCGGGCCGGGGCCACGCGTGGGCGCCCTGGCCGACGGAGACGGCCGCGTCTACCTCGACCACGGTCGGGACGTGGGGGAGTTCAACCCGATGTTCCCGCTGTACCGCATCAGCGTCGACGGACCGGAGCACGCCACCGGGACAGTGCGGTTCCCCGTCTGCTACGAGGGGCCGCCGGGCTGCGTCCACGGAGGATTCCTCGCCGTGTTCGCCGATTCCGTCGTCCAGCACCACAACTGCGCGGTCGGCCTGACCGGCAAGACGCGCGGTCTCGAGATCCGCTACCGCCGTCCGGCCCCCGTGTCCGCCGACCTCGACTTCGAGATCGACAGGGAGGTCGCCGAAGGGTCGGTGACGTCGCAGGTGCGGTTGACGTCCGCCGGAGAGCTCCTCTGCCGGGCATCGATCGGCGCGGTGGCGAGCGACCGTACGAACCTGCCCGCGTTCTCCGCCCGGAGGTGAACCATCGCCGCACTGAAGAGGGAACACGCACGCACCGCGGGGGAGGTGCTCCGCCTGCGGGCATCGGAAGACGGTGACCACGTTTTTCTGGTGTGCGACGACGAGCGGCTCACCTACAGGGACGCTTCGGAAGCGTCGCGGAGCCTCGCCAAGGGGCTGATCTCGGCGGGCGCGGGCCGTGGAACCCATGTGGGCCTGCTGATGCCGAACGGGGCGGACTTCGCGGTCGCGGCCCTGGCGGCGGCACGGATCGGTGCCGTGGCGATCCCGATGAGCACCATGTCGACCGCAACGGAGCTGCGGACCCTGATCGACCGGTCCGACACCGAGTTCCTGCTGGCCGCCGCGTCCCACCGGTCGAGCGACTTCGGCGCCCTGCTCCGGGAAGCGGTCGGCCTCGACCCGCACGCGCCGCCACCGCTCGAATCGCTGAGCGCCCCGACGCTCCGCCGGGTCTTCTTCACCGGCGGCGAGGACATGGACCACGGGTGGACCATGCCGGATCTGGTCCGATCCGGTGAGGCGGTGGACGACGGGCTACTGGCCGCGATCGAAGCCGATGTCTCGCCCTCCGACGACCTGGTGATCGTGCACACCTCCGGCTCGACGAGCACGCCGAAGGGCGTCGTGCACACGCACGGCGCGCTGCTCGACCACCTGCGCGTGCTGAACGGGCTGCGCGACCACCGGCCGGAGGAGATCCTCTTCTCGAACTCGCCGTTCTTCTGGATCGGCGGCTTCGCCTACACGTTCCTCGGCACCATGCTCGCCGGAGCGACACTCGTCTGCTCACGGGCCGCCGACCCGGCCCGAGTGCTGGACGTCATCGAGCGCGAACGGCCCACGATGGTGAACGGCTACGCCTCGTCGATCGCGGCCCTGGCCGCAGATCCGACCTTTCCCCGCCGAGACCTGTCGTCCATCAGGCGGGGCAACCTCTACCCGATCATGCCCGAGGACGTCCGCCCGGCCGATCCCGGACTGCGACCGGGGATGCTCGGGATGACCGAGGGCGGAAGCGTGGTGCTCGCCGCCGACCACGAGAACGACCTGCCGGAGGCCAGGCGGGGCTCGTTCGGCAGCCCGGTCCCCGGCTACGAGGCACGCGTGGTCGACCGCGACGGCGCCGACCGCCCGGCCGGGGAGCCGGGTGAGCTGTGGCTGCGCGGCCCCGCCCTCATGCGCGGCTACTACGGCGTCGAACGCTTCGCGGCCTTCGACGAGGAAGGCTGGTTCCATACCGGCGACCGGGCGCGGGTAGACGAGGACGGGCACTGGTACTTCCTCGGACGCGACGACGACCTGATCAAGACGGCGGGCGCGAACGTCTCCCCGGCCGAGGTCCAGGACGCGATCCTCACCGCGACGGGCCTGCCCTCCTACGTCCTCGGCCTGCCGGACCCCGAGCGCGGCCAGATCGTTGCGGCCGTCCTCATCGCGGACGGGGACGCCCCGACGCCCGACGCGGCCGGACTCCGCACGGCACTCGCCCCCGTCCTGTCGCCGTACAAGATCCCCCGGGCGGTCCGCGCGGTCCCCGGCTCCGCGCTGCCGCTGCGCTCCAGCGGCAAGGCCGACCTGGGAAGACTGAGGGAGCTGTTCGATGAAGGCTGATCCGACGGTTCCGGGGCAGAAGCTCTGGGAGGACGTACCTGCGTCGCTGCCGGCCGCGTTGACGAGGCTCATCCAGGACTGCCCGGACCGCGAGGCCCTGGTGACCGGCACCGAGCGGATCACCTGGGCCGGGCTCGACCGGGCGAGCCGTGACCTCGCGGCCGTTCTGGTCGCGAGGGGCGTCAACCGCCGGACCCGCGTCGGCCTGCTCATGGGAAACGGCATCGACTGGGCGGTCTGCGCCTTCGCCGTCATGCGCCTGGGCGCCGTCCTCGTCCCGCTCAGCACCCTGCTGCGCGCACCCGAACTCGAACAGCAGCTGCGCGTCGCCGCCGTCGAACGGCTGGTGCTGGTCGACGGGTTCCGCGGCCGCGACCTCATGGAGGAGTTCGCCGATCTGCTGCCCCTGGACGAACAGGACGGACGCACGCCCCGGCTGCCCGCGCTGAAGTCGGCCTGGCGCTGGGATGACCTGAGATCCGAGGCCCGCCCCGCTTCCACCGCCCTCGCCGACGCCCTGGAGATCCGAGTACGCCCCGCCGACGACCTGGCGATCATGTTCACGTCCGGGAGCCGGGGAGCACCCAAGGGCGTCGTCCACACCCACGGCAACGCGACACGGGCCGTGGCGTCCGGACTCCGGGTCCGCTGCGTCGGCCCGGGGGAGCGCCTGTACATCCCGATGCCGTTCTTCTGGATGGGCGGCTTCGGCGGCGGTCTGCTCACCGTCCTCATGGCGGGCGCCACACTGCTGACCGAGCCCACCGACTCCACCCCGACCCCCGAGCAGACGCTCGACCTGCTGAGCCGCGAACGGGCGACGCTGTTCCGGGGCTGGCCCGACCAGGCCGCCCGGCTCGCGGCCCACCCCCGCACCGCCGAGACGGACCTGTCGTCCCTGCGCCCGGGCAGCCTGGAGGCGATCCTGCCGCCGCACCTGCGCGGCCGTCCGGGTTCCAAGGCGAACCTTTTCGGCATGACGGAGACCTTCGGGCCGTACTGCGGAGACCCGCTGGACCACGACATGCCACCCCAGGCATGGGGTAGCTGCGGCACCCCCTTCCCCGGGACGAGCATCCGCATCTCCGACCCGGAGACCGCCGAGCCCGTCGGACCGGGCGAGCACGGCGAGATCCGGGTCCGCGGCCCGAACCTCATGCGCGGCGTCTGCGGCCGCTCCCGCGAGGAGGTCTTCACCCCCGACGGCTGGTACCGCACCGGAGACCTCGGCCACCTCGACGCCGACGGCCGCCTCTGGTGCCACGGCCGCCTCGACGACATGCTCAAGATCCGAGGCGCGACCGTCTACCCCACGGAAGTGGAGGCCGCCCTGCTGACCATCCCGGGCGTCCGGCAGGCGTTCGTCACCGACATCCCCGACACGACCCGCGCCGCGCGCATCGCGGCGGCCATAGTCCCCGAAGGCGACGCGCCGTTGCACGAGGCCGAGGTACTGGCGGCCGCCCGCACCCGCCTGAGCGCCTTCAAGGTGCCCGACATCCTGCGCGTGCTGCCGTCCGGCACCGACGTCCCCCGCACCGCGAGCGGAAAGGTCGACAAGACGGCCCTCCAACGGCTGCTGACCCGCTGAGCGGATCCGAACACGTCCGCTCAGCCGGAAGAGCTCGCGTACTTACTGTCTCCCGCGCCTGCAGGGAGCCATCGAGAGATGACCAAGTACCTCATCTCCTTCCCGAGCGAAGCCACGGTGCTCTCGGAAGAGGAGTTCCCGATCGTCGCCGCCGAATCCCACGCCGTGATCGAAGAGGCCAAGGCCGCCGGCGTCTACGTGTTCGGCGGCGGGATCGAGGAGAAGGTCGACCCGGTGCTGATCTCCGCCGACGGGTCGGTGACCACCGAGACCTACCCCGGCACCGAGATCAAGGGCGGGTTCACCATCCTCGAACTGCCGGACCGCGAAACCGCCGAGGAATGGGCCGGAAAGATCGCAGCCGCCTGCCGCTGCTCACAGGAACTGCGGGAGTTCATGTACGACCCGGAGAGCTAGAGGACGTCCGGCACGATCACCTCGGCCATGCCCCGCGCTTTGGACCTGACCACCGGCAGGTTCTACCACCGTATCCGCGGCCGCGAACGGTGGCGGGGTTCCTGTCCTTCCTCGCGGCCGGTTCCCCGATCCGATCATGGAGCGGTCACCCGGCAGAGGTCGCGTGACGCGCCCCTAGCGGAAGATCAAGGGGAAACGACCTCTGGCCTCCTTCGGGGGCGCAGGGATCAGGACGAAATGGGCGTGCTGCGGGTCGGTGAGGATGATCGCGGGACCGTAAATCGGGTCGTGGAGCTGCTTGATGCGGACCGCTCCCATCGCCTCGGCGCGCTCCGCCGCCTCCCACACGTCGGTGGCCGCGAAGTGCACGACCCAGGCCGACAGGGCCTCGGCGGGAGCCTCCGGCGAAAGCGGCAGCATGCCCCCGACGATCTGGCCCTCGGCCGTCCAGCGCACCCGGTCGCCCTCCCGGGACCTGCCCCAGCCGAAGACCCGCGGGTAGAAATCCTCCGCACGTTCGGGATCACGCGTGAACAGCTCGGTCCACCCCCAACACCCCGGCCTCCCGAGCAGCTCGGTGCAGCCCCAGTTCGCCGACTTCCACAACATGAAGAAGACGCCCTCGGGGTCGAGGCAGCCCGCGAGCGTGCCCTGCCCGTCCAGCTCCCGAGGCTCCACCACCACCTGCCCGCCCGCGTCCCGCACCAGGTCCACGCTGGCCTCGACGTCCTCGACGGTGAAGTAGACGGTCCAGCTCGCCGCGGCGCCCGACGTCTCCTCCGGCCACAGCCCGGCCGCGATCTTTCCGTCGAGCAGAAAACGGCCGTACCCCTCGTACTCCTCGTGCTCCAGCCGCCAGCCGAAGAGCGCGCCGTAGAAGCGCGCCGCCTCTCCGGGATCCCCGGAGGACAGCTCCACCCAGCAGGGCGTGCCCGGCGGCGGCACGTCATGTCGTGGCATGCCTTCATCGTTGCCCCGCGCCCGCGTGAGTGAACTCGCCCAGGGCAGACCTTTACCCCACCGCGCCTCAACAGGCAGCTCTCCCAGGTCACCCGGCCCTTCCTGATGATCGAGTCGGGATGGAGACCGGCAGGAGCCGTGTCCAGCGGCTCTGCCTCGCTCTGCCCGCTCACGGCTGCTTCGGCTGACAGCGGCGACACTCGGCTACAAGGGCCCCGACCAGGCACTCGGCATCGAAGTACCAGGTCCGGTTTATGTATCCGTCTATATCAGAGTGCCCGCAGCCATTTTAGCGTGTCCGTCATCGCCCGATTTGGCCAAAGGCCGCGAAGAGGACCACCGACCGGCTGTGCACCGCCTCCCGAACCCCCCGTCCTGAGGAGAAGCCGGATGTACCGACGGATCGCCTCCACAGCCTTGCGCCCCATCCCGGTCGTGCTGGTCCATGCCACCTATTCCAACATGGGATCGAACTGGGCGACCTTGGCACCGACACTCGCCAACGCCGGCCACTGCGTCTACGCCTTCAACTACGGCCATGGAGGGGCTGATGAACTTCGGGCGGAACCTCAACGTGCTCGGCTTCGTCAACGACACCCTGACCCACGTCGGCCTACCGGCCCTGGTGCAGCAGGAGGAGGGCTCGGACTTCCAGAAGGCCCTGTTCGCTGACGGCGACACCGTGCCCGGCCCGCGGTACACCGTCATCGTGACCACCGAGGACACCACCGTCACCCCCTACACCAACTCGTTCCTTGACGGGCCCGACGTCCACGGCATCACGATCCAGGACCAGTGCCCGGACGACCCGGCCAGAACGTCCTCAACGCCCTCGGCCCCGAAGACATGGCCTTAGAGGTCCTAACAAAGTGCGGGCGAGGCGTCTCCAGCAGATCAGCGCCGCGGCCAGGAGCAGGAAGGCCTCGTGGATGTCGTCGCGGATCTCCCAGCGGATGCGCAGGCGGCGGAACCAGTGCAGCAGGCCGATCGTGCGCTCCACGACGTAGCGCTGGGCGCCCAGCCCGGAGCCGTGCGGGGTGCCGCGACGGGCGATGACGGGCTTGATGCCGCGCCGCCACAGCAGCCGCCGGTACTTGTCGTGGTCATAGCCTCGGTCGGCCAATAGCCTGTCCGGCCTGCGGCGGGGCCGTCCCACCCGGCCGCGCACCGGCCGCACCCGGTCCAGCAGCGGGAGCAGCTGAGTGACGTCATTGCGGTTGCCGCCGGTCAGCGACACAGCGAGCGGGATGCCGCTCCCGTCGGTCAGGACGTGGTGCTTGGAGCCCGATCGGCCTCGGTCGACCAGGCTCCGGCCGGTTTTGGGCCGCCCTTGAGCGCCCGCACATGACTGCTGTCGATCACCGCCCGCGACCAGTCCAACTGCTTCGCGGTGTGCAGCTCCACCAGCAACGCCTGGTGCAGGGCGTCCCACACGCCGGCCTCGTGCCAGTCCCGCAACCGGCGCCAGCACGTCATTCCCGAGCCGAAGCCCAGCTCACGAGGGAGGAACTCCCAACGGATCCCCGTGTGCAGCACGAACAGGATCCCGCACAACACCTTGCGGTCGTCCAACCGCCGCCGACCAGGGTGACACCTGCGCCGCTCAACCTTCGGCAGCAGCGGCTCGATCCGCTCCCACAATCCATCGGAGACGATCCACGGGGGTTGCTCGCCCTTCTTCACGAGCCCACCACACAGCAGGCTGTCACCTGTTGTCGCGAGATAGAAGCATTTTGTTATGAGCTCTTACTGAGCGCTACCAGGATCTGGGCGATAAGACCAGGGTCGATCTGCCGGCGTTGCTTGCCGCGGATCGTGATACGTCGTTCCTCTGCCATGCCATGGGTCCTCCTACTGGCTGTTGATAAAGGGGAGGTGACCCGGCCGCCGTAACGGCCGGGCGGAGTGTAGCTACGCGAACCACACTTGCCTGAGTTATGCGTGACGCGAAGGCCAAGATCAAGACGCGGAATTTACAACGCCGGGCAGCCCGGCAACCCCTGCCAGTCACTACCAACCGCTGCCGAATCGAACGCGGAGCGTGCCTTTTTCTACAACAGCCGCCACAGCTCAGCTGCGCGGCCCGAACGTCGCGTCATGCCTTCGTGTCGAAGCACCTGGCCGCCACCCACGGCACGGGTGGCGGCCAGCGCTGCTATGCGTCCTTCACGGCTTCGTTGGTGCGCTCGCCGGGCTGGTCGGCCTGCTCCACGAGCCACAGCACGCGCAGCTCACGCTCCAGCGCGTCCAGCTCGTCGTTGATGCGCTCCAGCTCACGAGCGATGCGCTTCCGGCTTTCGTCCGAGGGGTAGTTCTTCCGGGGCACACATGTTCCCTCCTTGGGTTGTGGGCGGATACTTCCGAGGGGGGCGGGCGCCGGCCTATCCGGCACCCCGCCCCATGGATGAGCGGATCAGTGGAGCTCCCGCCGGTCGTCGCGGCGGACCTCCCAGCGCTGCAACCGACCGCTCCGCCGGATGGCCCAGACCGTGATGACGAGCGCCGCCACCGGCACGGTGATGACCCAGAACTTGGCGGCCACGAAGAGCACCAGGCCGACCAGGAAGAGGAAGCCAAGGAGCTGCTTGGCCCGGAAGGCCTGTTCCTTGAGCCGGCGGTCGAGCTCCTCCTGGGTGCGGGGCGTGAAGTTGGACATGCGGACCTATCTCCTTCCTGAGACGAGAATCCAGATGAGCAGGGCGAGGATGGTCGCGGCCCCGAGTGGGCCAATGGCCGGCGAGACGAGGGCGTAGAGGTACGCCCAGCTGTCAGTGAGTGCCGCCAGGAAGACGGGTGGCAGGAGCGGGGTGAGGATTGACCCCACGAGCTTGATGACGATCCCCACCAGGACCAGGCCGGCAATGGCCGTGATGGTCCGGGTGAGAAGTCCGCTGGAGGAGCCGCGCATTACGCGGGGAACTCCTTGTCGAGGCCGAGTTCTTCGTCGAGCTCCCGGCGCTCGGCGATGAGGCGAGCGATGCGCCGCTGCTGGCGCTTCACAAGGGTGTTGGCGCTGCGAGTGCCGTACGTAGCTCCGAGGACGGCCCCGAGGCTGAAGAAGGTCACTGCGGTGGCGGTGAGGGTGATGAGTGCGTTCATGCGAACGCCTCGGTGGGGGTAATGAGCATCTGGATTTTCCCTTCGATCGTGGGCGAACTCGGCTGTTTGCCCACGACCTAGAGTCTGCCAATTTCGGCCACCCGAAATCTTTTAGAAAAGTCTCCGAAAACTACCCGAAGATCCAAGGAAAAGTACCTGAAAGCCCTATCACCAGCTATTTCTTTGATCCGATGGCGGTTCGGCATGCTCCCTGTCATGCTGCTCCCATGACCGACCCTGAAGAGGTCTCCCCTGAAGCAGCAGCCATCGTGACGGAGCTTGGACTTTGTCGCCAGCGGGGCCTTGGTGATCTTGATCTTAAGTCGAAAAAACAAGCGCCCGTATCGGCCGAAAAACTTACCGCACTGGCAAACGAATATTGCACAGCTAAGCACATAGAGCTATTTGGGCGAGATGCACGCATTGAACGCCTAATCGCAGATGGTCTCAACGCCTACAAAGAGCGCGGAAATCAGCAAAAATCTACACTGATT
>NZ_BAAATZ010000031.1:0-9918 GCF_039533685.1 Actinocorallia aurantiaca | reverse complement strand
CGCCCTGACCTGCTACAAGAAACTCGCCAAAATCACCACGTAGGACACTGTCTAAGGCTCCTTGATCTTGCGCGGCAAGATCCGGTCCATGGCCGTCGCGCTCCCTTCCAGGCCACTTGATGGGCGTGTGGATCGGGAAGGAGTCGTGGTGCCCGGGAGAGATGAGTCGCGGGCACCACGGGGTGTGTCAGACGCCGAAGGCGGCGGGGTACTGGATGGTGCCGGTCGGGATCGGGCGGGTGTCGTCGAGGGCCATGGCCATCATGGCCTCGTCGGGCACGTCGAAGGGGGCTCGGATGCCGAAGCGGGAGGCCGGGGTGAAGCCGAACCGCGGGTAGTAGTCGGCGTGGCCCAGGACGAGGACCAGGTTCTCGCTCCGGGACCTCGCGGCGTCCAGGGCGGCGCGGATCGCGGCGGAGCCGGCGCCGGTGCGCTGGGCCGAGGGCGGCACCGCGCACGGAGCCAGGGCGAGGGCGGGCACGCCGTCGACGTGGCAGCGGGTGAGCAGCGCATACCCGACCGGGGTGCCGTCAGAGGCGGTGGCGACCATGGACAGGCCGTCGATCCACGCCTTCGGATCGGCGCGCAGGGCGTCGACGAGGTCGGCTTCCAAAGCGGTGGGGAAGGCGGCGAGCAGGATGTCGCGGATGGCGGGGACGTCCTCGGTGGTCTCCGGGCGGGTGGTCCAGGTGGTCATGGTGATCTCGTTCTCGTTGGGGTCGATGGTGTGGTCGTGGGGGTGGAGGATGTAGGCGGCGTAGTCGTAGTCGCTGCCGTGCTCTCGCCGCATGGCGATCTCCGCCTGGGTCGCGGCGAGTGCCTCCGCCATGCCGGGCTGCTGCGGATCCGCTTGGGTGATCCGTTGGATGAGCGGGGTGTAGTACTCGTCCCACCAGTCGCTTTCCGGCAGCGGCCAGTGTGCGTGGAGGCGGTAGCCGACGGCCTGCGCGGCGCCGGTGTTCGCGGCGAGGGTGCGCAGCGGGTAGGCCGCGTCCCAGTACGCGCGGACGGGTGCGGCCGGGTCGGCCACGGTCCATTCGATCTCGGTGACGACGATGACGCCGCCGGGGGCGAGCAGGCGGTGCCAGGCGCGCAGGGCATGGTCGAAGCCGACCGTGTAGATCGACCCCTCGGCCCAGATCACATCGAAGCTGTGATCTGGAAACGGAAGCCGGTCCATCGAGCGGTTGACGACCGTGACCCGGTCGGCCAGGCCCCGGCGTGCCGCCTCGGCCGCGAGGCCGTCCAGGAACGGCTGGTGCAGGTCGACCGCGGTCACGTGCGCACCGGCTTCTTCTGCCAGCAGTAGCGTGGCACGGCCGGGGCCGCAGCCCGCGTCCAGCACCCGCGGGCGCTCGGGCAGCGGCCCGGCCGCCTCCAGCAGGCGGCGCGTGGTGGCGTCCGAGCCAGGAGCCTGCCGGGGCAGGTCGTGGTGCAGGGTGAAGAACGCCTGCATCACCGGGTCGCTGCTGCGGGAGTGGTCGGGGATGTCGGTGTCGTTCATTACTGGCGCTCCCGGAACTGGTAGGTGGCGCGCAGGTGCCGCGTAATTTCCTTCTTGGTGGCCTCGCGGTCGGCGCGCAGCCGCGCGTCGGTGCGGGAGGCGGCGTAGGTGTTCTCCCTCAGCAGCCGCTGGTAGCTGTCCAGCCGGCGCTGGGGAATCTCGCCGGCCGCGACGGCGGCCAGGACCGCGCAGCCCGGTTCGCTCACATGCGCGCAGTCCGTGAATCGGCAGCCTTGCGCGAAGTGCTCGATCTCGGCGAAGGTCTGCTCAAGCCCGTCCTGGGCATCGTGCAGGCCGATCGCGCGCAGCCCGGGGGTGTCCAGCAGGACGCCGCCGCCGGGCAGCGGGAGCAGTTCTCGCCACGCGGTGGTGTGCCGGCCCTTGCCGTCCACCTCGCGCACGGCGCCGGTGGCCAACCGCTCCTCGCCCAGCAGCCGGTTGCCCAGGGTGGACTTACCCGCCCCGGAGGGACCGAGTAGCACGATGGTGCCGGTCAGGGCGGCGATCAGGGTGTCCAGGCCCTGCCCGGTCACGGCACTGGTGACCAGCACGTCCGCCCCGGGAGCCACCTCGGACACCTCGTGTGCGGCCGACTGCGCGTCGGCGCACGCGTCGGCCTTGGTGAGCACCACGAACGGCCGGGCTCCGCTCTCCCAGGACAGGGCGAGCATGCGTTCGGTCCGGGCGTGATTGAGCGGGGAGGCCAGCGACACCGTCACCACCACCGTGTCGACGTTGGCGGCCAGGACCTGGCCGTGCGAGGTACGCGAAGCAGACGAGCGCACCAGGGCGGTGCGCCGCTCCAGTACCGCGTCCAGCACCGGTGCATGGCCGGTGGCAGAGGGGTGCAGGGCCGCCCAGTCGCCGGTGCACGGCGCAGACAGCGGATCACCTTGACCGGTGGTGCGGGGGATCTGCGCACGGACGATTCCGGCGGCCGTGATCGCTTCGCACGAGCCGCGTTCGGCTCGCACGATACGGGCCGGGATCAGCCCGGCAGCGTGATGGGGTGCGAAGGCGCGCTCATACGCCTCGTCCCAGCCGTAGTCCGCCAGGGAATACGGCTGAGCATGATGAAAGAAAGGTCGAGACAACGTAGAGACCCTTGAACAGGGGCCCCGATCAGCACGGAATGCCGCCTCCCGTGAGCCGCCAGGGCTCCAACGGGGGCATCAGTGTCAGGTCAGACCGGAACCCGGGACGTGAGGATGGTCCGGAGGGCGCTGCACACGGCAGCAGCCTTTACGGCAGTCATCAACTCACCCCCCATTTCTGGTCCCGCAGCCGACCTGGTTGTCACTGCGCGGTCGATCCTAACACGTGTCTTTCCACACAAGACGTAACCGCTCGGGCAGAGCAGCGACGGGCAGCTCAGCTCCTGCGGCGGGCGGCCGGGTCGCGTGCGGCCACATGCCGCGACCGCGTCGACGCTAGGGCGGCGTAGCGCTCCAGGGGAGACTGTCACCACCGTCATGCGGAGCTGCTTTGCGTCTGGTGACACCGAACCGAGCAGGTCCCTTCCGGGACGAGACCAACAGGAAGAGGGCGTCGCGACGCCGATAAGCGACCGACGGAGGCACTACGGCCAACGCCACGATGGGCAACAGGCAGGGAAGGGAGGCCGGCGGGAGTGTGCGAGGGGCGCGCCGGAGCCGGTGCGGCCCTCCCGGTGAGCATGACGACGTTCCGTGTTGTGGAGCGGAACGGCTGATTCCCGGCCCGGTTCCACCCATGGTCGAGGCGGAGACGGCCTCCGGCTGGTCTCGGCTTCATCGCCTCGCTCCGTAAAGCCACGTCAGTGACCTCGAGATTTGAAGACGGCTTCTTGTCAACGCTCTCGATCGTGTGATCCTTGAGCCGTCCACAATGGTCGATATCTCGGGAATTTCCAGGTTTTCTGGCATTCTTTTTCCAAGTCAGCCGTCCTTTGGATCATGGACGATATGCCGCAGTGGGACAGCGATCTTGCCGGGCCCGGACCGAACGAGAGGCGCGAGAAGTCGCGTTCCGCCAGGCGGTATGGATGCCGGAGGAACAGCGTTCGGCGGCTGTACGGCCGAGCGCGGTGATGTCGCGGCCGCCCGGTGAACCGCTGCGCGGTGCTCCCTTCACCGGGCAGAAGGTCGAGGGCCTGGCGGCGGTGCGCCGGATGCACGTCGCGGTGCCGCCGGATGTCCTGGCCGGCCTCCCGGCTGCGGGACTGTCGTAGGCCCCTTGCGCTCGCTTGGCTGCTTTCCTGGACAGGTCGTCTTTCTCTCGGTCACGGGTTCTCGAACGGCGAAGGGGCGGACGTCCTTCGCCGAGCAGGTGCTCTGGCTCTGGGGCGCCTCTCGGACCGGGTCGTGTTCGAGGCCGGCTCCTGCACAAAAGTGTTATTTGTCGCTTTTTTAGGGGTTCGGGAGGCGAGGGTCGCTTGCATAGTGTGAATGGGCATGAAGCCCTCTGAAGATCCCACTTCGACCATGATCGGACCGCCGCTGGCGCTGACGATCGTCCTCGTGGCGATCGGGCTGGTGCTCGTGAGCGGAAGGGTGCTCGGCCGAAGGCTGGAACGCAGGATGCCGCAGATGTCGCGTCTGGTGAGTCAGACGACCGTGCCCGGCGTGTTCGTCACCGGTTCGCTCACCTCCCGCGCGACGTTGAAGACGATGCGCGTCGACACCGAGGACGGCACGGTCTCGTTGAGCGCCCATCTCTTCGGTGACGCCGCCCGGGCCGTCGACCACTCGATCCTGCTGGTCCTCATCGCCTCGATGGCCTGGCTCGTCATCCGGATCGTGCACGCCGTCATGCGGGCGGTCGTCAGCGGCGTGGAGGACTCGCGCGGGTTCGCCAGCACCCGCGCCAAGCGGGCCCGCACCCAGGTGATGCTGGTCAACCGGGTCGTGACGGCCGTCGCCGTCGTCATCGCCCTCGGCTGGATGCTGTTCACGTTCGACGCGGTGCGCGGCATCGGCGCCGGAGTGCTGGCCTCCGCCGGCCTCATCGGCATCATCGCCGGTGTCGCCGCGCAGAAGGCCATCGGGAACCTGTTCTCCGGAGTCATCCTCGCCTTCGGCGACGCCCTGCACGTCGACGACGTGATCGTCGTCGACGGCTACTGGGGGAAGGTCGAGGACCTGACCCTCAACACCGTCGTCGTCCAGGTCTGGGACGGCCGCCGCCTGATCCTGCCGGTCTCCTACTTCACCGAGCGGACCTACGAGAACTGGACGATCCGCAACGAGGCCATCATCGGCACCGTCCTCCTGCGGGTCGACTGGACGGTCCCGGTCGCCGACCTGCGCGCCCGGTTCTCGGAGTTCGTCCAGGCCCACCCGCTGTGGGACGGCGAGATGTGGAACCTCGCCGTCACCGACGTCCAGGAGAACGGCCTCATCGAGGTCCGCGCCGCGATGAGCGCCGCCGACGGCTCCGCCTCCTGGGACCTGCGCTGCGACGTCCGCGAGCACCTCGTCTCCTGGATCCGTGAGAACCACCCGGACAGCCTGCCCCGGATGCGCACCGGCTTCCTGCCCGAATTCGTCTGACATCCGGCCGGGCCGGAGCAGTGCCCGGAAACGCCGGAGTGGCGGTCACGTTCCGGCGTGGCCGCCCCTCCCCGTCATGTGAGCGTCAGTTGAAGCAGCGGATGGGAGTGAGGGCCAGGCCCAGTTCGTAAAGCCGGTTGGAGCCGTCGAAAAGGAAGAGGTAGAGGGCCTTGCGGTTGCCGGGGACGCGGACGGAGTGGACATTGGGTCCGGTCTTGAGGCTGGGATAAGCCTTCTTCACCTTTTTGAACTTGTCGCCGAGTTTGATGCCCCGCGGGGTCCTCATGGATTTGTCGGCGAAGAGGGCGGTGACGCCCCGCTTCTTCTCGTAGTAGGCGCTCGCCTTGGTGCCCTTCAGGATGAATGAGCCGCAGGCACCCTGGACTGGCGGTTTGGTGATTTTAGTGATCAATCCGGTCTTTCGGGCTGCTTTGAGGCTCATGCCGAGCTTGACGCGTCCGTAGCCCTGGGGGCCGAAGGAGGCGGCGCGGTCGCCGGGCAGGGCCGAGGCCGGGGCCGCGAGCAGGGCGGCTCCCAGGATCGCGGCGGTGAGCAGGGAGAGGAGGCGCCGCATCATGTGCGTCCTTGTCGTCGGGTATCGGGGGGTTGGAAAGAAATACTAAGGAGTGCCCGGCAAGGAGGAGAAGGGGGAATAGGTGTGGCGAGCCATTTCTCTGGTGTTTTGTCGAGTAAATCAATGGTCAATGGGATGGGTCGTTGATTTGTTCGTTCCCCGGCGGGGATAGATGTCACGGATTCGAGGCTCCGAATCGTTCGTCATTCGAGGAGAATTCGTGAGAATTACCAGAGGTCTGGCGTGGGTGCTGCCGGGGGTGGCGCTCGCCGGGCTGGTCGCCGTGGTGCAGACGCCGGAAGCGGCCGCGGCCCGGCCCGCCGACCGGTGGGGGGTCATCGGACGCAACACCTACGGCTCGCCGAGCGCCGAACTGCGGACGGGTCCGTACGGGCGCACCGGGCCGGAGTTCCCCGCCCTGCAACCGCCGCCCTACGGGAGGGGCAGCCTGGGACTGACCGTCGACGACGGAGAGAAGATCGCCTTCGGCAACGAGACGGACTTCGCGAGGACGCCGCTGCGGCGGATCCGGTCCGTGAAGTACTGGATCTTCACGGGGATCGACTCCGGCACCTCCACCATCAGGCCGTCCTTCTCCATGGAGGTCAACCCCAAGATCGAGAACCTGCCCTACACGACCCTGGTCTACCTGCCCGACGTGTCCCTGAGCCCTTCCCGGCCCGTCACGCATGACTTCCGCAACGTGTGGCAGCAGTACGACGCCACCGCGCCCGGCAACCGCTGGGGGTCGTCGCGGTCCATCGACGGCACCACCACCTGCACTCTGAGCAACCCCTGCTCGTTCGACACACTCAAATCCAAGATGCCGAACGCGGTGATCAGCTACAGCGTGGCCATCCAGAAGGGCACGGACGACGCCTTCGTCGGGGCGGTTGACGGACTCCAGATCAACAACAGCCTCTTCGACTTCGAGCGCTCGGGAGTGCACAGAAGGCCGTGCTGAAGCATCTCTGGCGGAAGCCGGCCGGGTCGTCCCCGGACCCGGTCGGCTTTCATGCGTGAACTGTCGGAGGGTGTGCTTAGCGTAGAGGGATGGAGATGGTGTCCCGGGTTCCCGGGGAAGGACTCCGCGGCCGGGTGGCGAGGCTCCACGGATACAGCCAGGGTCCAGGGGCGCCGCGGGTGCACCGGGGTGTGCCCTCGCCCTGGCTGACGGTGGTCGTGGCGTTCGAAGAGCCGGTGCGGATGTTGGAAGGGGAAGGCGTCCGGGACCTCGGGGTGGTCCTCGGCGGGCTGCACACCGAGCCGGTGCTGATGGCGCAGGAGGGGCGCCAGTCGGGGATCCAGATCGGGCTCAGCCCGCTCGGCGCGCGTTCGCTGCTGGGGGTCCCGTCGGGCGAGCTGACGGGAGAGGTCCTCGCGGGCGAGGAGATGCTCGCCGGAGCGGCCGAGCTGAGGGAACGGCTGGTGGACGCCCGGGGCTGGCCCGAACGTTTCCGGATCGTCGAGGAATTCCTGCTGCGCGGGGAACGGCCCGATCCGGGAGTGGACGACGAGGTCGTCCGGGCGTGGCGGCGGCTGCACCGGACGGGCGGAGCGGCGCGCGTCGAGGAACTGGCCCGGGAGGTGGGATGGAGCGCCCGGTATCTGCGCCGCCGGTTCCGCGCGCAGGTGGGGTTGTCGCCCAGGGCCGCCGGACGGGTGATCCGGTTCGACCGGGCGCGGATGCGACTGCAGGAGGGGGTGGGGGTCGGGCGGAAGCCGTGCCTGGCGGAGGTGGCGCACGGTTGCGGGTACGCCGACCAGCCTCACTTCACCAGGGAGTTTCGCGAGCTGACCGGGCTCTCCCCGCTGCGCTACCTGGAGAGCGAGTTCGGGGAGGGGGTCCGGTTCGTTCAAGACGGGGAGGGGAGCGGGAAGGGAGGGTGAGTCCATGACCACACCACGACCGCAGGTCTGGCCCGCGTTCAGGGCCAGGGACGCACGCAGGATGATCGCTTTTCTCGTCGAGGCGTTCGGGTTCGAGGAGACCGTCGTGCACGGGGAGGGCGACATCGTCCACCACGCGCAGCTCGACTGGCCGCTGGGCGGGGGCGTCATGCTCGGCTCGGTACGGGACGAACCGGGGGACGTCTTCGCCGTGGCGCCGGGGGGCCTCGGCGCCTATGTCGTCACCGACGAGCCGGACGCGCTCTACGCCAGGGCCGTCAAGGCGGGGGCGACGGTCGTCCGGGAACTGGGCGACACCGACTACGGTTCGCGGGACTTCATCGTCCGCGACCCGGAGGGGAACCTCTGGTCCTTCGGGACGTACCGCGGGGAGCCGCGAAAGGAGAGCTGAGGCAGAGCTCCGGCAGCCAGTGATGTCTGTCCGGGTTCGTTGGTAATTCTTGGTGTTGCCGATGGTTTCGTGGGCACCGTTGGGATATGAGCGTCACCCGTCTCGCCCAGATCGCGGTGTCCACCGAAGCCGTCAACGACCCGGCGGTCGAACATGTCCCCGCCGCACGTCCCGCGTACGGCGGGGACAGCGCGTTGAACCGGATCGCGGAGTTCATCCCGGCCGAGGTGATCGGCGTCTACACGGCGCTGTGGGGGCTGACCGATCCCGGCTCCGCCGCCGCCAAGTGGGCGGTGTTCGGTGTCGGACTGGCTCTGGTGCCCGTCGTCTTCGTCCTGACCTACATGGTGAGCCGCAGGCGCGCGGCCGCCGCGGGCGCCGGCGTCCGGCCCGAGCGGAGCCTCCGGGTGAGCCTGCCGCTGCTGGCGTTCGCGCTGCTGGCGTTCGTCGCATGGGCGGCCGCGATGCCGGGCAACCCGTTCACGGAACTCAGCGAGCACGCCCTGCGCTTCGGCGGAGGCGCCGTCCTGGTGCTGGGCCTGCTGCTGCCGATGGCCGCGGAGGCGCTGGGGCTCGCCAAGTCCGCGCCGGACCCGATCGAGTCGGCTCCGGCCGAATCGACGCCGTCCGGGCCGGTTCCCTCCGAGTCCTCTCCGTCCTGATCGGACGGTCGGCACCGGAACCGCTCTGACCTGAACGATCCGGTGGGACGCTCCCGGACGTGGACGTCGAGCCGGATCGGTGTGCGCAATCGGACCCCGTGGAGCGGGGAGTTGTGCTTCGATGCCCTCCATCCTCCTCCGATGGGTCGGTTGAGCAACGAGTCGGACAAAGAAGTTGAAGTTGACTCCTGACCCTCAAGCGGAGGGATATCCTCCTCCAAGGTCATCTCAAGAGTCGAGTGGAGTACCCGCATGAGCGCCGTCTTCAAGGCCAAAACCGTAACTCGATGGGCTGCGGTGGGTCTGATGGCCGCCGCGGTCCTCATCGCGACGGGCGGAGGATTCGCGCAGTCCTACTCCGGCCTGCACGACTGGGCGCTGGAGCACGGTCTGACCGGTTGGAAGGCGGCCTCCTTCCCGCTGCTGGTCGACCTCTTCATCATCGTCGGCGAGCTCGGCCTGTTCCTGCTCGCCCTGGACGCGTACGCCATCCGCAAGAGCCTGCTCAGCTGGGTGGACTTCATGCTCCCGCTGTTCATCGCGCTCGCCGGCTGGACGGCATCGCTGGTGTTCAACATCGGCCACGTGCTGAACAAGGAGTTCTCCTACCAGGCGACCGCTGCGGTGCCGCCGATCGTGTCGATGCTCGGCCTGTTCGTGCTGCTGCGGACGCTGCACCGGTACGTGGTGCAGATGCCGGAGATGGAGGCGGAGCACGAGAAGGCGCTGGCGGCCTCGCTGGAGCCGCGCCAGATCACCGCGAGCGCCGTCCGGGTCGCCGAGCTCGAGGCGCCCGCCGGGCAGATCGCCGACCCGATCGTCGACGCCGCCAAGGCCGCGGAGAAGACCGCGGAGCGCATCCCGGAGGCGGTTCCCGCCGCCGCGCCGGAGACCCCCGCCGAGCAGACCTTCGTCGACCTGCTGCCCGCCGTCGAGGAGGAGAAGTCCTCCGACCTCAAGCCGCAGCCCGACCCGACCAGCATGCGCACCATCGTCACCGAAGCGCTCAACCGCCACACCGGTGACATCGCCAAGGCCTGCGAGGACCTCGCCGCCGAGGGTTACGCCATCGACCGTTCCGAGGTCGCCAAGATCCGCGAGAACCACTGGTTCCCGTACTTCGCCTACCGCCTCGTCGCCAAGCACGGCCCCGACGGCAAGCTCGTCGCCCAGGAGCTGACCGACCTCGGCGTCGAGTTCGACAAGGTCGCCCTCCGCGACCTCGTCCGCAACTGGCGCGCCTGACCCGCACCCCGCACCCCGCACCCCGCACCCCACGCCCCGGAGCACGACGAAGGCCGGGCGGCTCCCCAGGAGCCGCCCGGCCTTCGTCGTGCTGTCGTGCT
>NZ_BAAATZ010000030.1:107267-123144 GCF_039533685.1 Actinocorallia aurantiaca | reverse complement strand
CCTCACGGGTGCCGCGTTCCTGATCTTCGCCATCAAGAACCCCGAAGGTGCTGCTGCCGCCGTTCAGACGGTGGTCAGCGCGCTGGGCCGGTTCGTGGATGCCTTCTGAAGTCCGCGTTCACCTGTTCCATCGAGCCTTTGGAGGTCGTATGTCCCCCGTCCCGCTGCCGGTGCTGCCGCTGGTGGACCTGCTCGCCCGTCTGGGCGAGCAGGGCGAGTGCCGGTATGACCCGGACCTGCACACCGGCCCGGACGTCTTCGAGGTCGAGCCGATCGCCGAGCGTCGGGCGCGTGTGGACGCCGCCAAGGACGTCTGCGAGTCCTGCCCGGTGGCGCTGGAGTGCCTGGAGTACGCGCTGCGCGCCAACCCCGCCCACGGGGTGTGGGCTGGCTACACCCCTCGCGGGTTGGCCGCCCTGCGCACCCAGGTCCGCGCCGAGGTTCCGGCGGAGGTGGCTTGAGGTGAGCATGTTCCCCCTCGCCTGCCAGCGTCCGGCGCTCCCGCAGCGGATGCCCGCCGCCGCCCGTGTGCTGGCCGACCTCGCCGAAGAAGCCCTGCACCTGCCCGAGGTGTGCATCTGGGCGCTGGACGCCATCGTCGAGCTGCACATCCGGGGTCAGGTCAGCGACGTCGAGGCCGTCCAGACCTGGGCCGCGCACCTGGACGGCACCGTCGAGCACGAGTCCCTCTTCCACCTGCCCGGCAGCGCGCTGGTGCGGGTGAGGGTCGAGCGCGACGGCCTGCCGGTGGAGATCTGGACCATCACCCGCGTGCCCCTCGAGGAGGCGTCGTGATCAACGCCGATCGCCTCATCCGCACCCTGACGGCCGGGACCGTGATCGCCCTGGGCGCGGCGGCCGCCGTGGTGTCCTACTCCCACGCCCTGGACGTCGCCACCGAGAACGGCCAGCACGGATGGACCGCGACGCTGACCCCGCTGACCATCGACGGCCTGGTCCTGGTGGCGGGCCTGGTCCTGCTGGACGCCGCGCGGCGCGGCCAGAAGGCCAAGACGATGCCCCTGGCGTACGTGACGCTGGGGTTGGGCATCGCCGCGACGCTGGCCGTCAATGTCCTGTACGGCATCGAGCACGGCCCGATCGGCGCTGTGGTGGCCGGGTGGCCGGCTGTCGCCCTGGTCCTGTCGACCGAACTGCTCATGGGGATGATCCGGCGCGGCCAGCGCCGCGCCTCCTCCGAGGCCGACAACGCCGACGAGGCCGCGCTCCCGGACGGCGACGGCAAGACCGATGTCCCCGCCGTCGTCGCGGACGAAGCGCCCGACAACGAGCCCGTTCCGGCCGCCGTTGTCGCCAGAGCCGAGGGCGACAACGTCAAGGAGACGCCGCTTGTCGTCGCCGACAACGAGAACGACGGAAAGGTGCCCGTCCCTCGGCGGAATCGTCCGACGCCGCCCGCCCGGCGCGTCCGTGTCGCGGTGACGCCTGAGCATGTGGAGCAGGCGAAGGAACTGGTGGGTGAGCGGCCCGGTATCACGGGCGCTCAGCTCGGCCGCCAGTTGGGGCTGAGTGAGCGCCAGGGGCAGCGGATTCTGGCTGACCTGCGTGCGGCGCTGGTGGAGGTGGCCTCATGACCGCCCCCGACTCGCGTGAGGTCGGCATGGACGTGCCGCCGCTGGACGGCCTGCCGCCCGCCGCTGACGCCGCGCCGCTGGCCGTCCCCGACCAGCACCCGCCCGTTTCGGGACCGCGCCCGGATGTCGCCCCGACCGAGGGCGACAAGGACGCCAAGGGCGACGCCGAAGAAGAGCAGGACGCACCCACCGGTCTGCCGGTGGGGCAGCTCGCGGCGGGTGGCGCGTCGGTGGTGACGGTCGCCGGGACGGTGCTCTACCAGACGACCGGCGCCCTGGGCTTGGCGGCGGGTGGTCTGGTGACGGCGGCGTCCGGTGTCGCCTACCTGCGTCGCCGACGCGACAACCGCGACGGCGGCCGCCGTCAGGAGAAGACACGCACGGTCAAGACGACACAGACCGCCCACCGCACTCCTGCGGGCTCCCGTGGGTTGCTGGGCGGCGGACGTGGCGGACGAAGCGGGGGACGGACGTCGTCGCGGACACCGGGGCTGCTGGGCCGCTCCGGTGGGGGCCGTCAGGGCGGCAGGGCACTGTGGCCGTCCCGCTCGGCGAACCCCTCCGGCTCAGGCTCTGCCCGGTCGATTCTCGGCGGGCGCTCCGCCACCGGTTCCCGGCGCTCCTCCGCGCCGACGTCGGCAGGTGCCTCCGCCAGGGGCAGGGCGGCCAGGGCGGGCAAGCCGGTGGCCAGCGACGGCGGCGGCTCCGCGCTGCGCCTCCCCACCCGCAAGAACACCAAGACTCCCGCCCCGGCCATTCCCAAGAGCGCGGCCGCCGCCAAGGGCGGCCGGACCTCCACGAAGGAGGCAAAGGTGAAGGACACCCCGACCGCCGCCAAGACGGCAGACAAGAAGACGGGCAAGGATCCCGTATCCACCCCGGTCTCGGCGAAGAAGACCCCCGCGACGCCGAGCAGCCGCTTCTCCCGCTGGGCGTCCTGGTGGGCCGAAGACCAGCCCGGCCCCGTCTCCTCCCGCACCGCCCGCCTGGCCCGCCGTCTGGACGCTGCGGCCTACGGCAAGAGCGGCCTGTGGGGGCGCGTCCTGTCCTGGCTGTTCGGCTGGCGGCACGACGCCGACACCGATGAGAACGGCCAGGACACCCCCGCCGACGAGGCGGCCGAGAACACCAAGCAGGACGGCACCGAGCAGCAGGCCGCCCCCGACGCTCCGGCCGCCGAGCAGGTGCCGCAGCAGCCCACCGAAGCACCGAACCCGCAGCACTCTCAGCGCCGCACCGCCCACACCCACACCACAACCAGGAGGTTTCCCATGTCCGGTTCCCCGCTCGTCATCGCCTCGGCCGAGATGGCCGCCGCCGCTTCTTCCTACGCCCCCGAGGACATGTGGGTCGTCGCCCGCGACCTGGACACCCTCGGCGAGATGCCCGTCAACGTCGCCACCGCTGTGCGCGTCTACACCACCCGCATGGAGGGCGAATACCCCCTCCACGAGTCGGTGACCGAGATGCTCCGCCAGCTCCACGACGGCTTGGCGATACTCGGTGCCCTGGCCGACGAGATTGCCGTGCAGTTCCGCGCCGTGCACGCCGACGACATCAAGCGCGACGAGGCGCCGCGCACGAACGAAAACCTCTGGAACGTCTGACCGCCCCGGCCCGCCCCGACGACCCTGAGAGAGGAACATCCCGTGAAGACGAAGACCGCCAAGAAGACCCCGGCGCCTGGCCTGGACTGGACGCTGCGCCCCCGCACCGCGGCGGGCATGGCCACGCAGTCTGTGCTTGGTATGACGGCCGTCTCGGCGGTCGGCAACGTCTGCGAGATGCATTGGGCTCTGGGAGTCGGGGCGGGCCTGCTCGGCGCCGCCGCCACGTTCGTCACCAGCCAGCGCGTGAGCATGACCGGCCTGTACTACCGGGCCGCGTGCTGGCTGGGCGCCGGCGGCTGGACGGCCTGGGCATTGGAGGCCGGACCCTTTCACCGCGAGCAGCTCGGCGTCCTGGCCCTGGGCGGCCTGGCCGCCGGTCTCGGCGCACCCCTGGGCCGCGCCAAGAACGACGAAGCCCAGCAGCCCACCGCGGCCGCGCCCGGAACCGACATCGTCCTACGCCAGGGCGGGGAGATCGGGATGCGGTGGGCGTCCTACATCCACCGCGTGACCAACATGTGGGTGCAGGTCACCAGCGTGCAGCCCTGGCCCCAAGGCGGCGGGTTCACCCTGACGGCGCTGCTGCCGCTGGACGGAACCCACACCGTGGCCACGCTCAAGGGCGCCGCCGACCGCCTGGCCACCGTCGCCCGCCTGCCCATCGGCTGCGGCGTGGAAGTCGCGCTCGGCGAGCACCGCGGGGAGGCCGTCCTGCGGGTATCCACCGTCAACCGCATGGGCGACATGGTCTCCCTGCCCGAGGACTACTCGCCCCTGTCGATCAACCGGCCGCTGCCTTTGGGGATGTACCGCGACGGCTCTCCGGTGACGGTCCTGCTGCGCGAGTTGGCGATGCTCGTCATCGGCGCCCGCGGCTCCGGCAAGACCAACCTGCTGGACCTGCTCACCCTGCTCCTGCTGCGCTGCTCCGACACGCTGGTGTGGCACATCGACATGAACGGCGGCGGCATGAGCCAGGTGTGGCTACACCCCTGGATCGAAGGCGACATCGACCGCCCCGCCATCGACTGGGCCGCACCCAACCCCGAAGAGGCGATCCAGATGGTGCAGATCGCCATGAACATCGCCCGCGCCCGCAAGCGCACCGGCCGCAAACTCAAGGTGCAGGCAGACAGCAAACTGCTGCCCATTAGCCCCGGCCTGCCGGAGATCGTCATCATGGTCGATGAGGGCAAGTCCGTCCTGGCTCCCGGCACCCGCGGCACCGCCGGCCAGGTCGGCAAGAAACTCGAGGAGATCCTGGACCAGGCCCGCAACGAGGGCGTCAACATCATCGCCTCCGGCCTGCGCGCCACCTCCACCACCGTATCGGCCGACTTCAAAGTCCAGTGCGGCCTCAAGATCTGCGGACGGGTCCAGAAGGAATCCGAGCTTCAGTACCTCTTCGGGTGGGACCGCATCGACCTGGCCGACATCCCCTCCGTCGGCTGCTTCTTCATCCAAGCCGACGACGAGGAAGCCCCCCGGCCCTTCAAGGCCGCGTTCCTTCCGCCCTCTCGGATGACCGCCGCCGCCGTGATGCTGGCTGAGGGCCGCCCCCGCCTGGACGAAGCCGCCGCCCGCATCGGCGGCCAGGTCTACGCCCAGCGCCACGAGAGGATGCGTGCCGCATTCCTGGCCCTGGACGACGACGAGGACGGCGACGTCCTGGACGTCGAAGAGGTGCAGGAAGCCCCGCGCCGCTTGCACTCCGTCCCCGCCGAGCTTGGCACCGGATCCGCCGGCAGTTGGGCCAACCCTCAGGAGTTGCGCCAGCGCGCCCGCACCGCCTACACCCCGACCGCCGCACCCGAGCGCGTCTTCACCGCCGAGCGCGTTGACCGGCCCGAGCCCGCACCCATCCGCCCCCTCCCGCCGCTCCTGACCGCCGCCATCCGCGCGTTCGGCACCGATACCCGCATGCACTCCGAAGACCTCGCCGCACACCTGAGCCTGGACAACAAACACCGCCTGGCCGAACTCCTCGGCGCCCTGGAGGTCTACCCCCTGGGTCACGCCTTCGAGCGCGGCGGCCGACAGCGCCGCGGCTACGAGCGCAAGGACCTGGAAGCCGCCGCCCGCGCCATCACCGAAGGCCGCCAGGACGTCCCCGACGAGGTCTACGCATGGGCCAGCTGACCCCGTAGGACCCCGACGACCCCCACACCCCTCCTACGGGACTCCTACAGGACCCGTGAGCAGCACGAACACCCGCCCCGTAGAAGGAGCGTAGGAGGGCCGTAGGACCCCCAGACACCCCCTCCACGCACCCTCGGAGCCCGAAAACCCCCTCCATTCGGCTCCTACGCAACCCCTACGACCCCGACAGGAAGGAACCACCCTCCATGCCCGCCCAGACCTGCACCCGCTGCGGCGGCAGCGGCCGTATCGGCAAGAAGAAGACCTTCAACCCCGCCACCGGCAAGCCCGTCCGCACCGAGCCGATCCCCTGCCCCGACTGCGCCTGAACCCCAACACCTGACCGAAGCGAAGGAGACCTCTGATGGCCGACGACCCGAACCGCACCAGCAGCAGCGGCACCGTGACCGGCGAGACCGGCGGCATGTGGCCCGACGGCGAGCCCGACAGCGTCCGCGACGCCTTCGACACCCGCAAGTAGCCGCGCGGCCTCGGCGGGCTACTCCCGCCAAGAAGTTCCCCCGCCGGGGCCGCTCACCCAATCCCAGCTAGAAGCCAGGAGGCATCTCCCATCATGAAGCCCACCCGCAGCAACGCCAACCCGCCCGACCCGTCGACACCATCCGCCGGATCCCCATGCGGCTGCTCGGGATCCTGCGGACTGCACCCCGGACCCTGCCCGGCCAAGCAGTTCCACCGCTACCCCGGCACCCGCACCACCGTCCACCTGGAAGCCACCGAGGACGGGCAGCGCTGCCCGTTCTGCCTGCTGGCCGCCACCCGCCCGAACGCGGCCAGCCAGATGACCGCCGCCGCGCTGCGCTGCCCGTCCGCTGACGGCGACCAGGACGACCTGTTCGACACCACCCCCTACCAGCGCACCAGCGGCCGCCGATGAGCGCCCCGACCACCCGCCGCCGGATGTCGAGCGCGTTGACGTTCGTGGACCTGTTCTGCGGCGCCGGAGGCTCCTCCCTGGGCCTGACCAGCGCGGGCCTGGAGCTCAAGTTGGCGGCCAACCACTGGGAGCGCGCGATCGCCACCCACGCGGCGAACTTCCCGCACGCCGAGCACCTGTGCGAGGACATCAACGCCTACGACATGCGCGACCTGCCGCCCGCCCGCGTGCTGTGGGCCTCACCCATCTGCCAGGAATCCTCCCCGGCCGGCGGGCGACGCAAGAAGCGCGGCTCCCTGCGGCCCGGTCAGCTCGCACTGATGGACGACGGGGAGCGGGAGGAGTACCTCGCCTCCCTGAACAAGGGGTGGGAGCGGACCAGGGCGACCGCCTACGACGTGCTGCGGGCGGTGGAGATCTGGGCCTATGACGCGGTCCTGATCGAGAACGTGGTCGAGTTCGCCACCGACTGGCCCCTGTTCTGGTGGTGGATCGAGGGCATGAATCGGATCGGGTACTCCCACCGGATCGTGTGCGTCAACTCCGCCCACATCGGAGGAGCCGACAACCCCCACGCCCCGCAATGGCGAGACCGGCTGTACATCGTGTTCCTGCGCGCCGACGCCCCCATGCCGGACCTGGAGCCCCGTCCGCCCGCGCACTGCTTCACCTGCGGCCAGGATGTGGCCGCACGCCAGACGTGGAAGCGCCACACCCCCGGCGGGAAGCTGGGGATCGGCAAGTACCGCGACCAGTACACCTACACCTGCCCCAACACCTCCGTCCGGCACGAGTCGTTCGTGGTGGAGCCGTACGTGCTCCCGGCCGCCGCCGTCATCGACTGGACAGATCTGGGCCAGAGGATCGGGGAGCGCGCCCGGCCATTGGCCGCCCAGACCATGCGCCGCATCCGTGCCGGACTGGCCATGGTGCAGGATCGCCCCGTCGTGGTGCAGGTCAACCACGCCGGGCACGACGGACGCACCTACCCCGCAGCAGGCAACGCCCTGGCCGCCCGCACCGTGCGCGGAGGCGACGGGTTCGTCTCGCCGCCGCTGCTGGTCCCGGCCGGAGGGACTTGGAACACCACCGCCCGCCCGGCCGCCCACCCGCTGGCCACCGTCACCGCGGGCGGCAACCACCACTTCCTCGTCACCCCCGACCAGCGGCCTGAGGAGGTGGACCGGCACGCACTGGTGATCCCCTACCGGGCGGGGAACCTGCCGACGACCACCGCGAGCCCGCTGCACACGGTGGCGACGCGGGATTCGATGAGTCTGGTGCGGCCGGAGGTGGCGGTGGAGGACTGCCGGTTCCGGATGCTCAAGGCCCGCGAGCACCTACGCGCCCAGCGCTTCCCCGACACCTACACCGTCACCGGCAATCAGGCAGAGCAGACCATGCAGGCCGGAAACGCCGTGAGCGCCAACGTCGCCCGCTGGCTCGGGTCCAAGCTGCTGGAGGTGCTGTGATGCCCCCCGAGCAGACCTCTACGTCCGGCCCGGTGTTCTACCTGGGCGCCCACCAGCCGCACTGGCTGTGGCGCCTGGACGTTCCGTTGTTCGTCTCCCACCGCCAACTCGCGCGCAAGAAGACCCTGAAGCCGGCCGCTTGCCGGTGGGCGCTGGATTCCGGCGGGTTCACCGAACTGTCCCTGCACGGCACGTGGGTCACCACCCCGGCCCAGTACGCCGAAGCCGTCGCCCGCTACGCCGAACAGATCGGCAACCTGGACTTCGCCGCACCCCAGGACTCGATGTGCGAGCCGTTCATGACCGAACGCACCGGCCTGTCCGTGGCCGAACACCAGGAACGCACGGTCGCGAACTACCTGGAGTTGACCGCGCTCGCCCCCGATCTGCCGTTCATCCCCGTCCTGCAAGGCTGGGAGCTGGACGACTACCTACGGTGCTTCGACCTGTACGCCTCCGCCGGAATCGACCTGACGATCCTGCCCAGGGTGGGGTTGGGGTCGGTGTGCCGTCGCCAGTCCACCCACCAGATCACCGAGATCGTCACCACCCTCGCCCGACTCGGCCTGTCCCTGCACGGGTTCGGCGTCAAGACCGGCGGGTTGCACCTGTACGGGCATCGGCTCGGCTCCGCCGACTCCATGGCCTGGTCTTACGCCGCCCGCCGCCAACCCCCAATGCCCGGCTGCACCGGCCACAAGAACTGCGCCAACTGCCCCCGCTACGCCACCGCATGGCGCACCCGCCTGCTAAGCCGTCTGGCCGCACGCGGCGAGCAAACCGACCTACTCGACCTCGACCTCCCCCACGGGAGGGCAGCATGAACACCAACCTTTCCTACGCACTCGCCGCCGCCCGCCGCGGCTGGCACGTCTTCCCCGTCGCCGTCGGCGACAAGACCCCGCCCAAGGGCGTCCGCTGGAAGCAGGTCGCGACGGCCGATCCGGAGAAGATCCGGCGGATGTGGGGCCACCGCCCCTACAACATCGGCATCTCCTGCGGCCCCTCCCGCCTGGTCGTCATCGACCTCGACGTCCCCAAGCCCGGCGAGCAACCTCCCCCGAAGTGGGCACTGCCCGGCATCCATGACGGCTCGGACGTCTTCGCCTACGTGTGCGAGCAGGCCGGCCAACCCATGCCGCTGGAGACCTTCCAGGTACGCACCCGCCGCGGCGGCTTCCACCTGTACTTCACCGCCCCCAACGACATCCGCCTGACCAACACCTCAGACGACCACGGCAACGGCCTGGGCTGGAAAATCGACACCCGCGCTGAGGGCGGATACGTCGTCGGTCCCGGAAGCTTCGTCGACCTGCCCGACGGCACCGGCACCTACGAACCCGTCCACACCCCCGATACGGCCCCGCTGCCCGCATGGCTGGCCGAACGACTCCAACCCGCCCCGCTGCCGCCACAACGACCCGTCGTGGTCGAGCTGACCGCAGGCAAGCGCGGCGCCTACCTGGACGTCGCGATCAACGCCAGCCTCACCGCGATCACCCAAGCGCCCCAGGGCCGCCGCAACGCCACCCTCTACGGCGCTTCCGTGGCTCTGGGCCAGCTCGTCGCCGGAGGCTCCCTGGCCGCTGCTGAGACCGAGAAACTCCTCACCCACGCCGCCGTGAGCACCGGCCAGAGCGAGAGCGAAGCCCGCCGCACCATCCGATCGGGCTTCCGCGCCGGACAGAGCCGACCAAGGAGGGTCCCCGCATGACCAAGCCACGCCTGCAGGTCGGGTCCGGACCCGAGAGCATCCGCGTCCTCAAAGCCGCCCTGGCCGCCAACACCCTGCCCCACACCTACGTCTCCGCCGGATCCCTGGTCCACATGGAAACCGTCTCCGGCGGGCTCAACAGCCCCGCCGCCGACGAGGACTCCCCGCTGCCCGTCACCGCCAGTCCCATCAACCCGGCCACCCTGGCCGGCCTGCTGGCCGAACACACCTACGTCTACCGGATGCGCTCCCGCAAGACCGGAGACGGCAGCAGCGAGACCTTCGAAGAAGAAGTCACCCCACCACGGGAGATCCTCTCCTCAGTGCTGGCCGCCAAGACCTGGCCCAGCGTCCTGCCCCTGCGCGGCGTCATCGGCGCACCCGTCCTACGCCGAGACGGCACCCTGCTCCAACACCCCGGCTACGACGAGGCCACCGGCCTGTACCTGGCCTCCAAGGTCGCGCTCCCGCCCGTCCCAGATACGCCGACCGCCGAGCAGGTATATGACGCACGTGACTTCCTGCTGCACCGGTTCCTGCGGGACTTCCCCTGGTCGTCTGCGGCCGACCGCGCGAACTACGTCGCGCTGCTGGTCACGCCGATCCTGCGGCACTACACCCGCTCCCTGACCCCGTTCGCCGTCATCGACGCGACCATGCCCGCCTCCGGCAAGTCCATCCTCACCGGCGGGCCCGGCATGCTCTATGGCCAGCGCGTCATGCCCTGGGCCTACGCAGACGAAGAACTCCGCAAGAGCATCACCGCCGTCTTCGCCGAACAGGTCGGCGTCGTCATCTGGGACAACCTCGCCGAAGGCACCGTCATCGACTCACCCACCCTCGCCCTGCTGGTGACCGCCGGAGTGTGGTCCGACCGCCAACTCGGGGCCTCGCGCAACATCGCCACCGTCAACGACCGCCTCTGGATGGCCACCGGCAACAACCTCCAAGTCGGCGGCGACATGGCCTCCCGCACCGTCCGCGTCCACCTCGACCCCAACATGCCCCGACCAGAACAACGCGACCAGAGCCGGTTCGGCATCCCCCACCTCGACCAATGGATCACCAACCCCGCCAACCAGCTCACCGTGCTGTGGCACCTGCTCATCTTGGTCCTGGACTGGACCCAAAGCGGCGCACCCCGCGCTGACACCCTTGCTATGCGCCAATTCACCCCCTGGGCCCAAGCCCTGGGCGGATTCCTCGCACACCACGACATCGAAGGATTCCTCGCCAACGCCGCCGACGTCCGCGACGTCGACGAAGACGAAAACCGCTGGCGCGCGTTCCTGTCCTGCTGGCACACCCTGCACGGCTCCACCCCCATGACCGCCGCCGAACTCCGCAACAGCGGCGAACCCCTCCACACCGGCAGCTACGAACACGACCCCTGGGACGGCCAATTCATCACCACCCCCACCGGCCGGGCACCCAACGTGCTCTCCCTCGGACGGCTGCTGACCGGCCAGACCGGACGCTGGCGCGGCGACTACGTCATCCGCTCCGCCAGAAAGCGCGACCGAAACGTGTTCTGGGTCGAGTGCCATGACTGAGCCGAACCCCAAGACGCTGAAACATCTCCACATCTCCACATCTCCACAAACCGGCCCTCTACCAGCACGGATGTATGTGGAGATAGCCAGCACCGACAACCAGCCATCTCCACATCTCCACACCCGCTGTGGAGATAACCCCCCGATTGTGGAGATGACCCGATGCCGATCACCACCATCTCCACACCCATCACCGCAGTTCAGAGGCACATCCGTGGAGATGTGGAGATGTGGAGATGTTTCAGCCCTCCCGACAAGAAGAACGCGAAGCACACACCACACCCCACGATCTTCAGCGGTCCTTCCTCGTCTCATGAACCGACCGAAACCCATCCAACGCAAAGCGGCCCTGGGCCAACCGACCAAAGCAGCGCCCAGGACCGCCGCCCCTCACAAGAAGGAGCACCACCATCATGACCGTCACCGCACTACCCAAAGCCCTCTACCGGGTCGAAGAGGCCTTGGAAATCCTGTCGATCAGCCGGTCCTGCTTCTACCGGGAGGTCAAGGCCGGACGAATCGGCATCGTCAAGGCAGGACGCTCCACCCGCGTCACCGCCGACTCCATCGCCCGGTTCGTCGAGCTGCTGGAGAACGAGGCAGGGACCGCCTGATGACCAAACGGCGCAGCCGCGGCGACGGCGGGCTTCACTGGGACGAAGCCCGCCAGCGCTGGATAGCCACCATCACCGTCGGATACACCCCGGCCGGCCGCCGGATCGTGCGTAAGGCCAGTGACAAGCTCAAGTCCAAGGCCCTGGCCAAGCTCAAGGAGAAGGTTCGCGACTACGACGACGGCCTGACCGTCGCATCCGGCAGCTACTCAGTGGGCGACGCCGTCCGGGACTTCCTGCGATACGGCCTCGCCGGCCGGAACCCAGAGACCGTCGCCAACTACACCAGCCTCGCCGAGCAGCACATCATCCCCGCCCTGGGAGCACGCAAGCTCCGAGAGCTGTCCTCCGAGGACGTCGACAAGTGGCTCGCGCGCAAAGCCGCCGACCTCAGCACCCGAAGCCTGCGGCTGATCCACTCGGTCCTGAACCGGGCCGTCAACCGGGCCATGGCACGCGACAAGGTGAAGCGGAACGTCGTGATGCTCTGCGAGATCCCAGAAGGCCGCAAGGGACGGCCATCCAAGTCCCTCACCCTCAAGCAGGCAGAAGCCGTCCTGGAGGCATCCGAAGGCGATCCGATCCACGCCTACATCGTCCTGTCGATCCTCGTAGGCGCCCGCACCGAGGAACTCCGGGCCCTCAAGTGGTCTCACGTCGACCTGGAAGGGAAGCCGGCCACAGCCGAGACACCGGAGATCCCGCCGTCCATCATGGTCTGGCACTCCGTGCGAGCTGGTGGAGACACTAAGACCCGTAAGTCCCGCCGGACGCTGGCCCTTCCCGCCCGCTGCGTACAAGCCCTCAAAGCCCACCGCAGGACCCAGGAAGCGCTGAAGAAGGCCGCCGGAGAGTCTTGGAAGGATCTCGGGCTGGTGTTCGCCTCACGGGTGGGCACCCCGCTGGACTCCCACAACGTCCGCCGATCCTGCCGCCGCATCTTCGACAAAGCTGGACTGGTCGGGGCCGAGTGGACACCCAGGGAGATGCGGCACAGCTTCGTCTCCCTGCTCTCCGACAGCGGCGTCCCCCTGGAGGACATCGCCCGCCTGGTCGGCCACTCCGGAACCACCGTCACCGAAACGGTCTACCGGAAGCAGATCAGGCCCGTCCTGCTGGGCGGAGCGGAGGCCATGAACCAGATCTTCCCCGCCAGCGGGTAAGACCACGGGAAGCAAACAGGGCCCGAGGATCGTGATCCTCGGGCCCTGTCCTATGTCTGCCAAATGATCCACCGGGAGCCTTAGTCACCCAAAAGCAAAACAGGGCCATCCGAAGATGGCCCTGAGCTGGTCGGGACGACAGGATTTGAACCTGCGACCCCTTGACCCCCAGTCAAGTGCGCTACCAAGCTGCGCCACGTCCCGCGACCTCCGCTTTTGCCCCGTCTGGGGCGCTGGCGGCAGGCATAACTCTAGCGCAGTCGGGGGGGTAGCGCACATCGGCTGGGCGGGGGCTAGAAGGAGAGGGGCTCTCCCGGGAGGAGGTCCAGGCGGCGGAGGATGATGCCCTCGCGGAGGGCCCAGGGGCAGATTTCGAGTTCTTCCATGTCGAAGAGGTCCATGGCGGCTTCGGCGACGATGGCGCCCGCGAGGAGTTGGGAGGCTCTGCCCGGGGAGACGCCGGGGATCTGCATGCGGGTGGAGATCGGCATCTCGGAGAGGCGTTCGCACCATTCCTTCACGGCGGTGCGGGTGAGGAGGCGGCGGACGAAGGGGCCCTCGGCGCTGGGGGCGGCGCCGGCTATGCGGGCCAGCTGCTTGAAGGTCTTCGACGTGGCCACGGCGTGGTCGGCGGGGCCGAAGCGGGTGACGCTGCCTATGCGGTCGGCGATCTCGGCGCGGACGTGGCGGCGGAGGGCGCGGATCTGGTCGCGGTCCGGGGGGTCGAGGGTGAGCCAGTCGCGGGTGAGGCGGCCCGCGCCCAGGGGGAGGGAGAAGGCGGCGTCGGGCTGCTCGTCGATACCGGTGGCGACCTCCAGGGAGCCGCCGCCGATGTCGAAGACCTGGAGGCGGTGGGAGGACCAGCCGAACCAGCGGCGGACGGCGAGGAAGGTCAGGCGGGCCTCGTCGATGCCGGACAGGACCTCGATGTCGGTCTGCAGCTCGGACTTGATCCTGGCGAGGACCTCCTCGCCGTTGGAGGCCTCCCGGACCGCCGAGGTCGCGAAGGCCAGGGTCTCCTGCACGCCCTTGTCCTCGGCGATCTGGAGCGCCTCGGCGACGAGCTCGTGGAGCCTGCCTGCCCCCTCGTCGGACAGCGTGTGGCCGTCGATGAGATGCTCGGCGAGACGCAACTCGGTCTTGTGGGAATACGCGGGGAGAGGTCTCCCCCCTTGGTGCGCGTCCATGACGAGGAAGTGCACGGTGTTGGACCCGATGTCCAGGACGCCCAATCTCATGAGTCGAAAGTACCGAAGAAACGATCCCCGCAGGTGGAGCCGCGTGGTGAGCTTCACGTTCCCCAAACGCCACAAGATGCACAAAACACCTGAAACGGGGTATGAAGATCAGCGTGAGTGATTTCCTCGTCGTCGCAAACCGCCTGCCCGTGGACCGATTCGTAGGACCAGAGGGGAAGGTGGGATGGCGCCGGAGTCCCGGCGGCCTGGTCACCGCGATCATGCCCTTGATGCGCGGCCGGGACGGCGCGTGGATCGGCTGGACCGGCGCGGCCGACGAAGAGGTCGAGCCGTTCACCGACGATGACGGCCTGCACCTGGTCCCGGTCTCCCTCTCCGCCGAAGAGGTCGAGCTCTACTACGAGGGCTTCTCCAACGCCACCCTCTGGCCCCTCTACCACGACGCCATCGCGCCGCCGGAGTACCACCGCCGCACCTGGGACGCCTATGTCCGGGTCAACCGGCGCTTCGCCAAGGCCACCGCCGAGGCCGCGTCCGAGGGCGCGACCGTCTGGGTCCAGGACTACCAGCTCCAGCTGGTGCCCAAGATGCTCCGGGAGATGCGCCCCGACCTCAAGATCGGGTTCTTCCTGCACATCCCCTTCCCGCCGGTGGAGCTCTTCCAGCGGCTGCCCTGGCGCAAGGAGATCATCGAGGGCCTGCTCGGAGCCGACCTCGTCGGCTTCCAGCTCCCCACGGGCGCCGCGAACTTCATCCGGATGGCCCGCCGCGTCGTGGACGTGCGGGCGCAGAGCGGCGGCCAGATCCAGTACGAGGGCCGTGCCGTCCAGGCCAAGGCGTTCCCGATCTCGGTGGACGTCGGCGAGCTCCTGGAGCTGGCGGCCAGTCCCGCGGTGCAGGACCGGGCCAGGGAGATCCGCGCCGAGCTCGGTGACCCCGACCGGATCCTGCTCGGCGTCGACCGGCTCGACTACACCAAGGGCATCACCCAGCGCCTGGAGGCGTTCGGGGAGCTGCTGGCCGACGGCGAGCTCAAGCCGGGCGAGGCGGTGTTCGTGCAGATCGCCACTCCCAGCCGGGAGCGGGTCGAGCAGTACCAGCTGCTCAAGGACGACATCGAGCAGCAGGTCGGCCGCCTCAACGGGGAGTTCTCCCAGCTCGGCGCCCCCGTGATCAACTACATGCACACCAGCTACGACCGGGCCGAGCTGACCGCCCTCTACCTGGCCTCGGACGTCATGGTCGTCACCCCGCTGCGGGACGGCATGAACCTGGTGGCCAAGGAGTACGTGGCCTGCCGCAAGGACCTGCAGGGCGCGCTGGTGCTCAGCGAGTTCGCCGGCGCGGCCGCCGAGCTGCGCCGCGCCTTCCTGGTCAACCCCTACGACGTGGACGGCCTGAAGCGCACCCTGCTGGCCGCGATCCGGGCCGAGCCGGCGGACCTGCAGCGCCGGATGCGCGCCATGCGCCGCCGGGTCGCGGACTACGACGTCGGCCGCTGGGCGGAGAACTTCCTGACCGCCCTGCGGAACGACGAGGCCGGCGAGGTCCCCGAGGAGGCCGACCTGCTGTCCTGACCGGCTAGCCGGCAGCGGCGGCGGTCTGGGCGTCGATGGTCTTCTTGAGCGCCTTGGGCAGGGGTCCCGTGCGCTCGGCCAGGTCCTTGAGCCGCCTCTTGTGGGCGCGCCTGGTGCCCCTGTCCAGGACCCTGTTCAGCTTCCCGGCCTCGGAGAGCGCGACCAGGGCCGCGTCCACCGGGTCGACCCGGGGCAGCGGGTCGCGCAGGGCCGCCGACACCCGGCGCCGCAGCCTGCCGGGCAGGCGCGGGTCGCGCGGGGTCAGCCTGCGGGTGGGGAACAGCCCGAGGATCTTGCGCTCCTCGATCCGCACCCACCCGCCGTCCGCGAGCTGCCCGCGGAC
>NZ_BAAATZ010000030.1:70328-107250 GCF_039533685.1 Actinocorallia aurantiaca | reverse complement strand
CTGCCGGCCCCTGCGCCCCACCCAGTGCTGCCACTTGCGCGGCCTGGAGGAGGCCAGCTCCTCCAGCACCGCCTCTAGGACGGGGTCGTGGCACGGGTGCCGGACCGCGACGGCGGCCCGGCCCCGCTCGTCGGTCAGGTGCCCCGACAGGTACAGGTCGGCGAGGGCCGCGGCCCGCACCAGTTCGTTGAGGTGGGTACCCATGAGCGGTCTCCCCTTGCCGGGGTCGAGCGCCAGGAGGTAGATCCGCTGCGGGAGGGTGTCGGGCAGCTCCACGGTCATTCCCCTTCTCGGGATTCGGGTGACTCCGGCGCCTCAGGCGCCCGTTCCTCTTTCTCGGCTTTCTCGGCTTCCTCGGCGGCCCGGGAGGGTCTGCCCGGGCCGCGCATCCTGCTCACTCCCGACGGCAGCCGTCCCGTCTCGGACAGGGCGCGGCGCAGCAGGAACTCGATCTGGGCGTTCGTGCTGCGCAACTCGTCCCCGGCCCAGCGGACCAGCGCGTCGTGCACGGCCGGGTCGAGCCTGAGCAGGATCTTCTTGCGCTCGGTGGCCATGGGCTCTAGGCGTACAGGGTTCCGGTGTTCACGACGGGCTGGGCGTCCCGGTCGCCGCACAGGACCACCAGGAGGTTGCTGACCATCGCGGCCTTGCGCTCCTCGTCCAGCTCGACGATCTCGTCCTCGGCCAGCCGGGCCAGCGCCATCTCCACCATGCCGACCGCGCCCTCGACGATGCGGCTGCGGGCGGCGACGATCGCGGTGGCCTGCTGGCGGCGCAGCATCGCCTGGGCGATCTCCGGCGCGTAGGCCAGCCGGGTCAGCCGGGACTCGGTGATCGACACGCCGGCCGCGGCGACCCGGACCCCGATCTCCTCCGACAGGCGGGCGGTGATCTCGTCGGCGTTGTCTCGCAGGGACAGGCCCTCGCCGTCGTGGGTGTCGTAGGAGTAGCTGTTGGCGATGTGCCGGACGGCGGTCTCGGTCTGGATGGCGACGAACTCCACAAAGTCGTCGACCTCGAAGACGGCGCGGGCGGTGTCCTTGACCTGCCAGACGACGACCGCGGAGATCTCGATCGGGTTGCCGTCCAGGTCGTTGACCTTCAGCACGTCGGTCTCGTGGTTGCGGATCCTGGTGGAGACCCGGCGCCGCTGGGTGAGGGGGTTGACCCAGCGCAGCCCGTCGGTGCGGACGGTCCCGGTGTAGCGGCCGAGGAGCTGCAGCACGCGGGCCTCGCCGGGTGCGACGGCGGTGAGCCCGGCCGAGACGACCACCGAGGCGAGGAAGACCAGGCCGCCCAGGACCAGCAGGGAGGCGCCGAGTACCGCTCCCCCGCCCTCGGCGAGCACCACGGCGCCCGCGATGAAGGCGGCGGTGCCGCCGATCATTCCCAGGAGCACGCCGCCCAGGACGGGCCAGCCGGGCGCTCCGAAGGCGATGTGCTCCCGCACCTGCGGGACGGGGGGCTGCACGAGTTCGCTCATGGGGGGTTCTCCTCACTTTCTGTTGATGTCTTCAATCTAGCAAAGTGATATCACTTTTTCAAGGAGAAGGGCCCCGGCGACGGACGGCCGGGGCCCGGAGGGCGGGCGGTCAGATCAGGTCGGGCAACTCGTCTGCCTGCTCGATCAGGAACTCGCGCAGCTGCGCCGGCCACAGGGGCAGGTCCACGAAGGACTTCCCCTCGCACGGGAAGCGCTCGACGTCGTAGTCGCCCCGGGCGGGGTCGTCGAACTCCGGGCCGCAGCGCAGGGACAGGTCCATCGACTCCAGGCGGCACAGGAAGAACCGGTGGACGTAGTCGGCCTTCGGGCGGTGCTCGGTGTGGGTGAAGACGCCCTTCAGCGGTCCGACGGTCGCGCCCAGCTCCTCCATCAGCTCCCGGCGCGCCGCCGCCCGCACGTCCTCGTCCTCCGGTTCGACCTTGCCCCCGGGCGTCGTCCAGTACGGGGCGATCCCCGGTCTCGTCCGCCGGAACAGCAGCAGGTCGGCGCCGTCCAGCACCAGGGCCCGCGCCTTGTGGACGGTCGGCCGTTCCGGGGGCGTCACCCCGCGCAGTACGAATCTCCCGGCGAAGCCGCCCCGCTCGGCGGCCTTGGCGGCCCGGACCCGTTCCAGCTCCTCCGTCCCGCAGCCGATCTCGCCGGCCAGCGCCAGCACGACCTCCAGCAGGTCCGCCAGTTCGGCGGGTGAGGGGTCCGCGGCGAACTCGTCGGCCTCCTCGTAGAGCTTGGCCAGCAGCAGCCCCCGCAGCCGGTCCCGGTCGGCGACATGGACGTCGGGTTCCCTGCCCGCCTCCCGCATGAGCTGCGGAACCAGGTCGCGGACGAGCTTTTCTCTGCGGGCGCTGTATGGATCAGGCATCGGCAGGGGCACTTTCTCTCTGGTTTTTGTCATTCAAGGCTAATTTTGTGAACTGCGACACGTGGTACGTTCCGCACCGAACAAGATTCGGGAGGTTCCGTGCACCGTGTCGCCGTCACCGGAATGGGCATCAAGAGCCCCGCTGGGAGCACCGTCGAGGACGCCTGGTCGACGGTGCTGTCGGGTAAGTCCACGGCGCTTCACCTGCCCGAACTGCTCGACGCCGGGGTCCCGGTGACCTTCGGCTGCCCGGTGAACGGATTCACTCCCGAGGAGTACTTCCCCCTTCACCGGATGCGGCACCTCGACCGGCCCACCCGGCTCGGCGTCGCCGCCGCGGCGGACGCCTGGGCCGACGCCGGGCTGAACGAGCCGGGCGAGCGGCCCGCCGGGCAGAGCCGCAGCGGCACCTACGTCGGGACGGGAGGCGCGCACATCGCCTACACCGCCGAGCTGGGCGCCCTTCCCCGCGAACGCCTCCCGGTCGCCTCGGTGCCGATGATCATGCCGAACGCGACGGCGGCGCGCATTTCCATCCGGCACGGGTTCCAGGGACCCTGCCTGACGTTCAGCTGCGCCTGCGCCAGCGGGGCGGTCGCCCTGGGCGAGGCGATGACGGCCATCCGGTACGGCCGGATCGACCGCGCGCTCGCGGGCGGGGTGGACGCGATGCTCACCCCGTTCGCCGTCGCCGCTTTCGCCCGCATCAGCGCCCTGTCGCGGCGCAACGACGCCCCGCACGAGGCGTCCCGCCCCTTCGACGGGGACCGCGACGGGTTCGTGATGGCCGAGGCCGCCGCCTTCCTGGTGCTGGAGCGCGCGGACCTCGCCGAGGCGCGGGGCGCGCGGATCTACGGCGAACTCGCCGGTTACGCGGCGGGCGCCGACGCTGGGCACATCGTGCAGCCGCTGGAGGACGGGAAGGTCGCCGCGCGGACGATGCGGGCGGCCCTGGACGACGCGCGCCTGGCCCCAGGGGACATCGGCCATGTGAACGCCCACGCCACGGCCACCATCCACAACGACCGGGCCGAGGCCCGCGCCATCGAGAGCTGCTTTCCCGCGGGTTCTCCCCCGGTGACCGCCACCAAGGGCGTCACCGGCCACCTGCTCGGCTCGGGCGGGGCGGTCGAGGCCGTCTTCGCGCTGATGGCGGCCCGTTCCGGGACGGTCCCGCCGACCGCCAACTTCACCGGCGGCCCGGACGCCGACCCGATCGACGTCGTCCACGGCGAGCCCCGGCAGGTCTCCCCCGCGCCCGTCCTGTCCAATTCCTTCGGATTCGGCGGTCACGACGCCACCCTGGTCTTCGTCCCCGCACAGGACTGATCTCCCGGCATGCCGGAGGCGGTCCCTGCCGCAGAGTAAGGGGTCGGCTCTTATCCGCTTCTTATGCTTGAACCTTCAATATGATCCTTGAGAGTTCAAGTAACCCCGATCCGGATGGAGACCAGACCGCGCATGAGCCGCTCCCTGAAGACATGGATCATCGGCGGCGTGGCCGCCCTGCTTCTGGCGTTCGTCGTGGCCCCGTTCGTCTACACCCAGTTCCTCGCGGACGACGCCCCCGAGCAGTTGAGCGTCGGCACGACCGACGCCCCCGAGGCCGTCTCCGGGGAGTCCGCCTCCGCGGACGGCGCCTGGAAGGTCGGCCCCGGATCCCAGGCCGGATACCGGGTCAAGGAGGTCCTCTTCGGCCAGGACGTCGAGGCCGTGGGCCGCACCGACCAGGTCACCGGCGACCTGACGATCGACGGCGCCTCGGTGGGCGAGGGCTCCTTCACCGTCGACATGAAGACCGTCAAGAGCGACAAGGACCAGCGGGACGGCCAGTTCCGCGGCCGCATCATGGAGACCGAGACCTACCCGACGTCGAAGTTCACCCTGACCGAGCCCATCGACCTCGGGTCCGTGCCGGCCGTCGGCTCCCAGGTCAAGGCCGAGGCCACCGGCGAGCTGACCCTCAAGGACAAGAGCAACCGGGTCACCTTCGAGGTCACCGCCTCCCGCACCGCCGCCGACTCCTTCGAGGTCAGCGGGCAGATCCCGGTGAAGTTCACCGACTACGGCATCGCCAACCCCGGGTTCCCCGGCATCGAGGTGGAGAACGACGGCAAGGTGGAGTTCCTGCTGAAGTTCACCCGATAACCCCTCCCTTCTTCCGGACGGCCCGTGCCCCGCCTCACGGCGGGACGCGGGCCGTCCGCATTGCGCGGACTCCGGCGAAGCTCTACAGTCTTTTCCGACCTGTTTGATTGGTTTAGTAGGGAGTAAGCGGTGTTCCGAGCCTTCGCGCTCAGGGCGGGCGGGGTCCTGGCCCTGCTCGCCCTCTGGTGGGCCGTGGCCGAAGCCGGGATCTGGTCGGAGGTCTTCGTCCCCAGGCCGAGCTCCGTCTGGGACAAGCTGATCGAGACCTCGACCGTCCACGACGGAGCGCGCGGCTACGCCGACCACCTGCTGTGGGAGCACCTGGGGATCAGCCTGCGGCGCATCCTCCTCGGCAGCCTCTACGGCATCGTGGGCGGCATCGCCGTCGGCCTGCTGATCGGGCTGGTCCCGACGGTCCGTGCGCTGCTCGGCCCGCTCGTGACCTTCGTGCGCACCCTCCCTCCCCTGGCCTACTTCAGCCTGCTCATCATCTGGTTCGGCATCGACGAGACCCCCAAGGTGATCCTGCTGTTCGTCGCGGCGCTGCCGCCCGTCGCGGTGGCCACCGCCGACGCGGTGCGCGGCGTCCACGAGGACTACGTGCACGCCGCCCGCTCCCTGGGCGCGAGCCGGTGGCAGATCCCGCCGCTCATCGTCCTGCCGTCCGCCCTCCCGGAGATCATGACCGGGATCAGGGTGGCGGTGGGCGTCGCCTACACCACCGTCGTCGCCGCCGAGACCGTCAACGGGGTGCCCGGCATCGGCGGCATGATCCGCGACGCCCAGCGCTACAACCAGTCGGACGTCGTGGTGCTCGGCCTGCTGGTCATCGGCGCCTCGGGCCTGCTCATCGACGGCCTCCTCCAGTTCACCGAACGCAAGCTCGTGCCCTGGCGCGGGCGGGCCTGATCTCCCCCACCCCCGGAAGAAAAAGAAGAAGAACCGTGAAAATCAAGTCCCTCGCCGCGGCCGCCGCCCTGCTCCTCGGGCTCGCCGCCTGCTCGTCCGAGGCCGACTCCGGCCCCAACTCCGACGGCACCCCCAGGGAACTGCGGATCGCCTACCAGCTCATCCCCAACGGCGACCTCATCGTCAAGGACCGCAAGTGGCTGGAGGAGGCGCTGCCCGACACGAAGATCACCTGGTCGAAGTTCAACTCCGGAGGCGACGTCAACACCGCGGTCATCGCCGGTTCCGTCGACATCGGCCTGGCCGGCAGCAGCCCTGTCACCCGGGGCCTGTCCGCGCCGCTGAACATCGCCTACCAGGTGCCGTGGATCTTCGACGTGATCGGGGAGAACGAGGCGCTGGTCGCCAGGAAGGCGGGCTCCGTGGCCGAGCTCAAGGGCAAGAAGATCGCCGCGCCGTTCGCCTCCACCACGCACTACAGCCTGCTGGCCGCGCTCGAGGAGGCCGGGCTGAAGGAGTCCGACGTCACGCTGGTCGACCTTGAGCCGCAGGACATCCAGGCCGCCTGGACCCGTGGCGACATCGACGCCGCCTACGTGTGGACCCCGGTCCTGGGCGAGCTGCAGAAGGACGGCAGGACCCTCGTCACCAGCAAGGAGCTGGCCGCGAAGGGCAAGCTCACCGCCGACCTCGCGGTGGTGCGCACCGAATTCGCCGAGAAGTACCCCAAGGCCCTCACCACCTGGCTCCAGCAGCAGGACAAGGCCGTGAAGCTGGTCCGCGAGGACAAGACCGCCGCGTCCGAGGCCGTCGGCCGCCAGCTCAACCTCGACCCCGCCGAGGCGGCCCGCCAGATCGACCAGCTGGTCCTGCTGACCGGCGAGGAGCAGAAGGGCGCCGAGTACCTGGGCACCCCGGAGTCCCCCGGCAAGCTGGCCGACACCCTGCACAGCACCGCCGCCTTCCTCGGCGGCCAGAAGAAGATCGACTCCGTGCCGGAACTGACCGTCTTCCAGAAGGCCCTGGCCACCAAGGCGCTGAGCGATGCCTTCGGCGGCTGAGTCCACTCCTCACGCGGTGGAACTGAGCGGCGTCTCCCTCTCCTACGGGGGACGCCGCGACAGGGTGCACGCGCTCGGCCCGGTGGACGCGAAGATCGACCCCGGCGAGTTCGTCGTCATCGTCGGCCCCTCCGGCTGCGGCAAGAGCACCCTGCTGCGGCTCGTGGCGGGGTTCGCCCCGCCGACCGAGGGCACGGTGTCCGTCGGCGGGGTCCCGGTCGCCGGGCCGGGCCCCGACCGGGGCGTGGTCTTCCAGCAGCCCCGGCTGTTCCCCTGGCTGAGCGTGCGCCGCAACATCGAGTTCGGCCTGCGCACGACCGGAGTGCCGAAGGCGAGGCGGCGGGCCAGGTCGGACGAGCTGCTGGGCATGGTCGGGCTGGCCGACGCCGCGTCCCGCCGCCCCTACGAGCTGTCCGGCGGGATGCAGCAGCGGGCGGCGATCGCCCGCGCCCTGGCCCCCGACCCGGAGATCCTGCTCATGGACGAACCGTTCGCGGCGCTCGACGCGCTCACCCGCGAGCGGCTCCAGGAGGAGATCCGCCGGATCTGGCAGGCCACCGGCAAGACCGTCCTGTTCGTCACGCACAGCGTCGACGAGGCGGTCTTCCTGGGGACGCGCATCCTCGTCCTCAGCAGGCGGCCCGGCAGAATCGTCCTGGACCGTTCCTCGGAGCTGCCGCGCTCCGACGACCCGCACACCCATTCGTCCTACCTCGCCCTGCGCGAGGAAGTCGCCGCCGCCGTCCGGGACGCCGCGGCCTGATCACGGAAGGATCGCCCGATGCGCTTTCACTGGTTCCTGCCGACCACCGGTGACGGGAGCGGAATCCGCGCCGCCATCATGACCACCGACGCCCGGCTCGAGTCCGAGCGGCCTGCGAGCGTGCGCTACCTGTCGCAGGTGGCGCGGGCCGCCGAGGACGCCGGGTTCGGTGCGGTGCTCACCCCGGTCGGCGCGGGCTGCCCCGACCCGTGGATCGTCTGCTCCGCGGTCGCCCAGCACACCGACCGGATCAAGCTGCTGGTGGCGTTCCGTCCCGGTTTCACCCTGCCGACCCTGCTGGCCCAGCAGGCGCAGGCCTTCCAGGAGGTCTCCGACGGCAGGCTCCTGCTCAACGTCGTCACCGGAGGCGACCCGGTCGAGCAGCGCTCCTACGGCGACTTCCTGGACCACGACGCCCGCTACGCCCGCACCGACGAGTTCCTGGACGTGCTGCGCCGCAGTTTCACCGGCGTACCGTTCGACCACGAGGGCCCGCACTACCGGGTCGAGGGCGGAGGCTTGAGTCGGCCACTGGATCAGGTGCCCGAGCTGTACTTCGGCGGGTCCTCCCCCGCCGCCGAGCAGGTCGCCGCCCGCCATGTGGACGTCGCCCTCACCTGGGGCGAGCCGCCCGCGAAGGTGGGCGCCAAGGTCGAGCGGCTCAAGGCGGCCGCCGCCGCGCGGGGCCGGACGCTGCGGGTCGGCCTGCGGATCCATGTGATCGCCCGGGACACCTCAGCCGAGGCGTGGGCGGTGACCGACCGGATGCTGGCCGGCATGGACACGGCCCGGATCGAGGCGGCGCAGCGGCGGTTCGCCCGGTTCGACTCGGTCGCCCAGCGGAGCATGACCGAACTGCACGACGGCGACACCCGGAGCCTGGAGATCTCGCCGGGGCTGTGGGCCGGGGTCGGGCTGGTGCGCGAGGGGGCGGGCACCGCGCTCGTCGGCTCCTACGACGAGGTCGCCGCGCTGCTGCGCGAGTACGCCGACCTCGGCATCGAGGAGTTCATCCTGTCGGGATGGCCGCACCTGGAGGAGGCCTACCGGGTCGGGGAGAACGTCGTCCCGAGACTGGCCCCCGTGGCGGTCTGAACCCCGCGAGAGTCCGAACGGGGCGTCGAGGACGCCTGGGACCGGTCTCGGCGCGGGAGGCCGGTCTCAGTCGTCGGCGTCGGCGAACGCGTCGTGGTCCGTCCAGTCCGAGACGTCGCCGTGGGCGGTGTTCACTCCGGCGATCCCCACCGCGACGCCGGTCAGCGCCGCGAAGGCGGCCGCTCCTGCGACACCGGCCATGATCCTGCGACCTGTCATCTTCTTCTTCCTTCCAGCGAGCCGACTCCACGGTGACGCAGGTCACCGCGCGATGTCAACGATCTTCTCCAGACCGTAATCCTGCACAGTAGATGAGGAAATTTGTAGAATTATTACCCAACCCCCTCTGATTCGGAGCCGTATTGCGCACCGCCACCCGCTTGACGACGCTCCCAGCCTCCCTCCTCCTCGCCGCGGGCCTGTCCTCTCCCGCCCGGGCGGCGGCTCCCGCCCCCTCCCCCGTCGCCGAGACGCTCGAGGCGCCGGGCGGGTGGACCGCCGAGCGGATGCGCCGGGCCGAGGCCAACCCCCGGGACATGCCCGAACGCACGGCCCGGGCCGAGGCCGCGAAGCCCAAGCCGAAGCAGGTCCCTGCGATCACCAAGGCCGTGGTCGCCAAGGGCCATCGCAAGGCTCCCCTCAAGCAGATCGGCCGGCTCTACATCACCGGCGAGGACGGACGCGTCGCCACCTGCACCGGCACTGTCGTCAACTCCGCCTACCCCGAGAGGGGCAGGGGCAACGGCAGCGTCCTGCTCACCGCGGCGCACTGCCTCCAGGACCCGGCCGACGGCTGGAACGCCAGATCCCTGGTGTTCGCCCCCGACCTCGACAGGACGGCGACCCCTCACGGGCTGTGGAGCGGGTACCGGACACTGATGTGGTCCCCGTGGGCGGAGAACGCCGACCCGTCCTTCGACTACGCCTTCGTCGCCCTGTTCAAGCGCTCCTCGGGCACCATCCAGCAGACCACGAACGGTCAGAGCATGCGTTTCGGCATGAAGAAGCCCAAGACGTGGCTGCGGTTGTACGGCTATGCCGTCCAGCACTACCCCCGCAACCAGAACTACCCCGACGAAGGCACCGTCCTGCGCATGTGCAAGGGCAGGACGAGCACCGCCACGCTCGGCGGAGACCGGTTCTCCACTCTGAAGTGCGACATGTCCCACGGGGCCAGCGGCGGGCCGCTCATCGCCGACCTGAAGAAGTCGGGCTACGGGCGGATCGTCGGAGTGACCAGCTTCCGCAAGCAGGGCGCGGCCAGGCTCTACAGCCCGATCCTCGACAAGTGGGCCAAGGACCTCTTCTTCAGGATCCGCACCGTCCGGGTGCCGGTCCAGGAGGCGCCGCAGGACGTGGTCCGCGCCCCGTGAGCCTCACAGCACCCGGAAGGTGATCCCCGCCCGCTGGAGCCGGTCGACCAGCGCCTGCCCCATGGCCTGCGCCGTGGTGACCTGTCCCGCGGTCTCCGGCAGGTCGTCGTGCAGGAGACACAGCGCCGACTCCGCGAGCATCTTGGCGGTCTCGGTGTAGCCCGGGTCCCCGCCCGCGACCTCGGTGTTCACCATCCGGCCGCCGCCTTCGCCGTGGAAGCGCACCCTGAACCAGTTCTTCGCTCGCTTCTCGGCCGAGGGGCCCTCGCCCGGCTGCTGGCGCAGCATCTCCAGCAGCCCGCCGTCCCCGGCGAGGCCGCCGTTCCTCGTCAGCGCGAGGAAGTGGCCGTAGGTGAAGTCGGGCCCGTACCGCTCCAGCGCCCGCGCGCTGCGGACGACGATCTGCGGGTCGATGGTGGGCAGCGGGACGGCGAACCCGCCGCGCAGGCGGGTGTGCGGGAGCGGGTTGCGGGCGATCCTGGCGCGGCGGTCCTCGGGCAGGTGCTCCATGCGGGAGCGCGCCCGCGCGGCGCGCAGCCCCGTGAGCGGGTCGAAGATGACGCCTTTGGCCGATTCGACGGTGCCGCCCGAGGCGCTGCCGTTGGCGCTCACGAACCCCTCGACGCGCAGCGGCACGCCCTCGGGCAGGTGCTGGACGGTGTAGAAGACCCCCAGGTCGTGCGGGATCGAGTCGAAACCGCACGCGTGGACCAGGCGCGCTCCCGACTCCAGCGCGCGGTGGTGGTGGCGCACGTACATCAGGTCGACGAACGCGGGCTCGCCGGTGAGGTCGAGGTAGTCGGTGCCGTGGAGGGCGCACGCCTCGACCAGCGGCTCGCCGTACCGCAGGTAAGGGCCGACGGTGGAGATGACGGCCCGGCTGCTGCGGGCCATCTCCTCCAGGGAATCCGGGTCCTCGGAGTCGGCGTGCAGCAGCGGGACGTCCGTGCCGAGCCGCTCCCGCACCGCCTCCAGCTTCGCGCGGTCGCGCCCCGCCAGCGCCCATCTCGTCTTCCCCGCGTTCGCGGCGAGGTACTCCGCGGTCAATCCGCCGGTGAAACCGGTCGCTCCATACAGAACCGCGTCGTACTCGCGTTCCATGCGCTTTCCCTCCCATTGCCCCCAAGGTCTATTGACACGATATCCATCGACTCCGACCGAGACGTACGCTCCCGCCCTCAGCGCAGCGGCAGGATCAGCGGCCTGCCGTCGCGGGGGTGCGGGACCACCTCGATCGGATGGGAGTAGACCTCCGACAGCAGCGGCGCGGTGAGGACGTCCTCCGGCCGCCCGCACGCGGCCAGGCGCCCGTCCGCCAGGACCGCCACCCGGTCGGAGTGCGCGGCGGCCAGACCCAGGTCGTGGACGACCGCGACGACGGCCCTGCCCTCGGCGGCCCTGGCCCGCGCCACCGTGAAGACCAGTTCCTGGTGGCGGATGTCCAGCGCCGCGGTCGGCTCGTCCAGCAGGACGACCGGGGTGCGCTGGGCCAGCACCCGCGCCAGCGCCACCCTGGCCTGCTCGCCTCCGGACAGCGAGGGGAAGGCCCGCTCGGCGAACCCCAGCACGTCTGTGTCGCGCATCGCCTGCGCCACCGCCTCGTCGTCCTCGTCCTCCCTGGAGGTGCCCGCCCAGGGCGCTCTGCCCATGCGAACGACCTCCTCCACTTCGAAGGAGAAGGCGAGCGTATGGCTCTGGGTGAGGAACGCCCGGCGCATGGCCAGCTCCACCGGATTCCAAGACGCCGCGGGCCGCCCGTCGAGGAGGATCTCCCCCTCCGACTCGAGGTCGCCGCACACGGCGGCCAGCAGGGTGGACTTGCCCGCACCGTTCGGGCCGACCAGGGTCAGGACCTCGCCCGGCCGGACGTCCAGATCGACGCCGTCCACCACGGTGCGCTTGCCCCGCCTGACGCTCAGCCCCCGCACCTTCAGCTCGACCTCGGCGCCGGGCTGCGAAGCCGGGCGCCTCCTCAGCGGGTTCATCCCCAGCCTCCCGACCGAGCCCGGGTCCGGCGCAGCAGCCAGAAGAAGAACGGCCCTCCGACGACGGAGGTGAGGACGCCCAAGGGAAGCTCCTGGTAGTCGAGCGCGGTGCGGGCGACCAGATCCGCCGCGACCAGCAGCGCGGCGCCGCCCAGGGCGCTGGCCGGCAGCAGCACCCGGTGCCCGGGCCCGGTGACCATCCTGATGAGGTGCGGCACGACCAGGCCGACGAAGGAGATGATGCCGCTGAAGGCGACGGCGGCGGAGGTCAGCAGCGCGATCAGCACGATGCCGCTGAGCCGGAGCCGTTCCACGTCGACTCCCAGGTGCCTGGCGCTGCGCTCCCCCAGCGCCAGCAGGTCCAGCTTGCGGGCGTACCCGCAGGCCACGACGCAGCCGACGACCGTCAGCGGGGCGACGACGGCGACCGAGTCCCAGGTCGCGCCGGCCAGGCTGCCCAGCTGCCAGGACGTGATGGCGCGCAGCGCGTCGTTGCTCGACATGAACAGCAGCAGGCCCAGCAGGGCGGTGGAGACGGCGTTGACCGCGATGCCGGTCAGCAGCAGCGTCACGACCTCGGTCCGGCCGTTGGAACGTGACACGACGTAGACCAGCAGAGTGGTGGCGAAACCGCAGACGAAGGCCAGCCCGACGACCGTCCAGCCGCCCAGCCCGGTCAGGCCCAGGACGATGACGGCGGCCGCGCCGACGGCCGCGCCCGAGGAGACCCCGATGACGCCGGGCTCGGCCAGCGGGTTGCCGAAGACGCCCTGCATGAGGGCGCCCGCGCAGCCCAGCGCCGCTCCCGTGGCGGCGGCCAGCACGACCCGGGGGAAGCGCACCACCCACAGGGCGTTCTCGCCCTGCGCCGCCGTGGGCAGCGGCCCGGCGTCGATCCCGAGCCGGTGCAGCAGCGAGCCGAGGACCTCGGAGGGCGGGATGTCGACCTGCCCGCTGCCCGCCGCCAGGAGGCACAGCAGGACCAGTGCCCCGGTGAGGCCCGCGATGAGTGCCGCGCCCCTCATCGCCCGCACTCCCGGTACACCGCTTCGGACAGCGCCTCGATGGTGGAGCCGGTCCGCGCGCCGAAGGTCAGCAGCGACCCGTCGTCGGCGTCGACGATCCGCCGGTTCTGCCCGGCCGGGGTCTGCGCGACGCCCGGCAGCTCCAGCAGCCCGTCGATCCCGCCGACCGACTCCAGACCCGAGCTCAGCACGAGGATGACGTCCGGCGCGGCGTTGATGAGGCCCTCGCTGGTGAGGGGGCGGAAGCTCCTGAGCCCGATGGCGGTTCCCGCGTCCTGCGCGCCGATCGCCTCGATCATCGCGTCCGAGCCGGCCCCGTCACCGCCGATGAGGTAGACGCCCGCCGTGCCCCGCAGGTAGAGGAAGGCGATCCGCAGCGACTGGGCGGGGGCCTCCTTCCTCGCCTCGGAGATCTGCGCCGAGACCCTCTCGTTGAGCTTCCGGCCGGCCCCGGGCACGCCCAGCGCCTTGGCGACCGCGGTGATGTTGTCGTCGATCCGCTCGAGCGTCTGCTCGTCGTCGACCATGACCACGGCGATCCCGGCCTGCCTGAGCTGGGTGAGCACCTCCGCCGGGCCGATGCTGGCGTCCGCGAGCACGACGGTGGGGTCGAGGGCGAGGATCGCCTCGGCCGAGAGGTCGTGGCCCTGCGTGGTCACCAGCGGCTTGACCGCGGCGGCGGGGAAGGTGGTGGAGGCGTCCCTGCCGACGACCCGGTCGCCCAGGCCGAGGCTGAAGACGATCTCGGCGAGCGAGCCGTAGAGGTTGAGCGCGAGGATCCGGCTGGTGTCCTCGACGGTGACGGCCGTGCCGTCCGCCGACTTCACGGTGACCGGAAGGGCGGGCTTCGCGTCGGGTTCGACCGGGTCGACGTCCTCGGCCGCGCTCCTCGCGGAGGAAGGGCCGCAGAGGGCGTAGGGGTCCCCTCCCGCGGACCTCGGCTCCACGGTCCGCCCCCCGCATCCTCCGGCCAGGAGCGCGGCCGCGACCAGCGCCGCGCCCCAGCGGATGAGCGTCATGCGGTCGCCGCCCCGCGCCTGCGGGCGAGCAGAAGACCTCCGGCTCCCAGCACGACGACCGCCGCCGCGGCCGAGCCGCCGATCACCAGGAGCCGTCCGCCGCCGGAGCCGCCGAACTCGACGGGGACCCGCACGTCCTGGGAGCGGTCGGAGCTGCGCGTGTGGTCGGCGCGGGAGGCGACCACGCACTCGACCTCGGCGCAGTCGAAGTCGCCGACCTTCTGGGTGGCCGCCAGCTCGACCTTGAAAGTGCCGCCTTCCCCGTACGGGATGGCGAGCTCCTTCCCGTACGGCGGCGGGTTGGAGGAGATCCACTGCGAGCCGCCGCCCGTGCCGGAGGTGTCCGCACCGCCGCCGCAGGGGCTGGGCAGCTCCTCGGGGCCGGTGTCACGGCACAACGCGACGTAGATGCCCTTGGTCACGTCGAAGCCCTCACCGGTGACGGTGATGGTGTCGCCGTCCTTCAGCTTCGCGCTCGACACGGTCAGGGTCTGGCCCTGGGAGCCCTTGGCACTGGCGCCGTCCGCGTGGGCGGTGCCGGTCATCGCCAGCCCGGCCAGGAGGAAGGGCAGGATCAGGGGCGCCTTCCTTTTCATGCCGCCTCGCCCCATTCGAGCGCGTCGAGCTCGTCGAAGATGGCGGTGTTGAGCCGGTAGGCGAGCTTCACCTCGTCGATGACCCGCGCCTTCTCCTCGCCGTCGAAGGGGAGCTCGTCGATGAGCAGGCGGTAGGCGTCCTTGAAGGGCTTCACCTTCAGTCCGGTGAAGCGGTAGAAACTGGTGGCCCTGCCGTCCTTCAGGTCGTAGGCGCGCTCCACGCTGCGGCCGATGACCTGGCCGCCGGACAGGTCCCCCATGTAGCGCACGTAGTGGTGCGCCACGAAGCCGCCGGCCCAGGTGAACGCGACCTCGCGGATGCGGGAGGAGTAGGCGCGCGCGGCGGGCGACTCCTCGATCCGGCCGGCCCAGTCCGGGCCCAGCAGCTCGGCGAGGTCGGCCTCCAGGGCGGGCCTGCGGGACAGCTCCGGAAAGACGAACCCGCCCGCGACGGGGTGGTCCCGCATCTCCTCGGCCGCCTCCTCCAGCGCGGTGTACACCGGGTGCAGCCGGGCGGTCAGCGCGGCGTACGCCGAGATCGGCAGGTTCCCGCCCATGAGGTCGCTCATGTAGCCGTTGGCCTCCGCGTCGGCGTGGTCCTGGATGCTCGCCTGCCGCAGCACGGTGGAGAAGGGGTCCCCTGGGGGCTGAGTCATTCGGGCACTACTCCTTTGTCACGATTTGGGCCGTTTGCCCAGTTGATCCACATCGGGGAGTACCTTAGCTTAGGCTCACCTAAGAAAAAATAGGGCAGCCTTACCTCAGTGATTGGTCCCGCATGAAACCCACGCGCAGCCTCGCGACGGCCCTCGCGTTCGGATCGGCCCTCGGGCTGACCGTGGCCACCGCCTCCCCCGCCCTGGCGGCCTCCGTCCGGGTCGCCCCGGCCACCGGCCTGTCCGCCTCGGGGGCGTCCGTCTCCGTCAGCGGCTCGGGCTTCGACGCCGTCGGCAACAACGGCTTCGGCGTCTACGTGGTCTTCGGCCCGAAAAAGGCGAATTTCCACCAGGACGCGAACGCCTTCGGCGCGGCACGCTGGGTGCACGTGAAAGGCGCGGGGGGCAGCCCCGGCCAGGCGCCCCTGTCCAAGGACGGCTCCTTCAGCACCACCCTGTCCGTGAAGGCGCGGTTCACCGACGGCAACGGCGAGAAGGTGGACTGCCTGAAGACGCAGTGCTACATCCTCACCTTCGCCGCGCACGGCTCGCCCGACCGCAGCCAGGACACCTCCACGCCCCTCACCTTCAAGGCAGGCCCGGCCGACACCGCGAGCGAGAAGCCCGGAAACAGCGGCGCTCCGCCCAAGCCGTCCAGCGCCCCCTCCACCAGCGCGTCTCCGACTCCGTCGAAGACCGCCAAGGCGACGGCGAGCAGCGCTCCGGCGGGATCCACGCCCGCGAACGCCCCCGAGGCCACGACGGTCGCGGCGGAGGAGGTGGAGGCCGTGACGGTCAGCTCCTCCGACGCCGTTCCCGCCTGGCCGTTCTGGACCGCCGTCGCCGCCGTCTTCGGCATCGGCTTCGCCGCCCGCGCGTTCACCCGGCGCAGGCCGTCCCGCAGATGAGACGCCGACGGCCCGCGCGGTCACATCCGCGCGGGCCGTCGAACATCCGGGACGGGCTCAGTGCCCCCGCGGGGTCACGCCGAGCGCGGCACAGGCCTCCTGGTACATGCGCACCACCTCGTGCCGCACCTGGACGCGGTCCTTTATCGGCTCACTGAAGGGGACGCGGACCTCCCGCTCGGCACCGTCGGCGAGCACCGCCTCGAAGACCATCGCCTCGGCGTCGAGGCCGGTGTTCACCGCGCTGACGGCCTCGACGCCGCCCAGGCCGCGGCAGATGAGGGCGTTGTCCTCCGCGTGGTCGCCGTTCATGTGGGCGGTGATGGCCGCGACCACCTCAGGGCCGAACGGAAGACCGGACATCTGAGACATGGGGGTCCTTTCTGGATCTCTGAACATGCGTCCGCTACGGTACTCCACACGAGTTAGGTAAGGCTTACCTAACTTAGCTACGACGCAAGGAGCAACATGCGCCACCGCGCACTCCCCATCCTGCTGGGTGCGGGACTCGCCGTCTTCGGTCTCTCCTCCCCCGCGCTGGCCGCGGGCCCCGGGATCACCGTCGACCCCTCCTCCGGCGCCGACCCGGCGGGGCAGACCCTCACCGTCAACGGCTCCGGCTTCACCGCCAACGCCCTGGGCGTCTACGTCTCCTTCGGCCCCAAGAACGCCGACTACCACACCAACGCGAACGCCTACCAGAAGACCAAGTGGGTGCGCGTCGGCGCCACCCCCTCCGCCGGGCAGGACGTCCTCAAGGCCGACGGGACGTTCTCCACCACGCTGGAGGTCTCCGCCTCCTACACCGACGGCGACGGCAACGCCGTCGACTGCCTGAAGACCCAGTGCTACGTGCTCACCTTCGCCGCGCACGGCTCCGCCGACCGAAGCCAGGACACCTTCATCCCGGTGAACTTCACCGGGCAGACCACCGACCCCGGCACCGGCGAGCCCGGCACCGGAAACCCGGGGAACAGCGGCTCCACCGCGGAGCAGACCATCACCGCGGAGGTCTCCCAGGGCGGTTCCCTCTCCCTGTCCGTCGCGGGCCAGAGCGTGACGCTCAGCTCGGCCTCCCGGGGCGGCAACGCCACCGGCGCGCTCAACACCGCGACCGTCACCGACACCCGCGGCACCGACGCCGGCTGGAGCCTGGTCGGCCAGGTCGGCGACTTCACCTCGACCGAGGGCCGCACCATCCCCGGCTCCAACCTCTCCTGGACGCCCAGCGCCGCCTCCACCGGCGACGGCTCCCAGGGCCAGGCCACTCCGGGCCAGGCGGTCACGGGGCTGGACCAGGCGCGCACCCTCGGCTCCGCCGAAGGCGGCCTCAGCGGCGGGATCTTCGACCTCGGCGCCGCCCTGGACCTGAAGATCCCGGCGGGAGCCTCCACCGGCACCTACACCGGCACCCTCACCCTGACCCTCTCGTAGTCCGAACGACCCTTCGACCCTCGCAGCAGGACCGGACACGGGATGAGGACGGTGACGACGTCCTCATCCCGCGTCCCCATTCTCCCGGAGCACGTCCATGTTCACACCCTGGCTCCTGGCCGCGAGCCTGGCGCTGGCCCCGGCCGGCGACTTCAGCTGGTCGGTCCAGCCGTCCGGGCCCCAAGGGCCCACCGGCCGCGACTACTTCACCTACACCGCGGCGCCCGGGCAGCAGATCCGCGACACCGTCGGCATCACCAACCGCAGCGACCGCAAGCTCACCTTCCGGCTCTACTCCACCGACGCCTTCAACACCGAGGACGGCTCCTTCGCCCTGCTGACCGCCGACAGGCAGAGCACGGACCTCGGTTCCTGGATCTCCCTGGAGAAGTCCACCCTGACCGTGAAGCCCGGCAAGCGGGTGGACGTCCCCTTCACCCTGAAGGTCCCGGCCAACGCCACCCCCGGCGACCACACCGGCGGCGTCCTCGCCGCGGTCACCCAGCAGGAGACCACCTCCGGCGGCCAGAAACTCAACGTCGACCGCCGGGTCGCCGCCCGGGTCTACCTGCGGGTCAACGGCCCGCTCACCTCGTCCCTGCAGGTCGACCGCATCTCGACCGGGGACACCGGGCCGGTGCTGGGCAAGCGCACCGTCAAGGTGACCTACCGGGTGCGCAACACCGGCAACGTCCGGCTGTCGGGAGACGCCCGCGTCTACGTCCGCGGCCCCCTGGACTGGCCGCAGGGCACCCCCGCCGAACGCGAGGTCCCCGAACTGCTCCCCGGCTCCTCCTACACCTTCACCGACAGCGTCTCCGGGGTGCTGCCCGCGGTCCGCCTCCAGGCGGCGGTCAGGATCACCCCCTCCGACCCGGACGGGGTCTCGCCGTCCAAGCCCTCCCTGACCACCCGCACCGCCGCGTTCTGGATGGTGCCCTGGGCCGGACTCGGCATCCTCGCCCTCTTCCTCCTCCTGCTGGCCCGCCGGCGACGGCCCGCCGTCCGCCGCTGAGAACCCCGACCGGAGTACCGACTGTGATGGTGAAAGCGTGAAGACCCTCCTGCTGGCACTGGCCCTGATGCCCGCGAACGCCCCGGGCGCGACGGTCGAACTCGACCGGAACGAGGTGAAGGCCGGGCAGACGGTGACCGTGCGGCTCGCCGGCTGGCCGAGCGGGAACGTCGCCGTCGAACTGTGCGGCAACGAAGGCAGGCGCGGCACCGCCGACTGCGCGGTGGCCGCCTCCGCCACCACCCACGTGGGCGCGCAGGGCACCGGGACCGTCCTGCTGAACGTCGTGAAGCCGCCCGTGGCCTGCCCCTGCGTGGTGTCGGTGCGCCCGGTCAACGGCGGCACCGCCCGGACCGTCCCCATCACCGTCAAGGGCGCCGGGACGCTCACCCCCGCCCAGCGCGAGCAGGCCTCCGCCCAGGCGCCCTCCCTCACCGTGACCCGCGTCGCGCTGGAGGGCGGCGGCCTCTCCCTCGCCTGGCTGGGCGGGGCCGCCGAACGCACCCTCGTCTACACCGTGCGCAACGACGGGGAGGTCGCGGTGACCGACGCCCCGGTGACGCTCATGTCCGGCCGCGCGCCCGACCCGACCGGCGTGCTGACCGCCCCGGCCACGGGCACCCTCTCCCCCGGGGAGGAGCGCACCTACCGGGTCCCGGTCGCCTTCGGCGCCCCCGCCCTGGGCGACTACCAGGTGACCGGACGCGTCGAGGGCCTGGCGCGGGAGATCGTCTTCACCGCGGAGACCTCCTCCTACCCCTGGGCCTGGCCCCTGCTCGGCCTGCTGTTCGTCGGCGCGCGCACCGCCCGCGACCTGCGCCGCCGCCCGGCGGAGCCGTCCGCTCCCGCCACGGGGGTGAGCGTCGTCTGCCCGCACTGCTCGGGCGAGGTCCTGCTCCAGGTCGGGCAACCCGCCGGAGGGCCCGCCGCGACGGAATCCCCCTCTCCCGCGGAGGAGCTCGGCCCGGCGGAGCCGTCCGAGCGGACCATGCCTCTCGAACGGTTCGAGAAAGAGGCCGGGACGTCAGGTTCCGGCCAGGAACGTGCCGTGTGACCGGAGCGCGGTTACCCTGGAGACACGGCGGGCACCCTCTCGTGCCGTCCTGGTGTGGGGAGACGACAGATGCCGGAGCCTCGGCTGGAGTTCGCGCAGAAGGCCTTCATCATGGACGAGGACCGGGTGCTGCTGGTCCGCAAGTCCGCCTCCGACCCGCACCATCCGGGCTGCTGGGAGGTGCCGGGCGGCCGCCTCAAGGTCGCCCAGGACGACGACCTCGACGAGCACATCCGCCGCGAGGTCTACGAGGAGGTCGGGCTGCGGGTCGAGCCCGGCCCGCCCTTCCACCTGTGGGACTGGTGGATGGGCGACGGCACGCCCGGAGAGGACGTCCGGGTGGTGGCCGTGGCCCGCGCCTGCCGGCCCGTCGGGGGGCTCTCCGTGACCGACGAGCACCGCGCCCCGGACGACCACCTCGGCGAGTCCGCCTGGGTCCCGGTCCGCGAACTCGGGGACTACGACGTCATCCCCAGCCTCAAACCCGTGCTGGAACACTTCCGCGCCGACCTGGCATGACCCCGGCCCGTTGGCTCGGTTCCCCGCCGGAGCCGAGGTTCGCACTGACCGTCCTGGGCGACGTGCGCGTCGAACTGCGCGCCCGGATCCCCGCCAGGTTCACCGACATGGAATCCGACCGGCTGGTGTACGCGCCTCTGCGGCCCCTCATCGCCGGCACCGCCGTCAACTTCGCCAGGAACGCCCGCGAGCACTTCAAGCACATCGGGATCCTCGGCCGGGTCGGGGACGACTCCTTCACCCCGGTCATCCGCGCGACCCTGCGCGACCTCGGGGTCACCGACCTGCTGTACGCCGATCCCGAGCAGGAGAACGGCTGCGCGGTCATGCTCCGCGACCCCGGCGCCCGCCTGCTCGTCGCCGGCGAGCGGGCCCCCCGGCTCACCCCCGACGACGTCCGCGCCGGACGGGCCGCCATCGCCGCCTCGGACCTGCTGGTCGCCGACGGCTACGCGCTCCTGGAGGAACGTTCCCGCGCGGCCCTGCTGGAGGCCATGGCCCTGGCCCGCTCGCACGGCACCCCCGTCGCCTTCGACCTCGTCCCCCACGACCTGCCCGACCGGCTCCCCCTGGCCGGCGTGCTGCCCGCCCTGGAGCTGGCCGACGTCGTCATCACCGAGGTGCCCACCCTCGCCGGCCTGCTGGAGGAGGGGGCTCCCCTGCCCGGGCGGCTCGACGGCCTCACCGGCCACGACCCGCTGTGGCTGCTGCGCGACGGCCCCACCGCGATGGAGCACGTCCTGGCCTACCAGCGCGGCCGGCTGCGCCTGAGCTACCCCACCGGTTTCCGGTCGGGCGTCACCGAGCGCACCGGCTTCGGCGACCGGCTGACCGCCAGCGAGCTCTACTGGTGGCTTTCGCACCGGTAGCCCGGCGTGAGCGCCTCGACCGTCGCGTGGAACCGCTTTCGGCTGGAGGGCAGGCCGAACAGCTCCTGCCAGCGCCAGACGGGCGCGCCGTCGAGCACCGCGCCGCGCAGGAACTGGCCGGGCAGCTCCTCGGCCGGGTACACCCGCTCGCCGACCAGCGCGTAGGAGCGCCCCTGGTCGTGGAGCGCGCGCAGGGCCTCGTGGCCCGCCTCTCTTCCGGTCAGCCCCGCCGCCTCGACGGCGGCGCGCACCCGGCCGCCCAGCTCCCCGGAGTCGGGCAGCAGGTGCAGGTGGAAGTGGTCGACGCACGCGCCCCCGCCGCCCTGGACCGCCGGGCCGTGCTCCAGCGCCAGGACGCCCGGACTCCCGTAGGCGCGCGAGTACCAGTCCGAGACCTCGTCCCGCCACCGCATCGCCCCCTCCCACAGCGCGGGCGGCAGCTGCCCTCCGCACTGCCAGTGCCGTTCGCTGACCAGGAGCAGGTGCCCCTCGACGAGCGGCGCCAGATCGGGCGTCAGGTAGAAGTCGGCATCGGACGCCAGCACCGCCGGAGGGAGCTCCGCCATGTCGTTGAGCCGGAACCGCAGCGGCGGGCACAGCACGCAGTCCCGCGCCCGGTCTTCTTCCGCACCGTTCTCCACGTTCGAACACCCTCCGAAACCGTCGGGTCACCATATGCGTCTTCATCGTAGGACGAGCCAGGGAAGAGTCATGAATGTTTGACCAAACGGCACCGGAGCAAAAGATAATCACTACTCGAGACGATCACCATCGAAGGCGGTGCCCCGGCCGCCGAGGGGAGCGCGATGATCCTCGACGTTCGCCGCCTCCAGCACCACCTGTCCCGCTCCGTCGAGACCCTGCGCGACCACTACCGCCCCCTCGCCGACTCCTCCGGAGGCTGGTACCACGAGCTCGGCGGGGAGCCCGGAGCCACGGCGACCGCGCTGGCGCTCGCCTGCTTCGCCTCCTGCGGGGAACCGCCCGACCACCTGGACCAGGCGCTGCGCTTCCTGCGCGAACACCAGCAGCCGGACGGGGGGTGGCCCACCCGTACCAGCGGGAGCCGGGCGGTGGTGGAGGCGACCGCGTGGATCGCCTGGGCGCTCGCCCGCGTGCGCTGCGACCTGCGCGAGGGCGCGCCCGACCTGTACCGCGCCACCCGCTGGCTGATCTCCCAGCAGAATCCCGACGGAGGCTGGGGCTCGATGCGCGGCGCGCGCTCCCGGGTCTGGCTGACCTGCCTGGCGCTGCGCGCCCTCGGCGAGCTCGACCCGCACGCGGAGGCCGTCACCGAGGGCGTGCGCTGGCTGCTGGGGCAGCGGGTCACCGAGCCGGTGAGCGGGGCCGGGATCTGGGGTCAGGACAACGGCACGGGCGGGGCCACCGTCACCCACACCGCCTTCGCCCTCATCACCCTCGCCGAGCTGCGCCCCAACGACCTGTCCCGGCATCTGCCGGCCTTCGCGTGGCTCACCCGGCGGCTGGAGATGGACCCCCGCAACCGGCACAAGTGGATCGAGACCTACACCGTCGCCCCCGAGGAGGGCGGCGCGTGGCGGCTCAACCTGTGGCACTACGGCCTGCCGCTGGCGTTGACCGCGCTGCTGCACCACCCCGACGGCCCGCCGGTCGCGCAGGTCGGCCAGGCGCTGGAGCGGATCCTGGACGTCGTCCCCGGCGACCACATCTGGGGCGACGACACCCAGCCGGGCGGCGCGTCCCCGTCCCTGTGGAGCCTGTGGTGGTCGCTCCAGGCCGTCACGCACGTGTACCGGCAGCCGCTCTTCCGCCCGGACGACCTCGTCGTCTGGTTGCGGGACGCCGTCGTCATCCGCCGGGGACCGGCCCGCCACAAGCCGCTCTTCCTGCTGGCCCCCGCGCTGTGGAAGGCCGGGATCTCCCGCTTCCTCCGGCGCTACTGGGCCTACGCCGCCCTGCTCCTCCTGGGCGCCCTGATCGGCGGAGGCGTCCTGGCCGGCTGGTGGGACGGCGAGGTCTTCTGGGTGGGGCTGGTCATCCCGCTGGCGCTGATCCCCCTCCAGGAGGCCTTCAAAACACGGCCTTGACCGGCCCGTTCCCCGGAAGGGGGGCGGGCGCGGGGCTCAGGCCGGGTCCGCCTCCCGCAGGCGGCGGGCCAGCTCCGCCTCCCCGGCGGCGCGCATGGCCTCCACCGGGACGTCGGTGCGGCCGGTCATCAGCGTCACCTGGCGGACCGCCTGGTGCAGCAGCATGGCGTAGCCGCTGACGGCCCTGCCCCCGCGGGCCAGGACGGCCCCGGCCAGCGGGGTCGGCCACGGCGAGTACACCACGTCGAAGACCGGGACGCCGGCCTGCGACACCGGACCGGTGAACGGCAGGGCGCCGTCGCCGGGGAGGGTCGAGACCACCAGGTCGGTGTCGAGCAGGTCGGGGAGCTCCTCGAGGGTCGCGATCCGCGTCTTCAGCCCGAAGCGCTCGCCGACCTCGGCGGTCTCCGCGGCCCGCGCGGGCGTGCGGACGGCCAGCGTCGCGCTGGACGCGCCCAGCCGCGCGGCGGCGGCGAGCATCGACGCGGCCGTGGCGCCGCCGCCGAGCACCAGGAGCTCGTCCAGCTCCGTGACGCCGCCCTCGGCGAGGGCTGCGACGATGCCGTGGACGTCGGTGTTGTCGGCCACCCAGCGGCCGTCACGCGGGACGAGGGTGTTGGCTCCCCCGACCTTCACCGCCAGCTCGCTGCACTCGTCCGCCAGCTTCAGCGCCGTGCGCTTCAGCGGCATCGTCAGGGACAGGCCCGCCCACGGCTCGGCGAGGAACCGCGCCAGCCCGTCCTCCGCGCACTCGTGCGCCCCGTAGGTCCACCCGTCCAGCTCCAGGGCCGCGTAGGCGGCCCGGTGCAGGACGGGCGAGAGCGAGTGCCGGATCGGCGAGCCGAGCACGGCCGCGCGGCGGGTCAGTCGCGATTCTTCTCTAGCCACTTGTCGAACTTCTTCTTCAGTCGGGCGAAATCCTCTTCGGTCTCCCCGAACTCGGTGACGTGGTTCTCCGGGTCGGTGGCGACGAAGAACATCCACTTCCCGGGCGTCGGATCGACCGCGGCCTTGATCGCGCTCAGCCCCGGATTGCTGATCGGGCCGGGCGGGAGGCCCAGATGCTTGTAGACATTGTACGGGGAGTCGATCTCCAGGTGCTTGTACCGCACGTCTATGGTGCGCTCGCCGTGCGCGTACATGACCGGGGTGTCGAACTGCAGGTACTTGTCGGCCTTGATGCGGTTGTAGACGACCCGGGCGATCTTGCCCTGGTCCTCGGGCTTGCCCGCCTCGGCCTGGACGATGCTGGCGACCACCATGATCTCGCTGGGGGTCATCCCCCTGGCCTCGGCCCCGTCGACGATGTCGACGCCCTTGATCTCCTTGCGGAACCTGTCGACCATCATCTTCAGCAGCTGCTGGGCCGTCGCCTCGGGCGGGAGGCTGTACTGGGCGGGGTACAGGTACCCCTCGACCTTGCCCTTGGCCGCCGCGGGGAGGCCCAGGCTCTTGGGATTGACCTTCTTGAACGCCGAGACGGGGATCTTCGTGGCCTTGGAGAGCCGCTGGTAGATCTCCGACGCCCACAGCCCCTCGGGGATGTTGACCAGACCGGCGCGGGCCTCGGGGCTCAGGATGAGCGCCAGGGCCGCCTCGGACGACATGCGCAGGCGCATGGTGTAGAAGCCCGGCTGGATGGACTGGACCTTCGGCTCGTCCTGGGCCACCTTGACGAAGGCCTCGGCGGTCTTGACGACCCCGGCCGTCTCGAGGGTCTGCGCGATGGCCGAGGTGAAGTCGCCGGTCTTCACCTCGATCGTGGTGCTGCCGCTGCCCTGCCCGGTGTAGTCCGGGGGCTTCATGTAGTCCTTCAGCTTGGTGTAGCCGAAGTACCCGCCTCCGCCGAGCACCACGAAGAGGAAGAGCAGCGAGGCCACGACCGCCGCGCCGCTCCCCTTGCGCTTGCCCTTCTTTTTCTTCTTGCGCCCGTCCCCGCGCACCACCCGGTTGTCGTCCCGGGTCTTCTCCGGCCCCCAGAAGTCGGTGTCATTCACTCTTTCCCCTTGACCGACGTGCCCGGCGGGTTGCCGGTCAGCCGCTCGGAATCCAACGCCGCCTGCAGCAGGACCGTCGCTGCGGCCTGGTCGATGACGTTGCGCTGGTTCTTCGCCTTGGTACCACCGGCCCGCAGACCGCTGGCCGCGGTCACGGTCGTGAGACGCTCATCATAGAGACGTACCGCACCAAAGGGGAGCTTAAGTGCCAATTTCCTAGCAAATGTCCGAGCTGCCGCGGCCGCCTGGCCCTCCCTGCCGGACAGGTTCGTCGGCAGGCCGACGATGACCTCCAGGGCCTCGTACTCGGCGGCCAGGGCGAGGATCCGGGCGGCGTCGCCCCGGCCCGCGCGAACGGTCTCCAGAGGGGTGGCCAGGATGCCGGCCGGGTCGCTGCGGGCAACGCCTATCCGGACGCTGCCCACATCGACCGCAAGCCGTACACCCTGTCTCACTCGGCTCCTACCGCATGTTCCACCACGTTCAACGCTTCGGCGATCTTACCGGCATCCGACCCACCACCCTGGGCGAGATCGTCCTTGCCGCCGCCGCCTCCGCCCAGCGTCCTCGCGGCCAGCGACACCAGCTTGCCGGCCTTGCGGCCCAGCTCTCGGGCCCGCTCGTCGACCGCGATGACGACGACCGGCCGGTCCTTCGGCACGCCTGCGACCATGACCACGGAGGGCCTGCCCTGGAGCCGGGAGCGCACGTCCACGGCGAGCCTGCGCAGGTCGTCCGCGCCGGTGCCGTCGGGCGCGCGGTGCCCCACGAAGGCGATGCCGTTCACGTCCCTGGCGCCCTCGGCCAGCCCCGCGGAGGCGGCCAGCACCTGCTCGGCGCGCAGCCGCTCCAGGTCCTTCTCCGCCTCCCGCAGCCGGGTCACCAGTCCGGCGACGCGCTCGGGCAGCTCCTCGCGGCGCGCCTTCACCTGGTCCGACAGCTGCGCCACCAGCACGCTCTCGCGGGCCAGGAAGCGGAAGGCGTCCATGCCCACCAGCGCCTCGATGCGGCGCACCCCGGCGCCGATGGAGGACTCGCCCAGCAGCTTGATCAGGCCGAGCTGGCCCGAGGTGCCCACGTGGGTGCCTCCGCACAGCTCCCGGGAGTAGTCGCCGACCTCGACGACCCGCACCTCGTCGCCGTACTTCTCGCCGAACAGCGCCATCGCGCCCATCGCCACCGCCTCGGTCTGGCTGGTGGTGAACGCCCTGACCTCGAGGTCGTCGATGAGGACCTCGTTGACCTCGGCCTCGACGTCGCGCAGCACCGACGGCGGGACCGCGCCGGAGGCGGTGAAGTCGAACCGGAAGCGGCCCGGGGAGTTCTCCGAGCCCGCCTGCGCGGCCGACTCGCCCAGCGCCGCCCGGAAGCCCTTGTGGACCATGTGGGTGGCGGTGTGCGAACGGGAGATCGCCTTGCGGCGGCTCACGTCGATCTCGGCCAGCACGGTGTCGCCCGACCTCGCCAGGCCCGAGCGCACCCTGCCCCGGTGCACGATGAGCCCGGTCATCGGCGACTGCACGTCGGTGACCTCGACCTCGGCGCCGCCCATGAACCTGATCACGCCGTGGTCGGCGAGCTGGCCGCCGCCCTCGGCGTAGAACGGGGTGCGGTCGAGCACGACCTCCACCTCGGCGCCCTGGGCGGCCTCGGTGACGTTCGCGCCGTTGACCAGGATGCCGAGGACCCGCGCCTCGGCGGTGAAGTCCCGGTAGCCCAGGAAGTCGATCGTGCCGCCCGCCCGCTCGAGCAGGTCGCCCAGCACCGAGACGTCGGCGTTGCCGGTCTTCTTCTCCCGTGCGTCGCGCTTGGCCCGCTCCCGCTGCTCCTTCATCAGGCGGCGGAAGCCCTCCTCGTCGACGGTCAGGCCCTGCTCGGCCGCCATCTCCAGGGTGAGCTCGATCGGGAAGCCGTAGGTGTCGTGCAGCTTGAAGGCGTCGGCGCCGCCGACGACCTCGCGGCCGGAGCCCTTGGACTCCTGCACGGCCACGTCGAAGATCGACTCGCCGGTGCGCAGCGTCCGGGCGAAGCTCTCCTCCTCGGCGTCGATCACGGTGTGGATGTTGGCGGCGGTGCGGACCAGCTCGGGGTACTGGTCGCCCATCGCGGCGATCGCGGTGGCCGTCAGCTCGTGCATCATGCCGCGCTCCTGGCCGCCCAGCAGCCGGAGCTTGCGGACCGCGCGGCGCAGGATGCGGCGCAGCACGTAGCCGCGCCCCTCGTTGGAGGGGATGATGCCGTCGGCGACCAGCATCATGCCCGCGCGCACGTGGTCGGCCACGACGCGCAGCGAGACGTCGTCGTTCTCGTTCGCGCCGTAGCGCGAGTCCGTGAGCTGCGCCGCCCGGTCGAGGACCTTCCACATGGTGTCGACTTCGTAGATGTTGTCGACGCCCTGCAGCAGGATGGCCATGCGCTCCAGGCCCATGCCGGTGTCGATGTTCTTGGCCGGCAGGTCGCCCGCGATGTCGAAGTCGACCTTGCTGCGCACCTTGCCGAGCTGGTACTGCATGAAGACCAGGTTCCAGACCTCGAGGTAGCGGTCCTCGTCGGCCTCGGGGCCGCCCTCGCGGCCGTGCTCGGGGCCTCGGTCGTAGTAGATCTCCGAGCAGGGGCCGCCCGGCCCGGGCACGCCCATGTGCCAGAAGTTGTCGGCCAGGCCGCGGCGCTGAATGCGGTCCATCGGGACGCCGACGTCCTTGTGCCAGATCTCGGCGGACTCGTCGTCGTCGTGCAGGACGGTCACCCACAGCTTCTCCTCGGGGAAGCCGAAGCCGCCGTCGGACTGGGAGCGCGTGAGCAGCTCCCAGGCGAAGGGGATCGCCTGCTCCTTGAAGTAGTCGCCGATGGAGAAGTTGCCCAGCATCTGGAAGAAGGTGGCGTGCCGGGTGGTCTTGCCGACCTCCTCGATGTCCGGGGTCCGCACGCACTTCTGGCAGCTGGTCATGCGCTTGGCGGGCGGGGTCCGCTGAGCCAGGAAGTAGGGCTTGAACGGAACCATGCCGGCGGGCACCAGCAGCAGCGTCGGGTCCTCGGCGATCAGGCTCGCCGAGGGCACCACGGTGTGCCCGTTCTGCTCGAAGTACCGCAGGTATCGGCGGGCGATCTCAGCCGACTCCATGTGTTCCGTCCTTGCTGTCGTCGTGGTTGTCGATTGCTCGAAGCTCGTGGTCTTCGACGGGTCGTGCCTGCAGGATCCGGATCGGCCGGCTCCTGCGGGGGTCCACCGGCGGCTCCTGGTCGAGGTGGATGGCCTCGTTCAGCTCGGCCTCGCGTTCGGCCATGTGCGCCCGCACCTCCTCGGCGAAGGCGCGCAGCCGGTCTCCGGTGGTGCTCCCGGTCTTCACCGCGTTCTCCACCGCGCGGACCGCGAGGTTCTCCGGGGCCAGGCTGCGGGCGAAGCGCATCGCCTTGCGCTGGGCGTACAGGGCGGTGCCCGCGCCGACGGTGAGCCAGAAGATCCGCTTCACCTGCGGCCTCCCTTGCGCTGGGCGGGCAGCTGCGCCCGCGGAGGGGGGGCCTCGGAGCGGCCGAGGGCCTTGCGCACCCCGTAGGAGAAGGCCGCGGCCTTCACCAGCGGGCCGCTGACCACCGAGGTCATCACGGTGGTGACCGCCGAGACGTTCTGGCTCACCCCGGCCATCTGCTTGGTGATCACGTCGGTGCGGTCGAGCTGCTCGCCCGCCTGCTCCACCGCGCGGGCCATCTCCTCCAGCAGCGGGGCCGCCTGCTCTCCCAGCTCGGCGACCAGCTCGGTGGTCTCCTTCAGCAGCCGGGACAGCCTCAGCAGCACCAGCGTCAGGAAGGAGACGAGGATCGCCCAGAAGACGGCAATGATGAGACCTGCGAGCTGTCCACCAGTAAGCATCCGGGTCTTCCAATCGGGTTCGGGAGCCCACGCGCGGGCGACGGGGCCGTGCCCCTGCCGGGCCCGTGTCCACGGACCCTATCGCGTGAGATCCGCTCGGACGGCGACCCGGAAGGCCGGGTAGCGAACCCTTTCCAGCCTAACGGCCTTTGAGGACCGTTCTGATGCGCTCCAGCACCTCGCTCCAGCGGGATTCCGCCCCGTGCCTGGTGGGACGGTAGTAGCGCCTGCCTTCCAGCTCGTCGGGGGCGTACTGCTGCGCGACCACCCCGCCGGGATGATCATGCGCGTACAGGTAGCCCTCGCCGTGGCCCAGCTTCTCCGCGCCCCGGTAGTGGGCGTCCCGCAGATGACCGGGAACGTGACCGACGACACCCCTGCGCACGTCCGCCATGGCCTCGTCGATGGCGGTGATCACGGCGTTGGACTTGGGCGCCAGCGACAGGTGGACCACCGCCTGGGCCAGATTGATCCGGGCCTCGGGCAGGCCGACGTACTCGACGGCGCGGGCGGCGGCCACGGCCGTCTGAAGCGCCGTCGGGTCCGCCATGCCGATGTCCTCGCTGGCGTGCACGATCAGCCGCCGGGCGATGAACCTGGCGTCCTCCCCCGCGACGATCATCCGGGCCAGGTAGTGCAGGGCCGCATCCACGTCGCTGCCCCTGATGCTCTTGATGAAGGCGCTGATCACGTCGTAGTGCTGGTCGCCGTCGCGGTCGTAGCGCACGGCGGCGCTGTCCACCGCCTTCTCCAGGACGTCCACGGTGATCTCGCCGTCGGCCGAGACCAGCGCGGCGGCCTCGAGGTAGGTCAGGGAGCGGCGCGCGTCCCCTCCGGCGAGCCTGACGAGGTTGTCCTCGGCGTCCCCGGCCAGCACCGCCTTGACGCCCCGCTCGTCCGTCAGCGCGCGTTTCAGGACCTTACGGACGTGCTCGTCGCCGAGGGGCTGGAGGGTCAGCAGCAGCGAACGGGACAGCAGGGGGCTGTTGACCGAGAAGAACGGGTTCTCGGTGGTCGCGCCTATGAACGAGACCCAGCGGTTCTCCACCGCGGGCAGCAGGGCGTCCTGCTGGGCCTTGTTGAACCGGTGCACCTCGTCGACGAACAGGAGCGTCTGCCGCCCGGACATGCCCAGCTCCCGCTTGGCCTGGGCGATGGCCTCCCGTACCTGCTTCACCCCGTCGGAGACCGCGGAGATCTCCACGAAGCGGCGCCGCGAGGCCTGGCTGATCACCGTGGCCAGGGTGGTCTTGCCCGTGCCGGGCGGCCCCCACAACACCAGGGACATCGGCGCGTCCCGCTCCACGAGCTGCCTGATCGGCGTCCCCGGGCCGGTGAGGTGCTCCTGTCCGACGACCTCCTCCAGGGTCCGCGGGCGCATCCGGACGGCCAGGGGCTCGTTCGCCTTCTGGGCGTCCTCCGCGGGCACGTCGAACAAGCTGTCCATAAGGTGACACTATCCGGCGCAGTCCAGAAGCGGCGTTGTGGTTGACAGAGCGGCCGGAACGGGAGTGACGTTGTCCTTCATGACTCGGGAGCCCAGCGGGTACGAACGCGCCCTCGACCTGTTCGAGGGCGTCGTCGTCGGCGTGCCCGAAGACGCCTGGGGCCTCCCGTCGCCGTGCGAGGCCTGGAGCGCCGCGGACCTGCTCGGCCACGTGATCGGCGGCCAGCTCGAGATCATCGCCCTCATCGGGGGCGAGGAGCCCCCTGACGCGGCGGACGCCCCCGGACGGCTCGTCGGAGGAGACCCGGTGGCCTCCTGGCGCCGGGCCAGGGCCGCCTGCGCCGCCGCCCTCACCCCCGAGGCCCTGGCGACCCCCATCCCCTTCGGCGGATTCGGCGAGCTGCCCCTGCGCGACCTGCTCGACACCTACGTGCTGGAACTGCTGGTCCACGCCTGGGACCTGGCCAGGGCCACCGGTCTGCCGGTGTGCCTGGACCCCGACCTCGTGCACCGGGCCTCGGCCACCGCCCAGGTCATCGGCACCACCATGCGCAAGGAGGGCCTCCTCGGCCCGGCGCTGACCCCTCCGCGCGGCGCGGGCGAGCTCACCCGGCTCCTGGCCTTCCTGGGCCGGGACGAGAGCGCCTTCCCCGAAAAGGGGGAACCCGCGTGACCCCTGGTCACGCGGGTTCCCGCCCGATCTCGTGCGATCCCGGTGTGCGGACGGCCCCTAGCTGAACTCCGCCAGGGTCCGCTCGGCCTCCTCCAGCCAGGCGCGGCGGGCGGTCAGCGACTCCTGGGCGTCCTTGACGCCCTTGTCGTTGCCCGCCGCCTCGGCCTTGGCCAGCTTCTTCTCCAGCTGTTCGATGGAGGAGCGCAGCTGGGCGACCGTGGCCTCGGCCCGCGCCCTGGCCTCGGGGTTGCTGCGCCGCCACTCCGACTCCTCGGCCTGGCGAATGGCCTCCTCGACCTTGCGCAGCCGGCCCTCGAGACGGTCGCGGTCGGCGCGCGGGACCATGCCCGCGGCCTCCCACCGCTCCTGGACCGAGCGCAGCATCTGCTTGGTCTGGCGGAGGTTCTTCACCGGAACGAGGCGCTCGGCCTCCTCCAGCAGTTTCTCCTTGACCACGGCGTTGCCGGCGAACTCGGCGTCCCGCTCGTCGAAGGCGGCCTTGCGGGCGTTGAAGAAGGTGTCCTGGGCGGCCTTGAACCGGCCCCACAGCTCCTCTTCGGCCTCCCGGGAGGCCCGGCCGGCGTTCTTCCAGCGGCGCATCAGCTCGCGGTAGGCCGCCGCGGTGTCGTTCCACTGGGTCGATCCGGAGATCGCCTCGGCCTCGGCGACCAGCTGCTCCTTCTCCCCCTGCGCGACGGATCGCTGGTCCTCCAGGGAGGAGAAGTAGGCCTTGCGACGCTTGGTGAAGGCGTTGCGGGCCGACGACAGCCGCTTCCACAGGACGGTCTCGGTGGCGCGGTCGATGCGCTCGGCCGCCTTCCACTCCTCGACGAGCAGCCGCAGCCGCTCGCCGCCGTTCTTCCAGTGGGTCTCCTCGGAGGCGATCCGCTCGGCCTCGGCGACGATGCGCTCCTTGACCTCCCGGGCCGCGGAGCGGGCGTGGTCGCGCTGGACCTTCAGCTCCTCGCGCTTCTTGCCCGCCACCTCGCCCAGCGCGTCCAGCCGCCGCAGCAGGGCGTCGAGGTCGCCGACCGCGTTGGCGTCCACGACCGACTCCCGGAGCCGCTCGATGCTGCTGGCCGCCTGGGCGGGGGCCAGGTCGGTGGTCTTGATGCGCTGCTCGAGCAGGCCGATCTCGGTGGCGAGGGAGTCGAACTTGCGCTTGAAGTAGGCAAGGGCCTCCTCAGGGGCGCCCGCCTGCCAGGAACCCACGACCCTCTCGCCGTCCGCGGTCTTCACATAGACCGTGCCCTCTTCGTCGACACGGCCCCACGGATCTGTGGCGCTGGACACCCTTGCCTCCTGCGTCATGGCCCGAACTGTCAGTTATGTATTCCGGGCCTATCAAACACTAGCGTCCCGAGTCACTACTTCTTCGCGATCGAGACGCCCTCGATTTCAACCTTCTTCTTGGGGGCGCCGTCGCCCTCGGGCTCGGAGCCCGCCTCGGCGACCTTCTCGACCTTGTCCAGGCCCGAGGAGACCGTACCGAACACGCTGTAGTCGGCCGGAAGGTCGTCCCAGTCCTTGTACACGATGAAGAACTGGCTGCCGTTGGTGCCGGCGCCGGCGTTCGCCATCGCCAGGACGCCCTTCTTGTACTTGGCGCCCTCGGTGTTCTCGTTGGCGAACTCATACCCCGGCCCGCCCGAACCCGACCCCGTCGGGTCGCCGCACTGCAGCACGTTGTCGGTCATGCGGTGGCAGGAGGTGCCGTCGAAGTACTTCTCCTGCGCCAGGTGGACGAAGGAGTTCACGGTGCAGGGGGCGTTCTTCCCGTCCAGCTTGAAGGTGAGGTCGCCGGCCGAGGTCTTGAACTCGGCCTTCACGTCGCCGTCGTGGGCGGGCTTCACCGGGGGCAGGCCGACGTCCTTGGCCGCCTTCTCGCCGCTCGCGGGCTCGGTGTAGAGGCACTCGCCGGGCTTGGCCGTCTCGGCGGCGACCGTCGGGTCGTCCGCGAGGTCGTCGTCACCGCCCTTGGTGAAGGCGTAGGCCGCGCCCGCGACGCCCAGGACCACCACGGCCGTGGCGACGGCCGCGCCGATCACACCGCGCCGCTTGTCCGCGGCAGCCTCGGCGGCCCGACGGGCCTCTTGACGCTCGTAGCGCCGACGCGCCAGTTCCTTCTTGCGGTCCTTGCCGGCCACTGCGGCAGCCTCCTCTGATCTCCCGTGCCGTACGCTGAATGATGATCAGTGCTGGGCATCGTATCGGTCCCGGATCCCCTGCGCCTCCCCCATGCGGGACACGGCGAACTCGTTCGCGGAGGAGCCGAGCCCCCCGGTAGGCTCGGGATCACCTTCCGTGCATCCAAGCGGCCCCAGCATAAGGGGCGCATACAGAGAGGCAGAACGTGCTCGTCGCCGGGTTTCCCGCAGGCTCCTTCGCCACCAACTGCTACGTGGTGGCTCCGGCCGCGGGCGAGGAGTGCGTGATCATCGATCCCGGGCAGGACGCGACCGACGGCGTCGAGGAGATCCTGCGCGAGCACCGGCTCAAGCCGGTCGCGGTGATCCTCACGCACGGCCATCTCGACCACGTGTGGTCGGTGGCGCCGGTCTGCGGGGCGCGCGACGTCCCCGCGTTCATCCATCCCGACGACCGCGACCTGCTCTCGGACCCGTCCAAGGGCTTCGGGGTGACCTCCGCCCAGTTGTTCGGCGGGCTCACCCTGAGCGAGCCGGACGACGTGCGCGAACTCTCCGACGGCTCGGTGCTGGAACTGGCCGGCCTGGAGTTCACCGTCGACCACGCTCCGGGCCACACGCCCGGATCGGTGACGTTCCGCACCCCGCACGAGGATCTCCAGGTGATGTTCTCCGGAGACCTGCTGTTCGCCGGGTCCATCGGCCGCACCGATCTTCCGGGCGGCGACCACCAGGCCATCCTGCGCAGCCTGGCCGCGGTCTGCCTGCCGCTGCCGGACGAGACCGTGGTGCTGCCCGGGCACGGACCCCAGACGACCATAGGCCGCGAGCGCGTGAGCAATCCGTACCTGTCGGATCTCGCACCCGCCGAAGGCCCCAAACGAGGCTTCTGATCTCTGATGAGCACTTTCCAGGCCCCCAAGGGGGTCAGTGAGTACGTTCCGCCGCGCTCCGCGGCGTTCCTGGCCGCCCGCGACGCCTTCGCGGCCGCGGCGAGCCGGGCCGGCTACTCCTATCTCGAGCTGCCGGTGTTCGAGGACACCCAGCTGTTCGCCCGCGGCGTCGGCGAGTCCACCGACGTGGTGAACAAGGAGATGTACACCTTCACCGACCGGGGCGACCGCTCGATCACGCTCCGGCCCGAGATCACCGCCGGGGCGCTGCGCTCGGTGCTGGAGCACAACCTGCACCGGGGCGCGCTGCCGGTGAAGATCTGGGCCGTCGGGCCGGTCTTCCGCTACGAGCAGCCCCAGTCCGGCCGGTACCGGCAGTTCTACCAGGTGGACCTGGAGGCCCTGGGCTCGGAGGATCCGGCGATCGACGCCGAGACCATCGCCCTGGCCTGGGACTACTACCGGGAGCTGGGCCTGCGGCAGGTCACCCTGCACCTGAACACCCTGGGCGACGCCGAGTGCCGTCCGGCCTACCGGGCCGCCCTGCAGGCCTTCCTGCGCAAGCTGGACCTCGATTCCGACACCCGCAGGCGGGTCGAGCTCAACCCGCTGCGCGTCCTGGACGACAAGCGCCCCGAGGTGATCGCCCAGCTCGGCGACGCCCCGCTGATCCCCGACCACCTGTGCGCGGCCTGCAAGGCCCACTACGACCGGGTCCGGGAGCTGTTGTCCGACCTGTCGATCCCGTGGACCGACGATCCGCGCCTGGTGCGCGGCCTGGACTACTACACCCGGACCCTGTTCGAGTTCGACCACGCCCTGCTCGGCGCCCAGTCGGGCATCGGCGGCGGCGGTCGCTACGACGGGCTGTCGGAGACCATCGGCGGCCCTCCGCTGCCCGGCATCGGGTTCGGCCTCGGCCTGGACCGCACGGTCCTGGCGATGGAGGCCGAGCAGGTCCCGGCGGTCGCCGGCACCACCGTCCAGGTCTACGGGGTGGCGCTGGGCGACCAGGCCGCCCGGGAGATCTTCAAGCTGGTCACCGAGCTGCGCCGGGCCGGCATCGCCGCCGACCAGGGCTTCGGCGGGCGCAGCATGAAGGCGGGCATGAAGGGGGCGGACCGCTCCGGCGCCGCCTACGCCCTGATCCTCGGGGAGCGAGATCTCGCCGCCGGGTCCGCACAGCTCAAGGACCTGGCCGCCGGCGAGCAGATCGCCGTCCCGCTCACCGACATCGTCGACGTTCTCAAGGGGAAGCTTCAATGATTCGCACGCACGAGGCCGGCTCGCTCCGGGCGGAGCACGCCGGGACCCAGGTCGTGCTGGCCGGCTGGGTGGCCCGCCGCCGTGACCACGGCGGGGTCATCTTCATCGACCTGCGCGACGCGTCCGGCACCGTCCAGGTCGTCTTCCGCGAGGAGGACACCGCCCACGACCTGCGCTCGGAGTTCTGCGTCAAGATCACCGGCTCGGTCCGGGTGCGGCCCGAGAGCAACGAGAACCCCGAGCTGCCGACGGGCGCCGTCGAGGTCGTGGCCGACGAGATCGAGGTGCTGTCGGAGTCCGCGCCACTGCCTTTCCCGATCGAGGGCGACGTCAACGTCAACGAGGAGGTGCGGCTGCGGCACCGCTACCTCGACATCCGCCGGGAGAGCGCGGCCAACGCGCTGCGGACCCGCTCGGAGGCCACCTTCCTGATCCGCGAGGTGCTGCGCGAGCAGGGCTTCGTCGACGTGGAGACCCCGACCCTCACCCGCTCCACGCCCGAGGGCGCGCGGGACTTCCTGGTGCCGGTGCGGCTCAAGCCCGGCCACTGGTACGCGCTGCCGCAGTCCCCGCAGCTGTTCAAGCAGCTGCTCATGGTCGCCGGGCTGGAGAAGTACTACCAGATCGCCCGCTGCTACCGGGACGAGGACTTCCGCGCCGACCGGCAGCCGGAGTTCACCCAGGTCGACGTCGAGATGTCCTTCGTCGACCAGGAGGACGTCCTGAGGATCGGCGAGGCGCTGGTCGCCCGCGTCTGGAAGGAGCTGGCGGGCTACGAGGTCCCGCTGCCCCTGCCCCGGATGACCTACGCCGAGGCCATGGCCAAGTACGGTTCCGACAAGCCCGACCTGCGCTTCGGCCAGGAGCTGGTCGACCTCACCGGGTACTTCAGCGGTACCGAGTTCCGGGTCTTCCAGGCCGAGCACGTGGGCGCGGTCGTCATGCCCGGCGGCGCCTCCCAGACCCGCAAGGAGCTCGACGCCTGGCAGGAGTGGGCCAGGGCGCGCGGGGCCAGGGGCCTGGCCTACGTCCTGGTCGAGCCGGACGGCTCGCTGCGCGGCCCGGTCGCCAAGAACCTCTCCGCCGAGCATCTGGAGGGCCTGGCCGCCACCGCCGGCGCCGTCCCGGGCGACGCGATCTTCTTCGCCGCCGACCGCCGCCACAAGGCCCTGGATCTGCTGGGCGCGGCCCGGCTGGAGATCGGCCGCCGCTGCGGCCTGATCGACGAGGGCGCGTGGCGGTTCCTGTGGGTGGTGGACTTCCCGATGTTCGAGCCGATCGAGGACGACAAGGGCGAGCAGACCGGCTGGCACGCGGTGCACCACCCGTTCACCGCCCCCACCGAGGAGTCCCTGGACACCTTCGACAAGGACCCGGGTTCGGCCCTGTCCAACGCCTACGACCTGGTGCTCAACGGCACCGAGCTGGGCGGCGGCTCGATCCGCATCCACCGCAAGGACGTCCAGGAGCGGGCGTTCGCCGCGATCGGGCTGCCCGAGGAGGAGGCCAAGTCCCAGTTCGGCTTCCTGCTGGAGGCCTTCAACTACGGCCCTCCCCCGCACGGCGGCATCGCCCTGGGCCTGGACCGCCTGGTCACCCTCCTGATCGGGGCCGAGACCATCCGCGAGGTCATCGCCTTCCCCAAGGCGGCCTCCGGTCTGGACCCGCTCACCGGGGCGCCCACCCCGATCACCGCTCAGCAGCGCCGGGAGGCGGGGATCGACGCCCCCGTCAAGCCGCAGGGCTGACCCGCGGCGTGAACGCCGAAGC
>NZ_BAAATZ010000030.1:0-70287 GCF_039533685.1 Actinocorallia aurantiaca | reverse complement strand
GCTCCCCGCCGCTTCGGCGTTCACCGGCCTTCCGGCGCGGATTCACTTCTTGAGAGCGACCCCGCAGTAGGCGTCGACCTCGGCGGGCAGGCCCCACGGGTTCTCCTCGGGCCGCCAGTGCGAGACCGAGACCACACCGGGCTCCAGCAGTTCCAGCCCGTCGAAGAAGAGAGCGATCTGCTCGGGGGTGCGCAGCTTGTAGTGGTAGCCGCCCTCCTCGTCCCGGATCTTCTCGGCCTCTTCCGCCGCCTCGGCGTCGACGGTGTTCGTGCCGTCCTCCAGCACCAGGTAGCTGCCGGGGGCCAGCGGCTCCAGCAGCCGCCTCAGGATGTCCCGGGCCTCCTCGTCGTCCCAGACCATGCCCAGGACGCCCAGGATGCTGAGCGCGATCGGCCTGCCGAAGTCCAGGGTCTCGGCGGCCCGCTCCAGGAGCCGCTCGGGCTCGCGGGCGTCGGCGTCCAGGTAGGCGCACGCGCCCTCGGGAGTGCTGGTCAGCAGCGCCTGGGCGTGGACCAGCACCAGCGGGTCGTTGTCGACGTAGACGATGCGGGACTCGGGCGCGATCCCCTGGGCGATCTCGTGGGTGTTGCCGGCGGTCGGGAGCCCGGTGCCGATGTCCAGGAACTGGCGGATCCCCACCTCGGACGTCAGGTGGCCGATCGCGCGGGTGAGGAACCCCCGCGTGTGCCGCGCGACGTCCCGGGTCGCCGGGTAGGCCTGCAGGATCTGCTCGCCGAAGACCCGGTCGGCCTCGTAGTAGTCCTTGCCGCCCAGATAGTAGTTCCAGACCCTGGCCTGGTGCGGAACGGTCTCATCGATCTTGAAACCCGGTGGCGGCGTCACTGTCACGGCTCCTGCGGAGAAGGCGGTGGGAAATCAGGCCGTCCGAATCCGGCCAGGATCCAAAATACGCCGTTCAGACCCGACAGGTAGGCAGTTTGTTGATCTTTCCTGACCATCTTCACAGAAACCCCCATTTCGGGGGGCGGGTCAGCTCGCTCCGTTGTTGACGCGGTAGACGTCGTAGACGCCGTCTATGGTGCGGACCGCCTTCAGGACGTGGCCCAGATGCTTGGGATCGCCCATCTCGAAGGTGAACCGGCTGGTGGCGACGCGGTCGCGGGTGGTGGCGACGGTGGCCGACAGGATGTTGACGTGATGGTCCGACAGCACCCGGGTGACGTCCGACAGGAGCCGGGGCCGGTCCAGGGCCTCGACCTGGATGGCGACCAGGAACACCGAGTCCTCGCCGGGCGACCACTTCACGTCGATCAGGCGGTCGGGCTGGCTCCGGAGCTGCTCGATGTTGACGCAGTTGGTGCGGTGCACCGAGACGCCGCTGCCGCGGGTGACGAACCCGAGGATGTCGTCGCCGGGAACGGGCGTGCAGCAGCGCGACAGGCGGACCCAGACGTCGGGATCGCCCGCCACCATCACGCCCGGGTCGCCGACGGGACCCGCGCGGCGGGCCCGGCGCTTGGTCGGGATGGCCAGCTCGGCCAGGTCCTCGTCCGCGCTCTCCACCCCGCCCAGCGCCTGGACCAGTTTCTGCACCACGGCCTGGGCCGAGATGTGGCCCTCGCCCACCGCGGCGTACAGGGCCGAGACGTCCGGATAGCGCAGGTCGCGGGACAGGGCCAGCAGCGCCTCCCCCGACATCATGCGCTGCAGGGGCAGGTTCTGCTTGCGCATCGCGCGGGCGATCGACTCCTTGCCGGACTCGATCGCGGTGTCCCGGCGCTCCTTGGAGAACCAGTGCCGGATCTTGTTGCGGGCGCGGGCGCTCTTGACGAAGCCCAGCCAGTCGCGGGACGGGCCCGCGTCCTGCGCCTTGGAGGTGAAGATCTCCACCGAGTCGCCGTTGTCCAGGGTCGACTCCAGCGGCACCAGCCGCCCGTTGACCCGCGCCCCGATGGTGCGGTGGCCGACCTCGGTGTGGATGGCGTAGGCGAAGTCGATCGGGGTCGCCCCCTGGGGCAGCGCCATGACGTCGCCCTGGGGCGTGAAGACGAAGACCTCCGAGACCGAGAGGTCGAAGCGCAGCGACTCCAGGAACTCCGCCGGGTCGGCGGTCTCCTTCTGCCAGTCCAGCAACTGGCGCAGCCACTGCATGTCGGCGGCCTTGCGGCCGGCCACGGTCTCCTCCTTGTACTTCCAGTGCGCCGCGACGCCGTACTCCGCGCGCCGGTGCATGCCCCAGGTGCGGATCTGCAGCTCCACCGGCTTGCCCTCGGGGCCGATCACCGTGGTGTGCAGCGACTGGTACATGTTGAACTTCGGCATCGCGATGTAGTCCTTGAACCGGCCGGGGACCGGGTTCCATCGCGCGTGGATCGAGCCGAGGGCCGCGTAGCAGTCGCGGACGCTGTCCACCAGCACCCGGATGCCGACGAGGTCGTAGATGTCCTCGAACGAGCAGTCCCGGGCGATCATCTTCTGGTAGATCGAGTAGTAGTGCTTGGGCCGGCCGGTGACGGTCGCCTTGATCCGCGCCTCGCGCAGGTCGGCCGAGACGTTCTCGATGACCTCCTGCAGGAAGACGTCGCGGCGCGGGGCGCGCTCGGAGACCAGCCGGGCGATCTCCTCGAAGCGCTTGGGGTAGAGGGTGGCGAAGGACAGGTCCTCCAGCTCCCACTTGAGGGTGTTCATGCCCAGGCGGTGGGCGAGCGGAGCGAAGATCTCCAGCGTCTCGCGGGCCTTCTTCTCCTGCTTGTGGCGGGGCATGTAGCGCAGGGTGCGCATGTTGTGCAGCCGGTCCGCCAGCTTGATCACCAGCACCCGGATGTCCCGGGCCATGGCCACGACCATCTTGCGCACGGTCTCGGCCTCGGCGGCGTCCCCGTACTTGACCTTGTCGAGCTTGGTGACGCCGTCGACCAGCGCGGCGATCTCGTCGCCGAAGTCCGAGCGCAGCTCCTCCAGGGTGTAGGAGGTGTCCTCCACCGTGTCGTGCAGCAGCGCCGCGCACAGCGTCTCGGTGGACATGCCCAGCTCGGCCAGGATGGTCGTCACGGCCAGCGGATGGGTGATGTAGGGGTCGCCGCTCTTGCGCTTCTGGTGGCGGTGGTGGTGCGCCGCCACGTCGTAGGCGCGCTCGATCAGCCTTACGTCCGCCTTCGGGTGCGTGTTGCGGACCGTCTTGATCAGTGGTTCGAGCACCGGATTCATGATGGGACCGCGCTGGGCGCCCAGCCTGGCGAGCCGTCGACGAACCCTGGCCGCGGACGGGGGGATGGACGACGAGGCCGCCGAGGCGCTCGCCCCCGAGGACGCCGGACGGCTCGTCGCCTCCGGCGCGGCCTCATCCGGACCTGGGCCGCCGTGGACGGGCGTGCTCACGCGCGTTCCCGTCCCAGCCGTCTCACCGGGCACCCAGCCTCCTCGTCGTCGAACGATTCCCTGGTAAAAACCCAGTGTATCGGGAACCTTCGGACTGTTGACCGAAAGTCTCTTTAAGGTCAGACCACGACCAGGGAGTGGACGGGAAGATCCACGAACCGGTCCCGCCCGTTCAGGAAGGTGAGTTCCATCAGCACGCTGAGACCGTGGACCTCGGCACCCGCCCGGCGGACCAGCGAGGCGGCCGCCTCCGCGGTGCCCCCGGTCGCCAGCACGTCGTCGACGATCAGGACGCGGTCTCCGGGCTCGAAGGCGTCCCGGTGAACCTCGATCGTCGCGGTGCCGTACTCCAGATCATAGGTCTCGGCGTACGTCTCCGAAGGCAGCTTTCCCGATTTACGGACCGGAACGAGTCCCGCGCCCAGCTCCAGCGCCACCGGAGCGGCCAGCAGGAAGCCCCTGGCCTCCAGGCCCGCCACCTTGTCCACCGGACCGGCCTGCTCGGCGATGGCGGAGATCACGGCCTGGAAGACGGCGGCGTCGTGCAGCAGGGGGGTGATGTCCTTGAACAGGACTCCCGGCTGGGGGTAGTCGGGAACGTCCCGGATCAATGCGCTGATCCTCTGTTGCAGGGACATGGGGGTCTTTCTTCCTTCCTCATGACGGAAGGTGCATGATCGCGTCCGCGGACCGATCATGCACCTTCCGGGTGGTGTTCGTCAGGAGCGCCTGTCGCTCCGGGTGCCCTTCTTGGGCTGCTTGCGCGTCCCGGTCTGCACGACCTTGACCGCGGTGGCGGACCCGGAGTCGGGCTCGGCGATCGCCTCGTCCGCGTCCTCGTCGTCGAGACCCGCCTCGGAGCCCTCGACGTCCGCGTCCCCCGCGTTCTTCTGGCGCTTGGAGCTGGACTCCCGGCGCGCGACGTTCTCGCGCAGCTTCGTGTACAGGGGCTCGCGCTCCTTGAGCTGCACCAGCATCGGGGTCGCCACGCAGATCGAGGAGTAGGTGCCCACGATCATGCCGACGAACAGGGACAGCGCCAGGTCCTTCAGGGTGCCGGCGCCCAGCAGGGTCGAGCCGATGAACAGGATCGAGGCCACCGGCAGGATCGCCACCAGGGTGGTGTTCAGCGAGCGCACCAGGGTGCTGCTGAGCGCCTGGTTGGCGGCCTGGCTGTAGGTGATCTTCGACCGTTCGTTCAGCGGCTTGGTGACCTCCTTGATCATGTCGAACACGACGACGGCGTCGTACAGCGAGTACCCGAGGATGGTCAGGAAGCCCAGCAGGGTCGCCGGAGTGACGTGGAAGCCCGACCAGGCATAGATGCCCGCGGTGATGATCAGGTCGTGGAGCAGCGCGACCATGGCCGCCAGCGCCATCCGCGACTCGAACATCACCGACAGGTAGATCACGATCAGGATCATGAAGACGATCAGCGCCTGCCAGGCCTTCTCGCTGACGTCGCCGCCCCAGGTCGAGCCGACCTGCTGAGAGCTGATCTCCTTCTCCGGGATGCCCAGCTCTTCGCTGACGTGCTGCTCCACCTGCGCGATCTCGCCGCTGGTCAGCTCGCTGGTGGTGACCCGCCAGTTGCTGCCGGCCTTCTGCACGATCGACTCGGCGCCGGTCTGGCTGTCCACCGACTCGCGGACCTGCTCGATGGAGGCCTTGGGGGCGTTGACCGTGAACACCGAGCCGCCGGTGAACTCCACGCCGAAGTTCAGGCCGCGGACCAGCAGGCCGACGATCGAGAAGAGGACCAGCAGGGCGGAGATGGAATACCAGAGCTTCGGACGGCCGACGATGTCGGCGGCGATGTCACCGCGGACGAACCGCCGGATGACGCTTGAGAACGGCATCAGGCCTCCTGGTGCTTCGTCGCGCGGAAGTGCGGAGTGGGCTTGCTCAGCTGGATGGAGTCCAGCCCCGACCACTTGTGCCCGGTCGCGAAGAACTTACGCCGGGCCAGTACGGCGACCAGCGGCTTGGTGAAGAAGAAGACCACGACCAGGTCGATCAGGGTGGTCAGGCCCATCGCGAAGGCGAAGCCCCGAATGCCGCCGACGGCCAGGAAGTACAGCACCAGCGCCGCCAGGAACGTCACCGAGTCGGCGACGATGATGGTGCGCCGCGCCCGGGTCCAGGACGATTCGACCGAGGGTCGCAGCGAGCGGCCGAGTTTGAGCTCGTCTCGCAGCCGCTCGAAGTAGATGATGAACGAGTCGGCGGTGATGCCGATCGAGACGATCAGACCGATGATGTGCGGCAGCGAGAGCCGGAATCCGAGGTTCTCGCCCAGGATCACCACCGACAGGTAGGTGATCGCCGCGGCGATCCCGAGGCTGAGCACCGCGACCAGGCCGAGCGCCCGGTAGTACAGGAAGCAGTACAGCACCACGAGGATCAGGCCGATCCCGCCGGCGATGAGGCCGCCGCGCAGCTGGTCGGCGCCGAGCGAGGAGGAGATCGACTCGACGGTGCGCTTGTCCTCGGGGAACTTCAGCGGCAGCGCGCCGTACTTGAGCACCTGGGCCAGGCCCTCGGAGTACTCCTGGTTGAAGTCGCTCCCGCCGGAGATGCTGGCGGTGCCGCCCAGGATGGCTCCCTGGTTGATCGAGGGGGCCGACATGACCTGGCCGTCCAGCACGATCGCGATCTGCGCCTCGGGCGAGTAGGGGTTGCTCTGGTAGGCCTGGTCGGCCTCCTTGGTGAGCTGGCCGAACTGCTCGGCGCCCTTCTTCTTGAACTGCAGGGCCACCTCCCAGCCGTTCTGGCCGGTCTGCGAGTTCGGCGGCTGGGCCGAAGCCTGGTCGACCTCGGTGCCGTGCACCCGGGTCGGGCCGAGGATGTACTTGTAGGAGCCGTCCGTCTCGCAGGACACCACGTACTTGGCGTTCGCGTCGTCGGCGCCCGGGACCTTGGTGCCGTTGGGCCCGCAGTTCGTCGCCTTGTAGAGCGCGACGACCTTCTTGTCGTCGACCTTGGAGAAGTCCTCTCCGGCATCGCCGGCGGCGTCCTCGTCGGCGCTCTCCGCGTCGTCCTTCTTGTCGTCGGACTTCTCGGGAGAGGGGGTCTTGCTGGGCGAGGATCCGGGGCTCGCGGTCGGCTCGGCCACCAGGGACCCCGACAGGGCCCGGTTGTTGCCCGAGGGCTTCGCGCTCGGCTCGGCCGAGGGGCCGGGCGGCGTGACGGCCGGGCTCCGCGTGGGGCTGACGGTCGGGTCGGCCGCGGTCGGATCGGCCGCGGTCGGCTCCGCGGTGGGCGCCAGGGCGGTCGAGCCGACCCCGGTCACCAGCACCTGGCGGAACTGCAGCTGGGCCGTGGTGCCGACCAGATCGATGATCTGCTTCTGGTCGTTCTCGTCGCCGGGCACGGAGACCACGATGACGTTGTCGCCCTGCTTGGTGACCTCGGCGTCGGTCAGGCCCGACCCGTTCACCCGGTCACGGATGATCTTGATGGCCTGGTCCATCTGCTCCGCGGGAGCGTTCTTGCCGCTCTCGGTCTGCGCCGTCATCGTGACGGTCGTGCCACCCGCGAGGTCGAGGCCGAGCTTGGGAGTCGACGTGCCCTGCAGGAACATCACGCCGGTCAGCAGCCCGAGCACGGCGAAGAGCACCACGAGCGTACGGACCGGGTTGGGGACGTTTCGGTTGGACGCCACTGGTCGTCAATTCTTCCGTAGGGGGCCTTCGTCAGGCCTTGTCGACTGCCTGCGAGGACTCGGAGGCGGGTTCACCGTCCTTGGACTTGGACAGGTCGACCGAGCCGGACTCCTCCTCGGCGGGCGCCTCGTCCTCGTCGACGTACTCGGCCTCTTCCACCACGCGCGCGACGGCCCCGGCCAGAAGGCGGATCTCGACGCCCTCGGCGATCTCCAGCAGGAGGTCGCCCTCGTCGTTGTCCAGGACGGTGCCGTAGATGCCGCCCGCCGTCACGATGCGGGTCCCGGGCTGCAGGCTCTGCTGCATCTTCTGCTGTTCCTGCTGGCGCTTCTTCTGCGGTCGGATCAGGAAGAAGTAGAACGCCACCGCGATGAGGATCAGCGGGAGAAAGGAGGCGAGCGCATTACCCTGCTGCTCTGCTGCGAGAATCGACATATCGTCCTGTTTCTGGTCTTTTGGTCAGGCTGGTTACCGGCGGCCAAGTCCCGGAGTGTAGAGATTGGAAGTCCCACCGGCAAAGACGTGACGACTCAACCCGCCCCGAAGTTCCCGGAACTCAGCGGTCAGGCTAGTCGGGTTCGGTGTCCACGTCGAACAGCGCGCCCGTGGCGGGCGCGGCGCCCGTACCGGTGGGTAGCCCCGCCGACGGAGGCGGCGTCAGCCCCAGGTGCTCCCAGGCGGCGGCGGTCGCGACCCGGCCGCGGGCGGTGCGGGCCAGCAGGCCCTGGCGCACCAGGAAGGGCTCGGCCACGACCTCCACGGTCTCGGGCTCCTCGCCCACGCTGACCGCCAGGGTCGACAGGCCCACCGGCCCCCCGCCGAACTTGGTCAGCAGGGCGCGCAGCACCGCGCGGTCCAGCCGGTCCAGGCCCTCCTCGTCCACCTCGTACAGCTTCAGGGCGGCCCTGGCCAGCTCCCTGGTGACCCGCCCGTCGGCCCTGACCTCGGCGTAGTCGCGCACCCGGCGCAGCAGCCGGTTGGCGATCCGGGGGGTGCCGCGGGAGCGGAAGGCGACCTCGGCCGCGGCCTCGTCGTCGATCCGCACGCCCAGCAGCCCGGCCGAACGGCGGACGATCACCTCGAGCTCGGCCGGCTCGTAGAAGTCCATGTGAGCCGTGAAGCCGAACCTGTCGCGCAGCGGGCCCGGCAGCATGCCGGCCCGGGTCGTCGCGCCGACCAGGGTGAAGCGGGCGATGTCCAGCGGGATCGCGGTGGCTCCCGGGCCCTTGCCGACCACCACGTCGACCCGGAAGTCCTCCATCGCCAGGTAGAGCATCTCCTCGGCGGGGCGGGCCATCCGGTGGATCTCGTCGAGGAAGAGCACCTCGCCCTCGCTGAGCGTGGACAGCACCGCGGCGAGGTCCCCGGCGCGCTCGATGGCCGGACCCGAGGTGATGCGCAGCGGCTTGCCCAGCTCGGCGGCGATGATCATGGCGAGGGTGGTCTTGCCCAGCCCCGGGCCGCCCGACAGCAGCACGTGGTCGGGGGTCCTGCCCCGGCGCAGCGCGCTGTGCAGCACCAGGGAGAGCTGCTCGCGCACCCGCTCCTGGCCGATGAAGTCGTCGAGCTGCTTGGGCCGCAGCGCGGCGTCGATCGCCTGGTCCTCGACGCTCTGCTCGGCGGAGACGAGCCGTTCCTCGTTCACGGGCGGCTCAGCTTCCGCAGGGCCGCCTTGAGCAGCTCGGGAATCGGGGGCACCTGCTCGCCGTCCAGCTCGTCGGCGACCGCGGCGACCGCGGCGTCGGCGTCGCGGGCGGCCCAGCCGAGGCTCTGCAGGCCGGCGGCCACCTGCTCGCGCCACGGCTGCACCCGCTGCCGCGGCACCTGCTCGTCGGCGGCGGCGCCGACCGGCATCCCCAGCTTGTCCTTGAGCTCCAGGATGATCTTCTGGGCGCCCTTGGGGCCGATGCCGGGCACCAGGGTCAGCGCGCGGGCGTCGCCGGTGGCCACGGCCCGCCGGATCGCGTTCGGGCTGTGCGTGGCCAGCATCGCCAGCGCCACCTTGGGCCCGACCCCGCTGGCCGTCTGCACCAGCTCGAAGACCACCCGCTCGTCGTCGTCGGCGAAGCCGTAGAGGGTCAGCGAGTCCTCGCGCACCACCAGGGAGGTGGCCAGCCGGGCCTGCTCCCCCGGCGTGAGCGCGGCGGCGGTGTGCGGGGTGCACAGGAGGGACAGGCCCACCCCGCCGACCTCCAGCACGGCGCCCTCGGCCCCGGTGGAGTCCACCCGGCCGCTGATGAAGGCGATCATCGCCTGCCTCCCGTTCCTCGCCGGGCCGCGGCCAGCCTGGCCTGGGCCCCTCCCCGCCACACATGGCAGATCGCCAGCGCCAGCGCGTCCGCCGCGTCCGCAGGCTTGGGCGCGGCGCTCAACCGCAGCAGCCGGGTGACCATCAGGGTGACCTGCGCCTTGTCCGCCCGGCCGCTGCCGGTGATCGCGGCCTTGGCCTCGCTGGGAGTGTGCGTGGCGACCGGCAGGCCCCGCCGGGCCCCGCAGAGCATCGCCACCCCGGCGGCCTGCGCGGTGCCGATCACCGTGCTGACGTTGTGCTGGGCGAAGACCCGCTCGACGGCCACCGCCTCGGGCGAGAACTCCTCCAGGATCCGCTCCAGGCCCTGCTCGATGAGCAGGAGGCGTTCGGCCTGGTCCAGGTCGGCGTCGGTGCGGATGACCCCGACGTGCACCAGGGTCAGCGGCGCGCCGGGAACCCCTTCCACGACGCCCACTCCGCACCGGGTGAGCCCCGGGTCCACTCCCAGCACCCGCAACCGCCACCCCTGACCATCGTCCGAACACCAGTTCGCAGAAAACCCTACCGCGCCGCGCGCGCCCGTGGCGCGGACGGCGCGGGGGTCGATCAGTCGTCCTCGTTCAGCTCCGCGAGCACGCTGTCGCTGACGTCGAAGTTGGCCCAGACGTTCTGCACGTCGTCGCTGTCCTCCAGCGCCTCGATCAGCCGGAAGACCTTGCGGGCGCCCTCGGCGTCCAGCTCGATCTGCATGGTCGGCAGGAAGGAGCTCTCCGCCGACTCGTAGTCGATCCCGGCCTCCTGGACGGCCTTGCGGACGGTCAGCAGGTCGCCCGCCTCGCAGACCACCTCGAAGTTCTCGCCGAGGTCGTTGATCTCCTCGGCGCCCGCGTCCAGCGCCGCCATCATGACGTCGTCCTCGGTGGTGCCCTCCTTGGGCACGACCACGACGCCCTTGCGGTTGAACATGTAGGACACCGAGCCCGGGTCGGCCAGGGAGCCGCCGTTGCGGGTCAGCGCCACGCGCACCTCGGAGGCGGCGCGGTTGCGGTTGTCGGTGAGGCACTCGATGAGCACGGCCACGCCGCCGGGCGCGTAGCCCTCGTACATGATCGTCTGCCAGTCGGCGCCGCCGGCCTCCAGGCCGCCGCCGCGCTTGCGGGCGCGCTCGATGTTGTCGTTGGGGACCGAGTTCTTCTTGGCCTTGTAGATCGCGTCGAACAGGGTCGGGTTGGACTCGGGGTCGGGACCGCCGACCCTGGCCGCGACCTCGATGTTCTTGATCAGCTTGGCGAAGAGCTTGCCCCGCCTGGCGTCCAGGGCCGCCTTCTTGTGCTTGGTCGTCGCCCATTTGGAGTGGCCGGACATGCTCTCTACTCCTCGTCCTTCGTCTGACGCACCAGCTCGGTGAAGTAGCGGTGCACGGTGTGGTCCCCGGTGAGTTCGGGATGGTAGGCGGTCGCCATGAGACGTCCCTGCCGGACCGCGACGATCCTATGTTCTGCTCCCGCGTCGGGGCGATGAGGACGTTCGACGCGTCCGAGGACCTCCACCCCCTCACCGACGGATTCCACCCAGGGGGCCCGGATGAAGACCGCCTCCAGCGGGCTGCCGTTGAACTGAATCGTAGACTCGTAGGAGTCCACTTGGCGACCGAAGGCGTTGCGGCGCACCGTCATGTCGATGCCGCCGAGGGTCTCCTGGCCGGCCGCGCCGTCCACGATCCGGTCGGCCAGCATGATCATGCCGGCGCACGAGCCGTAGGCGGGCAGCCCGGCCTCGAGCCGCTTGCGCAGGGGCTCCAGCAGGTCGAAGGCGCGCAGGAGCTTCCACATCGCGGTGGACTCCCCGCCGGGGATCACCAGCCCGTCGAGTCGGTCCAGCTCGTCGGCGCGGCGGACGGCCAGGGGGTGCGCGCCGCAGGACTCCAGGGCGCGGGCGTGCTCTCGGACGTCGCCCTGCAGGGCGAGCACACCGATGATGACGGACAAGACAGGGACCTCTCAGGTTGGACTTCAGTGTAGAACGCCGCACCGGGTCCGCGATCTTCCCTCGCCCTCGGGTCCCCGGCCGCTAGGCCAGGCGGAACCGCCGCACCGGCAGTTCCAGGGGCAGGAAGCCGTCGTCGCCCCGGACGGTGAGATCGTGGCCGAACAGGTCGGCGGCGAGGGCGAGCCCGTACTCCTCGGGGCCGAAGGGCAGCGGCACGTCCGCCTCCCTCGCCTCGATCGCCTTCCAGTAGGGGGACTCGGGCGGCAGCGGCTCGCCCTGGTCGACGACGACCCCGTCCTCCGCGGTCAGGTAGACGTCCCGGACGAGGGAGCCCTCGCGGTAGCGGCGGAACCAGCAGCCCCGCGCCTCGCTGTGCAGGACCAGGACTCCGCAGCCGGAGCCGGGCAGGACCGAGGCGATCGTGTCGGCGATGCCCCGCGCCCCCTCGTCCAGGCCGCACAACCGCCGGTCGCAGACGAGCAGCGCGCCGTCGTAGACGCCGATGAACAGCTCGTCGTCGTAGGGCCACAGCGCGAAGTCCAGGACGGTCCGTCCCGCGTCCTCGACCACCGCGGCCGGATACAGCCGCCGCGCCAGCTCCAGCGCCGCGCCCTCGTCGTTCTCCAGCCCGGGGCGGAAGACCCGCCCCGGCTCGCCGATGCTCGCGCACGCGAACGCCGCAGACCAGCCCATGCCCCGCCCCTCCCGGCCGAACGCCCGCCCCTGAACGGCCGCGGTAAGCGTAACCCCTCGGCCACCGCCGGTGGGAGGGGTTACCGCCGCTCGTTACCAGCCGCGCCCGGCGAACTTCTCCGACTCCTGCAGGGAGCCCACGTTGATGCCGACCATGGCCTCGCCCAGCCCGCGGGAGACCTTGGCGATGACGTCGGGGTCGTCGTGGAAGGTGGTGGCCTTGACGATCGCCTCGGCCCGCTTGACCGGGTCGCCGGACTTGAAGATCCCGGAGCCCACGAACACGCCCTCGGCGCCCAGCTGCATCATCATCGCGGCGTCGGCCGGGGTGGCGATGCCGCCGGCGGTGAACAGCACGACCGGCAGCTTCCCGGCCCGCGCCACCTCCTTGACCAGGTCGTAGGGGGCCTGCAGCTCCTTGGCCGCGACGTACAGCTCGTCCTCGGGCAGCGAGGACAGGCGGCGGATCTCGTCGCGCAGCTGGCGCATGTGGGTGGTGGCGTTGGAGACGTCGCCGGTGCCGGCCTCGCCCTTGGAGCGGATCATGGCGGCGCCCTCGGTGATCCGGCGCAGCGCCTCGCCCAGGTTGGTCGCGCCGCAGACGAAGGGGACGGTGAAGGCCCACTTGTCGATGTGGTTGACGTAGTCGGCGGGGGTGAGGACCTCGGACTCGTCGATGTAGTCGACGCCGAGGGCCTGCAGCACCTGGGCCTCGACGAAGTGTCCGATCCTGGCCTTGGCCATGACCGGGATGGAGACCGCGTCGATGATCCCGTCGATCATGTCGGGGTCGCTCATGCGGGAGACCCCGCCCTCGACGCGGATGTCGGCGGGGACCCGCTCCAGCGCCATGACCGCGACGGCCCCCGCGTCCTCGGCGATCTTGGCCTGATCGGGCGTGACCACGTCCATGATCACCCCGCCCTTGAGCATCTCCGCCATACCGCGCTTGACACGTGCGGTGCCGAGGGCGGGAGTGTTGTCGGCAGGGGAAGTGGTAGTCACGGGTTGTTCCTTTGAAAGGTCGGCGAAACGGGCGTCTTCCATGATATTGCCTGCTCCCCACCGGGCTCGACCCGCACCCTGTGGAAATGAGGATTTCATCACGGCACGACAGGTTTGTCCTTGTTGACCAGCACCACCCAGACCTGGCCGGGGGCGAAGGTCATCCGCTCGCCCCCCTCGGTGGTGAAGACGGTGCCCTTGCGCCGCGACGGGCGCGACCAGGTGCAGTCGTAGGCCTTGCCGTCCCGCAGGACGAGGGCCTTGCCCCTGCCGGTGGTGTGCAGCAGCGGAGTGTAGGAGCCCAGGAAGTCGTGGAACTTCGACCGGGTGGTCCTGACGTACTGGATCACGATCGTCCGGCCGCCCAGGACCCCGCCCTCCGCGGCGGTGTTGACGGTGCCGTTGTGGGAGCTCAGCCAGCGCTTCTGCCTGGCCGACCATCTGAAGGTGAGGCTCTCGGCCGGCCACCGCGCGGTGAACTGCTCGAGGGGGCGCCCGCCTTCGGGCGCGGGCCCGAAGCGGAAGCCGATGTCGCGGGCGCGGCCGGCCTTGCGCGCCTGGCGCAGAAAACTTCGGGGGTCGCCGAAGAGGTTGTAGGGGGCGTAGCGCCCCCCCGAGCGTCCTCCGCCGTAGCGGAAGTAGCCCCCGGCCCCGTTGTCCTGGGAGACGTCGATCAGGTCGGCCTCGCGGATCATGGGCTTCATCTTCGACTGGACGCCGGAGAAGGCGAACACGGGGCTGCGGAACTGGTCGAGCAGGTGCAGGTCGGAGATCCTGGCGCTGCGGACGGGCCCGACCCTCTTGGGGAACTGAGAGCAGAAGACCGCCATGATCCGGGTCTCACCGCCCTCGACCTGCTCGACGTAGACGATGTCGGCCGAGCGCAGCCCCTCCTGGGGGTGGGCGGGGCCGGTGTTGTCGACCTTGACGGCCAGGACCTTGTTCCGCAGCCCCTTCTTCCCGCCGTTGAAGGGGTGGTAGCCCAGGCCCGTCGGGGTGGGGGTGGGCGTAGGTGTCGGCGTACCCGCCTGGGGGGTGCTCTTCGGCTTCTCCTCTCCGGAGGAGCAGCCGGCGGCCCCGAGGACCAGTCCCGCCATGGTGAAGGTGAAGCCGCGCCGTGAAACACGCTGCACAGGTACTGCCTCTCGCCCCGACGACATGCCGCGACGAAGATACCGGAATTACAACACTTCGGGCGGAACGTCGTCGATCTCAAAGAACTCCGGCAAAGGCGCATGTCCGGCGAGGGGCAGGACCCGGGCCAGCGGCCTGCGGCGCGCGATCCTCGTCGTGGCCACGGCGTCGTTGTAGAAGCGGCGGGCGAAGGCGACCTTCTGCGCCGCGGTCTCCAGCTCCTCCAGGAGGGCGTCGCCCTCCCGCTCCACGGCGCCGCGGAAGCCCGGCTGCTCCAGCACCGCCCGCAGCGCCCGCGACAGGTCGCTCTCGGCGAACTCGCGCTGCTCGGGATCGGCCGTGCGCGCCTGGTGGGCCGCGGTGGCCAGCACCAGGCTGGTGGCCGGGTCCAGCACCCGGGAGGCGGCCAGCTCCAGGGAGACCGCGGCCCGGCGCACCAGCGCCGCGTCCAGCCCCGCCCTGGCCAGGTCCACCCGGGCGTGCAGCCGGTCGAGCCGGCCCGCCCGCCAGGACAGGTAGGTGCTGAGCAGGAAGAGCGCCAGGAGGACGACCAGCAGGTCGAGCAGGAGGTTCATCGCGGGGCCGACTCCACCACTCCGACCGCGCCGACCACGACCGTCTCGTAGACGTGCAGCACGTCGCGGGCGACAGTCGACCAGTCGTAGGCCCGCACCGCGGTCCGAGCGGCCTTGGACAGCTCCTTGCGCCGCGCCGGGTCGTCCAGCAGCGCCCCCGCCTCCGCCGCCAGCGAACCGGCGTCGCCGGTGGTGAACAGCGCCCCGGCCCGGCCGTCCTGCAGCACGCGGCGGAACGCCTCGATGTCGCTGGCCAGGATCGGGGCCCCGGACGACATCGCCTCGGTGAGCACGATGCCGAAGCTCTCCCCGCCCAGGTTCGGCGCGACGAACACGTCGACCGAGTGGTAGGCGCGGATCTTGTCCTCCTCGCTGACCATGCCCAGCACCACGACCCGGTCCCGCAGCTCGGGCGAGACCTTGGACAGCACGTCCTCGGCGTCGCCCGGACCGGCCACCAGCAGGCGCAGGCCCGGCCGTTGCCTGCCGAGCGTCTCGAAGGCCGTCAGCAGCACCTGCAGGCCCTTGCGCGGCTCGTCCATGCGGCCGAGGAAGCCCAGGGAGCCCCCGTCGTCCCTGCTGTCCCAACCGGGCAGCGGTTCGGCCGACGCGTACCGCTCGGTGGCGACCCCGTTGGGGATGAGGACGGCGTCGCCGCCCAGATGCTCCACCAGGGTGTTGCGGGCGGCCTCCGACACCGCGATCCGGCCGGTGATCTTCTCCAGGGCGCTCTGCAGGATCGGCGCCGAGACGGTGACCGCGCGGGACTTCTCGTAGGAGGCGTGGAAGGTCGCCACGATCGGCCCGTCCGCCGCCCAGCAGGCCAGCAGGCCCAGGCTCGGCGCGGCGGGCTCGTGGATGTGCAGGACGTCGAAGCCGCCCTCGCGGATCCAGCGGCGCACCCTGCTCGCCGACAGGAAGCCGAACGCCAGCCGGGCCACCGAGCCGTTGTAGGGCACCGGCACCGCCCGGCCCGCCGCCACGACGTAGGGGGGCAGCACGGTGTCGTCGTCGTCGACCGGTGTGATCACCGACACCTCGTGGCCCAGCGCCAGCAGCGCCTCGGCCAGATCGCGGATGTGCTGCTGCACTCCGCCGGGGACGTCCCAGGTGTAGGGACAGACGATGCCGATCTTCAAGACAGATCCTCCACCCAGACCTTCTGCAGCATGTGCCAGTCCGCGGGGTGAGCGGAAATGCCCTCGGCGAAGGCGTCGGCCAGCGACTGGGTCATCGCGCGGGTGCGGGCCTTGCGGTCGCCCTCCCCGGGATCGGGGATCTCCTCGTGCACGCGCGCGCCCCAGCCGTCTTTTTCATACCACAGGGTGACCGGCAGGAGGGCGGCGTTCGTCTGGACCGCCAGGGCGGCGGGCCCGCCGGGCAGCCGGGCCGGGCCGCCGAAGAAGTCGACCTCGATCCCGGTGGCGGTCAGGTCCCGGTCGGCCACCAGGCACACCACCTTGCCCTCGCGCAGCCGCCGCGCCAGCACGCCGAAGACCGACACGTCGCTTCCGGTCAGCGGCAGGATCTCGAAGCCCAGGGACTCGCGGTAGGCGACGAAGCGCTCGAAGAGCGACTCGGGCTTCAGCCGTTCGGCCACCGTGGTGAGCGCGCGCCCCCTCAGCACCAGCCAGGCCCCGGCGTGGTCGTAGTTGCCCATGTGCGGGAGCGCCACCACCACTCCCCTGCCCTCGCCGAGGATTCTTTCGATCTGCTCGTAGCCGGTGATGTTCATCCCCGAGACGATGCGCTCCTCGCTCATGACGGGCAGGCGGAAGCTCTCCAGCCAGTAGCGCAGGTAGGAGCGCATGGCCTCGCGGCTGAGCCGGCGCACCCTCGGATCCTGCGGCGGGACGCCGAGCACCCGGGCGAGGTTCTTCTCCAGCTGCCGGACGCCCTTGCCCCGCTTGGCCCACGTGCGGTCCGCGATCCGCCGGAAGAGGCGGCGGGCGGCTCCCTCGGGCATGTGCTTGACGGCCGTCCAGCCCAGCGCGTAGAGGTTGTCGAAGGCCTTGTCCCGGAGTTCGGCCGCCCCGCTCACGAGGCGACCCGGCCGGCGGACTGCTGGTGGACGACGTGGAAGCGCTGCGCGACCGTGACGGTGCTGAGGACCGCCAGCAGGCTCAGGCCGACGTGCAGCGCGTAGGGGACGCCCAGCCCGTGCAGGCCCGCCGCGACCAGGCTGATGACGAGCCGCTCCGAGCGCTCGGCGATGCCGACGTCGCAGGTGAGGCCCAGGCCCTCGGCCCGCGCCTTGGCGTAGGAGATGACGACCCCGGCGACCAGGCAGAACAGGGCGAGCCAGGACAGCAGCGCGTTGTCGCCCGCGCCGGTGAACCACAGGATCAGCCCGGCGAAGATGGCGGCGTCCCCGACCCGGTCCATGGTGGAGTCCAGGAAGGCGCCCCAGGTCCCGGTCTTGCCGGTGATCCGGGCGACGGCGCCGTCGAACATGTCGAAGAAGACGAAGGCGGTGATCGCGACGGTGCCCCAGAACAGCTCGCCCCGCGGGTAGAACAGCAGCGCACCGGCGGCGACGCCGACGGTGCCCGTCACGGTGATCACGTTGGGGGTGACTCCGGTGCGGGCGAGCGTCCTCCCGATCGGGGTCACCACCTTGGCGAGCGCGGGCCGCAAGCGGTTGAGCATCTTCGTCCAAACCATCGATTGCAGGGCTCCGCCATCGTAGTGGCTGCCCCGGGGCCCGGGGGTCCGGCGCTCAGTCCTCGGGCCAGGCCTCCGCGAGGAGGGCGCGGGTGTCGCGCAGCAGCTGGGGCAGCACCTTGGTGCGGCCGATCACCGGCATGAAGTTGGTGTCGCCGCCCCAGCGCGGGACGACGTGCTGGTGCAGGTGCGCGGCGATGCCCGCCCCCGCCACCGTGCCGAGGTTCATGCCGACGTTGAAGCCGTGCGCCCCGCTGGCCTTGCGCAGCGCCCCGATCGCCCGCTGGGTGAACCGGGCGAGCTCCAGCGTCTCGTCGTCGTCGAGCTCGGAGTAATCGGCCACGTGGCGGTAGGGGCAGACCATGAGGTGCCCCGTGTTGTAGGGGTAGAGGTTGAGGACCGCGAAGACCGAGGCGCCCCTGCGGATGACCAGGCCGTCCTCGTCGGCGCCCTTGGGGATCTCGCAGAACGGGCAGCCGTCGCCCTCCCCCGGGCCGGTCGGCTTGTTCTCGCCCTTGATGTAGGCCATCCGGTGCGGGGTCCACAACCGCTGGAAACCGTCCGGTGTGCCCGTGCCCTCCTGCTCCTCGGCTTCGGAGGACCTGTCAGACGGCTCCCTCACCACGGCCACGCCCCTTTCTCAGCACCAGGCCCGCTCAGGATAGGCGGGACGGAGGCGGAGCCGGAAACCGGGCGTACAAACTTAACTTTTAGCAACAAAGAGCAGGAAAAACGCACTTGTCTGGCGTATCCCGGCCACGCTCCGCCAAGATGGCAGACACCGTACCCGGCGGCGCCCCAGTCAGGAGACCGCGATGCCCGATCTCGACCCCCTCTACTCCAGCAACGGCACCGGCGGCGAGCACCGGCACGAACCGCGGTCGGCGATGCCCTTCTTCCCCGCTCCCCCCGCCACGCCGGCTCCCTCCGGCGGCCTCAGCGCGACCCTCCCGCCGCCGCTGCGCGGCGAGGTCCTGCCCGGCGGCGCGGGACCGGTCCCGCAGAGCGCGCCGCCCGCTCCGGTCCAGCCGCCCTCCCCCGCCCCGGAGAGCGCCCCCGTGGAGCCCGCCGCCCGCGGCGCCTCCGTCAAGGGCCAGATCAGGATCGAGGACGAGGTCGTGGAGAAGATCGCCGCCCTGGCCGCGCTGGAGGTCTCCGGGGTCGCCTCGCTCGGCGGCGGGCGGGAGGCCTCCGAGACCATGGAGGAGGTCCGCCGGCGCATCGGCGGCGACGGGCGCCGCGAGCCCGGGGTGCGGGCCCGCGTCACCGGCGAGGAGATCTCCCTGGAGCTCGCCCTGGTCGTGGAGTACGGCAGCGTCGTCATGGACGTCGCCCGGACGGTGAAGAACAACGTGGCCAGGAGCGTGGGGGTCATGCTGGGCATGAAGGTCTCCTCGGTCGACGTGACCGTGGAGGACGTGCGGATGCCGGGCTCCGTCCACGCCTGAACCCGTCCCGCCCGCGGGTCACCCCGCCCGGACGCTCACTTGCGCTGGAGCTCGCACTCCACCTCGCCCGTGCGGCCCATCACCGTCAGGCCGACCTTCTTGATGGCCTGGGACGAGACGTCCTCGAACTTGAAGACATGCGGGGTCGGGTCGCCGGAGGTGGTGTAGCTCTGCGCGGCGGGCTCGCCGTTGACCGGCACCACGATCGCGCGGACCGCGCCGAACCCGGTGTAGACGACGGTCACCTCGATGCCCTTTCCGGCGCGCTTGTAGTACGCCGACTTGGTGCCGCAGGGCCCGTTCCCCCTCGGCTGCTGCTCCGTGACGCCCTTCCCCGGGTCGAGCGCGGTGAACGGGTTGTCCTCCTGGTCGCCGGCGCTCCCGGTCGTGCCCGGAACCGGCTGCGCGGGCGCCGTGGGCCCGGGACGCGCCGCGGTCGGGGCGCCGTCGTCCATCAGCGGCCACAGCAGGACGCCGACCGCCGCCAGGACGAGAAGCGCCGTGATCGCGTAACCGGAGCTGCGGAGCACCCGGTGCATCAGAGGGCTCTCCGGCATGGGCGCTCCCACAATCGTTACTAGGGGGTAGGGGGTGATAGAGGCTACCGCACGGGGACGCCCAGGACCCGGGTCGCCATCAACGCGATCCGGCGGGCCGACTCCTCCGCCGTGCCCTGCGGGGTGACCAGGTAGCTGATGGTCACCCGGCAGACCATGTCGACGGCCAGGTGGACCGATTCGGGGTCCAGGTCCGGACGGTGCCGGGCCACCAGGTCGGTGAAGGTCTGCACCGCCATCACCAGCGGCGGGTCCTTCCTTCGGCGCAGCACGTCGACCAGTTCCTCGGCCGACCAGCCGAGCCTGGCGCTGGTGAGGATGCTGCGGAGCACCGGGTCCGGCGCGGCCTGGCGGAAGGTGTAGAGCACCCCTTCGACGACCGCCGCCTCGACGTCGTCCCGCTGGTCCAGCAGGCACTCGCTGAGCCCGGTCAGGTGCCGCTCGAACTCCCGGATCACCAGGGCCTCGCCGAGCGCGGCCTTGGAGCCGAACTCGTTGTAGGCGCTCTGCCTGCTGACCCCGGCCTCGGTCGCGACGTGGGCCACCCGCAGCCGCGGCCAGCCCCGGGTCTCGATCAGCAGGCGGGCGGCGTCCAGCAGGCGTTCTCTCACCGGGGGACGAGCGTCATGTGTCACCGTCACCCGGGGAATCGTACAAAGAACAGATCTTCCACGGCCACCGGAAAGGCCGCCCATGCGGGGCGGCCCCTCCGGCGGGCGCTCAGACCTGGACGCGGTCGGCGACGGCCTTCACTATCTCGGCCACGGCCTCGTCCACCGGCACCCCGTTGTTCTGCTCGCCGGAACGGTAGCGGAACGACACCGCGCCCTTGGACACGTCTTCGTCGCCCGCCAGCAGCATGAACGGGACCTTCTGCTTCTGGGCGTTGCGGATCTTCTTCTGCATGCGGTCGGACGAGGAGTCGACCTCCACCCGGATGTTGTGGGAGCGCAGCTTCGCCGCGATCTCCTCCAGGTAGGGCGCGTGCTCGTCGGCGATCGGGATGCCGACGACCTGGACCGGGGCCAGCCACGGCGGCATCGCGCCGGCGTAGTGCTCCAGCAGGACGCCGAAGAACCGCTCGATCGAGCCGAACAGCGCCCGGTGGATCATGACCGGCTGCTGCCGGGTGCCGTCGGCCGCCTGGTACTCCAGGTTGAACAGCTTGGGCAGCTGGAGGTCCACCTGGATGGTGGACATCTGCCAGGTGCGGCCGATCGCGTCACGGGCCTGGACGGAGATCTTCGGACCGTAGAAGGCGGCGCCCTCCGGGTCGGGGGTGAGCTCGAGACCGGAGTTCTCGGCGGCCACCCTCAACATCTCGGTGGCCTCCTCCCACTCCTCGTCCGACCCGACGGACTTCTTCGGGTCCCGGGTGGACAGCTCCAGGTAGAAGTCGTCCAGGCCGTAGTCGCGCAGCAGATCCAGCACGAACTTCAGCAGCGAGTGCAGCTCGTCCTGCATCTGCTTGCGGGTGCAGTAGATGTGCGCGTCGTCCTGGGTCAGGCCGCGCACCCGGGTGAGGCCGTGCACCACGCCGGACTTCTCGTACCGGTAGACGGTGCCGAACTCGAACATCCGCAGCGGCAGCTCCTTGTAGGAGCGGCCCCGCGCGTCGAAGATCAGGTTGTGCATGGGGCAGTTCATGGGCTTGAGGAAGTACTGGGCCCCCTCCAGCTCCATGGGCGGGAACATGCCCTCGCGGTACCAGCCGAGGTGCCCGGAGATCTCGTACAGGTGGCCCTTGGTGATGTGCGGGGTGTTGACGAAGGAGTAGCCGGCCTGCTCGTGCCGGAGCCGCGAGTAGTTCTCCAGCTCGCGCCGGATGATTCCGCCCTTGGGGTGGAACACCGGCAGGCCGGAGCCGATCTCGGTGGGGAAGGAGAACAGGTCGAGTTCGGCGCCGAGCTTGCGGTGGTCGCGCTTCTCGGCCTCCTCCAGCATCTTGAGGTACTCGTCCTGCTTCTCGCGGGACTCCCAGGCGGTGCCGTAGATGCGCTGCAGCTGCGGGTTCTTCTCGCTCCCGCGCCAGTACGCTCCGCCGGCGCGCATCAGCTTGAACGCCGGGATGTTGCGGGTGGTCGGCAGGTGCGGGCCGCGGCAGAGGTCCTTCCAGCACAGCTCGCCGGTCTTGGCGTTGAGGTTGTCGTAGATGGTCAGCTCCGCGCCGCCCACCTCGACCGACTCCTCGTCCTCCGCGCCGCCCTTCAGGCCGATCAGCTCGAGCTTGTAGGGCTCGGAGGCCAGTTCCTCACGGGCCTCCTCGTCGGAGACGACCCGGCGGGAGAAGCGCTGGCCCTGCTTGACGAGCTCGCGCATGCGCTTCTCGACGCGCTTGAGGTCCTCGGGGGTGAAGGGCTCCTTGACGTCGAAGTCGTAGTAGAAGCCGTTCTCGACCGGCGGCCCGATGCCGAGCTTGGCCTCGGGGAAGATCTCCTGGACGGCCTGCGCCATCACGTGGGCGGTGGAGTGGCGCAGGATGTCGCGGCCGTCCTTGGAGTCGATCTCGACGCCCTCGACGACGTCCCCGTCCCGCACGACGTACTCCAGGTCGCGCAGCTCACCGCCGACCCGGGCCGCGACGATCCGGGAACCTCCGTCCAGCACCTGCCCCGCCGTGGTGCCGGCGTCCACCACTCGCTCGCTTCCGCCGAGGGTGACGCGCAGTTCGGACACGGGAACTCCTTGAATCGTGTGAAACGGTCGGATAATGAGCAAAAGGCCCCGGGAGAATTCTCCCAGGGCCCTTCGCATGTCGCAGATGGTCAGCGCGCGTGCTCAGACGGCCGGGGAGAACCCCGGCGTGGTCGTCTCGTGAGCGAGGTGAGCGGCTGCCATGCCCCCCAGTCTAACCCGATCTCCTCCCGCGTCCATCCGGATACGGCCTCAGCCCGCGACGACGGGCAGTCCCGCCTCCTTCCAGGCCAGGAATCCGCCGATGACGTCGGTGGCGCGGGACAGGCCGAGATCCTGCAGCGCGGCCGCGGCCAGGCTGGAGGTGTAGCCCTCGGAGCAGAAGACGACCGCGCGCACGCCGTAGCCGACGGCCTCGGGCAGGCGGGCGTCGCTCTCCGGGTCGAACCGCCACTCCAGGTGGTTGCGCTCGACGATCAGCGCGCCCTCGACGGCGCCTTCGGCGGCGCGCTGCGCGGCGGGCCTGATGTCGATGAGCAGGGCGTCCGGTTCGGCGTGCGCCTCCGCCGGGGTGATCCGGACCAGGCGGGCGCGGGCCTCCTCCAGGATCTCGTCGATGGACCTCGCCCCGGGCGGCCGGCTCACCAGTCCTCCGCCGACTCCGACCGCAGGGTGACCAGCTCCCCTTCGGGGCCGAGGTCGTAGCGGTTCATGCTCGACAGCGGCGGCGAGTAGACGTGGACGCTCACCGCGGGGGCCGCCGAGACGTTGCGGACGTCGTGGACGTGGCGTTCGCCGAAACCGCGCACCTCGCCGGACTCCAGGGTCCGGGCGTCGCCCACCGTGGCCTCTTCCAGCTCTCCCAGGACGACGGCGAACGCGCCCGCCGAGCCGCCGTGGTCGTGGAAGCCGGTACTCTGCCCGGGCAGCCAGCTGATGATCCACACCTCGTGGTCGTCGTCCGCGTGCAGCCTCTCGTACCAGCGGCCCTGCGGGTCCAGGCGGACCCGGTGCAGCCACTCTGCGCTGTCTTCTGCGAGGGCGCGTGCGCGCCCGCTCAGCGCGCGCGTCCCGGAATCGGTAGCGGTCAAGGTCATGCGCCCATCCTGGCCTGCATTTCCTATTAAGTCAATCGGAATTCTTCATTTTATGAGGGCCGTTTCCCTTCAGGCGCCGGCTCGCTCTCGGGAGGTGTTCGGGGGATCACCCGGCGGGGGCAGGACGGGACACGCCTTCGATGGCTAGCCTCGCCAGTGTGATCGAACAAGTCCCCCGGGGCGTCTTCGCCGCGCTCCTCGACGCCGCGGTGCGGGCCCCCGTCCGGCCGGAACGGCGCCTGTACTCCACTGACAAAACCTGGGTGAAGGCCTCCGTCCTGGCCCTCACCCTGGCCCTCGCCATCGGGTTCACCGGCGGCAGCATCGCCCTCTACATCAACCTGCACGGGCTGGGGGCGAGCCAGAGCTGGCTGCTCGGGCTGCTGCAGGGCCTGCCGCTCCTGGTCGCGCCCTACCTGCCGCTGGCCTCCTGGCGGATCATGGTGGCGGGGCTGCTGCTGGCCGAGATCTCCCTGGGCCACCACGAGGAGTTCATGCCCTGGCCGGTCACCTCCCTGCTGGGGCTGCTGCCGGTGCTGGCCCTGGTCGCGGCGGTCTCCGCCCGCCTGGTGGCCAAGGGCGTGAGCGTGCTGACGATCACCGTCCTGGCGATCGTGCCGATCCTGTTCAACGGGCTCGAGCCGTGGTTCGGGCTCATCCTCAGCGCGCTGGCCGGGCTGGCCCTCGTCTTCGGCGACGCCGTCGGCGGGCGGCGCTGGGCCGAGATGACCCTGGCCGAGCAGGCCGAGCTGCGCCGCCAGGACCTGGCCCGCCAGGCGGTGCTGGAGGAGCGCTCCCGCATCGCGCGGGAACTGCACGACGTCGTCGCCCACCACATGTCCGTGATCGCGCTGCAGGCCGAGGCCGCCCCCTACAAGATCCCGGAACTGCCCGACGCCGCCCGCGCCACCTTCACGCTGCTGCGGGACGAGGCGCGGGCCGCGCTCACCGAGACCCGGCGGGTGGTCGGGCTGCTGCGCGCCCACGACGAGACGGCCGAAAGGGTGCCCCAGCCGGGCATGGACCGGCTGCCCGACCTCGTGGCCTCCCACGACGGGCTGCGGATCTCGCTGACCGTGATCGGCGCCGCCCTGGCGCTCCCGGAGGGCCTGGACCTGTCGGCCTACCGGATCATCCAGGAGGCGCTGAGCAACGCCTCCCGCTACGCCCCCGGAGCCGCCGTCTCGGTGGAGGTCCGCTACGACCCCGACCGGCTGAGGCTGTCGGTGCGGGACGACGGCCCGCACGGCGAGCCCGACACCAGCAACGGCGGGCACGGCCTGGTCGGGATGCGCGAGCGGGTGACGATGCTGGGCGGCACCCTCTTCGCGGGCGAGGAGGGCGAAGGATGGGCCGTGCTGGCCGAGCTTCCCTATGATGACGCGCATGATCCGCGTGGTGATAGCTGACGATCAGGTCATGATCAGGGACGGGCTGGCCACGCTGCTGGCCTCCGCGCCGGACATCGAGGTGGTGGGCCAGGCGGGGGACGGGCTGGAGGCGGTGGAGCTGTGCGCCGAGCTCGGCCCCGACGTCGTCGTCATGGACATCCGGATGCCGAGGCTGGACGGGCTGGCCGCCACCGCCCGCATCGCCACGGACGACAAGGAGAGCCCCAAGGTCCTCGTGCTGACCACGTTCGACCTGGACGAGTACGTCTACGAGGCGCTCGGCGCGGGAGCCAGCGGATTCCTGCTGAAGGACGCCTCGGCGGGCGACCTCATCAACGCGGTGCGGGTGGTGGCCTCCGGCGAGGCGCTGCTGGCCCCCTCGATCACCCGCAGGCTCATCTCCGACTTCGCCCGCCGGCGGCGGCACGAGCGGCCCCGCTCGGACCTGGTGGACGTGCTCACCCCCCGCGAGCTGGACGTCCTGCGGCTGATCGCCCGGGGCCTGTCCAACGCCGAGATCGCCGGGGAGCTGTTCCTGTCGGAGCAGACCGTCAAGACCCACGTCGGCCACGTCCTGAGCAAGCTGGGCCTGCGGGACCGCACCCAGGCCGTCGTCTTCTCCTACGAGAACGGCATCGCCGGGTGAGGCGGCCGTCCCGGCGCCCCACCGGCGCGGACCCGGCCGGTGGGGCGGCCCGCGCCTAGCGCGACGGGTCGAGCACCAGCTTGCCCGCCGTCCGGCGGGAGCGCAGCGCCTCGTGGGCGGCGGCGGCCTCCGACAGCCCGTACTCGCCGCCGGGCAGGACGCGCAGCGCCCCCGAGGCGGCCAGGCCGAACAGCTCCGTCATCGCCCGGCGCATGATGTCGCCCGGCAGGGTGAAGACGTGCGGCAGCCACATGCCGGCCACGGCGGTGGAGTGGCGCAGCAGGGAGGGCGCCTGGATCGGGGACGGCGGCTTGCGGGAGGCCATCCCGTAGAAGGCGAGCCTTCCGAAGGGCGCCAGCGCCGCCAGGGACCGGTCGGTGACGTCTCCGCCGGTCATCTCCAGCACGACGTCGACGCGCCTGCCGCCGTTCGCCTCGATGAGCGCGGCCTTGAGGTCGGGGACGTCCGGGTCCAGCGCGACGTCCGCGCCGAGGTCCAGAGCCAGCTTGCGCTTGTCCTCGCTCGAGGCGGTGGCGATGACGCGTCCCGCGCCCCAGGCCCTGGCGAGCTGGACGGCCAGGCTGCCGACCCCGCCCGCGGCGGCGTGCACGACGACGGACTCCCCGGGCTCCAGGTGCGTGCTCTTGCGCAGCAGCAGCCAGGCGGTCGCGCCCTGGACGACGAGGCCGAGCGCGGTCAGGTCGTCGATCCCGTCGGGGATGTCGTAGACGGCTCCGGCGTCGGCCACGGCCTGCTCGGCGTAGCCGCCTCCGTTCGAGGTCAGGGCGACCACGCGGCGCCCGTCGACGGTGCCCGCGACCTCGCCGCCGGGGATCATCGGCAGCTCGGCGGCCGCCAGGTAGCTGTTCTCCGCCTGGTGGGTGTCGGCGTAGTTCACCCCGGCGCGGGTGACGTCGACGAGCACCTGCCCGCGCCCGGGCACGGGGGCGGGCACCTCGGCGAGGCGCAGCACCTCGGGTCCGCCGAACTCGGTGATCTGGATGGCTCTCATGGTCGGCTCCTCCTCAGACCCGGGGCCCGGGGACCCCGCGGAAACGGAACGGCTCGAACTCGCGGCCGGGCACCACCGGCCAGGCCTGGCCGGTGGCGCCGGAGGCCAGGAGCGTCAGGAAGGCGTCGACGACGGTCTCCACGTCCAGGATGGGGAAGTCGCCGAGGAAGTCCCGCAGCCGGGTGAGGATGTCGGTGTCGGCGAAGGACGGGCACAGCGCGTTGACGCGGATGCCCTCCTCCTCGTAGGCCGGGCCCAGCGAGCGGGCCAGGGCGACGACGGCCGCCTTGTTGGCCGCGTAGACCGGTTCGTAGGGCATGGGGGCCAGGCCGCCCATGCTCCCGGTGAGGACGATGTCGCCGCCGCCCCGTGCGCGCAGCGCGGGCAGCGCCGCGTGCACGCCGTACACGACGCCGTCGAGGTTGATGGACATCGCGCGCCGGTAGACCTCGGGGTCGAAGCCCTCGCCCAGGTCGCAGCCGGTGCTCACGCCGGCGTTGAGGAACGCCACGTCCAGGCCGCCGAAGTTCTCGACCACCGCCTCCACCGCGCGGACGCTGTCGGCGGGTTCGCGCACGTCGCACCGCACGAACAGGGTGTCCAGCTCGGCCGCCAGGGCCTCGCCCCGCTCGACGTCCACGTCGCACAGGACCGGCCGGGCGCCGAGGCCGGCCAGGCGGCGGGCCGTGGCCGCGCCGATGCCGTTGGCGCCGCCGGTGATCCAGACGACCTTTCCCTTGACTTCCACGGACCCTCCCATTAAGTAACTGACCCGTCAGTTATGATACTGGCATGGACTTCTCATTGAGCGAACGGGCCGCCGGATATCTGGCGCGGCTGCAGGATTTCATGGACGCCCGCGTCTACCCCGCCGAGGCGGTCTACGCGGCGCAGCGGGCGGAGCTGGCCGAGGCCGGGCGGCCCCACGACCTGCCCCCGGTCGTCGAGGAGCTGAAGGCCGACGCCCGCGAGCGCGGCCTGTGGAACCTCTTCCTGCCGGACGTCTCCGGGTTGTCCAACACCGACTACGCGACGCTGGCCGAGCTCACCGGCCGCTCCTCCGCACTCGCCCCCGAGGCGATCAACTGCGCCGCCCCCGACACCGGGAACATGGAGGTGCTGCACATGTTCGGCACCGAGGAGCAGAAGGAGCGCTGGCTCAAGCCGCTGCTGGAGGGCGAGATCCGCTCCTGCTTCGGCATGACCGAGCCGGACGTGGCCTCCTCCGACGCCCGGAACATCTCCACGAGCATCGTCCGTGACGGCGACGAGTACGTCATCAACGGCCGCAAGTGGTGGACGACCGGCGCCGCCGACCCGCGCTGCGCCGTCATGATCCTCATGGGCAAGACCGACCCCGAGGGCCACCCGTACGCCCAGCAGTCGATGGTGCTGGTCCCGATGGACGCCCCGGGCGTCACCGTCGTGCGCGACCTGTCGGTGTTCGGCTACCACGACCAGCACGGGCACTGCGAGATCCGGCTGGAGGACGTCCGGGTGCCGGTGTCCAACCTCATCGGGCAGGAGGGCGGCGGGTTCCTCATCGCCCAGGCCCGGCTCGGGCCGGGGCGCATCCACCACTGCATGCGCGCCATCGGCATGGCCGAGCGCGCGCTGGAGCTGATGTGCGAGCGGGCGGCCTCCCGCGTGGCGTTCGGCAAGGAGATCGCCCGCCAGGGCGTGGTCCAGGAGTGGATCGCCGAGTCCCGCATGGCCATCGAGCAGGCCAGGCTGCTCACCCTGAAGACCGCCTGGCTGATCGACACCCAGGGGGTGAAGGCGGCCCGTTCGGAGGTCGCCGCGATCAAGGTGGTGGCGCCGCGCGTCGCGCTCGACGTGCTCGACAAGGCCATCCAGGTCCACGGCGGCGCGGGCGTCTCCTCCGACACCCCGCTGGCCGCGATGTGGGCGGGGGCGCGTACGCTGCGGCTCGCGGACGGCCCCGACGAGGTGCACGTCCGCTCCGTCGCCCGCACCGAACTGGCTCCGTATCTTGGCAGGTAGAAGACTGTCCGCCGCCACGCGGCGGGAGCAGCTGATGGCCGCCGCGCTGGCCGAGTTCGGCCGGCGCGGCTTCCACCTGACCCAGATGGAGCACGTCGCCGCGGCGGCCGGGGTCTCCAAGGCACTGCTGTACCAGCATTTCGAGTCCAAGGACCAGCTGTTCTCCGAGGTGGCCCAGGCGATCGTCGACGACCTGACGACGCGGCTGGCCGACTCCGAGGTGGAGAACGCCTCGTCCCTGGAGCGGGTCGGCGGCATGGTCTCGACCCTGTTCGACTACGCGACCGCCGAGCCCGACGCCTGGTCGGTCATCATCCGGCACCTGGACAAGCCCGAGGTCGGGGTGGAGCTGCGGGAGCTGCGGGAGAGCTTCGGCGAGGCCGCCTCCGACCGCCTGCTGTCGCGGCGCAGGCAGCGGCTCGGCCCCCAGGAGCTGGCCGCCAACGAGCGGCGGGCGCGCCTGCTGGTCCCTCTCATCTACGGCTCCCTGTTCTCGCTGATCTCCTGGTGGCTGGAGCACCCCGACGTCGAGCGCGAACGAGCCGAGGCGATGGCCCTGGACTTCATCTGGCTGGGCCTGGAACGCGTCCGCGAAGGCGAGCGCCTGCCCCGGGAGTAGCGGGAGGGTCAGAGCGTCTTGGCCATGCAGATGGAGTGCAGCTCCGGGACGCCGACGTAGGGCGGGTAGACGGGGATGCGGACGTAGCCTTCGCGTTCGTACAGGCGGACGGCGTCGGGCTGGCGGTCGCCGGTCTGGAGGACCACCCGGAGCGCGCCGTCCTCGCGCGCCGTCTGCTCGACCCAGTCGAGCAGCGCGCGGGAGACGCCGCCGCCCCGGGCCTCCGGCGTGACGTACATGCGCTTGAGCTCCAGGTCGGGGCCGCACCGGCGCAGCGCGGCGTGCCCGGCGGGGACGCCGTCCCGGGTCGCGACGGCCACGAAGACGACTTCTCCGGGGTCGAGGGCCAGCGCCTCGATCAGGGCGGGAGAGGCCTTGGCGTCCCTGTCCGCGTAGCGCTCGTCGATTTCCACCGCCATCGCGGCCCGCAGCCGCGCACCGTCCGGGTCGCTCCAGTCGCATGTCCGTACTTCGATCACCGTGCGAAGATACCGGTGGTTCGCGAGGGTCTCATCCCCGTCGTAGGGCGCCGGTTCAGGGCGGGCCCAGCTCGGAGCGGGCCTCCGCGGCCCGGGACAGCGCGGTCTCGGTCTGCGCCTCGGCGTCCTCGAGCCTGCGGCGGACGGCGGAGTGGTGGAGGCGGAGCTGGTCCAGGCGGTGGCGCAGCTTCTCCGACTCCTGTTCGACGTGCTCCAGCTCCCGGCGCAGGGCGTCGCGCTCCGCAGCCAGTTCGGCCGCCCGCTGCTCCAGCTGCTCCAGGCGCCTGCGCGCCTTCTCCTCCCGGACGCGGGCGGCGTCCCCCCTCTCCGCGACCGCCTCCCCCGGAGCCGGCGCCTCGGGGGCGGCGAAGCCGGCGTGGCTGCGCGGGTGGGTGAGCCTGCCCGAGCGCACCTCCTCCGCGGCCTCGGCGTCCACGACCGCGGCCTGGAGCGTCTCCTCGACCTCGTGGGCGGCCTGCTCCCCCAGCGGACGGCCGGTGGCCTCCACCAGGACGCCCGCCACCCGGACGGCCTCGGCCACCGCCAGGTTGCGCACCCGGTCGAATCTGGCGGGGTCCTCGCCCTCGGCCCAGCCCCTGCGGATCTCGACGCCGAGCTCCAGCAGCTCCCCCACCAGCTCGCCCTGCTCCCGGACCAGCAGATTCACCGCCCAGGCCGAGACCGTCGGCCGCCGCAGCGCCCTGATCTGCTTGGCCGCGGCCTCGTCCCCCTCGAGGTGCGCGGCGTCGGCCAGCCGGCGCCGGGCCTGGACGAACTCCGAGGGCGGCACGCGGTAGAGCTCTTCGATCGCCGCATTGAGGTCCACAATCGATAACTACCACCGGAGATCTCCTCAGAATCCGGGAGTGATCAGACTCTCCCTCCGAGTAGGGCATATTCACCCCAAAGCGAAGAAGTCTCCGGAGAATCCTCACTTTACGAGAGAGCTGACTGACCCTGACGCCGCCCCTTTCTCCCCGGAACGGCCATGGTCGGCCCCGGAGTCCGCTCCTACGCTCGGAAGAGTGAACGCCGTCCCCTTCTTCCTCACCGCCTTCATCGTCATCGGCCTGCTGGCGCCGGAGAAAGGCGCCTCCCCCTCCCCCTCCTCCCCTGGCGTCCGGATCGAGCGGATCCGCTTCGACGCGCCCGGCGTCGACGACCGGACGAACCGGAGCCTGAACGGCGAATGGGTGGAGGTCGGGAACCGCTCCGGAAAGACGCGGAACCTGCGGGGCTGGCGGCTGCGCGGCGCGGACGGCCAGACCTATGTGTTCAAGGACCTCCGGCTGGGGCCGGGCCGGACCGTCCGCGTCCACACCGGCCCGGGCCGCGACGGACGCGGCCACCTCTACTGGCACCGCGGCACCCACGCCTGGCGGAACTCGGGCTCGACCGTCCGGTTGAGCTCCCCCGCGGGCCGCGCCGACTCCTGCGGCTGGAGATCCCGGGGGACGGTCAAGCGCTGTTGACCATAAGTTGACTATTCCTATTGCTTTAATGGGAAATATCTCCGATCATGGACATGTACCCCCTTGGTCCCTGGTCGGAGTGTGATCCTCGTGCTCAGCCGCCGTCAGTTGCTCCGTGGTTCGGCCGTCCTCGGTCTCGGCGCACCGGTGTTGACCTCCTCGCCCGCGCTGTCCGGGCCGGCGGTGTCCCTGCCGTTCGAACCCGCCGCCGAGGAGGCGCGGGCCACCGACGACCGTCCCAACGTGGTCCTCGTCGTGGCCGACGACCTGGGGTACGGCGCGATCGGCTCCTACGGGCAGAAGAAGATCAAGACCCCGGTGCTCGACCGGATGGCCCGCGAGGGGCTCAGGTTCACCCAGGCCTACGCCGGCGCCGCGGTCTGCGCGCCCGCCCGCTGCTCCCTGTACACCGGCCTGCACACCGGGCACTCCCAGGTCCGCCAGAATCCGCGGGCGGGCCTGCCCGGCGCGCTGCGCGACCGCGACACGACCTTCGCCGAGGCGATGCGCGCCGTCGGGTACCGCACCGGGCTGATCGGCAAGTGGGGCTTCGGCCCCGAGCGGGGAGAGCAGCCCAGCCACCCCAACGCACGGGGGTTCGACGAGTTCTACGGCTACATCACCCACCGCCACGCCCACGACTACTACCCCGAGCACCTCTGGCGCAACGGCGGCCGGGTCCGGTTGAAGGCGAACAGGCAGGGGCGGCACGGCGTGTACGCGCCCGACCTGCTGCGCGACCGGGCGGTGTCCTTCATCAAGAAGGCGGGCGGGGACCCGTTCCTGCTCGTCTACACGCCCAACCTCCCCCACGCCCCCAGCGACGTGCCCAGCCTCGGCCGGTACCGCGCCAGACCCTGGTCGCGCGCCGACCGGGCGCACGCCGCGCAGCTCACGCGGCTGGACTCGCACCTGGGCGACCTGCTGGACGCCCTGCCCTCGAAACGGCGGACCATCATCCTGTTCACCAGCGACAACGGCCCCCACGAGGAGGGCGGCGTGAATCCGGACCGCTTCAACGCCAACGGGCCGCTGCGCGGGTACAAGCGCAACCTCTACGAGGGCGGGATCCGCGTTCCGCTGATCGCCTGGGGCCCCGGCCTCGTCAAGAAGGGGCGCAGTTCGAGGATCACCCAGCACACCGACCTGTTCCCCACCCTCGCGGAGTTCGCCGGGGCGTCCATCCCCCGGCACCTGGACGGCACCTCCCTGCGCGGGACGCTCACCGGCCGGCGCGGTCAGCCTCCCGCCCGGCACCTGTACTGGTACCGGAGCGAGACCCACTCCACCCGGCGGGCGAACGCGGCGGAGAACGGGAGCGTCACCCGGATGGCGGAGGCGGTGAGGCAGGGAGACTGGAAGCTGGTGCGCTTCGCGCCCGGCTCCCGCCGCCCCTCTTCGGACTCCGGCTGGCGGTGCGAGCTGTACAACCTGGACAAGGACCCTGGAGAGCGCCGGAACGTCGCCTCACGGCATCCGGAGGTCGTCATCCGCCTCTCCCGGACGGCCAGCGCCTCCTGGGCGGGCTGAATCCGCCTCGCCCCGCCCTTTCCGGGGTAGGGACGGGATATGGGGGAATCACGGGATGCCGGGCCGTTCGTGCCCGAGAACGCGGACCTGCCGGAACTGCGCAGAGCCTCGGCGGGATGCCGCGGCTGCCCGCTCTACGAGCGGGCCACTCAGACGGTGTTCGGGGAGGGCCCTGTCGGGGCCCGGCTCCTCCTGGTCGGGGAGCAGCCCGGCGATCAGGAGGACCGGCAGGGCAGGCCGTTCGTGGGACCCGCCGGGAAACTGCTGGGCCGCGCCCTGGAGGAGGCGGAGATCGAACGTGACGCCGTCTACGTCACCAACGCGGTCAAGCACTTCAAGTTCACCCTGAAGGAGTGGTCGAAGCGGAGGTTCCACCAGAGCCCGGGCACCATCGAGATCAACGCCTGCCGGCCTTGGCTGGTCGCCGAACTGGAGGCGGTGTCCCCCGAGGTGGTCGTGGCGCTGGGGGCGGTCGCGGGCAGGGCTCTGCTCGGGCCGTCCTTCCGTGTGACGAAGCAGCGGGGCGTGCCCCTGGACTGCCCGCCGTTCGACGCCATCGGCGCCCCGGCCCCCGCGCAGGGACCGCCGGCCGGGCGGATCGTGGCGACGATCCACCCGTCGGCGGTCCTGCGCGCCCCCGACCGGGACGCCGTCTACGCCGGGCTCGTCGGCGACCTCAGGGTCGCGGCCCGGCTGCTGGACTGAGCCGCCAGGATCACACCCGGGTCTGCGGCTCGTATCCCTCGTCCTCCCCGCCCGGAGCGTCGGCCTCGGCGTTCGGCGGGTCGGTCGGACCGGGCGCGAACTCCTCCGCCAGGTCGGGCGACTCGTCCTCGAGCGGGGCTCCCTGCTCCGCCCTGCGGTCGGCGAAACTCCGGTTCTCTTCCTTCTTCTCATCCGTCATGGCGGATCCTTCCGGGTCAGCCGGGGTGGATCTCACCGCCGGCGGGGACCAGGGTCTGGCCCGTGTAGTAGGAGGAACTGCGGTTCGCGGCGAAGAAGACGTAGGACGGGGCGATCTCGTCCGGCTGCGCCGCGCGCCCCATCGGGGCCTGCTTCCCGAAGTCCGCGACCTTCTCGGCGTCGAACGTCGCGGGGATGAGCGGGGTCCACACCGGGCCCGGGGCCACGCAGTTCACCCGGATCCCCCGGTCCATCAGGGAGCCGGCCAGCGACTGGGCGAGGTTCATCGCCCCCGCCTTGGTGGCCGCGTAGTCGATGAGGCTCGGGTTGCCGCGCAGCCCGTTGATCGACCCGGTGATGACGATGGACGAACCCTCCGCCATGAACTCCAGGGCCTCCTGCACGCACCAGAACAGGCTGAGCAGGTTGACGTCGACGGTGCGGCGCAGCTGCGCCGAGTCGATCTTCTGGACGTCGTCGGCCGGCGTCTGGGTCCCGTGGTGCAGGACCAGGACGTCGAGCCCGCCCAGGGCGGTGCCCGCGTCCCGGACGACCTTCCGGCAGTGGCTCTCGTCCCCCATGTCCCCGCCGAAGGTGTGGCAGGTCCGGCCTTCGGCCTCGACGAGGCCCGCCGTGTGCCGGGCGTCGGAGTCCTCCTCCAGGTAGGTGATCGCCACGTCCGCGCCCTCCTTGGCGAAGGCCACGCTCACCGCCCGCCCGATGCCGGAGTCGCCTCCGGTCACCAGGGCGCGGGCGCCGGAGAGCAGCCCGCTTCCCCGGTGGCCGCGCATCTCGTCCTGCGGTTCGGGGGTCATCTCTCCGGTCCGGCCGGGGTACTCCTGGCTCTGCGCCGGTCTTTCACTCAAGGGCTTCTCCTTCCGCGGTGAGAGGGGCGAGGGGTCAGGTGCGGCGTTCCTCGTGACCGATGCCGAGGTCCTTGACGATCTCCGGGAGCCCGTCGTAGGACTCGCCGGGCAGCCGGGAGAGCCGGGAGACCACATTGTCGGGCGCGGCGGTGGAGGCCGCGTGGTCCGCCAGCTCCCGGGGGCTCGCCGGGTAGTTCACACCGGCCAGGACCGAGGCGATGGTGCTGCGCTCCTCGACGTCCCGCGGGGTCATCCCGGGAGGCGCTCCCCTGCGGTCGGCGCGGGTGGCCGTCGGGTCGACGCCCGTGTCGGTGTCGACCGGTTCGGGGTCGTTCCACGGCTGGGGGTGCGTGGGTCCGCCGCTGCGCGTCAGCCCCTCGGCCTCCCTGTGCATCTCCTCGTCCAGCTTCGGACCGTGCTTTCCACTCTTATCGCCCATGGCTTGCCTTTCACATCTTCGTGATTCCGTACACCGATCCAGAGGATCAGCCCGGATGTTTCCGCGTGGCGTCCTGCTCCTCCGATTCCCGCACTCCGCTCTCGTCGGGGGGAAGGGATTCCGGATGGGCGTTGCGCACTCCGGGAACCCCGGTTCCGCTCCGCGGCACCGGTCCTTCGTTCTCAGCCGAGGGGTCGGTGCGTCCGCGTTCGTCCGATCCCTTGTTGACCGGAGCGAACTTCCTGTCGTGCGTTTCTTCGGGCTCATGACCCAGATCGTCATATTTGGTCATGGTTTATCCACTACCCCAGCCGAGTGATACGCACTCACTTTTTTCAAGAAAGGCTAAGGATCTACTCAAACGACACCGAAGCGCAGGCGGAAGGGGCCGAGAGTGCGCGGTAGCGGACGGTCCGGACGCGGCTGTACCCCCGCCCTCTGCCGGAAGTCGTGCTCCCGCAGCAGCGCCGCGAGGAACAGGCTCGCCGACAGCAGCACCAGCGACCGGCCCGGGCACTCGCCGGGCCCCGCGCTGAACGGGACGATCGACCAGCTCTCCCGTGCCGTGCCGTCCAGCCAGATGTCCGGAGCGAAGGAGTCGGCGAACGGCAGCAGTTCGTCGTCCCGATGCAGGAACGGGGTGAAGATGAGCATCCCCGTCCCGGCGGGCATCGTCCTGCCGTGCCAGACGGTGTCCTCGGTGCTCTCCCGCAGCAGCGCGGGAGTGGTCGGCCACAGCCGCAGCGACTCCTGCACGCAGGCCCGCAGGAACGGCAGCTCCAGCGAGCCGCTCTCGGCCTCGCGGCGGGCCCGGCGCATGTGCTCGGGGTGGGCGGCCAGCAGCGCCAGCGCGCGGAACGCCGCCATGCCCGCGGGCTCGTAGGCGAACAGCCACTGCGGCACCTGCTGCGCCGGATCGGTGCGCTCCGTCTTCGGGGCCTTGGCGACGAGTTCGGCCAGGCTGCCCGGCTCGGCCTCGCTCAGGTAGCCGTCCAGACGACGCTGGAAGCGGGCGCGCAGCACCCTGCGGCGGGGCCGGGCGAAAGACCAGTTCGCGCTCATGCGCAGCTTGGTGAGCAGATCGCTGACGCGGTGGTCGTCGCGGGCCCCGTCGCCCAGCACCACCCTCCGGATGACGCGCCACCAGGCCGCGCGGAACTCCCCCCACCCCAGCTCGCCGGAGTCCTCGATGATCCGGGTCAGCTCGGCGGCCTCGCCCTCGATCTTGCGGGAGATCTCACCGGACAGGCAGTGCACGGGATGGGCGGTGTCGAGCACCTCCTCGTTGAAGGCCCGCCTGTCCGCCCGGTCCGCTCCCCTGGAGATGAGGACTCCGTGCGGCTGGAACTGCGAGAGGGCGGCGTGCTTCTCCCGGTTGTCGAGGGAGAAGGGCTCGGGCGACTCCGTCAGCGCTCGCCGAACGTCCTCGGGCGACAGCAGCAGCACGTAGGACCTGCCGGGCAGCCGCAGCCGCAGCGGACCCCGGCCGTAGCGGTGGCGCAGCCGCCGCAGGAGGCGGCCCGCCCGCAGGTCGGCCTGCATCCCCTCGGCGAGCGCGACGACACGGGGACGGCGTGCGATGACGCCGCGCGCGATCGTCGGCGCCATGACGAGCGCGCCGACCTTCACAGTGTCGGCGACCGACGCCCTGATCAGGGGCGCCTTGTCCGAGGCGCGTCGGCGGGTGTGTTTCTTCGTCCCCTCTTCCACTGGGGCGACCATGGGAACTCCTCTCCAGGAACATGACGGATGACAAAGGAAGGGCAGGTGCGAGAACGGCGTCAGGAAGTGCCGCCGACGCCCGAGCGGAACTCACGGACGCGCAGCGGCCCGCTGGAGGACTTCGACAGGGCGGGCGTGTCCTCGTCCGCCCCGGCCCTGAGGCCCGCGAGGAACTCCGACAGTGCGTGGACGGAGCTGTGCTCGGGCGTCCAGCGCAGTTCTTCCCGGGCCCTTCCCGCGTCCATGAGCGGCAACCGCAGCGCCAGGTCGAACAGGTGCGGGGAGGCCGGAACGAGGCGCAGGCCCCACGCGGCGGCCAGGAGCGTCCGGACGGCCCGCGCCGGCACCTTCACCTTGCGGGCGTTGAACAGCTCCGCCAGTTCGTCGGCACCGATGACGGGCTCGGCCGCGAGGTTGAAGGCACCGTACGCGGGCCGCACGACGGCCTGGTGGAAGGCGCGCCCCACGTCCGACGAGTGCAGCATCTGCATTTTCAGCCCGGGGATGTCCGGGACGACCGGAACGATGCCGGGCCGGACGAGCCTGCCCGGCACCAGAGGACCCGCGAACAGCCGCCGCTGCTCCGTCGCGGTCCTGCGCTCGAAGACGAAGCCGGGGCGCATCCTCACCACGCGGCACTGCGGATACCTGGCCTCGAAGGCGTCCAGCATCCGTTCGACGTAGGACTTCTCCCTGCTGTAGGCGGCCATGGGCCAGCCGTGCGTGGGCCAGTCCTCGTCGACGAAGCGGTCCTTGGGGCCCGGCGAATAGGCGCCGACGGACGACGAGTAGACGAGCGAGGGCACCCCCGCCTCCGCGACGGCGCGGAACACCCGGGCGCTGCCCAGCACGTTCGTCTGCCACGTCTTGTAGGGGTCGTGGGTCGGCTGGAAGATCCACGCCAGGTGCACCACGGCGTCCATGCCGCGCAGCAGCGGCACCAGGTCGCTCTTGGTGATGTCGGCGGCCACCCACTGGGTGCGGCCGATCTCCAGGCGCGGTCTGCGCCGGGCGATGCCGACGAGCTGGGTGATCTCCGGATCCTCCGCCAGCGACCTCAGGGTGTTCGTACCGAGGTTCCCCGTGCCGCCGATGACCGCTACCCGCATCGTCCCCCGCCCTTCCGGCCCCCGCCGGGTCGCTCCGCTTCCTCGCCCCGCGACCGACGTACCATGATCACGAAGTACGCCGTGTTCATCTTCTCCCTCCCCGGGAAGGCATGAAAGAAACGGAGGGAACGAGCGGGATCGGGGGGATTCGGCCCGATGGGTCACGTGAGTCCGGTTACCAGGGGCAGGCTGCGGGTCGGTACCTCCGGCTGGCAGTACGCCGACTGGCGCGACGTGCTGTATCCCCGGGGCCTTCCGCAGACCCGCTGGCTGGAGCACTACTCCGAACGGTTCGACACCGTCGAGAGCAATGCCGCGTTCTACCGGCTGCCCTCCCTGGAGACCTTCGAGCAGTGGCGCGAGAGGACTCCTCCGGACTTCGTGATGGCGGTCAAGGCGAGCCGTTACCTCACTCACATACGCCGTCTTTCGGCGCCCGAAGAACCCGTCGCACGGCTGTTGCGAGCCGCCTCGGGACTCGGCGACAAGCTCGGGCCCGTCCTCCTGCAGCTGCCTCCGACGCTGCGCGCGAACGCCGGGCTGCTCGCCCGGTGCCTGCGCTGCTTCCCGCCGGACGTGCGGGTGGCGGTCGAACCCCGGCACCCGTCCTGGTGGACCGCGGAGATCCGCGACCTGCTGGCCGACCACGCCGCGGCCCTGTGCTGGGCCGACCGGCAGAGCCGCCCGGTGACCCCGTTGTGGCGCACCACCGGATGGGTCTACCTGCGCTGCCACGAGGGAGCGGCCCGTCCCCGGCCCCGATACGGGGAGGCCGCGCTGCACGCGTGGGCGCGCCGCACGTCCGAGGTCACCGCCGAGGGCGGGGACGCCTACGTCTACTTCAACAACGACCCTTCCGCCGCGGCCGTCCACAACGCGCTGCGGTTCGCCGAGCTCGCCTCCTCTCCGCACGCTTCGCCCTTCACCCGACCCCGGGAACTCGAAAGAGACAGGTGAATGTGATGTCCGTCCGATCTGACCGGTCCCTGTGGGCCGGAGTCCTGTTCGGAGTGGGAGCGGCCGCGTTCGTCGACGAGGCCGTTTTCCACCAGTTGCTGCACTGGCACCACTTCTACGACAGATCGACCACGGACATGGGATTGGTCTCCGACGGGCTGCTCCACGCCTTCGGCTGGTTCACCACCGTCTTCGGGCTGGTGCTGGCCGCCGACGCGGCCAGGCGGAACACCCTCGCCAAACGGGTCGCGGGCGGAGGGGTGCTGCTGGGGGCGGGCGCCTTCCAGCTCTACGACGGCCTCGTCCACCACAAGCTCATGCGCCTGCACCAGATCCGCTACGAGGTCGACATCGCCCCCTACGACTGGACGTGGAACGTCGTGGCGGTGCTCATGCTCCTCGCGGGCTTCCTGCTCCTCCTTCCGATGCTGCGGCGGCCGGGCAGGGCGAGCTGATGGGACTCGCGCATCAGGCGCCCGTCCAGGCGGGGCTCGCGCCGTGGCTGGCCGCCTTCGCCATGACGGGCGTCGTCGTCGCCTATCTCGCCGCGACCGCCCGGCTGCGGCGGCGGGGCGACGCCTGGCCGTGGCTTCGCGACCTCTCCTTCGCGGCCGGGGGCGCGGCCGTCGCGACGGCGGCCGTGGCGCCGCTGCCGGGCGAGCCGTTCACCGCGCACATGCTGCAGCATCTGATCCTCGGGATGGCCGGACCGCTGCTGCTCGTCCTGGCCCGCCCCGTCACCCTCTTGCTGCGGATACTGCAGCCGGGAAGGACGCGCCGGACGCTGCTGGCCGTGGTGCAGTCGCGGCTCGCCGCGGTGTTGGTGTTCCCGCCGGTCGCCGCCCTCATCGACTTCGGCGGACTGTGGATGATGTACCGCACGCCGCTGCTGTCCGCCGTCCACGACCAGCCGTGGGCGCACGCGCTGCTGCATCTGCGGGTGTTCGCGGCGGGGATGCTGTTCACCACCGCCCTGTGCCGCCTGGACCCGATGCGGCACCGCTACTCCCTGGCGCTGCGGGCGGGGACGCTGGTCGTCGCGAGCGCGGCCCACTCCGTCCTGGCCAAGTCCCTGTGGGCCGCTCCGCCTCCCGGACTCACGTTCACGGCGGCCGACCTCCACGCGGGGGCGCAGCTGATGTACTACGGCGGCGACCTGGTGGAGGTGGGGCTGGCGCTGGTGATCGTGCTGGACTGGTACGCCGAGGGCGGGCGGACTCTGCGGCGGGAACGGCGGCGGATGGACGCGGTGCCGAGCCGGGTGTGATCTGCGGCAAATCTGGATGACCGCCGAGATTGATGATCACAGCCAAGGGCAGAAGGGTCACAACGGGGCAAACATCCCACAGTTCTCGATCACCAGAACTTCCGACGAAACCGGGGGGAACAATGAAGGCAGTGACCTGGCATGGCCGCCGCGACGTCCGAGTCGACCAGGTGCCCGACCCGATCATCAAGGAGCCGAACGACGCGGTCATCCGGGTCACGTCCACCGCGCTCTGCGGCTCGGACCTGCACCTCTACGAGATGCTCGGCCCCTTCCTGCAGGAGGGGGACATCCTCGGGCACGAACCCATGGGCATCGTCGAGGAGGTCGGGCCCGAGGTCACCCACATCAAGCCCGGGGACAGGGTGGTCATCCCGTTCAACGTCTCCTGCGGCCACTGCCACATGTGCGACCGGCAGTACTACGCGCAGTGCGAGACGACCCAGGTGCGCGAGTACGACAGCGGCGCCGCGCTCCTGGGGTACACCAAGCTGTACGGGCAGGTCGCCGGCGGCCAGGCCGAGTACCTGCGCGTCCCGCAGGCCCAGTTCGGCCCGATCCCGGTACCGCACGGGACCCCGGACGAGCGGTTCCTGTTCCTCTCCGACGTGCTGCCGACGTCCTGGCAGGCGGTCGAGTACGCCGAGGTGCCCGAAGGCGGCAGCGTGACCGTCCTCGGCCTCGGGCCCATCGGCCAGATGTGCTGCCGGATCGCCCGGCACCGGGGCTACCGGGTCATCGGTGTCGACCTCGTCCCGGAACGGCTGGAGATGGCCCGTCGGCACGGCGCCGAGACCATCGACCTGCGCAACACCGACGTCGTCTCCGCCGTCCGCGACCTCACCGGAGGCCGCGGCACCGACTCGGTGATCGACGCCGTCGGCATGGAGGCCCACGGCTCGCCCTTCGGCAAGGCCGCCCAGGCCTTCACCGCCCTCCTGCCCGACAAGGTCGCCGCTCCGCTCATGACCCACGCGGGAGTGGACCGCCTCGCCGCCCTCCACCTGGCGATCGAAGTGGTGGCCCGGTGCGGGGTGATCTCCCTGTCCGGCGTCTACGGCGGCATGGCCGACCCGATGCCCATGCTCCGCGCCTTCGACAAGGGCATCACCTTCCGGATGGGCCAGGCCCACGTCCGCCGCTGGCTGGACGACCTGATGCCGCTGGTCACCGACGAGTCGGACCCGCTGGGCGTCCTGGACCTCGCCACCCACCGCGTCCCCCTGGACCGCGCCCCGCAGGCCTATGAGGCCTTCCAGAAGAAGCGCGACGGAGCCGTCAAGATCGTCTTCGACCCGGCGCTCTGACCTTCCGCCGACTCCTCGGGATCGCGCCCCGGGCCGCTTCTCGGGCCCGGGGCCTTTACATAGTAGATCCACCTTTGCTCCGACCCTCCGGAGAATCCACAGGCAGGGCGCCGGAGCGATCCGCGAGGCCCTTCACTCCGCCCCCGGCAGGGCTCGGGCCGACCTGGGGATTTTACTAAGTAGATCTTTATATTCTCCCCTTTTTGCGAGAAAACACAAGGTGAGAGACATATGAGGCAGGCGGTTACCGAGAGGTCGGGCACTTCGCCCGAGTTCCCCCTCTCCTGCCTTTTCTTTGTAGATCAATTCGACATTCCGATCACCCCGGACGTTTGACAGGGCCACTTTCAGGTCTATACCGAGGGTGACCGGGAATATCCGTACTGCAACGAGCGCCCGAGGGAGTGGTTCCGTGTGCCGACGCCCCGATCCCATCCTGGACACACCGCGGCCCGGGCCTCCGACCCTGCGCCGGTGAGCTCCTCCGCTTCCCCCGGGCGGACGCGGCCCCCCTGGCGGGCCGACCTCCTCACGGCCCTGACGGGCCTCTCCCTGGAGGCGGTCGCCGCCTTCTTCGTGGTCATCGCCTCCGGCCTGACCAACAGCGCCGATCCCGACGGCTCCCACGGCGGAGCCGACCGCGCCGGCCAGATCCTCGTGCTCGGCTTCGGCGCCCTCGCCTGCCTCGCCCTCCTGATCGCCTTCCTCTCCCGGGCCAAGGCCCCCATCACCGCCCTCCTCCACCTGCTCCTCGCCTGCGCCCTCCTCCTGGCCGTCCTCACCCTCCCCTCCTCCGTCTCGCCCCCGCGCGGACCCGCGCCCGGGCCGGCGCCCGCCACCGGCGCCCCGTAGCCGGTCCGGACACCCGGCGTCCGGGTGGATCGGGGGTTTTAAAATGAAAACTGTTTTCATTAGGATGTCCCGTCGTCGGTGTGAAGGAGGACGGGATGACGACGGGGACGCGGCTCGAGGAAGGGCTGCCGCCGGCCGGGCGGAGAACACGCGAGGAGCATCCGGGACCCGATGCGGCCTGGTGGTTCGTCTCGATCGTCTCACTGCTGGTGATCGGGCGGATCTGGGTGGCGCCGTGGGTGACCCAGGACGGGGTGCGGGCCTGGGCGACGGTCTTCATCGCGATCTGCGTGCAGGCGCTGCCGTTCCTGGTGTTCGGGGTGGTGCTGTCCGCGGGGATCACGGCGTTCGTCCCCGCGTCGGTGTGGAGCCGGGTCCTGCCCCGGCGCGGCGCGGCGGCGGTGCCCGTGGCCGGGATGGCCGGAGCCGTGCTTCCCGGGTGCGAGTGCGCGTCCGTGCCGGTGGCGGGAAGCCTGATGGCCCGGGGGGTGGCCCCCGCCGCGGCGCTCACGTTCCTGCTGGCGGCTCCCGCGATCAACCCGGTCGTCATGGTCGCGACGGCCGTGGCCTTCCCGGGGAACCCGGAGATGGTGGCGGCGCGCTTCGGCGCCTCCCTGGTGGTGGCCGTGCTCGCCGGATGGGCGTGGTTGCGGTTCGGCAAGGGGGAATGGCTGCGGATACCCGAGCGGCCCGAGCACTCCGGCGGCCGCTGGGACGCGTTCCGGGTGGCGGTACGGCACGACTTCATGCACGCCGGAGGCTTCCTGGTGGTGGGCGGGGCGGCGGCGGCCACGATCAACGTGGTGATCCCCGCCGCGTGGGTGAACGAGGTGGCCGGGATCCCGTGGGCGGCGGTGCTGACGCTGGCCGTGCTGGCCGTATTGATGTCGATCTGCTCGGAGGCCGACGCCTTCGTGGCGGCGAGTCTCACCGCGTTCTCCCCCACCGCGAAGCTGACGTTCCTCGTCGTGGGACCGATGGTCGACCTCAAGCTCATCGCACTGCAGACGGGGATGTTCGGACGGCGGTTCGCGGTCCGCTTCATCCCGTTGACGTTCGTCCTGGCGGTCTCCGTCAGCGCCTTCGCGGGAGGGGTGTTCCTGTGAGCAGAGCCATGCAGAACCTGCTGATGGTGCTCGTCGGCGGGTCCGTCCTGTGGATCACCCTGGTCACCGGGGAGGTCGTCAACTTCGTCAAGGAGGGGCTGCGCTGGCCGCTGGTCGCGGCCTCGCTCGTCCTGGTCGTCCTCGGCCTGGCCGGGATGCGCCGCGACTGGCGCGAGGACCCTCGTGAGAAGGCGGAGCACGAGGGGCACCACCACGGCCCGGGCGGGCCGCGGGTCGCCTGGCTGCTGTGCCTGCCCGTCCTGGCGATCTTCGCCATCGCCCCGCCCGAACTCGGGGTCTTCACCGCCACCCGCGCCGACGAGAGCCGGGCGGCGCCCCCGAAGATCCAGGTCGAGGAGGACGACTACGCGCTGCCGCCGGGCCCGGACCCGCTGCCCATGTCGATCGGGGAGTTCATGGGCCGGTCCTTCGAGGCGCAGATCGGCGGTCAGGTGACCCTCGCCGACCGCAGGCTCGAACTCAAGGGTTTCGCCACCCCCGGCAAGGGGGGATCCTGGTACCTGACCCGGCTCCAGATGAGCTGCTGCGCCGCCGACGCCATGGCGCTGCGCGTCAGGATCCTGAACGCGCCGGCCCCGGAGAAGGGCGCCTGGGTCGAGGTCGTCGGAGTCTGGCGCCCCGCCGGGAGACCGGACCAGCAGGGCGTGTACGAGTTCGCCGCCGAGCGCGTCACCCCGGTCGCCAAGCCGGACAACCCCTATGAATGACCTGGCCTTCCTCCCGAATGAAGCAATCGATAACCACATCAATCGGTACGGTAGGAGGGACTCGCCGAGCAAGGAGATCAAGATGTTCCTTCAGATCATCCAGGCACCGGCAGGCGACGCCGACGCCCTGCGCGCGGCGAGCTACCGGTGGGCCGACAAGCTGGGATCCACCTCCGTCGGCTGGCTGGGCTGCACCGGCGGGGTGACCGAGGAGGGCGTGTTCTTCACCGCCGAACGGTTCGAGTCCGAGCAGAAGATGTGGGTGGAGTCCGGGCGGCCCGGCCGCCGCCGCTGGTTCTCCGAGCTCCGCGAGGGCCTCACCGGCGAACCGGTCTTCACCAACTGCCGCGAGGTGGAGGTCTTCGCCCCGGACCCCACGGCCATCGACAAGGCGGGCTTCGTCCAGATCGTCCAGGGCCGGGTGCGGGACTCCGCGCTCATGCGCACCCTGATGCGCAGCATGGAGAAGGAGCTGCTCCTGCACCGCCAGGACATGCTCGGCTCCACCCTGGCCTTCCATCCCGACGACGGCTACACCCACCTGCTGTACTTCACCTCGGAGGACGACGTCGCGGACGCGGAGCTGCGCGAGATCCCGCCCCGCGTCAAGTCGGTGATGGACGCCGTCTACGAGCTCAACGTCACGATGCCCTCGTACCACGTCCTGACCTCCCCCTGGGTGCACTCCCGCCGCGAGACCGATCGTTAGCGGCGCGGGAGTACCGGCGCCCGCCGTACCGGGGCATGCTGACCCCATGACTAAGTGGACGATCAACGACATTCCCCAGCAGAGCGGCCGGACCTATGTGGTCACCGGCGCCAACAGCGGGCTCGGCCTGGAGACCGCCAGGGAGCTCGCGGCCCGGGGCGCGCATGTGATCATGGCCTGCCGGGACCTGGCCAAGGGCCAGAAGGCGTGCGCGGGGCTGCACGGCGGGCAGGTGGAGGTGCGGCGGCTGGACCTGGCGGACCTCGGCTCCATCCGCGAGTTCGCCGACGGCGTGGAGAAGGTGGACGTCCTGGTCAACAACGCCGGGATCATGATGCCGCCCCTGCGCCGCACCAAGCAGGGCTTCGAGCTGCAGTTCGGCACCAACCACCTGGGGCACTTCGCCCTCACCGGCCTGCTGCTGGACCGGCTCGCCGAAGGCGGCGCGCCCCGCGTCGTGACGGTCACCTCCGCCCTGCACCGCCAGGGGTCGATCGACTTCGACGACCTGGGCTCCGAGAAGTCCTACTCCCCCTCCGGGAACTACGCCCGGTCCAAGTTCGCCAACGTCCTGTTCGGCCTGGAGCTGGACCGCAGGCTGCGTGCGGCGGGAAGTCCCGTCTCCAGCCTCCTGGCCCACCCCGGCTACGCGGCCACCAACCTCCAGTCCAACGGTCCCACCGGGCTGGTGAGCCTGCTCGCGAAGCCGGCCAACCTGCTCCTGGCGCAGCCCGCCTCCCGGGGCGCGATCCCCCAGCTGTACGCGGCCACCGCCCCCGAGGCGGAGCCGGGCGGGTTCTACGGCCCCGACGGCTTCCAGGAGTTCCGCGGGCGCCACCCCAAGCCCGTCCGCCCGGCGCGCTCCGCCGCCGACCCGGAGCTCGCGCGCCGGCTCTGGGAGGCCTCCGAGGACCTCACCGCCGTCCGCTACCTCTGACTCAGGCCCGGGCCAGCCAGGTGCGGCACAACCACCAGGCGTCCACCGCGCCGAACGTGGTGGCCGGGTCCAGGCCGGTGACGTCCGCGAACCGCTGGACCCGGTTGCGCACGGTGTTGGGGTGGACGAACAGCTTCCCGGCCGCCGCGTTGACGTCCCGGTCGGCCTCCAGCCAGGCGGAGACGGCCAGGGCGACGGGCCCGGCGTTCGCGCCGAGGGTGTTCCATGCCTGCCGGTGGCGGTCCACCAGCACCGCCGCCAGATCGGGCCGCCCCACCAGCGCGACCAGGGACGCCACCTCCGCGACGTGCGTCACGCCGGACCGCCCCGACGCCTCGGCGGCGGCCAGCGCGTCGAGCGCCAGTCTCCGGGCCGCGGCCAGTTCCTCGGCTTCGACGGGTCCGGCCAGCCCCGCCGTCAGGCCGGCCCGTACGGCGCGGGGCGCGGGGGCCCGGGCGAGCACCGCGACGAGCAGGCCGTCGAGCCTGGCGCACAGCACCGGAGGGTACTCGCGGAGCGCCCGTTCCAGGGCCGCGGCGGCCGGCAGGTCGTCGGCGCGGGCGACCAGGGCCCACAGGCCGCCCGCGGTCGGCAGCCCCGCTTCGGCGGCGGCCAGCGCGGCGGCCGAGCCACCCTCCAGGAGCCGGCGCAGGATCACCGCGTCCCGCGCGTCCGTCCGCGGGTCCGGGTCGGCCTTCGCGGCCCGGTGGGCGGTGATCAGCCGGGATCGCACGGCCTCCGCCCAGTCGTCGTACAGCTCGCGGGCGTCCAGCAGGAGATCGGGGGTGACCCCGGCGGAGGGGGCCGTCTCCCTGGCCCGCGACCAGATCGTGCGTTCGGCGATGTGGATGGCCCCGAGCACCGCCTCGATCGGCACGCCCTGCCGGGCCCGGGTGACGGCCAGGTCCTCCACGAAGGACAACTCCGCCTGGCTGGGACCGCGTCGGGCGGCGAGCGCCCTGGTCGCGGCGAAGAGCAGGGCGCGGGTGTGGCCGGTGATGTCGGCGGACGACAGCGAGGCGGCCTCGCGCACCATCGTGCGCACTCCGACGACCACGGACGGCAGCAGGTCGTCCTCGCCGACGATCCGCTCGATCAGGTCGACGACGGACGTCCACTCTTCCCGGGAGCGCACTCCACCATCGTGCCCCAGGTTGTGGGCCACCACAACCTGGGCAGCAAAACAGGTGGTAAGCGCCATATTCCAAGCCAGGATCAAGACCTATGTTGGTGTGAATCACAACTTCGCCCCAACCGGCTTTGGCGCTGTCCCACCCCACCCATCGAGGAGCACGAGCACCATGACCCCTCCTTGCCGTGTCGCCGTCATCGGCGCCGGAGCGGCCGGTCTCACCGCCGTCAAGGCACTGCTGGACGCGGGCGCCGAGGTCGTCGCCTACGAGAAGGGCGACCGGCCGGGCGGGCTGTGGGCGCGGGACAACGCCAGCGGTCTCTCCCCCGCCTATGCCTCCCTGCACCTCAACACCAGCAAGGGGCGCACCCAGTTCGCCGACTTTCCGATGCCCGGCGAGTGGCCGGACTACCCGTCGGCCGACCACATCGCCGGGTACCTCGCCGACTACGCCGAGAAGTTCGGGCTCACCCCGCACCTGCGCTTCCACCACACCGTCACCTCCGTCGAACGGGAGGAGGACGGCGGGTGGAAGGTGACCGCGTCCGCGCACGGGCGGGAGACCGGCGACGCCGAGCGGTACGACGCCGTCGTCGTCGCCAACGGCCACAACTGGGACCCCCGGCTGCCGGACCCCGCCTACCCCGGCGAGTTCACCGGCGAGCAGATGCACGCCCACGACTACCGCGACGCCGAGATCTTCCGGGACGAGCGGGTGCTCGTGGTCGGCATGGGCAACTCCGCCATGGACATCACCGTGGACGCCTCGTACGTGTCGCGGGGGCCCGTGCTCCTGTCCGCCCGCCACGGCGTCCACATCGTGCCCAAGTACCTCTTCGGCCGTCCCTCGGACGCCACCGGCGGCGCCTTGGCCGCCCTGCCGTGGCGGCTGCGCCAGGGCCTGGCCGAGACCATGCTCCGGGTCGCCGTCGGCACCCCCCAGAGCTACGGCCTGCCCGCGCCCCAGGGCGGGCTCTTCCAGAACCATCCGACGATCAGCGACACGATCCTGCACCGGCTCACCCACGGCGAGGTGGTCCCGCGGCCCGGCATCGAGCGCTTCGACGGGGACCGGGTCGTCTTCACCGACGGCACGTCCGACGCCGTCGACGTGATCGTCTGGGCCACCGGCTACCGGGTGAGCATCCCCTTCCTGTCCGAGCGCTGGCTGGGCGGCGACCCCGAGGAGCTCCCGCTGTACAAGCGGGTGTTCCACCTGGACGACCCGAGCCTGGTCTTCGTCGGGCTGATGCAGTCCACCGGCGCGGCGCTGCCCGTCGTGGAGGCCCAGTCGAAGCTCGCCGCCGCCTACCTGTCGGGCTCCTACGCGCTGCCCGACCCTCCGGAACGGCTGCGCTCGGTGGCCCGCGCCCTGCGGTACTCCACCGCCAGGTGGGGCCGGGACCGGCGTCCCCAGATGCGCATCGACTTCGACGACTACGTCGCCGACATACCCAAAGAGATCAAAACCGGGCGGGATAGGCTCCTGCGCGGCGAGACCCGGCCGTTCGCCCCGACCCGCGGCAAGGAGACCCCCGCGTGAACCTCCCCCTCTCCCTTCTCGACGGCGGCCACCGTGACGCACACGGTCTGCGAGTGATCGTCACGGGTGCCTCCGGCACGTTCGGGCGGGCGATCTGCACCCGCCTGAGCGGGCTCGGCGCCCACGTCATCGGCCTGGACGTGGCCCCCCGCGAGGACGACCCCGTCGAGGTCGTCGCCTGCGACCTCACCGACGACGAGCAGGTCCCCGAGGCCGTGGCCGAGGCCATCGGAAGGCTCGGCGGGCTCGACCTGCTCATCAACAACGCCGGGATCGGCGGGCCCGCCCCCGCGGAACTCCCGCCCGGGGAGGAGGTGCGCCGCCAGCTGGACATCAACCTGCTGGGCGTCTGGCGGGTGACGGCCGCGTGCGTGGACGCGCTCGTGGCATCGCGCGGCCGGGTCGTCATGCTGTCCTCCCGGATGGCGGTCATGCAGCTGCCGCTGGCGGCGGCGTACGGGGCGTCCAAGCGGGCGCTCGTGGCGTACGCGGACGCGCTGCGCATGGAGATCGGCACGCACGTCGGCGTCACCTGCGTCTACCCCTCGATGGTGCGCAGCCCGATCCACGACTCCACCGCCTCGGCGGGCCTCTCGCTGGAGGGCATGAGCCGCTACGAGCCGCTGGAGGGCGTCGTGGACGCGGTACTGCGGGCGGCCCTCAGCCGCCGGGTCCACCGCGACCTGCCGACCACGCCCCGCGGGTCCGTCGAGTTCTTCCTCGCCCGCCACCTGCCCTCGGTGACCGACCGGATCATCTCCCGGACGCTCGCCGAACGCGTCCGCTCCGGGGCGTTCAAGGGCGTCGAGCTGGCCGCCGGAGTCGTCAGAAGGTTCGGGGCGTGAGCGTCGGGACCGAGGCCGCCCCCCGGACCGGCGACCTCGTCAAGTACTCCACCGGCTCCCTGGGCATGGGGGTGTGGGTCACCGTCCCCGGGCTGCTCCTGCTGTACTTCCTCACCCACACGCTCGGCGTCTCCCCCTTCCTCGCCGGCCTGGTCCTGCTGCTGCCCAAGATCATCGACGCCGTCGTGCACCCGTTGCTCGGCACGCTGTCGGACCGGCAGGCGCGGCGGTCGGGGAACCGGCGCGGCATGCTCCGCTGGGGGCTGCTGCTGGCCGTGGCGATGACCGCGATGTTCACCGTCCCGGCCGGGTTCTCCGGAACGGCGGCCGCCCTGTGGGTCGGCGCCTGGTACATCGCCGGGAACCTGCTCTTCGCGTGCTTCCAGGTGCCCTACCTGACCACCCCGTCCGACCTGAAGATCGGCTACCACGAGCGCACCCGGGTGTTCATGTTCCGGATGCTCTTCCTCACCCTGGGCCTGCTCGGGGCGGGCGTCGTCGCACCGGCCATGGTCTCGGCGGGCGGGCGCGGCGACTACGTCAAGATGGCGCTGGTGCTGTCCGCCGGCATGGCCGTCACCGGGTTCGTCGCGCTGAAGGGCGTGCGCGACCTGACCACGCGGTGCGGGTTCCGCGCGCCCGACGCGCGCGACCACTCGTTCCTGGACGACATCAAGGTCGCCTGGCGGGACCGCGAATTCCGGACGCTGGTGCTGTCGTACCTGTTCACCGGCACCACCACGCACCTCTTCCTCGCCGCGGTGCCCTTCTACACCGAGTACGTCTTCGAGAACAGCGGGCTCACCGCGGCGTTCATGGGAGCCTTCCTGGGCCCCGCGCTGATCGCCGGACCCGTCTGGCAGCGGATCTCCCGCCGGATCGGCAAGCAGCGCGGGCTGCTGATCTCCCAGGGGATCTTCATCGCGGGCTCGCTGGCGCTGCTGGCGGGCGAGCGGCTCGGGGTCGCCGCCACCGTCGTCGTCATCGTGGCGCTCGGCTCGGCGTTCGCCGGGCTGCAGCTCTTCGCCTTCTCGATGGTGCCCGACGCGGTGGCCGCCGCCGAAGCGCAGGGCTCCTCCCGCGCCGGCGCCTACACCGGGGTGTGGACGGCGACCGAAGCGACCGGCACGGCCATCGGCCCCTACGTCTACTCGGCGGTCCTGGCCTTCGGCGGCTTCGTCTCCACCACGGACGGGCAGGACGTGGCGCAGGCGGACTCCGCGCTCACGGCGCTGGTCTTCGGCTTCACCCTGGTCCCCGCCGTCCTCATGGCCGTCGCGATCCTCTTCCAGCGCCGCTATTCCCTGGACGGATCCGCACTCCGGTGATCCAGGAAGTCCTCACCGGCACGCAGATCCTCGCGCTCGCCGGGATCTGGCTCGGCGCCACCGTCCAGGCCGCCACGGGCATGGGCTTCTCCCTGGCGGCCGCCCCCGTCCTCGTCCTCCATCTGGGCCCCCGCGACGGCGTCGCCGTCACCCTGGCGCTGGCGGTGCTCGCGTCGGTGGTCCCGCTCCTGCGCGACGGCCGCCACGCCCGGCCCGCCGACGTGTCCCGCCTGCTCGTGCCGACGCTGCTGTGCACCCCGCTCATCGCCCTGCTGGTCCGCGGCGCCGACACCCGCTGGCTGGCTCTGGCGTCCGGCATCGGCATCGTCGTCGCCGTGGGCATCCTGGCCCGCGGCGTGCGATGGGCCTGGCTGGCCCGCCCGGCGGGGGCCGTGGCCGCCGGCGCCACCAGCGCCCTGCTCAACGTCGTCGGCGGGGTCGGCGGCCCTCCGATCGGCATCTACGCCGCCAACTCCGGTTGGGCCGCCCGGACCGGCCGCGCCAACCTCTCGCTCTTCTTCCTCCTCCAGAACCTCGTGACGGCCCTGGCCCTGGGCCTCGTCCTCCCCGGCCTCCCCGAACTGGCGGCCCTCGCCGGAGGCACCGTCTGCGGGGCCCTCCTCACCTCCCGGATGCCCGCCCGCACCCTGCGCGCCATCGTCCTCGGGGTCTCCTTCGCCGGGGGCGTGGGCCTCCTCGCCGGCGCCCTGTGACTTCCGCCCTCCGGGCCGTCTTCCGGCGGGTCGGGGCTCCGGCGTGCCGGTCCGTCCTCCCGTTCGGCCAAGATAGGAGGGGCCGAGCGTACCGGACGTCTTGCTGGGGGTGATTTCCGTGGAGGCACCGGGGCTGAGCGTCGGCGCGGTGGCGCGGAGGCTGGGGGTGTCCGCCTCCACCCTGCGCACCTGGGACCGGCGGTACGGGATCGGGCCCAGCCGGCGCAGCGAGGGTTCCCACCGGCGGTACGACCCCTCCGACGTCCAGCGGCTCGAGGTGATGAACCGGCTGATCATGCAGGGGGCTCCTCCCGGAGAGGCCGCGCGGGTGGCGCTCGGTGAGGAGGGTGTGCGCGAGCGGGCCCCCCGGGCGCACGGGGCGGGGGGCAACCGGCTGGCGCTGAGCACCGTTCCGGACCGGACGCGCGGGCTGGCACGGGCGGTCATGGCGCTGAACGGGCCGGTGGTCACCGAGACGGTGCGCGAGGCCGTGGCGCGGGACGGGGTGATTCCCGCCTGGGAGGAGCTGATCGCCCCGGTGCTGCGCGGCATCGGCGAGCGTTACGCCGCGACGGGCGAGGCGGTCGAGATCGAGCACTTCCTGTCCGGGACGGCGCTGGCGGCCCTGGCCGAGGTGAGGCCGCCCTCCCCGGGAGCGGAGACCCGGCCGGTGCTCCTGGCCTGCGCGCCCGAGGAGCAGCACAGCCTGCCCGCGTACGCGCTGGGCGCGGCCCTGGCCGAGCGGGGGATCGCGAGCAGGATGCTGGGGGCCCGGGTGCCGGAGAGGGCCCTGAGGGACGCGGTGGAGAAGATCGGCCCCGGCGCGGTGTTCCTGTGGTCGCAGATGGCGCACACGGGGGACGTGGGCGTGCTGGAGCGAATCCCCGGAGGGCGTCCGGCGCTGCGCGTGATCATCGGCGGTCCTGGCTGGGAAAGGCCCCTCCCCGAGGGCGTCCGGTTCGTGGAGTCGCTCCGGGAGGCGCTGGAGGCCGTGGCCGAGGCCCTGGGAGTACCGGACTGACCTGATCCGGTCGACCGTCCGATGTGAGGCACCCGCTCGCGGGTGCCTTTTCTCGTTTGCCCTCCGTCCGGTGAGGAGTTCACCGGTTTTTTGACTTCCGGACTTGGATCGACCTAACCTGGGGGCTATGAACAAGTTTTGAATAGATTTCGTCCCCGAAGCCTCTGACCCAGGGAGACAGAACCCTTCATGAGATACGCGGTGATCGGCGGCGGCGTCTCAGGCCTGACCGCCGCCTACGTCTTGCGCAACCTGGGCCACCTGACGCTCTTCGAGGCCGACGACCGGCTCGGCGGGCACGCCCACACCCACGACCTCGAAGTGCCGGTCGACAGCGGGTTCATCGTGCACAACGAGCGCACCTACCCCACGCTGACCCGGCTGTTCGGGGAGCTGGGCGTGCGCACGCAGGACGCCGAGATGAGCCTGTCGGTGTCCTGCGGGGGCTGCGGGCTGGAGTACGCGGGAGCCCGCGGGCCCCGCGGGCTCTTCGCCGGGCGGAACGCCTCCCCCCGCTACCTGCGGCTGCTCTCCCAGGTCCCCCGCTTCCACCACCGGGCGAAGGCCCTGCTGGCGACGGAGGAGGGGAACCCCACCGTCGGGGAGTTCCTGGACTCGGGCCTCTTCACCCCCTACTTCATCCGGCACTTCGCGACGCCGCTGATCGCGTCCGTGTGGTCGTGCTCCCCCGAGACCGCCCTGGACCACCCGGCCCGGCACCTGTTCGCGTTCCTCGCCAACCACGGGATGCTCTCGATCTCGGGCTCCCCCCGCTGGAAGACCGTGACGGGCGGCTCCAGCACCTACGTGACGCGCCTGGCCGAACGGCTTCCCCTGACCAGGACGGGCACGCCCGTCCGCGCGGTGATCCGGCACGACGACGGCGTCGACGTCGTCGACGACGCCGGGATCCGCCACTCCTTCGACGCCGCGGTCATCGCCACCCACGCCGACCAGGCCCTCGCCCTGCTCCCCGACCCCAGCGAGGCCGAGAAGCGGGTGCTCGACGCCTTCACCTACTCCCGCAACGAGACGGTCCTGCACCGGGACGAGAGCCTCCTGCCCAGGGCGGGCGGAGCGCGGGCCTCATGGAACTACGTGATGGACGCCTGCGACACGACCGCCGACGAAGTCCGCGTCACCTACGACATGAACCGGCTCCAGAGCCTTCCCGGGCCTGAGCGCTACCTCGTCACCCTCAACGGCCCGGTCGACGAGGAGCACGTGCGCGCCCGCATGGTCTACGAGCACCCGATCTTCACGAACGAGTCCGTGGCGGCGCAGAAGGAGCTGCCTTCGCTGTCGACGTCGCGGCTGGCCTTCGCCGGCGCCTACCACGGATGGGGCTTCCACGAGGACGGCTGCCGCTCCGGCGTGGACGCGGCACGCGCGCTCGGGGTCCGCTGGTGACCGTGCCGGCGATCTACCGGTGCGACATCGGGCACATCCGCACCTCGCCCGTCCGGAACGCGTTCCGGCACCGGACCTACCTGTGGCTCGTGGACCTGGACGACCTTCCCTCCCGGGGGCCGTTCGCGATGTTCTCCTCCGCGGACCACTGCGGGGACCCCTCGCTCGGCCTGCGGGAGAACGTCGAGGCGTTCCTCTCCGAGAACGGGATCGCCCGACCGGCCCGAATCCTCATGCTGTGCCACGCCCGCGTCTTCGGGCACGTCTTCAACCCCCTGACCGTCTACTGGTGCCGGGACGCGGAGGGGAGCCTCCTCTGCACGGTCGCGGAGGTCCACAACACCTACGGCGGACGCCACCGCTACCTGCTGCGCACCGGGCCGGGAGGCGAGGCCGAGACCGCCAAGGACTTCTACGTCTCGCCGTTCCTGCCGGTCGCAGGCCTCTACCGGCTGAGCCTGCCCGAACCCGGCGCCCGCCTCGACCTCTCGGTCTCCCTCGAGCCTCCCGGCGCCCCCGCCTTCACCGCCGAGGTGCGCGGGGAGCGCCGCTCCGCCGCGTGGCCGGGCGTCCTCGCCGCCTTCCTCCGCCATCCGTTCGCCCCGCTGGCCGGATCCGCCCGGATCCGGATCGAGGGCGTCCGGCTCTTCCTGCGCGGGGTGCCCCTCGTCCCGCGCCTCTCGCCCCCTCCAAGGAGAACCCCATGACCATGATCGCCGAAACGGCGGAGACGGGCCGGTGGCCGGCCCTGGAATCGGTCCCGCAGACGCCGCTGCGGTCCCGGGCGGCGCGGAGCCTGTTCCTGCGCGCGGTCCGCGACCTGCCGATCCGGGTGGAGTGCTCGGACGGGGTCGTCGCCGGACGGGGCGGCCCCGTCCTGCGCGTCCTCCGGCCCGAGGCGTTCTTCGCCCGGCTGGGGCGCGACGGGCTGATCGGGTTCGGCGAGTCGTACATGGCGGGCGAGTGGGAGGCCGACGACCTCGTCCGGGTGCTCACGGTCTTCGCCTCGCGCATGGACTCCCTGGTTCCGCGGTCGGTGCGGTGGCTGCGCCCGGTGGCGGTGCCCAGGCGCGGCCCGGGCGAGGACGGGACCCCGGACAACGCCCGGCGCAACGTGAGCAGCCACTACGACCTGTCCAACGACCTGTTCTCCCTCTTCCTCGACGAGACGCTCAGCTATTCCTCAGCCCTGTTCCCCGAGCGCGAAGGCCGCCCTCTCGTCACCGACCTCGCCTCCGCCCAGCGCCGGAAGATCGATCGGCTGCTCGACCTCGCCGGGGTCGGGGCGGGCACCCGGCTGCTGGAGATCGGGACGGGCTGGGGCGAACTGGCGATCCGCGCCGCCCGGCGCGGCGCGGACGTGCGGACGATCACCCTCTCGGCCGAGCAGCGCTCCCTGGCGCTGGAACGGGCCGCCGGGGTCTCCGGCCGGATCAGGATCGACCTGTGCGACTACCGCGAGGTCGACGGCGAGTACGACGCGATCGTCAGCGTGGAGATGATCGAGGCGGTCGGCCACCGGCACTGGGGCGCCTACTGCCGGGCCCTGGACCGGGTGCTCGCCCCCGGCGGGAAGGTCGCCCTGCAGGCCATCACCATGCCGCACGACCGGATGCTCGCCTCCAGGAACTCCTGGACGTGGGTGCAGAAGTACGTCTTCCCCGGCGGCCTGATCCCCTCCCGGCCCGCGCTCGAGGAGGCTCTGGCCACCACCTCCCTGCGCATCCGAAACGACCTGCGCTTCGGCGCCCACTACGCCGAGACCCTCCGTATCTGGCGGCAGACGTTCGAGGCGCGCGGTCTCCAGGTGCGGAAACTGGGGTTCGACGCGACCTTCCGCCGGATGTGGGACCTGTACCTGGCCTACTCGGAGGCGGGATTCCGGTCCGGTTACCTGGACGTCCGCCAGTTCCTGCTGACGAGGGAGGAGACGCCGTGCTCTGGGTGAACCTGGCCGTCAGCGTCCTGGTCGTGGCGCTCCTGATCGGGGCGACCTTCGCGAGGGGCGTCAAGCGCGACGTCCACAGCCTCATCGACATCACCTGGGGCCTGCTCTTCGCCGCGGTCGCCGTGGTGAGCCTGGTCCTGTCCGAGAGCCACGGCGATCCGGTCCGCCGCTGGACCGTCGCCGCGCTGACCGTGGTGTGGGGCGGCCGGCTCGCCTTCCACCTGGGCCGCCGCAACCGGGGCGCGCCCGAGGACCCCCGCTACACCGAGCTCCTGGCGAACGCCCCGTCAAGCCGGGCCCGGTACGCGCTGAGGCGCGTCTACCTGCCCCAGGGGCTGTCGGCCCTTCTGGTCTCGCTCCCCGTCCAGGTCGCGATGTACCAGGACTCCCCGCCCGGGTTCTTCTTCTGGCTCGGCGCGGCGGTGTGGGCCGCGGGGTTCGCCTTCGAGGCCGTCGGGGACCGCCAGCTGGCGGCCTTCAAGGCGGACCCGGCCAACCGGGGCCGCATCCTGGACACCGGGCTGTGGCGCTACACACGGCACCCGAACTACTTCGGCGACTCCCTGCTCTGGTGGGGGCTGTTCCTCACGGCCTGCGACGAGCCCCTCGGCCTCCTCACCGTCGTTTCCCCGCTCGCCATGACGTGGTTCCTCGTCAACGTGACCGGCCAGCGGCTCCTGGACGCGCGGATGGCGGCCGACCGGCCCGGCTACCGCGAGTACATGGCCAGGACCAGCGGATTCATCCCCCTACCCCCGAAAAGCCCTTCTCGCCGGTAAACGTGACGATCCCGTCAGTGAATCGCCGCCGGGACCGGGCATAGCCCGAACATGGGTGATGAGCAGCCGATTCACGAGTTCACAGCCGGATTCGACGGACCGATGGCGGTGGTGACGGCGCAGGCCCGAGGAGAGCGCTCCGGATGCCTGGTGGGCTTCTGGACGCAGTGCAGCATCGATCCGGTGCGCTTCCTCGTCTGCCTGTCCAAGGCCAACCACACGTTCCGCGTGGCGGCGGAAGCCGAACTCCTGGGCCTCCACGTGCTCGAGCGGGGAGACCCCTCGCAGCTCGCCCTGGCCAGGCTGTTCGGTGAGGAGACCGGCGACGAGACCGACAAGTTCGCGCGATGCGCGTGGACGGAGGAATCGGGCGGGGTCCCCCTGCTCACGGACGTCCACCGGCGCATGGCGGGCCGGGTCCTGGACCGCGTCGACCTCGGAGACCACGTCGGCCACCTGCTGGAGCCCGTCCGGGTGGAGGCGGACGGGCGCGGCGAGCCCCTCGGGCTGACCGGCGTGCTCCACCTGAACGCCGGGCACCCCGCCTGACGGATCAGGGCGGCGAAGGAGGCGTCATCCCTTGACCTCCAGGGCGACCACGCAGGTGTCGTCTTCGGTGTCGGACGCCCCATGCCGCAGCAGGTCGTCCAGTTGCGGGTCGAGCTCCGAGTCGCGGGCCGCCGCGATCGACAGGAGGTGGTGGAGCGCCTCCTCGACCGAGCTGTCGCGGCGCTCGATGAGGCCGTCGGTGTACAGCAGGATGCGGTCGCCCGGGACCAGCGGGACGACGCCCTCGCTGAACTCCAGGTCCGGCAGGACGCCCAGGACCACGCCGTCGACCTCGGGCAGCGGCTCGGCCTTCCCGTCGCGCAGCAGGATCGGGAGCGGGTGGCCCGCCCTGGCCCAGCGCAGCAGGCCGTCCTCGGGGTCGAAGACGCCGCAGACCGCGGTGGCCGTGACGTTGTCGGTCAGATGGACGGTGACGTTGTTCAGCCAGTACAGCAGCTGGCCCGGGCCCGCGCCGGTCGCCGACAGGCCGCGCAGCGCGTTGCGCAGCACCACCATGTCGGTGGCCGACTGGATGCCGTGGCCCGCCACGTCCCCGATCGAGACCAGGACCTTGCCGTTCGGCAGCGTCAGCACGTCGTACCAGTCGCCCCCGACGAGCGCCTGGTTGCCCGCGGGCCGGTAGCGCACGCCGACCCGCAGCTGCGGGGTCTCCAGCGGCCGCTGGCTCGGCGGCATGATCGCGTGCTGGAGGCGGAGCGTGAGCCTGGCCTGCTCGGCCGCCTGCTCCTGGGTGTGGCTGAGCTCGTCCCGGGTGGCCTCCAGGGCGATCTCCGTCCAGTGCTGGGAGGAGACGTCCTGGTAGGCGCCACGGATCGCGACGGGCCTGACCCCGCCGTCCAGGACGGGCTCGGCCGAGATCCGCATGTGCCGGTAGGAGCCGTCCTGACGCTGGAGCCGGAACGCCGCCGCCGCCGGATGCCCGTGGTCCAGGAGCGCGCGCAGGAACGAACTGACCGCCGCGGCGTCGTCCGGGTGGGCGCGGGCGGGCAGCTCCGCCAGCGAGAGCGGACCGGACTCGGGCGCCAGCCCGTGCAGCTCGAACAGGTGGTCGTTCCAGATGATCTCGCCGGTGACGAGGTTCTCCTCGAACCCGCCGATCCTGCCCAGCCGCTGGGCGTGCTGGAGCAGCTCGGCGAGCCGGGTGGACTCATCGTGCATCCGCCACATCACCAGCAGGTCCCCGCCCTGGCGCAGGACACTGTAGGTGGCGGGTCCCGAGAACGTCAGGTCCTCCACGCGCACGATCACGTGGTCGCCGACCTGCCGCAGGGAGTCCCCCGTGGCGTACACGTAGACGAGCCGCTCGAACAATCCGCCGGCCCGCGCCGACATCGGGTAGCTCTCCAGGAACCGGGTGCCGACGATGGCGGAGCGGGGACGCCCGGCCATGTCCGTGAACGGCGGGTTCAGATGGTGGATGACGAAGTCGACGACCTCGTCCTCTGCCACCACGGGCTTCAGCACCATGGCCGAGTCCAGCACCGCGTCCGCGAACTCCGCCAGCGGGGAGACCTCCTCGGGCTCGGTCTCCGGCCGGTGGTCCAGGGTGTAGGCGCACAGCTCGGCGAGGGACTCCAGCTGGCGGTGCACCGCGGGGGGCTGGTGCTCCAGCGGGCGCGGCCAGCAGATCTCCAGCACGCCCAGCAGCCTGCCGCCGGTGCCCGCGGGCACCGCGACCCGGCTGCCGCGCGGCAGTTCGGCCTGGCCGATCGACGGCGGGTGCCGCCGCTCGCCGAGCAGCCACACCGGCCGCCGGTCGGTGAGCGCCTGGCGGGCGAGGGTCGTGACGGCCGGCGGGACGTGCCGCCAGCGCCGCGCCTCCGCCGGGGTGAACCCGGCGGACCCCGCGAGCCGCAGCGAACCGTCCGCGTCGGCGGCCCACACCGCCACGGCGCTCGCCTCCAGCGGCGCCAGCGCGTACTCCAGCAGCGAGACCGCCATCGACTGGGTGTCGTCGGCGGCCAGCGCCGCGTTCTCGGCCGCCTTCAGCCGGTCCTCGGACGCGGCCTCCTCGGCGGCCTCCTCGGTCTGGGCGAGGAAGGCCCGGGTGACGGCCGAGAGCTCGTTCTCGGCCGCCTGCCCCACGATGTCCGCCGCGATCTCCAGCGGAGTGCCCCCGGCGCGCCGGGCGAGCTCCTCCAGCTGCTGGTGCGCGGCGGCCAGGCCGCAGTCGAGCCGGTCGGCCAGAACCCCGGCGGCCAGCTCGATGAGAGCCCTGCCGCCGGCGGAGTTCTGCGCCTCCCGCACCTCGCGGCGCAGCCGTTCGACGGTCGCCGCGAGCCTTCCGACCGCCTCGTCGACGGGCGGGCGGCCCAGGTCCGGCCGCACGGCGGGAACGTTCGCGGTCATCGGCTCACCGGTCCAGGAGGCGCTGGATGGAGGAGATGAGGACGTCGGCGTCCACCGGCTTGGTCACGTAGTCGCTGGCCCCCGCCGCGAGGCTCTTCTCCCGGTCGCCCTGCATCGCCTTCGCGGTGACGGCGATGATCGGGAGTTCGGCGTGGCGCGGCATGTTCCGGATCGCGGTCGTCGCCGCGTACCCGTCCATCTCCGGCATCATCACGTCCATCAGCACGAGGTCGATCTCGTCGTGCGCCTGGAGGGTCTCGATGCCCGAACGGCCGTTGTCGGCGTGCAGGACCCGGATGCCGTGCAGCTCCAGCATCCCGGTCAGCGCGAAGACGTTGCGGGCGTCGTCGTCGACGACCAGGATCGTCCGCCCGGCCAGGCTTCCGTCGTCGGCCGGCAGCGTGGGCTGCTCGTGCTCGGCGGACAGCAGCGGCAGGACGTCGCCGGGGACCGCGGCGGTGAGGTGCAGCGCGACGCGCTCGCGCAGCTCGTCCAGGCTCGGCAGCACCTCCAGCGGACGGCTGCGCGCGTGCTCCCGCAGGGCCCGTTCGCTCTCCGGGTCGAGCCGGCGGTTGTTGTGCACCAGCACCGGGACCCCCGCCAGCGCGCTGTCGCCGTCGAACGCCTCCAGCAGGCGCAGCGCCTCCCCGCCGGGCATGTCCAGCCCGAGCACCACGCAGTGGCAGGGCTCGGCCGCCAGCAGCGACGCCGCCTGGGCTCCGCTGACCGCCGTGAGGACCCGGACCCCGCCCAGGTCGCGGCCCGCCAGCTCGGCGACCGCGCTCTCCGCGACGAGGGTCAGCAGGCCGCGCGGCTGCTCCTCCACCACCAGCAGTCGGCGGACCGGCTGGTCGAGCCCGTCGGGCCCCTGGTCGTCGGACGGGGCCGCGGCCGACAGGCTCAGCACCGCCGGCCTCCGCGTCTCCTGCACCGCGGGCGCCGACTCGAGGCCGACCGCGGCGACCGGCAGGTACAGCGTGAACGTGCTGCCCTTGCCGGGAACGCTCTGCGCGGTGATCGCGCCGCGCAGCAGGTAGGCGATCTCCCTGCTGATCGACAGGCCGAGGCCGGTGCCGCCGTACTTGCGGCTGGTCGTGCCGTCCGCCTGCTGGAACGCGCCGAAGATCGACTCCAGCTGGTGCTCGGGGATGCCGATGCCGGTGTCGGTGACGCGGAAGGCGACGACGGGGACGCCCCGCTCCATGTCCGGGGGCAGCTCCTTGTCCGCCGCCGGCTCGATCCGCAGCTCCACGCTGCCCGACTCGGTGAACTTCACCGCGTTCGACAGCAGGTTGCCCAGCACCTGGCGCAGGCGGGCGTCGTCGGTGACGATCTCCTCCGGCACGCCCGGGGCGCTGGTGACCCCGAAGTCGAGGTTCTTCTGCACCACCAGCGGGCGGAACGTGGCCTCGACGTAGTCGGCGACCCGGCCCAGCGAGACCCGCTCGATGTTGACGTCCATCTTGCCCGCCTCGACCTTCGACAGGTCGAGGATGTCGTTGATCAGCTGGAGCAGGTCCGAGCCGGCCGAGTGGATGACGCCCGCGTACTCCACCTGCTTGGGGGTGAGGTTGCGGGTCGGGTTCTGGGCGAGCAGCTGGGCCAGGATGAGCAGGCTGTTGAGCGGGGTGCGCAGCTCGTGGCTCATGTTCGCCAGGAACTCCGACTTGTACTTCGAGGCCAGCGCCAGCTGCTGGGCGCGGGCCTCCAGCTCCTGCCGGGCCTGCTCGATCTCCAGGTTCTTGGTCTCGATGTCGCGGTTCTGGCTGGCCAGCAGCGCCGCCTTCTCCTCCAGCTCCGCGTTCGAGCGCTGCAGCTCCTCCTGGCGGATCTGCAGCTCGTGCGAGCGGGCCTGGAGCTCGGCGGTGAGCCGCTGGGACTCCCCGAGCAGCTCGTCGGTGCGGGCGTTGGCGACGATGGTGTTGACGTTGAAGCCGATCGCGCCCGTCAGCTGCTCGAGGAAGGTGCGCTGCACGTCGGTGAACCGGTGCAGCGAGGCCAGCTCGATGACGCCGAGGACCTGGTCCTCGACGGTGATCGGCAGCACGATCAGGTTGACCGGGGCTGCGCCGCCGAGCGCCGAGGAGATCAGGTACCCGGAGGGCACGTCGTCCACGGCGATGATGCGGCGTCCGCGCGCGGCCTGGCCCACCAGGGACTGGCCGAACCTCAGCGTCCTGGGCGCGCCCGGCTCGCCGGCCAGCCCGTAGGAGGCGATGAGGCGCAGCTCGGGCTCGTCCGCCGTCTCCTCGGCGAGGTAGAACGCGCCGTACTGGGCGGAGACGAGCGGCACCAGCTCGTCCATGATCAGGTCCGCGACGACGGGGAGGTCGCGGCGGCCCTGCATCAGCCCGGAGACCGCGGCGAGGTTGGTCTTGAGCCAGTCCTGCTCCCGGTTGGCGCGGGTCGTCTCGCGCAGGGAGCGGACCATCGAGTTGATGTTGTCCTTCAGCTCCGAGACCTCGCCCGACGCCTCCACGGTGATGGAGCGGGTGAGGTCGCCCTGGGTCACGGCGCTGGTGACCTCGGCGATCGCGCGGACCTGGCGGGTGAGGTTCCCGGCGAGCTCGTTGACGTTCTCCGTCAGCCGCTTCCAGGTGCCGGACACGCCCTCGACCTCGGCCTGACCGCCGAGGCGGCCCTCCGAGCCCACCTCGCGGGCCACGCGGGTGACCTCCGCGGCGAAGGAGGAGAGCTGGTCGACCATCGTGTTGATGGTCGTCTTCAGCTCGAGGATCTCGCCCCGCGCGTCGACGTCGATCTTGCGGGTGAGGTCGCCCTGGGCGACCGCGGTGGTCACCTGGGCGATGTTGCGGACCTGGTTGGTCAGGTTGTTCGCCATCGAGTTGACGTTGTCGGTGAGGTCCTTCCAGGTCCCCGCGACGTTCGGCACCCTGGCCTGGCCGCCGAGGTTGCCCTCGGTGCCCACCTCGCGCGCCACCCGCGTCACCTCGTCGGCGAAGACCGAGAGGGTGTCGACCATCGTGTTGATGGCGCCGGCGAGCGCGGCGACCTCGCCCTCCGCCTCGATGGTGATCTTCTGCGACAGGTCGCCCTTGGCGACGGCCGTCGCGACCTGCGCGATGGAGCGCACCTGGCCGGTCAGGTTCGAGGCCATGACGTTGACGTTGTCGGTGAGGTCCTTCCAGGTGCCCGAGACGCCCCGGACCCTGGCCTGGCCGCCGAGGTTGCCCTCGGTGCCCACCTCGCGCGCCACCCGCGTCACCTCGTCGGCGAACGCGCCCAGCTGGTCGACCATCGTGTTGATGGTCTCCTTCAGCTCGAGGATCTCGCCCCGCGCGTCGACCGTGATCTTCTGGGTGAGGTCGCCCCTGGCGACCGCGGTGGTCACCTGGGCGATGGACCGCACCTGGTCGGTGAGGTTGTCGGCCATGACGTTGACGGACTCCGTCAGCGCCTTCCAGGTGCCCGAGACGTCCTTGACGTCGGCCTGGCCGCCGAGCCGCCCCTCGCTGCCCACCTCGCGGGCCACCCGCGTCACCTCGTCGGCGAACGCGGAGAGCTGGTCGACCATCGTGTTGACGGTGTTCTTCAGCTCGAGGATCTCGCCCTTGGCGTCGACGTTGATCTTCTGGGTCAGGTCGCCCTTGGCCACCGCGGTGGTCACCTGAGCGATGTTGCGGACCTGGTCGGTGAGGTTCCCTGCCATGAAGTTCACCGAATCGGTCAGGTCGCGCCACGTGCCGCCCACACCCGGCACCTGCGCCTGACCGCCCAGGCGGCCCTCGCTGCCCACCTCGCGGGCCACCCGCGTCACCTCGTCGGCGAACGACGACAGCTGGTCCACCATCGTGTTGACGGTGTTCTTCAGCTCGAGGATCTCGCCCCGCGCGTCGACCGTGATCTTCTGGGTGAGGTCGCCCTCGGCGACCGCGGTGGTCACCTGCGCGATGGACCGCACCTGCGTGGTGAGGTTGCCCGCCATCGCGTTGACCGAGTCGGTGAGGTCCGCCCAGGTGCCGGACACCCCCGGAACCTCGGCCTGCCCGCCGAGCCGCCCTTCGGTGCCGACCTCGCGCGCCACCCGCGTCACCTCGGAGGTGAACAGCGACAGCTGGTCGACCATCCCGTTGAAGACGAGCGCGATCTCTCCGAGCAGCCCGTCGCCGTCGTCGGGAAGCTGGGTGCCGAAGTCCCCGTCCCGCACCGCCGTCAGCCCCGCGAGCAGCTGCCGCAGCTCCGTCTCCGCGACTCCTGCCACGCTGGTGGTGCTCATACGGTGCCTGCTGCTGTCATCACTGAATTCCGTCTCCGCTCAGTCCCCGAAAGAAGCCCTTGGCGGCATCTCCTTCCTGAGCCGTCCTCAGCTTAAGGGAGGTGTTCTTCCTCCGGATCCGGATGTCCGTCTGGGAAACTTTTTCCGATCTGATCAGCATTTGGACAATTAATTGAGGTGTAGTACCACCACCACGGTTCGTCCCTCCGGGGCCTCGCCCGCCCGTGATGCCTGTCACGAGGCCCCGCGGGAGGCTCGGTCAGGCGCCGACGTAGGCCGCGAGGTGCTCGCCGGTGAGGGTGGAGCGGGCGGCGACGAGCTCGGCGGGGGTGCCCTCGAAGACGACGCGGCCGCCGTCCTGGCCGGCGCCGGGACCGAGGTCGATGATCCAGTCGGCGTGGGCCATGACCGCCTGGTGGTGCTCGATGACGATGACGGTCTTGCCGGAGTCGACGAGCCGGTCGAGGAGGCCGAGCAGCTGCTCGACGTCGGCGAGGTGCAGGCCGGTGGTCGGCTCGTCGAGGATGTAGACGCCGCCCTCCTCGGCCATGTGGACGGCGAGCTTGAGCCGCTGCCGCTCGCCGCCGGACAGCGTGGTGAGCGGCTGGCCGATGGTGAGGTAGCCGAGCCCGACGTCGGCGAGCCGGCCGAGGACGCGGTGCGCGGCCGGGATGCGCGCCTCGCCGTCGCCGAAGAACTCCTCGGCCTCGGTCACCGACATCGCGAGCACCTCGCTGATGTCCCGGCCGCCGAGGCGATACTCCAGCACCGACGCGTCGAACCGCCTGCCCTCGCACCCCTCGCAGGCGGTCGCGACGCCGGCCATCATCCCCAGGTCGGTGTAGATGACCCCTGCGCCGTTGCACTCGGGGCAGGCTCCCTCGGAGTTGGCGCTGAACAGCGCCGGCTTCACGCCGTTGGCCTTCGCGAACGCCTTGCGGATCGGGTCGAGCAGCCCGGTGTACGTCGCCGGGTTACTCCGCCGCGAACCCTTGATCGGCGCCTGGTCGACCGCCACCACCCCGTCACGGGCCGCCACCGAGCCGTGGATCAGCGAGCTCTTGCCGGAGCCCGCCACGCCGGTGACGACGGTGAGGACGCCGAGGGGGACGTCGACGTCGACGTCGCTCAGGTTGTGCCGGTTCGCGCCGCGGATCTCGAGGGCCCCCGTCGGCTTCCGGACCTCCTCCTTGAGGGAGGCGCGGTCGTCGAGGTGACGGCCGGTGAGCGTACCGCTGGCCCGCAGCCCCTCCAGGGTCCCCTCGAACACCACCTGGCCGCCTGCGGCGCCGGCGCGCGGGCCGAGGTCGACGACGTGGTCGGCGATCGCGATCGCCTCCGGCTTGTGCTCGACGACGAGCACGGTGTTGCCCTTGTCGCGCAGCCGCAGCAGCAGGTCGTTCATCCGCTGGATGTCGTGCGGGTGCAGCCCGATCGTCGGCTCGTCGAAGATGTAGGTGGTGTCGGTGAGCGCCGACCCGAGGTGGCGGATCATCTTGACGCGCTGCGCCTCGCCGCCCGACAGCGTGCCCGCCGGGCGGTCCAGCGACAGGTAGCCCAGCCCGATCTCCACGAACGAGTCCAGGGTGTGCCCGAGCGAGTTCAGCAGCGGCGCCACCGACGGCTCGTCCAGGCCGCGCACCCACCCGGCCAGGTCCCTGATCTCCATCGCGCAGGCGTCGGCGATGGAGATCTCCCCGATCTTCGACGAACGGGCCTCCGCGCTGAGCCGGGTGCCGTCGCACACCGGGCAGGTCGTGAACGTCACCGCGCGCTCCACGAACGCCCGGATGTGCGGCTGCAGCGCCTCCTTGTCCTTGGACAGGAACGACTTCTGGATCTTCGGGATGAGGCCTTCGTAGGTGAGGTTCACTCCTTCGATCTTCACCTTGGTCGGCTCGCGGTACAGGAAGTCCTGCATCTCCTTTTCGGTGTACTCGCGAATTGGCTTGTTCGGATCGACGAAGCCCGATTCGGCGTAGACGCGCACCGTCCAGAAGCTGTCGGACTTCCAGCCGGGGATCGTGAACGCGCCCTCGGCGAGCGACTTGGAGTCGTCGTACAGCTCGGCGAGGTCGATGTCGGAGACCGAGCCGCGGCCCTCGCAGCGCTGGCACATGCCGCCGAGGCGGTTGAAGGTCGCCTTCTCGGTCTTGCGGGCGCCGCGCTCGACCGTGATCGCGCCGCTCGCCCGCACCGAGGCGGTGTTGAAGGAGAACGCGCTGGGCGGGCCGATGTGCGGCCGCCCGAGCCGGCTGAACAGGATGCGCAGCATCGCGTTGGCGTCCGTGACGGTGCCGACCGTGGAGCGCGGGTCGGCGCCCATCCGCTGCTGGTCGACGACGATCGCGGTCGTCAGCCCTTCGAGGACGTCGACCTCGGGCCGCGACAACGTCGGCATGAAACCCTGGACGAACGCGCTGTAGGTCTCGTTGATCAGCCGCTGCGACTCCGCGGCGATCGTGCTGAACACCAGCGAGCTCTTACCCGACCCGGACACACCCGTGAACACCGTCAGCCGGCGCTTCGGGATCTCGACGCTGACGTCCTTGAGGTTGTTCACGCGCGCGCCGTGCACGCGGATCAGATCGTGACCGTCGGCGGCGTGCGGTGCGGACGGCAGCGGATCCGTCCTGTTGTCCATGCTCATGGTGTCTCCATCTGTCAGGTGGGGGCGGTCTCCGCCGACGTCGTACGCGGGTTCCTTCACCGCGCCGTACGGGCGGCTGCGGGCTCCGGAAGGCTCAGCGCAGTTCCTGGATGCGGATGAGGTTGCCCGCGGGGTCGCGGAAGGCGCAGTCACGGATGCCGTACGGCTGTTCGGTCGGCTCCTGGACCACTTCGGTTTCGCCGGCCTGCAACCGCTCGAAGGCGCTGTCGAGGTCCGTGGTGGCGAGGTTGACGCTGGCGTAAGTGCCCTTGGCCATCATCTCGGTGATGACGCGGCGCTCCTCCTCGGTGACGCCGGGGTCCGCGGCGGGCGGCGTCAGAACGATGGACGTGCCGGGCTGGCCGACGGGGCCGACCGTGATCCAGCGCATACCGCCGTATCCGACGTCGTTGCGGACCTCGAAGCCGAGGGCGTCGCGGTAGAAGGCCAGGGACGCGGCCGGGTCGTTGTGCGGGAGGAAGGTCTGGTGAATGGTGATTTCCATGACGGTCAAGCTAGTTGCGGCTCGCCCGCCGGCGCTTCTCGATTCCTGACCGGTCTCGTCACCTGCTTGGCCACGCACGGCGGCATCCCCTCCGTCGCCTCCGCCCCACGCCGGTAGGCACTCGGCGACATACCGACCAGCTCGGTGAAGCGGGTACTGAAGGTGCCCAGCGACGAGCAGCCGACCTCGAAACAGACCTCGGTGACACTGAGATCACCACGACGCAGCAACGTCATCGCCCGCTCGATACGCCGCGTCATCAGGTACGAGTACGGCGACTCGCCGTAGGCCAGCCGAAACTGGCGGCTGAGATGCCCGGCCGACATGTTCACGCCACGCGCGAGCGCCTCGACGTCCAGTGGCTGCGCGTACTCCCGGTCGATCCGGTCGCGGACACGGCGCAGCCGCGCGAGGTCCCGCAAACGCTGTTCTGCAGTGGGTCTGCTGGTCACCTTCGAAATCTTATGCCGCGCCAGAGACAGAACGCCTGACCCCGCCGGCACGGCAGCGCCTCGCTCGCGGCCCCGCGAGCCCGCGCCGAGGCGCGTCAGGGCCTCGCCGCGTCGAACAGGAGCTGGCGCAGCCAGGCGATGAAGTAGTGGTCGCCCAGATGCGGGTTCCACACCATGTCGATGCCCAGCCCCGGGAGCGGGAACGGGAACTCCTCGATCCGCAGGTCGACGAGCGTCCGCATCTCGGCGGCGACCCGGTGGCGGAGGAGGGCGACGCCGCCGGCGCGTCCGACCAGGTAGGGGACGAGCAGGAAGTCGGAGATCAGCAGGCCGACGCGGTAGGCGACCTCCTTCTCGTCGAGCACCGAGTACGGGAAGACCCGCCGTTCGGTGTCGACGACGATGTGCGGCTGCGTGACCAGCAGGTCGAGCGGGCTCGCCTCCGGTGGCGTGTCCGCGGCGGCCACCACCACGATGCGGTCGTCGTACAGGCGCTCCCGCGGGTACGGCGACGTGAACGCCTCGGAGATCAGCACGACGTCGACACCGTGCTCCGTGAAGGTGTCGTCGGTCGGCACGGTGATGGTGCGCACGCGGAGGGTCGTGTTCGGGGCTCGTTCGGCGAGGAGTCGCATCAGCCGCGCCGCGAGGACGAAGGCCGTGCTGGTGGTCATCGCGACGGTGATGACACGGCGATCCGTCTCCGGATCGAAGCCCGGGAAATCGACCACGTCCGCGGCCTGCTGGAGCGTCGCCCGCAACGGCCCGATCAGCTCGAGCGCGCGCGGGGTCAGCGTGGTGCTGTTCCCCTGCCGGACGAGGAGGTCGTCGTTCAGGAGACGCCGCATGCGGCCCAGCGCGTGGCTCATCGCCGACTGCGTCAGGCCGACGCGCTCGGCCGCCTTCGTCACCGAGCGCTCCTCCAGGATCGCGAGGAGGGGCACCAGCAGGTTGAGGTTGACCGCGGCCAGCCGGTCCAGCCTGGAACCCGCCGTACCCTCTCCGTCGTCGCTCATCGCGACGGAACCCTACACGGCTTCCCTGCTCAGGCGGCGCAGGCGCGGAATCGGGATCCGGTAGTTCAGCGCCACGGCCGTTCCGGAACCTTCGCCGCGCGGCCAGCGCATCAGCGCCGGACCACCGTATCCACCCTCGACGTACTCCGGCTCCCCTTCCAGCGGAAGATGGCCGACGGCCTTGAGGCCGAGCCCGAACTGCTCGGTCCAGAAGTACGGCTGGAACTGAAGCGGTGGCGTGTCCTCCCCCCGGACGAGGGCGGCCGCGGCCGTCTTCGCCTGCTCGATCGCGCTGCTCCACAGCGGGACGCGGCGCAGGCCGTAGGGCGTCGGGAACGCCGCCAGGTCGCCGACGGCCGCGATGTCGGGGCGCGCCAGTCCGCGCGAGTCGACCCGGACGACGCTCCGGTCTGCCAGGCCCGTGCCCGCGAGCCACTCCGTGTTGGGGACGTCGCCGACGGCGGACACCACCAGTTCGGCCTCGACGACGGTGCCGCGGTCCAGGACGACGCGGGTTTCTCCCGCGTGCTCCTCGACCCGCGCGGATCCCGTCTCGACGATGGTGAGCCCGCGCTCCAGTGCCGCCTTGACGAAGACGCCGGACAGGTGCGGGCCCAGCTGCTGGATCAGCGGCACGCCCCGGGAGACGAGGGTGACCTTGCAGCCCGCGTTCAGGCAGCCCGACGCGATCTCCATGCCGAGCGCGCCCCCGCCGACCACGACGACCGACGGCCGCCCGGCGAGCCGCTCACGCAGGGCGAACGCCTCGTCGAGGCCGCGCAGGGTGAACTCCCCGGGAGCATCGGACAACCGCCGCGCACGGGATCCGGTGGCGAGGACGACGCGGTCGTAGGGGAGCTCCGTGCCATCGTCGAGTTCGACGAGCCGGCGGTCGACGTCGAGTCCGGTCGCGCGTACGCCCAGGAGTTCGCTGGCTCCGTGGGTGGTCGGCGCGAGCTCGTGGGACGACATGTCGTCGCCGTCGAGCAGCAGCGCCTTCGACAGGGCCGGACGGCTGTACGCCGCGTGCGTCTCGTCGCCGACGATGGTGAGCTCGCCGTCGAAGCCGGCGCCGCGGAGCGTGTCGGCCGCCGTGAGGCCCGCGATGCCGTTCCCGACGACGACGACCCGCTGGATCGGCGCGCTCATGCGACGCGCAGGGCCGCGACCGGGCAGACCCGGACGGCGGCGTTGGCCGCAGCGGCGACGGCGTCGCCGATCTCCTCGCGGTCGAGGACCAGCTCGCCGTCGTCGTCCAGGTGCATCAGGCCGGGCGCGGCCTCCTCGCACAACCCGTGCCCCTCACAGCGCGGACGGTCCAAAATGATCTTCATGTCGGCGTCACCTCCAGGACGGGCAGTTCTTCGATGCTGCGGGTGATGTTGCCGGGAACCCGTACCTCCGGGCCGGCGACCAGGCGGTCGACGCGGCGGGCCAGCGCGCCGATGACGGCGTGCCCCTCGAGGCGGGCCAGTCCCTGTCCGGCGCAGCCGTGCGGGCCGTACCCGAAGGAGAGGTGGTCGACCGGGTTGCGCTCGACCAGGAACTCGTCGGGGCTCTCGTAGTGGCGGGGGTCCCTGTTGCCGGCGCCGAGCAGGATCGCGACCTTCGCGCCCCGCGGGACCAGGACGCCGTCGATCTCCACGTCCCGGGTGGCGCGACGTCCCCAGACGTGGATCGGCGACCAGTAGCGGAGCACCTCGTTGAACGCGGCCGGCGCCAGCGCCGGGTTCTCCCGGACCAGCGCGAGCTGGCCGGGATGCCCCGCGAACAGGGCGACGACGTTGCCGATGGCGGCGATCGTGGTGTCGACGCCGGCTCCGAGGTACTGGTGGATGATGTGGCCCGCCGAGCCGGCCGGGATCTCGCCGCGCGCCTCGGCCTCGAAGATCCCCCGGCCGACGGAACCCGGCGCCAGGTCCTCGGCCGTCACGGTCGAGCACCAGCCGTACAGCTCCCCGGCGATCGGGAAGTTCTCCGCGGTGCGCTGGTTCATCGGCCCGATGACCTGCATCGCGGCCTGGCCCCAGCGCAGCATGTTGTCGCGGACGTCGCCGGTGAACCCGATGAGGTCCGCGACGACCTCGAGCGGCAGCGCCCGGGCCAGCTCGTCGATGGCCTCGAACGCCCCCTTGCCGACCAGCTCCTCCACGAGGGCGTCGGCCTTGGCGTCGATGCCGCCCTTGAGCCCGCGGAGCGCACGCGGCGACAGGTTCGCCGTCAGCGCCGCCCGCAGCCGCGTGTGGACCGGCGGGTCCGAGGCCAGGGACGTGCCGGCCAGCGCCTCGTTGACCATCGGGTTGAACCCGATCGCCCCGTCGGAGGAGAACGTCTCCCAGTCGGCCAGCGCGTTGCGGATGACGTCATACCGCGTCAACGCGTAAACGCCGTTCGCCGGAAGGCGCACGACACTCCCCAGGTCGCGCAGCGCCGTGTACGAGGGGTACGGGTCGACGAGCACCTTGTCGTCGAACAGGTCGACATCGGAGACGGGGGGAACAGAGTCGGTCATCAGCTCACCTCGGGTCGGTAATGCGGTCAACCCATTGAAGTGACTGCACTCACATCAAGCAAACACATGTATTGCATGACCCAACATGCACACGGTGCATACACAGCTCAGTCGCCGCCCGCCGCCGCAGAGCCCTGATCACCCGGTCGGTCACCCGCCCCAACGCAAAAG
>NZ_BAAATZ010000029.1:455886-516403 GCF_039533685.1 Actinocorallia aurantiaca | reverse complement strand
CAGCAGCGGCTGGGCGTTGCTGGGGTGGCGCAGCTTGGACAGCGACTCCTTCTCCAGTTGGCGGATGCGCTCGCGGGTGAGGCCGAGGTGCTTGCCGATCTCGTCCAGGGTGCGCGGGGTCCCGTCGTAGAGCCCGAACCGCATCGCCATGATCTTGGCCTCGCGGGGGGAGAGCACCGCCAGGGCCCTGCGCAGCTGGTCGGCCATGAGCTGGCGGTCGACCAGCTCGGAGGCCTCGGGGCTGTCGGTGTCCTCGATCAGGTCGCCGATACGGGTCTCGCCGTCCTCGCCGATCGTGGAGTCCAGGCTGATCGGCTGGCGGCTGGTGCGCAGCAGCTCCCTGACCTGCTCGGGGCTCTTGCCCATCTCGACGCCCAGCTCCTCGGGCGTGGGCTCGCGGCCCAGCTTCTGGTGCATGTCGCGCTCGATGCGGCTCAGCTTGCTGAGCATCTCCAGGACGTGGACTGGCAGCCGGATCGTGCGGGCGGAGTCGGCGAAGCCGCGCTGGATGGCCTGGCGGATCCACCACATGGCGTAGGTGGAGAACTTGTAGCCCTTGGAGTAGTCGAACTTCTCCACGGCGCGGATCAGGCCGAGGTTGCCCTCCTGGACGACGTCCAGCAGGGACAGGCCGCGGTCGGAGTACTTCTTGGCCACGGAGACGACCAGGCGCAGGTTGGCCTCGAGCATGTGGGCCTTGGCGCGGTTGCCGTCCTCGACGAGCCACTCCAGCTCCTCACGGAAGGAGTCCGGGAAGTCCTCCTCGGTCTCCAGCTTGTGCTCGGCGTACAGGCCGGCCTCGATGCGCTTGGAGAGGTCGACCTCCTGCTCGGCGGTGAGCAGCTGACGGCGGCCGATGGCCTTGAGGTAGGTGTGGACGGAGTCGCCCATCACCGAGCTGTTGTCGTCGAGGTCGCGGGTGCTGACCTCCTCGACCTCCTCCTCGACGGTGGCGGGGTCGAAACCGGTGTCGTCGTCGCCGAGTTCGGTCTTGTCGGGGGCCGTCTGCACCGCGGTGGCGCGGGTGGGGGGGTCCTGGGGGGCCTCGGGCTCGGACCGCGCCGCGGTCCGCGTCCCGGCCCGCTTGGGGGTGCCGTTCGACTTGGGGGCGCCGTTCGAGGCGCCCGCCTTCTTCTCGTTGGCGGTGGTCTTCGCGTCGTTGGCGGTGGTCTTCGCGGGGGGCTTCTTCACGGGGGCCTTGCGCGTGCGGGAGGGTGCCTGGGCGGTGTCGGCGAGGCTGACGCCGTGGTCGGCCAGCTCCTTGATCAGGGAACGTCCCTGGGCGGGGGTGATCCCGGCTTCCTCGAACGCCTCACGGACTTCGGCGAGGGAGAGGCTGCCGCGGGAACGGCCCAGAGCCAGCAGGTCGTCGAGGTGCGTGCCGCCCTGTTCGATGGGCGAGTTCACTGCGGGCTTGCGGGGCATGGGGACCGGCCCTCCCTTCTGAAGACTGGCAGGTGGCCATGCTGAGCCATTTGGTGCGCACTATCCGAAACGAAGAGACATGTCCAGAATGTTCCCAGGCAGCGGAATTCCCGGCCGCCGGCACGCGGCCTGAGCTGGGAGGGGACGCCGCCCGCCCCACCGGTCGCGGGTCCGCGTCCGGGGAGGGTTTCGGGTGCGGTCGGACCGGATCCTGTACGGCGCCCGACACTAGGAAGACGTGCGGGAGTGGCGGGAGGTTCACCTCGCCCGCGGCGTTCTAGCTCACAACCAGACTTACTTTGTAAAGGCGCCGGGTGGTGACGGCACGCGCAACCGCTCCCGGTCGGGCTTGCCCGAGGCCAGCAACGGCAGGGCGTCCCGCAGCTCGAGCTCCCTGGGCGCGGCGGGGGCGGGCAGCTCGGTCCGCACCCACTCGCGGACCTCCCGCAGCGAGAGGGGCGTGTCCGCGACGACGACGGCCGTCACCCGCTGGCCCCACTCGGGATCGGCCCGGCCCACGACCACCACGTCCCGGACCGCCGGATGGCGCGAGATCAGCTCGGCGACCTCGCCGGCCACGACCTTCTCCCCGCCGGTGTTGATCACATCGTCGGCCCGCCCGCGCACCCGCAGGCGGCCCTTCTCGTCGAACGCGCCGAGATCGCTGGTGACGAACCACTCGCCGGCCCGTGCGGCCTCGTGCCGGTACCCGGAGAAAAGCACGGATCCCGCCAGCCGGATCCTGCCGTCCCCGCCGAGGGAGACCCGCACCCCCTCCAGCGGCAGCCCGTCGTAGACGCAGCCTCCGCTGGTCTCGCTCATGCCGTAGGTGGTGAAGATCCGCGCGCCCCGGGCGCGGGCACGCTCCAGCAGCGCGGTGGGCGCCGCCGCGCCGCCCAGCAGGATCGAGGCGTACTGCGACAGATCGGCTCCGGCGTCCAGCAGCCGGCCGAGCTGGGTGGGGACGAGCGAGACGTGCACCCGTCCGGCGCGGGCCGTCTCGGCCGGGTCGAACCCCGGATGGATCACCGGATCGGTGCCGGCCGTCAGCGCCCGCACCAGGACCTGGATCCCGGCGATGTGGCTGGTCGGCAGGCAGCACAGCCACGGCGCGTCCGGGCGCCCGACCCGCTCGAGGGTGGCGCGGGCCGAGGAGGCCAGGGCGTCGGCGGGGAGTTCCACGATCTTGGGGGTTCCGGTGGATCCCGAGGTGGCGATCAGCACCGCGGCCTCGGTGGGCAGGCCGCCCGCCAGCGGACGCACACCGTCCTCGTCCAGCAGGGCGTCCGGTCTCGCCGCCTCCAGCAGCCGCTTCACCGCGACGTCGGGCAGCCCGGGGGAGAGGGGGAACAGGGCGGGCCCCGTGCCGTCCAGGGCCGCGGCGAGAGCCTCCAGAAGGCGGGGTCCGGGGGGCAGGACGGCGGCGTGGACTGGTCTCATGGCTTGATCAGGCTACCGGCCGGAGGGCCTCTCTCCGGGCCCGGGACCGCCTGAGCGCCCCGGACGGCGCCGGGCACGCCTTTTTTTCGCTTTGAGCCACGCCCCGTGCGCTCTTCGTATCCGACGGCCGATCGCCTCGCGGCGGGTCGGCCACCCGTGGCCGAAGACGGGTCCGGGAAGCGATTGAATAGGGCGTATGGTCTCCCAGGTTTTCGACGCGAACAGGTGGAAGGAAGTCGAAGGTTTCGACTTCACCGACATCACCTACCACCGGGCGGTGGACCAGGGCACGGTCCGCATCGCCTTCAACCGGCCCGAGGTGCTCAACGCCTTCCGCCCCCACACGGTGGACGAGCTCTACCGCGCCCTCGACCACGCCCGCCTGACCGGCGACGTCGGCGTCATCCTGCTCACCGGCAACGGGCCCTCGCCCAAGGACGGCAAGTGGTCCTTCTGCTCCGGAGGCGACCAGCGCATCCGCGGCAAGGACGGCTACCGGTACTCCGAGACCGAGACCGCCGAGGGCATCGACCCGGCGCGGGCGGGCCGGCTGCACATCCTGGAGGTGCAGCGCCTGATCCGCTTCATGGGCAAGATCGTCATCTGCGTGGTGCCGGGCTGGGCCGCCGGCGGCGGGCACAGCCTGCACGTGGTCTGCGACCTGACGATCGCCTCGCGCGAGCACGCGAAGTTCAAGCAGACCGACGCGGACGTGGCCAGCTTCGACGGCGGGTTCGGCTCGGCGTACCTGGCCCGCCAGGTCGGCCAGAAGTTCGCGCGGGAGATCTTCTTCCTCGGTGACACCTACTCGGCCGAGGACGCCCACCGCATGGGCATGGTCAACGCGGTGGTGCCGCACGAGGAGCTGGAGAGCACCGCCCTGGAGTGGGCGGCGAAGATCAACGGCAAGTCGCCGACGGCCCAGCGGATGCTGAAGTTCTCCTTCAACCTCATCGACGACGGCCTGGTCGGCCAGCAGGTGTTCGCGGGTGAGGCCACGCGGCTGGCCTACGGCACGGCCGAGGCGGCCGAGGGCCGGGACCAGTTCCTGGAGAAGCGCGACCCCGACTGGTCGCCCTACCCCTGGTACAGCTGATGCGGGCGTTCTCCATCCCGATGCGCACCCGGTTCCGGGGGCTGACGCGCCGGGACGGCGCGCTCCTCCAGGGGCCGGAGGGATGGGGGGAGTTCTCGCCGTTCGCCGAGTACGGTCCCGCCGAGGCGGCGCGCTGGCTGGCCGCGGCCCGCGAGGCCGCGTTCGACGGCTGGCCCGCCCCGCTGCGCGAGCGGATCCCGGTGAACGTGACGGTCCCCGCGGTGGGGCCGGAGCAGGCGCACCGGATCGTGAAGGCCGGCGGCTGCCGGACGGCCAAGGTGAAGGTCGCCGAGCGCGGCCAGGCCGACGCCGACGACCTGGCACGCGTCGAGGCCGTCCGGGACGCCATCGGGCCCGAGGGCAGGGTGCGGATCGACGTGAACGGCGGCTGGGACGCCGACCACGCGGTGAAGATGATCCGGCTGCTGGACCGCTTCGACCTGGAGTACGTCGAGCAGCCGTGCGCGACGGTGGAGGAGCTGGCGCTGGTGCGCCGGCGGGTGGAGGTCCCGGTGGCGGCGGACGAGTCGATCCGCCGGGCCGAGGACCCCTACCTGGTCCGCGACGCCGAGGCCGCCGACATCGCGGTGCTGAAGGTCCAGCCGCTGGGCGGGGTACGCGCGGCGCTGCGGGTCGCCGAGGAGATCGGGCTGCCGGTCGTGGTGTCCAGCGCGGTGGAGACCTCGGTGGGCCTGGCTGCGGGGCTGGCGCTGGCCGCGGCGCTGCCGGACCTGCCGTACGCGTGCGGGCTGGCGACGCTGCAGCTGCTGGAGGGCGACGTCGCCGCCGACCCCCTGGTGGTGGAGGACGGCTGCATCGCGGTACGCCGTCCTCGGGTGGGTGAAGAGGAGCTGGCACGTTTCGAGGTGGATCCCGGGGCGTGGCGGCGGCGAGCTGAAGAAGCGGGGAGTGCATGAATCCGGCGACCGCGCTGGCGACCGTGCTGGTGGACGAACTGGTGCGCGGCGGGATGGCGGACGCCGTGCTGGCGCCGGGGTCGAGGTCGGCTCCGCTGGCGCTGGCGCTGGAGGAGGCCGAGCGTTCCGGGCGGCTCCGGCTGCACGTGCGCATCGACGAGCGGTCGGCGTCGTTCCTGGCACTGGGCTTGGCCAAGCGCACGGGGCGGCCGGTGGCGCTGGTGTGCACGTCGGGGACGGCGGCGGCGAACTTCCATCCGGCGGTGATCGAGGCGTCGGAGTCGGGGGTGCCGCTGCTGGTGCTGACGGCCGACCGCCCGCCGGAGCTGCGGGGGACCGGCGCCAACCAGACGATCGACCAGGTGAAGCTGTACGGCTCCGCGGTCCGCTGGACGTGCGAGGTCGGCACGCCGGAGGAGCGGCCGGGCATGGTCGCCTACTGGCGGTCGATGGCCGGCCGCGCGTACGCGGCGTCGCTGGCCCCGGACGCGGGGCCGGTGCACCTGAACGTGGCGTTCCGGGAGCCGCTCATCCCCAACGGGGACGAGTCGTGGTGCGAGCCGCTGGACGGGGCCTCCGAGGGCGGGCCGTGGACGAGGGTGCGGGCGGGGGTGCCGGGTACGGCCCTGCGGGTGCCGGCGACGCGGCGCGGCGTGCTGGTCGTGGGGGACGGGGCGGCGAACGTCAAGCGGTACGTGGCGGCGGCGTCGATGGCCGGGTGGCCGGTGCTCTCCGAGCCGATCGGCAACGGCCGTTACGGCGACAACGCGATGTCGTCGTATCACTTCCTGCTGGGGTCGCAGGAGTTCGTGGAGCGGCACCAGCCCGAGGTGGTGGTGACGCTCGGCAAGCCGGGGCTGTCCAAGCCGCTGCTGGCGATGTTGCGGCGTGCCGAGCAGCACATCGTGGTGAGCCCGTCCCTGTCGCGCTGGCCCGACCCGGTGCGCTCGGCCACGCAGGTCGTCCAGGAGGTGGAGATCCCGGTCCTCTCCGGGGACGACGACGGGTGGCTGAAGTCCTGGAAGGCCGCCGACCTGGCGGCCGCCGCGGCGGTGGACCGGGTGCTGGACGAGGGCGAGGAGGTGACCGAGCCGCGGCTGGCGCGGGACCTGGCGGCCTCGGTTCCGGGCGGGTCGCTGCTGATGGCCTCGGCGTCGATGCCGGTGCGGGACCTGGACCAGACGATGCGGCCGCGCCGGGGTCTGCGGATCATGGCGAACCGCGGCGCGTCGGGGATCGACGGGCTGGTGTCGACGGCGATGGGGATGGCGCTGGGGCACAGCGGGCGCTCGTACGCGCTGCTGGGGGACCTGGCGTTCCTGCACGACCAGAACGGCCTGATCACGGGCCCCACGGAGACGCTGCCGGACCTGGCGCTGGTAGTGGTCAACAACGACGGCGGGGGGATCTTCTCCCTGCTGCCGCAGGCGTCGATGCGGGGCCCGTTCGAGCGGGTCTTCGGCACGCCGCACCAGGTGGAGCTGGCGCACATCGCGGCGGCGCACGGGATCCCGTACAAGCGGCTGGAGTCGGCGTCGGGGCTGGGGCGGGCGCTGGCCGGCGAGGGCCTGCGGATCATCGAGGCGCGGACGGACCGGGAGCTGAACGCGGCGCTGCACGTCCGGATGCGCCAGGCGGCGCACGAGGCGGTCAAGAGCGCTCTGTAGGAGGATCACCGCAGCCTGCGGCTTCTTCTCCCGTGCCCGGGTCTTAACTTACTTTGTAAAGGCCCCGGGCGGGTCGCGCCCATTTCACCTGTTCACAAAGGACTGAAGACTCAACAACCAGAAGCAGTCGGTGGTTTCCCCTATCGGGGCCCCGCTCTTCCGCGAACCGTGGCGAACCGGTTCAATGCGGGCAGAGGAAAGGAGCCCGATGACCGGGACCGCTGATCGGGTGTGCGTCATCGGCGCGGGCCCCGCCGGACTGTCGGCGGGGCGGGCGCTGAGAAGGCTGGGCGTCGCCTACGACCAGTACGAGCGCCACACCGATGTCGGAGGCATCTGGGACCTCGACAACCCGGGGACCCCGATGTACGAGTCGGCGCACTTCATCTCGTCCCGGAAGACGTCGGGCTTCTTCGGCTTCCCCATGCCGGAGTCCTACCCGGACTATCCCGGACACCGGCGGATCCTCGACTACACCCGCCGGTTCGCCGACGCGTACGGCCTGCGCGAGCACATCCGCTTCGGTACGGCCGTCACGGGTGTGGAGCAGGACGGCGACGGCTGGACGGTCGAACTCGGCAACGGGACCAGGCTCCCGTACCGGGCGGTGGTGTGCGCGACGGGCGTCACCTGGACGCCCCGCCTTCCGCACCACGAGGGGGAGTTCGCCGGTGAGATCCGGCATTCGGTGACCTACCGGGACCCGGCCGAGTTCCGCGGCAAGCGGGTCCTCGTCGTCGGCCTGGGCAACTCGGGCGCCGACATCGCGTGCGACGCGGCCGCAGGCGCCGACGCCGCGTTCGTCAGCGTCCGGCGCGGCTATCACGTCATCCCCAAGCACATCTTCGGGATCCCGACCGACGAGTTCGCCGAGAGCGGCCCGCAGTTGCCGCTGAAGCTCGAGCAGCCGGTGTTCAAGGCGCTGCTGCGGCTGCTGCAGGGCGACCTGACCCGGCTGGGCCTGCCGAAGCCGGACCACCGGCTGTTCGAGTCGCATCCGCTGCTCAACGACCGGCTCGTCGACCACCTGCGGCACGGCGACGCGGTGGTCAAGGCCGATGTCGCGCGGTTCGACGGGACGAAGGTGTGCTTCACCGACGGCACGAGCGAGGAGATCGACCTGGTGCTGTACGCCACCGGGTACGACTGGGAGATCCCGTATGTCTCGGAGAAGTACTTCCGGTGGCGGGACGGGCGGCCGGAGCTGTACCTGACGGCCTTCAACCGGGAGCACCGCAATCTCTTCGGTGTCGGTTACGTGGAGACGAACTCCAGCGCCTACACGCTGTTCGACCACGTCAGCAACCTGGTCGCGCACCACCTCCACGACCAGGAGCACGACCCCGGGCGCGCGGCCCGCTTCGAGGAGATGATCGCCCGGGACCGGGCGGAGCTGAGCGGCGGCATCCGCTTCGTCGACTCGGCGCGGCACCGCTCGTACGTGGACGCCAAGACGTTCCGCGCGTATCTGGCGCGGGTGTGCGGCCGGATGGGCTGGCAGGAGCTCACCCCCGGCATGTTCGACGGCCTCCTGGCGGAAGGGGCGGCCCGGTGAAGGTCGCGGTGGTCACGGGGGCGGCGGGGGCGATCGGCGCGGCGGTCTGTCTCAGGCTGGTCGAGCGGGGGCTTCACGTCTTCGCGGTCGACGTGGACGAGGAGGGGTTGAAGCGGTTGCCCGCCCAGGTGACGCCGGTGCGGTGCGATCTGACCGATCCGGCGTCGTATGAGCTGGTCGCGGCCGCCGTCCGGGAGGGTGCGGGGCGCTGCGACGTTCTGGTGAACAACGCCGGGATCGTGGTGACGACGCCGTTCGAGGAGGCGTCCGCGCAGGAGCTTCTGCGGGAGCAGCAGCTCAACCTTCAGGCTCCCATGCTGCTGACCAGGGCGTTGTTCCCGCTTCTGCGGGAGGCGAGGGGGCAGGTGATCTCCGTGGTGTCGCTGGGGGCGCTGCTTCCGCTGGCGCAGAGCCCCGGTTACAGCGCGTCGAAGTTCGGCCTGCGGGGGTTCCTGCTGGGACTGGCCATGCGGGAGAAGGAGACGGGGATCCGGATCAGCATCGTCAACCCCGCCGCGGTCGACACCCCGATGCTGCGGCACGAGGCGGCGACGGGCGGTTCGCCGTTGAACTTCCTGGGGCGGCCGATGCAGCCGGGGACGGTCGCGGAGGCGGTCGTGGGCCGGTTGGACAGACCTCGGCTGGAGACGAACCTGCCGGCGTCGGACGGCTGGCTGGTGAAGGCCGCGATGCTCGCTCCCGGGCTCGTCCGTCGGGCGCGTCCGGTTCTGGAGAGGGCCGCGCGGCCCGCCTTGAAGAGGTATCAGCGGAGGTATGGAATCTCATGAGTACTGGACGGACCGTTCACTCCTTCACCGATGACGCGCTCGGTGACCTGGACGCGGTGGGACTGGCCGGGAGGATCCGGTCGGGCGAGGTGGGCCGTGAGGAGGTCGTCGCGGCGGCCATCACGCGGGTGGAAAAGGTCGACGAGCAGCTCAACGCGGTGCAGGCGGAGTGCTTCGACAAGGCCCTGTGGGGGGCGCGCCACGCACGGGCCGGGGTGTTCTCGGGTGTGCCGTCGTTCGTGAAGGACAACACCGATGTCGTGGGCCTGCCGACGTGCCACGGGTCGGCGGCGTTCGATCCGCGCCCGGCGAAGCGGAACAGCCCGCCCGCCGACCAGTTCCTGGCGCAGGGGTTCGTGCTGCTGGGCAAGTCGACGATGCCGGAGTTCGGGTTGACGGCCAGCACCGAGTACGCGGGGCGTCCTCCGACGCGCAACCCGTGGAACACCGCGTATTCGGCGGGTGCGTCTTCGGGCGGCGCGGGGGCGCTGGTGGCCTCGGGGGCGGTGCCGATCGCGCACGGGAACGACGGCGGCGGGTCGATTCGCATTCCGGCCGCGGTGAACGGGCTGGTGGGGTTGAAGATGACGCGCTGCCGGCTGCTGGATCCGCCGGGGGCGCGGAGCCTGCCGGTGAACCTGGTGTCGGAGGGGGTGCTGAGCCGGACGGTTCGCGACACGGCGCGCTACCTGGCGGCCGCTGAGAAGTTCCGCCCCAATAGGGATCTGAGCCCGGTCGGGCTGGTGGAGGGGCCGGGGGAGGGGCGGCTGCGGATCGGCGTGGTGCGGTACGACGTGCTGGGCCGTCCGGTGCACCAGGAGACCGGCGCGGTGCTGGACTCGGCGGTCAAGGCGCTGGCGGAGCTCGGCCATGAGATCCGCGAGGTGCGGCTGGATCTCGACGCCCGGTTCGTGGAGGACTTCAAGCTGTACTGGGCTCTGTTCGCGGTCCTGCTGTCGGCTTCGTCCAAAGCGGGATATGGGCGTTCCTTCCGCCCCCGTGATCTGGATCCGTTCACCAAGGGGCTGGCGGGTCTGGTCCGGCGGGGGCCGCTGGAGCTCGTGCCGGCCGTGCGGCGGTTGCGGGGTGCGACGGCACTGTACGACGCGCATTTCACCGACCTGGACGTGCTGATGAGCCCGGTGCTGTCGCATCCGGCGCCCCTGCTGGGGGAGATGGCTCCCGACCGGCCGTTCGAGGAGACCTTCGCCAAACTCGTCGACTACGTGGGGTTCACTCCGATCAACAACATCGGGGGAGGGCCGGGGATCTCCGTGCCGCACGGGCTCTTCTCCAACGGGTTGCCGGGTTCGGTCCAGCTCTCGGCCGCACGCGGTGGCGAGCGGACGTTGCTGGAACTGGCATACGAGCTGGAGGAGATCAGCCCGTTCCCGAAGATCCACTCAGTGTGACCGTCACGGTTCGTGGTCTTCTCCGTGTTGCCCTCCCCTTGCCTTACTATGTAAAGGCCCGGGGTAGGTTGCACCTACTCAAACCTTCCAATAAGGACTAAAGACTCAACAATCAACGACGCCACGTGGCTTGTCGGCGAGTTCCGCTTCCGATTCGGGTCGGCCGGGTCGGGGGATTTCGCTGTGTGACGGCATGGTTCGAGACGACTCTGCCCGGCACGGTCGAGGAGCCGGCGCGGCGGCGCGAAGAAACCCGCCGGGAAAGTCGCGGGGAATGTCGAGAATCCGGGCGCGGCTCCGTCCCCGAAGTGAACACGGCCACAAGGGCCACAGGGAGAAGGAGAAGACGATGGCCAAGTACCTGCTGCTCAAGCACTACCGGGGCGCGCCGACATCGGACAACGACGTGCCGATGGGCCAGTGGACGCCGGAGGAGATCTCCGCCCATGTGCAGTACATGGAGGACTTCGCCGCCCGGCTCGAGAGCACGGGCGAGTTCGTCGACAGCCAGGCGCTCTCCCCGGAGGGCACGTTCGTCCGCTCAGGCGGCGAAGGGCATCCGCCGGTCACCGACGGGCCGTTCGCGGAGACCAAGGACCTGATCGCCGGATGGATGGTGATCGACGTCGAGACCTACGAGCGGGCGCTCGAACTTGCCGCCGAGCTGTCCGCCGCTCCGGGTGCGGGCGGGGAGCCGATCCACGAATGGCTTGAGTTGCGCCCGTTCCTGACGGCGGCCCCGACCATCACGGAGTGAGCACGGTGGACGAGGCTCTGCTGCGGACCCTCGCCCCCGCCGTGATCGGGATCCTCGTCCGCCGCGGAGCGGACTTCGCGGCGGCCGAGGATGCCGTGCAAGACGCTCTGATCGAGGCGGTGTGCGTGTGGCCGGACGACCTGCCGCGGGACGCCAAGGGCTGGCTGGTCACTGTGGCCTGGCGCAAGTTCCTTGACGCCGCCCGTGCCGACGCCTCTCGACGGCATCGCGAGGAACGCGTCGAGGAGGAGCCTCCGCCCGGTCCGGGGGAGGTGGTGGACGACACGCTCCAGCTCTACTTTCTGTGCGCCCACCCGTCCCTGACCCCGGTCTCGGCCGTCGCGCTCACGTTGCGCGCGGTCGGCGGATTGACCACGCGTCAGATCGCGCGGGCCTACCTCGTGCCGGAGGCGACCATGGCCCAGCGGATCAGCAGGGCGAAGCGGACCGTCTCGGGTGTCCGGTTCAATCAGCCCGGCGACGTCGCCACGGTGTTGCGGGTGCTCTATCTGGTCTTCAACGAGGGTTATTCGGGGGATGTCGACCTCGCCGGCGAGGCGATTCGCCTCACTCGCCAGCTGGCTGCCAGGACCCGCCACGAGGAGGTCGCGGGCCTGCTCGCGCTCATGCTGCTGCACCACGCACGGCGCCCGGCGCGCACCGGCTCCGACGGCAGGCTCGTGCCCCTCGCCGAGCAGGACCGCGGCCTGTGGAACACCCGCATGATCGCTGAGGGCGTCGATGTGCTCCAGGCGGCTCTCGCCCGCGACCGCCTGGGCGAGTTCCAGGCTCAGGCCGCCATCGCGGCACTCCACGCCGACGCCCATAAGGTCGAGGAGACCGACTGGGTGCAGATCGTCGAGTGGTACGACGAACTCGTGCGCCTCACCGGTAGTCCGGTGGCCCGTCTCAACCGGGCCGTCGCGCTCGGCGAGGCCGACGGCCCGCACGCCGGCCTCGCCGCCCTGGCGGAGCTCGATTCCGCGCTGCCGCGCCACACCGCTGCCGCGGCTTATCTCCACGAGCGCGCCGGTGACCTGTCCGCTGCGGCACGGCTCTACGCCGAAGCCGCCCGAGCGGCCCCCAACCTTCCCGAACGCGACCATCTGACCCGACAGGCCGCACGCCTCAATGTGCGGCTGCGCGGCCGGGCCCGCGACGCCCCCGGCGAACGGTGAGTGCGCGCAGCGTCAGCGCGCTCTCGCCGCCGTCGTGCAGGAGGTCGGCCGCGGCCTGGATGATCAGTTCTCTGGACAGCCCGTCCGTCGGCATCGGGCAGCGGTGCGTCTGTCCCATGGCGACGTCTTGGGCGCGGTGACGGCAGGCTGCCGGAGCTGAGGAGGTCAGGGCGGGAGCCGTTCCATCGTCGTTAATCGATGTCTTCTTGTTCGGCGGCCGCGGCGAGGCGCTCGAACGGGCCTGGACCGTCGTGCGGCTTAGGGGTGGCGCCGAGGTGGCGGACGCGGAGTTCGTCCATGAGTTCCTCGATGAACGCCGGGCCCTCATCACGCATGAGCTGCTGTCGGCTTCGGAACTCGTTGCTGCCGGAGCTCCAGTCGAGGCCCCAGTTGCCGAGCGCATGGATGATAGGAAGGGTCTGGATGCCGGCTTCGGTGAGGCTGAAGCGTGCGCGCTGTCCGCGAACCGCGGTGCCGCGGGTGAGGATCCCCGCATCGAGGAGTCGCTTGAGGCGGTCGGCGAGGATGTTCGAGGCGATGCCCTCGGTCGACCCGGTGAGCAGTGCGCGGAAGTAGCGTCGGTCGCTGAAGATGACGTCGCGCAGTACGAGCAGCGACCAGCGATCTCCGAGCACCTCGATGGCGGCGTTGATCGGACACCCGGACCGTGGTTCCACGATTCCTCCTTGACGGACATTTCGCTCCCCCTATAGTAGTTGCAAAATGCAAGCACTAGGGGAAGGGGAGCTGATGGGACGCTTCGTTTATTCGATGCAGGTGTCCCTTGACCTGCGGATCGAGCAGGTTCCGGGGGACAACGGCGCAGGCGAGTGGCTGCGCATCGACGAGGAACTGCACCGCGAGGCCAACGCGCAGGCGCATGCGCTCGCGCTCATGGTCCAGGGCCGGGTCTACTACGAGGTCATGGAGGAGTGCTGGCCACGGGCGCGCGAGGACGCGTCGCTGCCGGATGTCATGCGTGAGCACGGCGAGATCTGGACCGCCAAGCCCAAGGTGCTCGTCTCCCGCACGCGCCGCAGTGCCGATCACAACACCCGGATCATCGGCGGAGACGACGCGATCGGGCAACTCGCCGCCCTGCGGGCCGAGACCGACGGCAGCATCAGTGTGGGCGGCGCGGCGCTCGCCACGCAGCTGCTCCGGGCCGGGCTTCTCGACGAGCTGCTGCTCTTCACCCATCCCTCGATCCTCGGTTTCGGCAGGCCGCTGTTCGACGACTACGACCTGCCGATCGATCTCGACCTGCTGGAGCAGCGGTCGTTCGAGCAGGGCGTCACGATGTGTCGCTACGCCATCCGGGATGCAAAGGAGGCGAGCTCGTGCTGAGGCGGGTCGCCGAGGGTGTGCTGGTCCACGAGAGCGAGTTCGTGCAGAGCAACGCCGTTGTGGTGCGGGGCCGGGCCGGTGTGCTGCTCATCGACCCCGGGGTGACCGGCGCCGAGATCGCCTGCCTCGCGAACGACCTGGCCGAGTTGGGTCAGCCCGTTGTGGCAGGGTTTTCCACGCATCCCGATTGGGATCACCTGCTCTGGCATGCCCGGCTCGGTGAGGCGCCCCGTTACGGCACGGCGCGCTGCGCGGCCGCTGTCCGAGACCAGCTGTCGGACGCAGGCGCGAAGGCCCGCATCGCCGACCACCTGCTCGAGACGGAAATCGCCGGGCAGGTGCCGCTGGACCTACTCGGCCTCATCACCGGCCTGCCCGCCGAAACCGCGCAGATTCCCTGGGACGGCCCCGAGGTCCGGATCATCGAGCATCAAGCGCATGCTCCGGGCCATGCGGCGCTGTTGATCGAGGAACGCGGGGTTCTCGTCGCCGGCGACATGCTTTCCGATGTCTTGGTTCCGATGCTGGACCTGGACGGCGCCGCGGACCCGATCGAGGACTACCTCACCGCGCTACGGTTGCTCGAGGGCGTGGCGGGCGGCGTTGATGCCGTCGTCCCGGGCCACGGTTCCGTCTGCGGATCCGACCAGGTACAGGCACGGATCGACCAGGATCGGGCTTATGTACTCGCGTTGCGAAACGGCCGAGGCCCCGCCGACCCGCGAGTCGGCCCGTCGGCCAAGCCCGGCTGGGAGTGGGTGAGCGACGTGCACGAAGGACAACTCCAACGCCTCGCCGAAAGAAGCGAGCGCGACGGGACGCCTCGCTGGTGATCGGTGTGCGACCCGGCCAGTGCGCGCGGGCCGCCGGCCGGGATCCGGGACGGCGGCACGATGCTCTCCAGGGTGGTCGGGCTGGTCAGCGAGGTTGCCCTCTATAACGGCGAGCCGGGCGTCTGCGAGGGTCTTGTAGACGACGCTGACGGAGACCTTACTGGGGCCCCAGAATACGAGGATGGTCTTTCGGGAGGGGAAAGCGGTCTTCGTGACGGAGGGGGAGCGGGAGCGGCTACTCGTCCGGTTCGGTTCGGAGGCGCTGTCCTGGTGTGAGGAGCTGCCCGCTCTGGTGGAGGTGCTCGCGGCCCGCTGGAACCTGGAGATCACGGGATCGGGTGGGGGAGGGACCTCGCGGGCGTTCCGCTGTCTGCGGCGGGACGATGGAACGGTGGTGTGGTTGAAGCTCACTCCCGATCCCGTGATCGCACGGGAGGAGGCCGAGGCGCTGGGCGTCTGGGCGGGTCGCCGGTCGGTGGTCGCGCTGCGGGCGTGGGACGCGGCTGCGGGGGCCCTGCTGCTGGAGGCCGTGACCCCGGGGGTTCCCGCACGGGGCCTGGCCTGGAGTCCGTCCCAGGTCGCCGTGATGCTCCGGGACCTGCGCGACCCGCCTCCCGTCCGGGCGCCGGACTCGCTGCTGCGTCCGTTGTCGCACCGTGTCGGTTTCCTCTTCGATCTGACCGTCCGCAGGCTGGAGGCTTCCGGTCTGGGTGATCGGGTGTCTCCGGCGGTGCTCTTCCGGTCCAGGGAAGCGGCCCTGCAGCTGGCGGACGGCGGGCCTGTGTCCCTGGTCCACGGTGATCTCCATTCCGCCAACGTGCTGTCGGGGCCCGCGTCCCGTCTGGTGGCGATCGACCCGCGCCCGTCCTGGGGGGATCCCGATTTCGATGTGCTGGACTGGGTTCTGGAGGATGCCGTCGGCACGGGAGAACTCCGGCGGCGGATCGAGGAGTTGGCGGAAACGGTTCCTTCCCTGTCTCCGGAGCGTGTGCTGGCCTGGTGTCGTGCCCTGGCCGTTCTGTTGGCGGTTCCCAGACTCTGTGCGCGGAGGGATGACCCGCATACCCGTTTCCTCTTGAGTCTGTGAGGGCGGGGCGGCGTCAGGTCCGCCTGCCTCACTCGTCCCGTGCCGGGGCGGGGGGTCGTGTCGCGTAGCGGTCGCGCATGGCCGGGCCGGCGGCCGGGCCTGCGGTGAAGACGTACTTGTCGCTGTCGTCGAGTCGGTGGCCGGTCTTGGCGTCGACGATCGCGGGATCGACTTCTTCGCCGCTGTCCGCGTCGATGAGGATCATGGCGCGTTCCTCGGGTGCGAGGCGGGAGTTGCCCCATGCGGCCAGGGCCACGATGACCGGGCGCAGGGAGCGTCCCAGGTCGGTCAGGACGTATTCGTGGCGGACGGGGTTCGTCTGGTAGGGCCGGCGCTCCAGCAGGCCGTCGGTCACGAGGGTCTTCAGGCGGGTGGTGAGCATGCTGGAGGAGATGCCCAGGCTCTCCTGGAACTGGTCGAAGCGGGTGTAGCCGTCGAAGGCGTCGTGGAGGATCAGCAGCGTCCACCATTCGCCGACGTGCTGCACCGTGGTGGACAGCGGGCATTCCCGGTCTTCCAGTCTGATGCGACTCGCCATGGCGGCCATCCCCCCGGTTACTGCTAAAGTCGAAGTTAGTAGCTTCCATTTTAGCAGTAACTAGGGGTCGGCATCTCGCGTGCCCGCTCCCGGGAACGGCATCCCCCTCGGCTATCGACGGCGGCACCGTCCCCACCGTCTGAAACCACTACCGCAAGGATCGTCATGTCTCAGAGCCGGCCGCAGACCATCGCCCCGAACGCGCTGCCCGAGGTGATCGACCGCTACCTGAAGGCGCACCGCGCCCACGAGACCGCCGCCGCGGCCGGCTCGTTCACCGGGGATGCCACGGTGATCGACGACGGCAATGCCCATCAGGGCACCGCGGCGATCGAGCGGTGGCTGGACAGGGCCGCCGCCGAGTTCACCTACACCGTCGAGCTCACCGGAGCCCAGCAGATCGACGCGACCCGCTACGTCGCTCTGCACCACCTCGAAGGAGACTTCCCCGGAGGCGTCGTCGACCTGCGCTACGAGTTCACCCTCCGCGGCGGCCTCATCGAGCGCCTTGTCATCGAGGCCGCGTGACGGCGCAGGACAGCAGGTAGGGGGCGCTCCGGAAGCATCGCGACCGGCTCCGGGCCCTGCCCGTCATCGTTCGCGGGCCGGGGTTATTCGCTTGCACGCCGCTCGCGGGGGTGGGTAGGGTCCGGAGTATGCAGATCTTGATGTACGGCTGATTCCGGCGGGGCGTGAGCGCCCCGTGGTCCGGCGTGTCCTGCGGCGTGTGGTCTCCGCCGAGGTGGGTGCGCCGGTTCTCGACGTCCTTCATTCCATAGATCTGTGAAGTGGGTTCTTCATGTCTTCTCGACGTGCGCATATCGCGATGGTCGGCATTCCCGCGGTCAGTCACGTGCTGCCGAGCCTGGAGGTCATCCGGGAGCTGGTGGCGCGCGGCCACCGGGTGACGTACGCCAACGACCCGGCCGCCGCCGGGCTGGTCGCCTCGACGGGGGCGGAGCTCGTGCCCTGCGCCTCGACGCTGCCGGTGGCCGACCACGACTGGCCGGAGGGCGCCATCGAGGCGATGGACGTCTTCCTCGACGACGCGATTCAGATGCTGCCGCAGTTGCGGGCCGTGTACGACGCGGATCCCGCTGATGTGTACCTGTACGACATCGGGGCGTACGCGGCGCGGGCGCTGGCCGAGTCGCAGGGGCGTCCGGTCGTGCAGCTGTCTCCGGCGATCGTGGCCTGGAAGGGCTACCGCGAGGAGGTCGGGGCACAGCTGTGGGGGCTGCCCGGGGCAGATGCATTCCGGGCGAAGTTCGCGCGGTGGCTGGCGGAGTGCGGCGCGTCCACGACGGACGTGGACGAGTTCATGAGCACGCCGGCGCGGGCGGTGGCGCTGGTTCCCAGCGCGATGCAGCCGAACCTGGAGCGGGTGGACACCGGCGCGGTGACGTTCGTGGGCCCTTGCCCGGGGGATCGGGCCGAGCAGGGAGGCTGGACGCGTCCGACGGGGGCGGAGAAGGTCCTGCTGGTGTCGCTGGGGTCGGCGTACACGCGCCAGCCGGAGTTCTACCGGCGCTGCCTGGCGGCTTTCGGGGATCTGCCGGGCTGGCATGTGGTGCTGCAGGTCGGCAAGCACACCGATCCGGGAGAGCTGGGAGTGATCCCGGCGAATGTCGAGGTGCATTCGTGGGTGCCGCAGCTGGCGATCCTGGAGCAGGCGGACGCGTTCGTGACGCACGCGGGGATGGGCGGCAGCGGTGAGGGCCTGCTCACCGGGACGCCGATGATCGCCGTTCCGCAGGCGGTGGACCAGTTCATGAACGCCGACCGCCTGGTGGAGCTGGGCGTGGCGCGCCGGATCGACACCGAGGAGGCGTCGCCGGAGGCGCTGCGTTCGGCGCTGCTGGAGCTGACGTCCGACCCGGAGGTGGGGCGCCGTGCGTCGGAGTTGCGTGCCCGGTCCCGCGCCGAGGGCGGTGCCCGCCGTGCCGCCGACGTGATCGAGTCCTCGCTGGGCTGATCCGGTCCGTCCGTCCCGGGAGGGTGTCGCCGCCGTCCCGGGACGGACTCGCGCCGGAGGCTGTGGCGCGGGCTTCCCCCGCCTCCGCAGGTCCTTGATGTGCTTTGCGCCGGGTAGGCCGTCCGTTCGGCTTGACATCCCACAAGGGATAACCGTTATATGGGCTAACGGTTAGCTAGGGGGGTCATGCAGCAGGAAGTGGTGCTGGCGATGCTGGCCAAGGAGCCCTCGCACGGGTACCAGCTGCGTGCGCGGCTGCGTGACGCGCTCGGCCCTCTCGGTGAGGCGATGAACGCCGGGCACATCTACGTCACGCTGACCCGGCTGGAGAAGGCCGGGCTGCTGGCGGTCGAAAGGTCCGCAGAGGGCGGTGACCGGTCGGAGCGCAAGGTGTACGCGCTCACCCCCGACGGCCAGCGGCGAGTCGCCGAGTGGATCGCCGAGGTGAGCTGGCCGAGGCCCGACCTCGCGGAGTTCCACCTCAAGCTGATCGCGGCCGCGTCGGGCGGGCTGGCCGACCCGGTCGCCATCGTCGACACCCAGCGCCGCGAGCTGCTGCGCCGGCTGCGGGACGCCCAGCGCGCCGCCATGGCCGAGCCGGACGGCTCGAACGCGGCTCTGCTGCTGGAGGGCATCGTGCTCCGGCTCCAGGCGGACCTGCGATGGCTCGAGGCCTGTGAGAAGAACTGGACCCAGCGGAGGAATGGCTCATGAGTGACGCCGTCGGAACGTCCGTGCTCCGCGCCCGCGGGCTGCGCAAGGAGCACGGCGAGGGGGAGGGGTCGGTGCGCGCCGTCGACGGGGTCGATCTCGACATCGGCGCGGGGGAGACGGTGGCGGTGATGGGGCCCAGTGGCTGCGGTAACCCGGACATGGGATTTTGACACTTCTTTGGGGAAGAATGGAGGTATCAGCAGGTAGGGACGACGGAGGCACGATGACGAAGCGCGCGGTGGTCTACGTACGTATCTCTCGGGACAAGATGGGCGCTGGTCTGGGGGTGGCCGAGCAGGAGCTGCAGTGCCGGGAGCTGGCCGAGCGGTTCGGCTACGAGGTCGTGTTCGTGTACGTGGACAACGATCTTTCGGCGTACTCCGGCAGGCCCCGCCCCGCCTACCTTCAGATGCTCGCCGCGTTGAGGGAGGGCAAGGCGGATGCGGTCCTGTGCTGGCACACCGACCGCTTGCACCGCAGCAACACCGAGCTTGAGGACTACATCCAGGCCGTGGAGCCGCACAACGTGCAGACCCAGACCGTCAAGGCCGGACCCATCGACCTCAGCACCCCGTCCGGGCGGATGATCGCCCGCCAGTTGTGCACGATCGCCCGGTACGAGTCCGAGCACCGCGCCGAGAGGGTCAGCGCGGCCCGAGCCCGCCAGGCCCGCCAAGGGATCTACGGGGGAGGCCGCCGCCCGTACGGATTCGAGGCCGACGGAGTCACCATCCGTCCCCAGGAGGCCCAGGAGATCGCCCGCTGGTCCTACGCGCTGTTGTCCGGTGTCCCGCTGCGCAGCATCACGCGGGACCTCATAGAACGCGACGTGCCGACCGCCAGCGGCAACCGGTGGCAGCCCCCCGCCGTCAGGGACATCCTGCTCAGGCCCCGCAACGCGGGATTCATGGTGCACCGTCCCATCGGGGGAGACAAGCACCGAGGCAACGGACGCGGCTACACCGATGATCACATCGTGGGCAAGGCTCCATGGGAGCCGATCATCCCCGAAGACGTGTGGCGCGCGGTGGTCGCGAAGCTCACCGACCCGGAGCGCAAGACCACCCCCGGACCGGCCCCCCGATGGTTGGGCAGCGGTCTCTACCGGTGCCACTGCGGCGAGGGGATGCGCTGCATCGGCAAGAGCCGCCAGGACAAGAAGGTCTTCTACTACCGCTGCATAGGCCCAGGCAGTGGCCACTCGGCGATGAGGGCCGACGAGCTTGACCCGCTGGTGAACAAGGCCGCCGTCATGCGGTTGTCCCGCGAGGATTTGGCCACCCTGATTCCGCAGCCCCCGGAAGGCCCCAGCGTCGCCGAGCTTCACGCCGAGTTGGCCGTGCACCGCCAGCGGTTGGAACACCTTGACGACGACTACGACAACGACCGCATCACCCGAGCGCAGTACCTCAGGGGTACCGAGAAGCGCCGCACGAAGATCAGCGCGTTGGAATCCCAGCTTGACGCCCACCAGGAGCTTTCCCCGCTTGCTCAGTTCGTCGGAGCAGCCGACCCCGGCGCGCTGTGGGACAAGCTGTCTCTGGGCGAGAAGCGCACCGTGCTCAGGGAACTGATGACGATCACGGTCAAGCCCGTCGGACGCGGACGCCGCATCTCCGATCCCCTTGACCGCGTGGACTTCACCGACCCCCGGTAGCCCGCAAACGGCCCCGCCGACACACCCACCGGCGGGGCCAGACCATGTCACGCAGCACCCCGGAACAGCAGCGCCAACCGGTCCCGCCGCTCCTGACTCAGCGGAGCCAACCGGCCGATCACCTCCCGCAGCCGCTCGTCTTGCTCCCGCTCCCGCCGCTCATCCTCGGACTCGACCACGGCACCGCCGTCCGACAGGCTTTCCGCCTCAGTCACGGCATCACCGCCCGCGAGCACGGACCAAGATCGTTTTTGAGGGGTTGCCATCCCACAAATTCCCGCCCGCCGCCCTTGGAAGGTCGCTCCGCGGCGCTTTTTTTGGGGCCGCAGGCGGCCCGGCCAGGACTTGGAAGGTCGCTCCGCGGCGCTTTTTTTGGGGCCGCAGGCGGCCCGGCCAGGAATAGACGCTTCGCGGCCTTCGACCGAAGGCGCACCCTCACCCGATCGGCCAGGGCCATCAGCGCCGGTCACGGCAGGACTCAAGCAGCCACCCCCGCCGCTTCACCGTCGTCGACCACTCGCACCTGCACCACGTCGTGGTACTTGACCGCCTCCCGATAGACCGCCTCCTCACGGGCGAGCTGTTCGGCCAGGAGCGCATCACCCGGTTTGGCGTGGCCGACACCAACCAGCCGCCAGTCCCCGACCACGACCGCGCCGTCTTGCCCCCACACGTCCCCGGTGCGCTGGGCTGCCCGCCAGGCCCGCCGCACCGCCCGCAGCGCGCCCAGGGTGACGGAGTAGCGGCGTGACTTGGTCGCGAAGTGACCGGGGAAACCCAAAGTGTGGACCCGCTCAGCCAGCCGCAGATCTTCACAGCCCTCCGCATCGGCCAGCCGTAGGCAAGTTCCAGCGAGCATCAGCAGATGCCACGAGGTCCCGCGCTTACGCATCCGGTCCAAGGCGAAGGTGTCGAAGCGGCGTACCGGCAGGCCCGGAAGGACATCGGAGGCCGTCTTCGTGGCGTACTTGGCCACATACGCCGCCGTCCGGCGCGGGTCCGTGATCGGCCTGACGTCGATCTGCCCGCCCCACCGCGCGATACGTTCGACGCCATCTGGCACGGGCAGCGCGACCCGTACCCGCGAGGCGGCATCCCGCACGCACGCCGCTAGGAGGTCCGCATCCACCCACGCAGGGGGAGCCGTTACCGTCTCAGGGTCGTCGGGGTCGATGCCGTCCAGGCGGACGACGGCGTGAAAGTGGACCGCGCCCCGCCGCTGCCATTCGGCCACCTTCACATACGAGGCCCGCAGCTCTTCCCGGAGCGCCCGCACGGTCCGATGCACCCCTGTCCGCTCCAGAGACAGCCGAGAGAAGGAGCGCAGCAACTCGATGGTGAACCGCCGCCACAACTCAGGCGCGGCCGTGTGCCACAGGACGTGTCCGGTGCAGTCGTAGCACTCCACGCAAAGCGCATTGCCGAGCCGCTTGTCGTCCGAGGAGTGGCGGGCGTTGCAGTAGGCCGCCATCCCGTGCTCGCAGACCGGACGCGAGGAGCGAGGCCGACAGGTGCCGTCCCTGCCGAGGGTGTGCACCCGCCCGAACGAGGGAGCCGTCAGTGTCACGAACAAACACGGATGATCCCCCACCGAGGCCGGAAGGTGAGCTGAGGCGGCAGCACGCGGACCCTCCCCAGCCAACTCTCTGCCCCGCAACCCCGAAGCCACCACATGCCAGGTATCGGCCCGGTACCGCTCAGCACACGGAGGACACACCGCGCTACGGCGATCCCCACACGCCACCAGCAGCACCCCATCAGGGTTGCCATCCGTGGAGAACGAACCGAGAACCTCACCCGTGGAGGCATCCACCGACTGAGCAGAGCCACGCAACCGCACCGGCCGCACGCAGTAACCCGAACGCTCCACCTGGCCAGACCACGCCCGGTAGCCCTCACTCAACCGCCGAGTCAACGAGCCCGACAACGCACCGGGAAGAACAGAAGAGAAGGAGGGGGAGGAAGGGGCATGCGCCATGTATCACCACCTGGAAACCGCCAGCCGACAGGAACTGAGAAAGCAGGTCGTCCGCGTTCTGGTCCTACTGGTGGTCCACGTGCTCACATACCCGCGCCAAAAGCGCAACTACGTCTATATACCCCACGGTGCGAAGAATTCAACTACCGGCCCGGAATTTTTTCGCCAATCCCCAGACAGCGCCCGAGCGCACACACCCCCGGTACCGCAGACAGCACAACACCCCCAACCCCGACGCACCCGCAAGTGACTGCATCCGTGGCTGAGGGTGCTGCCGTGGGTGACGCAGCAGGCCCGCCTATGCCCGCTCCATCACGTCTTCCCAGGCGGACAGGGCATAGGCACGCCGGCCGCGCACCATCACCCTCCTGATCGAGCCCGTCACCGCGACGCCTCCCAACGCTGGAGCAGCCCCGCCAGCCCATCCAGGCTTGACGCTTCCACGAGCATCCGACCCTGACCGGTAGGCACCAACGCCAGCCACAGCCCGGTACGAACCCCCCACCACACGATGACCCCAGGGAACCGCTTTTCCGCCATCGACGCACCCCGGTACGCGGCGTCCTGGTGTTCGCGGCTCAGCCTCAGCACGGCCCGCCCTCCTCGCACCGGCAGCCATCCAGCCACCAGCGGATGACCAGGCACCCCAGGATCCGTTCTGCCTCCCACGCGGTACACAGATCCCCGACCAGCAGCAGGCCCCGTCCGCGCTCCCGAAGCTCTGCCACCTTCGGCCGATAGATGGTCGGCGCACTCAGCAGCCGCCCCGCCTCAAGCAGCGCGCTCAACTCCACACGTGGCACCGCCGTCTCATCGGGGAAGTCGTGCTCCACCAGCACGCCCCAGACGCGCCCCGCATCGTGCTCCACCCGCACCCTCAGCAGGTGTCCGCTCCCGTGCTCCGCAGCGTTGCCCATCAGCTCAGACAGGACCATCAGGCAGTCGTCACGCACCAGGCAGGACGCAGGAAGCACCTCCCGTAGCCAGACCCGCCCCGCCCGCACCTCTACCGGTTCCGCGATGAAGTCACGTTCCGCGCTCAGGCTGCTGCCCTGCTGGTCCGTTCTTGCCGGATGAACAGTTTCTCCGATGCCCCTACCATTGAACACGGGTCAGACCTCCATCGTCTGATCAAGGTCCCGGTTCGTGTTCGCAGCACTTACCGGGGCCGCTTTGTCCGTTTTGTTTCTGGGGATCATGTAGTGTCTCACTATGAGACACGAGGACTGTCTCACAATGAGACAGGGGGGTGCAAGTGGACCTCGAAGAAGCACTAACCTAATTGCTGCCGGAAGGTCATTCCGGCGATTCCCGAGAAGATCTTGTTTCGGCTGCTGTTGAGGCATGGCGGCGTCGCCACATCAACACGCAGGCAGGGGCTGCCGTACTCGCAGCTTTGGCAGACAGCGGCCTCAGCTACAGGCAGATTTCCGAACTGACCGGCATCCCCACGGCTACGGCACATCGCTGGGCACGTCCGCCCGAACAAGACGCGGGTTAGCGCGGGTCGTTTCGGTTCTGTGTGAGGCTTTCCCCTACAGGATCAAGAGGGACCGCCGCTGTCGCGGCGGTCCCGGCTCATCGCTGCACTCACGCGCCCGGCGCAAGCGCCGGGCGCGTGGTACAGCTGGCCGGGCCACCGCTTTGCTGCGGTTCCCACCCTCTGCCGAGCGGGCGCACAGGGATCAGCTCCCCCAGGAACGCGTCTGCGACCGAGCGGCCGCATCCCAAGGTGGCAAGGTTCATGCCAGTTTGAGTCTCCTGCCCACGCGTCCAGGTAGCGCCGATCCTCTGATGCTCATGCACTGCCGCCCCGAGTCGAGAAGAGAAGGGGATCATGCTGGAGCGGACTGGTCTACCCAGCAAGGAATCATCCCTTCGAGGGACGGAAAAACCAAACAAACCTCCCCCTCGAAGGGGTTAGCGGTATAGTTTACGAGGCCCGTCTGAATGGCGCTTAAGCGTGTAGGTGGGTCTCATGACGCCTAGTTCTGTGCAATTTCGTCAAGTTACATAACGTCAGTGCCCCGGAAGCGCTGATCGGTAACAGGCTGCTGCTTGCTGCTAGGGTCCTACAGAGAGGAAGAACCAGACGCCTTCCCAAGGGGAGGCGATCCCTGAGTCTCCACTGTTCCGGGCGGCGGTGCTCAGTTCAACCAGGCAAACCCTGGTCGAGCTGACGCGCACCCGCCCTGCTCGGCCAGACAGGCAAGCAGGGGTAACAGTGGAAATTTGGCAGATAATCAGTTCGGGAACCTTCCTGGCCTTCCTGCTGATGTATGCACGGTTGTACTTGAACCACCGTCGCGACATGAAGATCGCTGAGTTGGCGCTCAACGGCACGCATCCAGCCGACCGTCCACGGATTATGGACAAGCTCGCCAAGATTCTCTTGGTTCTGAACAAGCGTCGCGAACCCGACCCTTCCCAATTTATCGGAAGCCAGCAGCCCCCGCAGGACCCACCTCCTGCCGTCTAATCAAGACGCAGCCAACATACGAAGCGCCAACAACCCGCCGCACGGACAGCCGGGCGGCCGGATCCAGACTTGGGCGGGAACCCCGCGCAAGGCCACTCCCTCGGGCTTACGGGCAGCGGGGCACCGCCACGCTTCGCGCCCTACGGGTGAGCTTCGCTCATGGCGGAGACCTGCCCGTTCGCCGGATGCTAGCGGCCTTGCTGCCCCACCCAAGTCCGGATCCGTCCACCCTCCCCGATCTGTCTCGCCCCCGTAAGGCCAACGCACTCGAGCCCCGGCAGTGGCCCACCGGCGGATGGTCACAATCCGATATCCGGTAAGTCCACGCTGCTGCACCTGCTCGGGGGGCTGGACCGGCCGTCGGGCGGAGAGGTGTGGCTGAACGGCCGTCGGATCGACGACATCGGGGAGAGGGCTCTGGCCCGGATGCGGCGGACCGCCGTCGGTTTCGTCTTCCAGTCCTTCCACCTGATGGAGGAGCTCACCGCCGTGGAGAACGTCGAGCTGCCGGCGTTGCTGGCGGGCCGCTCGCCGCGGGCGGCCAGGCGGCGTGCGCAGGAGCTGCTGGAGCGGGTCGGGCTCGACCATCGGGCGCGTTTCCCGCCCTCCGCGCTGTCCGGCGGCCAGCGGCAGCGGGTCGCGGTCGCCCGGGCGTTGAGCAACGAACCGTCGGTCGTCCTCGCCGACGAGCCGACCGGGAATCTGGACAGCGCCGCCACCCTGGACGTCCTGCGGCTCTTCGATGGCCTGCACGAGTCCGGTCAGACGCTGGTCATCGTCACTCACGACGCGCGGATCGCGGCGACCGCGGACCGGTTGATCTCGATGCGCGACGGCGCGTTCGTGGACGAGACCAGGCTGACCGGCGGAACCACCGGGCGGCTCGGGGCGCTCGCCGGACTGGAGGACTGAGGGCGATGGGCCGGATCCTGCTCATAGGCCGCCTCGCCGTGCGCGACCTCCGGAGGCGTCCCGTCGAGGCCGCGCTTCTGCTGCTGGCCATCATGGCGGCCACCACGACGCTGACACTCGGGCTCGTTCTGCGCGACGCGGCCGACGACCCGTACCAGAGCACCCGGGAGGCGACCAGCGGCCCTGACGTGGTCGCCGTTGCGGACCGGCCCGCCGGGCTTTCCGGCCTCGAGGAACTGGCCGGTGCTCCCGGCGTCATCGACCACAGCGGCCCGTACCCGGTCGCTCCGGCGAAACTCCAGGCGTCCGGCCGCACGTCGGATGTGCAGGCGGTGGGGCGTGACGCCGCGCCCGCGTCGGTCGACCAGCCCGAGCTGACGCGGGGCGGCTGGGTCAGCGAGGGCGGTGTGGTGGTCGAGGCCGCCTTCGCCGAGGCGCTCGGTCTGCGCGTCGGCGATCCGGTCACCCTGGGCGGCCGGGCGTTCGAGGTCGTCGGTGTCGCGGTCACCGCCGCCGTGGCGCCCTACCCGCAGGCGTCCTGCATCGTCGCCGTCGGTTGCGCGAGCGGTGCGACTCCCGAGGAGCTGTCCAGGCTCCCTCCGGGCCTGCTGCAGACTCCCGGCCTGGTCTGGCTCACCCGGGCGGACGCGCGGAGCCTCACTTCGGACCCCGGCTCCCTGGCCCATGTGATGAACCTGAAGCTGGCCCACCCGGATGAGGCACGGGCGTTCGTCGGAGCCCACCTCTCGAAGAGCCTGGACGCTCCGCGCCTGGAGTCATGGGAGACCATCCGTGAAGACGCCACCGAGCCGGCCGAAGACGCCCAGATCCTTCTGCGGATGGGAGCCTGGCTGCTCGGGCTGCTCGCCGTGGCCAGCGTCTCGGTGCTGGTCGGCGGCCGGATGGCCGGGCAGACCAGACGCGTCGGACTCCTCAAGGCGGCCGGCGGCGCACCGGGCCTGGTCGCCGCCGTGCTCCTCGCGGAGTACGTCCTCGTGGCCGTCATCGCGGCCGCGGCCGGGCTGGCGGTCGGAGCGCTGGCCGCCCCGCTGCTCACCGCGTCCGGAGCCGGCCTCATCGGCAGCGCGGGCACGCCGTCGATGACCCCGTCCACGATCGGCTTGGTGAGCGCCGCCGCACTCGGAATCGCGGCGGCCGCGACCGTTGTCCCGGCCGTGCGCGCCGCCCGCTCCAGCACCGTCGTCGCGCTGGCCGACTCGGCGCGCCCGCCCCGCCGCACCGGATGGCTCATCGCGGTCTCGGCGCGGCTGCCCGTACCGCTGCTCCTCGCCCTGCGCATCACGGCCCGCCGGCCGCGCCGCGCGATGCTGAACGTGGCCAGCATCGCGGTCACGGTCAGCGGGGTCTACGTCGCGCTGGTCCTCGATGCCTTCCTCACCGCCGGGCCGCCCGCCGGCGGATACGGCGATGCCCAGGCGGAGCCGCTGCGCCGGGTGCTCCTCGTCGTGATGGTCACGCTGTTCTGCCTGGCGGCGGTCAACGCCGTCTTCATCACCTGGGCGACGGTGCTCGACAACCGGCGTTCCTCCGCGCTGGCGCGCGCCCTCGGCGCGACCCCCGGTGAAGCGGGCGCGGCGCTGGCGGCCGCCCAGGTGCTCCCCGCGCTCGCCGGCGCCGTCGCGGGCGCCTTCCCGGGAGGATTCGCACTGTTCCACGCGATAAACGCGGTCACCGGCGGCGACAGCGGCAGAGCCACGCTTCCCCCGCTGTGGCAGCTGCTCGCCCTGGTGCCGGCGACCGTGCTCGTGGTGGCGGCGCTCACCGCGGTCCCCGCCCTCCTCGGAGGCCGCCGCCCCGTGACCGAGACGCTCCAAGCCGAACCCGCCTGATGCCCCGGATGGCCTGCGCGCACCAGACGGCCTCTTGCTTCCCGGATGCCGCGGTTTCGCTCTCGACCGACCGGAGCCCTGGGAGGGGCTCAGCACACCGCCGGGTTACAGTGCGGGCCATGCCTGCTGACTTGCATGGGAACGCGGTGGTGGCCGACGCGCACAACGACCTGCTGATGGCGGTGGTGGCCCGCCCTCCCGCACGGTGGGCGTCGTTCTTCAGGGAGCGGTGGCTGCCGCAGCTCCGCGCGGGCGGAGTCGACCTCCAGGTGCTTCCGGTGTTCATCGACGACCAGTTCAGGCCCGAGGGGGCGCTGCGCGAGACGCTCCGGATGATCGAGTGCGCGCACGCGATCGCCGAGGGCAACGCCGCCGACGTCCGGCTGTGCCTCGACGGGCCGCAGATCGACGCGGCACTGGCCGAGGGGAGGATCGCGCTGGTCCTGGCGCTGGAGAGCATGCCCGGCCTGGACGCGAACATCGAACTCCTCGCCACCGTGCACCGGCTCGGCGTCCGCATCGCCTCACTGGCGCACTGGGGACGCACCCCGCTCGCCGACGGCAGCGGCGAGGACGCCACCGCGAGCCGCCTGACCGCCGCGGGCGTGCAGGCCGTGGCCGAGATGGAGCGGCTCGGCATCCTGCTGGACATCTCCCACCTGGGCGCCAGCGGGGTGGAGCACGTCCTCGAACTCGCGTCCCGGCCGGTGATCGCCACCCATTCCAGCGCCCGCGCCCTGCGCGACCACCACCGCAACCTGACCGACGACCAGATCCGGGGCGTCGCGGCCTCCGGCGGAGTGGTCTGCGTGAACTTCCTGCCGGGCTTCCTGGACGCCGACCCGTCCGGCTACACCCTCGCCCGGCTGGCCGACCACATCGAGCACATCGCGTCGGTGGCGGGCGTCGACCACGTCGGCCTCGGCCCGGACTTCATCCACGAGGTCTACACCGACCTCACCCCGCCCTGCTGCGAAGACCCCGCGGGATCCGTCGACTTCGACGTCATGGCCACCCTCCCCGGCCTGGCCGGCCCCTCGGGCCTGCCCCTGCTCACCGGCGAACTCCTCGCCCGCGGCCTCCCCGAACCCGACATCCGCAAGATCCTCGGCGGAAACCTCCACCGGCTGCTCACCACCCGCCTCGCCTGAGCGGCTCCGTGCTCATACCTGCGGCGTGCGGGCGGGCGGGGAGCCGTTCAGTTCCTCCACGGCCTGGACCAGGCGGTGGAGCCGAGGGTCGCGGGCCGCTTCGTCCAAGGCTTCGCGCAGGGCGTCGTCGTGGGTGGGGCGGGCCCGGCGAAGGAGCGAGAGGCCGTCGTCGGAGACGTCGGTGTAGATGCCGCGGCGGTCGGTGGGGCACAGGTAGCGGGACAGCAGGCCGCGATCCTCGAGCCGGGTGACCAGGCGGGTCGTGGCGCTCTGGCTGAGGACGACGGCGTCGGCGACCTGCTTCATCTGCAGGTGCCCGCCTTCTCCGGAATGCTGGCGGCTGAGGACGTCGAGCAGGGTGTACTCGCGCACGCTCAGGTCGTGCGCGGCCTGCAGGGCTCGTTCGAGGCGCGTCTCGATCCGGCCGTGCAGGAGGGACAGGGCGCACCAGCCCTGGGCGAGTTCGGGGACCGTCGTGGTCACGGAGCCTCCTTCGTCTGCGGCCGCGGTCGGTGTGCGATGGCGGATCCAACATACCGCGCTTGCATTTATAGAGCGTCTGCAAGTATTGTCGGCGCTTGTAAAAGCCTCCTGCAATCACTTGGAAGGGCATTCCCATGCCTCTCGCGCTCTTGGCCCTGGCCGTCGGAGCCTTCGGGATCGGCACCACCGAATTCGTGATCATGGGTGTGCTGCCCCAGGTCGCGGGCGACTTCGGGGTCTCGATCCCCACGGCCGGCCGGCTCGTCACCGGTTACGCCCTGGGCGTGGTGTTCGGCGCCCCGCTGCTGACGGTCGCGGGGACGAGGACGTCCCGCAAGAAGATGCTCATGCTCCTCATGGGCCTGTTCATCGCCGGCAACGCGCTCTCCGCCGCGGCTCCCGGTTTCGGGGTGATGATGACCGGGCGGGTCGTCGCCTCGCTGGCGCACGGCGCGTTCTTCGGCATCGGTTCCGTGGTCGCGGCCGCCCTGGTCGCGCCCCGCAAGAAGGCGTCGGCGATCTCGCTGATGTTCACGGGCCTGACGGTGGCGAACATCGTCGGCGTCCCGGGAGGCACCTACATCGGCCAGGTGTTCGGCTGGCGTGCCACCTTCGCCCTCGTGGCCGCCCTCGGCGTCGTCGCGCTCCTGGGCGTGGCGAGGCTGGTGCCGGACACGGGCCGGCCTCCGGCCTCGCAGAGCGTGCGCACGGAGTTCGCCGCGTTCAAGAACGCGCAGGTCTGGCTCGCGATGGCGATGACGGTGCTCGGCTACGGCGGCGTGTTCGCGGCCATCACCTACATCTCGCCGATGATGACCGAGGTCGCCGGCTACTCCGAGGCCGCCGTCACCTGGCTGCTCGTGCTCTTCGGGATCGGCATGTTCCTGGGCAACCTGCTCGGCGGGAAGTTCGCCGACCGCGCGCTGATGCCCCTGCTGTTCGCCTCGCTGGGCGCCCTGTCCCTGACGCTGCTGGTCTTCACCGCGACCGCCCACGACAAGGTGTTCGCGGCGATCACCCTGACCCTGATCGGCGCCCTCGGATTCGCGACCGTGCCCCCGCTGCAGAAGCGGGTGCTGGACCAGGCGTCCGCGGCCCCGACGCTGGCCTCGGCCGCCAACATCGGCGCCTTCAACCTCGGCAACGCGCTCGCCGCCTGGCTCGGCGGCCTCGTCATCGCCGGAGGCCTCGGCTACACCTCCCCGAACCCGGTCGGCGCCCTCCTGTCCGGCGCCGCCCTGCTGCTGGCCCTCCTCGCCGCCCGTCTCGACAAGCGCACCCGGGCGGCGCGGACCCCTGCGGCCTCCGCCGCGGCACGGGTCCCGGCCGCCCGCTGAATCCCCGGCGGCGCCGTCCGGGCGCCGGTGGGTCAGGGGCGGAAGAGGCGCCAGAAGGACAGGGCCGCCTCCTGCGGGGAGTCGGCGGGGCGTTCGGTGAGCCAGTGGGCGATGACGCCGGTGAGGGCTCCGGCGAGGTAGGCGGCGTGGAGGTCGGCGGGCACGTCGGTGTGGCCGGGCGGGCGGTGGCCCTGGGCGAAGCGCTCGGCGAGGGCGGCGGTGACGCCGTGGCGGATGCGGGTGACGAAGCGGGCGCTGCCCTGGGTGCCGAGCATGCGCCGGTAGAGGGGGGCGTTGGCGGCGACGTGGCCGAACAGGTCGAGCAGGGGCGGGGGCGCGTGGTCGCGGGGGGCGTCCAGGGGGCAGGAGGCGGCGGCGCGGGCGAGGTGGGTGACGGCGTCCTCCATCGCGTCGGTGAGGAGGGCCTCCAGGTCGGGGTAGTGCTGGTAGACGGTGGCGCGGTTGACCTCGGCCTGGCGGGCGACGGCGGCCATGGTGAGGGCGGCGGGGTCGTGGCGGGCGGCCAGGTGGAGGATCGCGGCGCGCAGGCGGGCGCGGGTGCGTTGTGCGCGCGGGTCGTCGGGGTTCACGGCAGAACTATACGACGACCGTCGCTTAAACAACACATGTTGCTTAAACGACGGTTGTCGCTTAATGTGCGGGCATGCGTATCGAGATCTGGGCGGACGTGGTCTGCCCCTGGGCCTACATCGGCAAGCGGCGCCTGGAGCGAGCCCTCGCGAACGGGCTCGGGGAGCAGGCCGAGGTGGTGTGGCGCCCCTACCGGATCGACCCGACCGCCCCCGCCCAGGCCGTCCCCCTGCAAGAAGCCCTGGCCGACCCCGCGGCCGGAGAGGCGCTGGCCGCCTGCGCGCCAGGCCTGTCCCCGGAGGGCAACCGCGACCGGGTGGCGCGCATCGCCGCGGAAGAAGGCCTGGGGCCGCGGTGGGGCGCGGCGTGGCGGGCCGACCCCCACGACGCCCACCGGCTGATCGCCCTGGCCCTGGCCGAGGGCGGGCCGCGGCTGCAGGACGCCGTCGTCGAGGGGGTTCTTCGGGCCCACTTCGTCGACGCGCTCGACATCGGCTCTCCCGGCGTCCTGGGGAGCGTCGCGCGCGGCGCGGGGTTCGCCGCCGGGGAGCGGCTGCTGGCCGAGGGAGCCGCCGACGGCCTGGTGCGGGAGCTGGTGCTCACCGGCAAGGCCATGGGGGTCGCGACCTCGCCGACGCTCGTGGTGCGGGGGCAGGCCCTGGCCGGAGCCCAGCCCGCCGAGACGGTCGCGGAGTTCGTCCGCCACGCCGCGCGCCGGGAGCACCGGGCGGTGCCCGAGGAGGTCGAGCGGCTTCGGCACGCCGAGTCGCTGCTGGAGCGGCGCGACCCGCTGGGCGCCCTGGTGCTGCTGCGCCCGCTGCTGGAGGGCCACGGCCGGGACCGGGGCGTGCGAATGCTCGCGGCCCGCGCCTACTACGCCTCGGCCCAGCTGGGCCGGGCCGAGAAGGCCCTGCGGGAGCTGGTGGCCCAGGCGCCGGACGACTCCTACACCCGCTACCTGCTCGGCCGCACCCTGCAGCGCGGCGGACGGGAGGAGGAGGCCGCGACGCACCTGGCGCTGGCGCGTGCGATGACGCCGGAGTACGCCCGCTGAAGCCCGCTCACCGGCTGCGGCGCCGCACCGGCTCGTCGGGGTCGATGAGCGGCGCGGGGTAGCGCAGGGTGCGGCGCAGTGAGGGCTCGGCCTTCCACGGCCGGTGGGCGGCCAGGCCCTCCAGCGCCTCCAGCTCGGGCAGCCAGCGGTGCACGTAGGAGCCGTCGGGGTCGAAGCGGGCGGCCTGGCGCAGGGGGCTGAGGGTGCGGGGGCGCGGGTCGTTGCCGGTGCCGGCCAGGCGCTGCCAGTTGGCCGCGTTGTTGGGGATGTCGCCGTCGGCCAGCCAGTCGCGGAAGTGGCGGTAGCCGTGGCGCCAGTCCACGCGCAGGACGCGGGTGAGGAACGACGCGGTGATCATGCGGGCGCGGTTGTGCATGAACCCCTCGTGGTGGAGCTGGCGCTGGGCGGCGTCGATGATGGGAACGCCGGTCTCGGCGCCGCACCACGCCTCCAGCGCGTCGGGGTCGTCGCGGAAGTCGACCCTGCCGGGCCGGTAGTCGCGCCAGCTCAGGTCGGGGAAGGCGGCGGCGAGCTGGTAGTGGAAGTCGCGCCAGGCGAGCTGGCGGGTGAAGGGCTCGCAGGCGGAGGTGGCGTGCAGGACCTCCCGGGGCGAGAGGGTGCCGAAGCGCAGGTGGGCGCTGAGGCGGGAGGTGCCGTCGCGGGCGAGTTCGTTGCGTTCGTCGTCGTAGTCGGCGAGCCCGCCGGAGACCCAGGCGGCGAGCCGGCGGCGCCCTTCGTCCTCCCCGCCGGGCAGCAGAGCCGGGGAGTGACCTGAGGTAGGAGGGTCCGGCGGCGTGTCGGCCTCCAGGCCAGGAGGAAGGGTGATCCGTTCGGGCGGCGGCAGGAGCGGATCGCGCGGCACGGCGCTCCAGGCCCGCCAGTAAGGGGTGAAGACCCGGTAGAGGGCGCCGCCCGAGGAGGGGGTGAGGTCCCCGGGGGGCACGACGGTCAGGCCGGGCGTGGCCGTGACCCGCAGGGGCAGCTCGCGCAGCGCGGCGAGGCGGCGGCGGGCGTGATCGGAGTGGTCGTCGGCTATGAAGAGGGAGCGGGCCCCGGTGCGGGCGGCGATCTCGCCCGCCACGGCGGCGACCTCGCCTCGCCGCACGATCAGGTCGCCGCCCAGGGAGCGCAGGGTACGGCGCAGGTCTTCGAGGCTCTCGGACAAAAAGCGCAGCCGGTTGGGCACCGCCATCGGCCCGGCCAGGATCGCCTCGTCCCACACGAACACCGGGACCACGTGATCGCCGTCGGCCACGGCGGCGTGCAGCGCGGGGTTGTCGTGGACCCGCAGGTCGCGGGTGAAGAGCATGATCGAGGTGTTCAGACGGCGCCCCCCTTGGCTCTCCCAAGGTATTTCCCGTCCGGGTCGCCCTACCGGAGGGATGCGCTCGTTTTGGGGTTCCGTTGGTGGAGATGCGCCCCGGACGGGGGCTATGAAGGCTGGAAGGGGGGAGCCATGGACGTCGTCCGGCCGCGGGTGGGGGTCTCGGGGTGCCTGCTGGGCAGTCCCGTGCGCTACAACGGCGGGCACAGCAGGTGCCGGTTCCTCACCGACGAACTCGCCCGGTACGTGTCCTGGGAGCCGGTCTGCCCCGAGATGGAGATCGGGCTGGGGGCGCCGCGGCCGATGGTGCGGCTGCTCAGCGACGGGAGACTGGCCGCCAAGGACGGCACCGCCGACCACTCGGGAGCGGTCGCCGAGCTGACCGGACGGACGGCGCCTTCGTGGGAGGAGCTGGACGGGTTCGTGTTCAAGGCCCGCTCGCCCTCGTGCGGGCTGTTCGGCGTGCCGCGCTACAGCGCCGGCCTGCCCGGGGAGCGCACCGACGGCCAGCCCGTCGACCACCGGGGGCGGGGCGCGTTCGCCGCGGCGCTGACGGACGCCCGACCCGACCTCCCGGTGGAGGAGGAGGGGCGGCTGAACGACCCGGTGCTGCGCGAGCACTTCGTGGAGCGGATCTTCGCGCACGCCCGGCTGCGGGAACTGCTGGCCGGCGGGTGGCGCGCGGGCGACCTGGTGGCCTTCCACAGCCGGCACAAGCTGCAGATCATGGCGCACGAACCGGAGGCCTACCGGGAGAGCGGCCGGATCGTGGCGCGGGCGGGCACCGCGCCCCGGGAGGAGACCGCACTGGCCTACCGGCGGGTGTTCACGCGGGCGCTGGGCGTCCGCCCCTCCCGGGGCCGCCACGTCAACGCCCTGCAGCACGTGTTCAGCCTGCTGACCGCCCGCCTGAACGGGCCGCGCCGCCACGACCTGGTGGAGACGATCGGCGAGTTCGAGGCGGGGCGGGTGCCGCTGAGCCTGCCGGTGGCGCTGCTGCGCCACCACGCCCTGGGCGAGGAGCTGCCGTACGTGGTCGGCCAGACCTACCTGGACCCCTATCCGCAGGAGCTGGGCCTTCGGCACCGCCTGTGAGGGGACGCCCCCGGAGGCCCGTCCAGGCGGGATCATCGGCTACCCTGGCAGGCAGCGAAGGGGAGTAGTCCCACCCCGCCGGCTGATCGACATACTGGACGTCCTCGGATGTCCCGGTCGCCGGGTCGCGGCCCTGAACAAGGGGCGCGATGGACGAGACCTTCGGCCAAGGCATGAACGGTGCCGCGCCTCCCGGCGCGGTGCCGGTCCGTCATGCCGGGCCGAGCGGTCCTCATCCGTGAAACGGGCGACTTCGTGGACCTGCGGGGCCCGGCTCCGAGCAGAAAGCCGACCGGCATGTCCCTCGACCCCCTGGCGATCCTCACGGCCTTCGGGCTGATCTTCCTCGCCGAGCTCCCCGACAAGACGATGTTCGCGTCCCTGGCCATGGGCACCCGCATGCGCCCCCTGTACGTGTGGCTGGGCGCCTCCACCGCGTTCCTCGTGCACGTCGCCATCGCGGTGGGCGTCGGCGGGCTGATCGGCCTGCTGCCCAACACGGCGGTCAAGCTCGTCTCCGCCTCGCTCTTCGCCTTCGGCGCGTTCATGCTGCTGCGCGGCGGGGACGAGGACGGCGAGGAGGGCGGCGTCAGGGCCCTGACCGGCTTCTGGCCCGTCTTCTCCACCGCGTTCACCGCCGTGTTCATCAGCGAATGGGGCGACCTCACCCAGATCACCACCGCCAACCTCTCCGCGTCCAACGGGCTGCTGCCCACCGCGATCGGCTCGGCCGCCGCCCTCATGTCCGTCTCCGCGCTGGCCCTGCTGGCCGGCCGGCTCATCGTCCGGCGCGTGCCGTTGAAGACCGTCCAGCGGCTCGGCGGGCTGTGCATGGCGGGCCTGGCCGTGTGGTCCCTCATCGAGGCCTTCACCGGCTGAGCGCCTTCGGCGGGCGCTCCGCGGGCCCGTCCGCTCGCGGGTCAGGGCGGCAGGAGGGGGTGGACGCGCATGGCGGCCTCCAGCTCGCCGGGCAGGGCGTCGCGGTAGCGGGTGAGGGTCGACAGGTCGGAATGGCCCAGGACGCGGCGCACGGCGTCCAGGTCGGTGGCCGCGGCCAGCAGGTGGGTGGCGGTGGTGTGGCGCAGGCCGTGAGGGGTGACGGCGCGGCGGTCGGCGGGGGCGACCCGGCGCAGGACGCGGTCGATGACGGGCTGGACGTCGCCGCGCGCCAGGCGCCGCCCCCGCCAGGACAGCAGCAGCGCGCGGCCCTCGCGGCCGCGGTCCAGGCGGGGGCGGCCCTCGGCGGTGTAGGCGTCCAGGAGCGCGGCGACGGGCGGGGGAAGCGGCAGGTCGCGGGTGCGGCCGCCCTTGCCCAGGACCCGCCAGTAGCGGACGCCGTCGCTGGTGAAGAAGTGCTCCAGGTCCGCGCCGACCAGCTCCGAGACGCGGGGGCCGAGCGTGGCGAGCATGACCACCACGAGGGCGTCGCGCAGCTCGGTGCGCTGGTCGTCGCGGCGGGCGGCGTCCGGAGGGTCGTCGGCCAGGGAGCGGGCCGCGGTGATGAGGCCGCCCGCCTGCTCGCGGGTCAGGGCGCGGCGCTCGGTGCGCAGCCCGCCGCGCTCGCGGGCGCGGACGGTGGCGGCCGGCATCGGGTCGAGCTGCACCCACCCCGACAGGACCGCGTGGCGGAAGAACACCGTCAGGGAGCGGCGGAAACGCGACTGGGAGGCGGCGCTCTGCGGCGCGGAGGCGGCGGCGGGGACGCGGCGCCGCCCGTCGGGTTTGCGGGCGAAGGCCAGCAGGACCTCGTCGATGTCCTCGCCCGTCAGCTCGTCCAGCACGCGGTGCGGTCCCGCCATCTCGCAGAACGTCAGGACGTCGCGGACGTAGATCTCGGCGGTGCCCGGCGACAGCTGTCCGGTGCCGGTCTTGGCCCGGATGAGGTCGGCGTAGCGGCCGGTGGAGTTCTCGACGGTCAGGGGAACGAGCCGGGTGGGGCGCATGAAGGGAATGTAACCGACCGGAGGGCGGCGGGTCAGTCGTCGTCGTCCCAGGGGCGGCCGGGCCGGTCGGACCGGCAGCGCCCTTGCGGGACGAACAGGGCAACCCGCCCGCCCCGGGACCACTGCTGCCCGGCCGCCGGCTGCTGGGAGGCGACCCGGCCGGTGGGGAAGCCGTCCTGGCAGACCACCTCGTGGCCGTAACCGGCGGCCGCGAGCGTCACCGCGGCCTGCTCGACGGTCAGTCCCACCACGCCGGGGACGACAGGGGCGGCGGGCTCGTTCGTCGTGGGCGCCGCGCTCGGGGCGGCCGGAGGGGCCGTCTTGCTGCGGGTGGGCGTGGGGCTCGCCGTGGTGACGGTCGGCTTGGGAACCGCCGTGACCGGTTTTGCGGAGATCTCCGGCTGCGTCGGGTCGCCGTGGCCGTCGTCGGGGGAGACCGACACCGTCGCGGGCGCCAGGGTGCGGATCTCGCCGGCGTCCGCGGGCGCCTCGGAGTCGCCGTCGGTGCCCAGCAGCACCACCGAAAGCCCGGCCGCGGCCAGGACGGCGGCCGCCCCCGCGGCCTTCGCGGTGACGGGACGCCGACGTGCGTGTGCTCCCACGGAAACCACCCCCGGCGCAAGATCTTAGGGCCACAACCGGGGCCCTAGAGACGAAATGTCGGTGATGAGGTGGGATGGAACTTCAGGCGTCGTCGTAGGCGAGAGTGCGCAGGGCCGCGAGCGTCCGGGTGAAGTCCTCGTCGCCCAGGACGGCCCGCAGTTCGGCGTTGAAGCGGTCGATCTCCGGCTGGGCGGCGCGCAGGGCGGCCAGGCCGCCGTCCGACAGCTCCAGCACCACCGCCCGGTGCTCGCTGGGGTGGGCGCCGCGGGTGAGGAGGCCGGCGGCGGCCAGGCGGGCGACGAGGGAGGTGACCGCCGACTCGCGCAGGCCCAGGACGCCCGCGAGCTGCCGCTGGGTGACGCCCGGCCGGTCGCGGACCGCGAACAGCGCGCCGAGCTGGGCGGTGGTGATCCCGGCCACGGCCAGGCAGCGGCGGTCGGCGTCCAGGCGCAGCCGGTGGGCGGCGCGCTGGAGCAGGAAGAAGAGGCGCTGGTCGGGTTCGGGCATGGGTCGATGTTGACAGACGCGGCCGGGGGAGGCCATCCTCACTTCACATATGAAGTGAGGATGTGACATGGACATTCCCGATCTCGCGTTCGCCCAGAAGGTCCTGGCCGCCCAGCCCTTCAGCGTGCTGCTCGGCGCCCGCATCACCGCGTTCGGCGACGGTCAGGCGACCCTGGAACTGGACATCCAGGACGAGTTGCGCCAGCAGAACGGCGTCCTGCACGGCGGCGTGCTCGGCTACGCCGCGGACAACGCCCTGACCTTCGCCGCCGGGGCCGTCGCGGGAGCCGGAGTCATCACCTCCGGGTTCACCATCGACTACCTGCGCCCCGCCGACGGCCGCACCCTGCGCGCCCACGCCCGGGTGGTGCGCGCCGGCCGCACCCGCGTGGTCTGCCGCTGCGACCTGTCCACCATCGACGCCGAAGGCTCCCAGACCCTGTGCGCGGTCGCCCAGGGCACCATCGCCATCACCTGACCGGCCCGCGCGGGCCCTGCCGCCTCACGCGGACGCACCTGCGCAGGATGCGCGCCAGAAGCAGGCGGAGCACGCGGGGGCCGCTACTGGGCGGCTGCGTCGATCCACTGACCGGCAGGGGGGCGCGCCGGCGTTCGTGCTCTCGCTCCGTTCAGGGGTGCTCCATCGCGAAGACCGCGGTGGTGCCGGGAGAGAGCGCGGCGAAGGTGTGGGGGGCGTCGCCGGGGTAGGTGAGGTAGTCGCCCGGGTGGAGCTCCACGGGGGACTCCGCGGGGCCCGCCAGGGCGCGGCCGGTGCTGAGGACGACGTGCTCGACGGTGCCCGCCTGGTGGGGGCGGGAGTCCAGGGGCGGGCCCGGCTCGGCGGTGATGCGGTAGAGGTCGCGGCGCGCGCCGGGCGGGCAGGAGGCGAGCAGGGCGGCGGTGTAGTCCGACTCCTGGGAACGGGTGGCGGGGCCCTGCCCGGCGCGGATGAGACGGGTGCGGGGGGCGTCCGGCTCCACCAGGCGGCTGAAGGGCACCCCGAGCGCCATGCCCAGCGCCCACAGCGTCTCCACGCTGGGATTGCCCGAGCCCGACTCCAGCTGGGAGAGCGTGGACTTGGCCAGGCCGGCGCGGCGGGCCAGCTCGGTGAGGGTCAGCCCGGCGCGTTCGCGCTCGCGGCGGACGGCCGAGGCGATCGTCTGGATGACCCCGGCGGGGGAGGGGGCGGCGTTCGCGGGGCTGTGCGTCACGGTGTTCGCTCCATGTTCGCTCCAGAAGTCCTTTCGTTCGATTTGACGAACCCGGCTCTGGTGTTCATCCTAGTGGACATGAGTTCGTTCTGGCGAACACCCGGTCGGGCGACCCTCCGCGACATCGCCCTGGTCTGCGTCGCCGACGCCCTGGTCGGCGCGTCCTTCGGCGCCCTCGCCGTCTCCGGCGGCCTGCCCCTGTGGGTACCGGTCGCCATGTCCCTGCTGGTGTTCGCCGGAGGAGCCCAGTTCGCCGCCATCGGCGTCGCCCTCGCCGGAGGCGCGCCGCTGGCCGCCGTCACCACCGGCCTGATCCTCAACGCCCGCCACCTGCCCTTCGGGCTGGCCGTCGCCGACGTCCTGTCCGGCCCCCGCTGGGCCCGCCTCCTGGGCTCCCACCTCATGACCGACGAGACCATCGCCTTCACCCTGCGCCACGAAGACCCCGCCCGCCGCCGCGCGACCTACTGGCTGTGCGGGACGGCCCTGTTCGTCGTATGGAACGCCTCCGTCGCGCTGGGCGCCCTGGCCGCCCACGCCATCGGCGACGTCAACGCCCTCGGCCTGGACGCGGCCTTCCCCGCCGTCCTCCTGGCCCTGCTCCTGCCCGCCCTGGCCGACCGCCCCACCCGCCGCACCGCCCTGCTCGGCGCCCTCATCGCCGTGGCCGCCACCCCCTTCCTGCCCCCCGGCGCCCCCGTCCTGCTGTCCCTCCTGGCGCTCGTCCCCTTCCTGATCCTCACCCGCACCACCCGCCACCACGACTCCGACGATCCTTCGGCCAAGGCGCCCACCGGAACGGAACACCGCCCCGAGGAGCACCGGGAACACACCGGCCAACGGCACGACGAACAAGACGACGCGCACATCCGCACACCCCCGGAGGCAGCACCATGACCGCGACACTGCCGATGACCGCGATCCTCCTGCTGGCCGCCGGAACCTACGCCTTCCGCCTGGCCGGCCCCCTCCTGCACGAACGCCTCGGCCCCGCCGACAGGCTCACACGCCCCCTGGCCGCGGCCACCACCGTCCTCCTCCTGGCGCTCGTGGCCACCTCCGCCCTCACCGAGAACCAGGACTTCGCCGGATGGTCCCGCCCCGCCGGAGTCCTCGCCGCCGCCGCGCTGGCCCTGCGCCGCGCCCCCTTCCCCGTCGTCGTCCTCACCGCGGCCGCCACCACCGCCCTCCTGCGCCTGTGCGGCATTCCCTGACCCTCCACCCGCGCGTCGCTCCCAGAACCGCCTCCGCCCCTGACGCTGTTGGCCGTAGCCGGGCGTGCGGTGCTGGAGGAGACCCGTACCCGACGTGCGTGACGCTCGTACGCCCGGGAATCCCGGGCGTACGAGCGTTTGCCGTACCAGCCGAGGTGTGCGGGTGCACCGGTGGCCCCTTCAGCGCATATCCAAATCGCCCATCAGGCATTCTGCGGTGCCGGCCGTGACCCCCCCCAGCCGTCGGCTCGCCGACTGTTTGTTGGGGACGGTGTGCTCCTCGGCCGTCGCGGCCCGGCCGCCGGAGGCCGAGGACGACGCCTGCCGCGACGAGCAGCGCACCGGTGACATCGGCGGGGCCCGCCTGGCCGAGGCCGAGCGCGACGGTGGCGAGCAGCGCGCCTACGGGTACGAGGCCGGCGAAGAGGCCCGCACGGTCGGCGCCGAGGCGGCGCAGCGCGTCGTACCAGAGGAAGAAGGCGGCCGCGGTGACGATCGCACCGAGGTAGCCGAAGGCGGCCGCTTCGCCGGATGTGGGCAGCCGCAGGGCGGCCGTGCCGTCCAGGGCGAGGCTGCCGAGGCCGCGGCGAGGGGGGCTGGAAAGGATCTCATGCGGTGCGCTCCCGCATCGCCGAGGCGTCGGCCGACGGGGTCAGGACCTTGCGGGTGATGCGTTCGGCGATGGCGGCGACCACGGTCCGGGGGCGGCGGGGCGTCAGGTGTGCGGCCAGGGTGTTGCCGAGTCCGGGGGTGACGTAGCCGCGGTCGCGCTCCAGCGCGCGCAGAGCGGCCCGTACGACGGGCTCCGGGGTGGTCATGGAGCCGGTCACGGCCGCCCGGCGGGTGCCGATGACGTCGAAGAAGGCGGTCTCGACCGGACCGGGGCACAGGGTGAGCACGCGGATGCCGCGCTTGCGGTACTCCTGGCGCAGGGCGAGCCCGAAGTTCAGCACGAAGGCCTTGGACGCACCGTAGACGGCGAAGTACGGGGAGGGCTGGAAGCCGGCGTTGGACGCGACGTTGACGACCGAGCCGCGGCCGCGCTCCAGCATGCCGGGCAGCAGTTCGTGGGTGAGGTCGACGAGCGCGACGACGTTGACCATCAGCTGGTCGTGGTCGCGGGCCCCGGATATCTCCTCGAAGCGGCCGCAGGTGCCGAAGCCCGCGTTGTTGACCAGCAGATCGACGCTCAGGCCGCGGGAGGCCAGCCGGTCGGCGACGCGGCGGGCCGCGTCCGGCTCGGCGAGGTCCTGGACCAGCACATGGGCGCGGACGCCGTGCTCGGCGATCAGGCGCTCGGCGAGGGCGGCGAGCCGGTCGCCGGACCGCGCCACCAGGATCAGATCGTGCCCCTGGGCGGCGAGCTGCGCGGCGAACTCCGCACCGAGGCCGGACGACGCTCCGGTGATGAGGGCGGTGCTGTGCACGAGTTTCTCCTTCAGACGATGGCAACTGGGAGGAGAGAGTACTAGTACCTCAAGAAAATGCAACAGTCATGATGCAATTAGAGCTGACTTTGCATCCAGGGAGTATTGTTTTCCTGGATAGATGGTCTAAGCAGGAGGCATGATGGGCGAGACAGCGGCACGGCCGTTGAGAGCGGACGCGGAGCGCAGCGTGCGCGCGGTCCTGGAGGCGGCCGAGCGGGTGCTCGCCGAAGATCCCGGCGCCTCCATGGAGCAGATCGCCGCGGCCGCGGGAGTGGCCCGGACGACGATCCACCGGCGCTTCGCCAACCGGCAGGCGCTGATCGAGGCGCTGGCGTCGTCCGCGGCCCGCCAGCTGGCCCAGGCGGTGGACGACGGCAGGCCGGACACCGCGCCGCCGCTGGTGGCGATGCACCGGATCACGGCCAATGTGCTCCAGGTCAAGAGCGCCTGGACGTTCGCCCTGGGACTGCCGGCAGGCCCCGACAGCGAGGCCGCCGTCCTCCAGCAGGACATCAACCGCCGCTGCATCGCCGTGCTGAAGCGGGCCCAGGCCGACAAGCTCATCGACCAAGCGGCCGACCTCGACTGGGTGCGCCGGGTCTACTACGCGCTCATCGGGGAGTCCCTGCACGGCAACGCGGACGGCGCCGACCCGGACGCCCTCGCCGCCCGCATCATCGACACCCTGCTGCACGGCGCCGGCCCGCGCGCCTGAGCCGGGATTCCGGTGGCCACGACCGCGAGGGGCATCTCCTGCCCGAGATTGGGGTCAGGTGGAGGCGGTGACGGCCCGGCGGAGGAGCTCCTGCTCAGGGGCGGGGAGGGCGCGGGAAGCGTGGAGCATGTGCAGGGCCGTGGTCAGGCGGAGCCCGTCATCGGGCGTGCCCAGGTCACCGAGGTGAGCGGGCAGGATCAGGGCCAGGGACCTGAGGTCGCGGAGCTCGCACAGGCGGTCCAGCAGGGAGGCCAGCGGGCCGTCGGCGGGATGAGGGGCGAGGCCGCCGGTGGAGCGCAGGCCCTCGGCGGCCGCCAGGCGGATCCAGTCGGCGTACTGGCCCTCGGGGACGTCACGCAGGCGGGCCGCGGCCAGGCCGAAGTGCTCGCGCGCCGGGCCGGGGGAGCCGAGATCCCGATGGGCTCTGGCCATGTTCAGGTGCAGGGAGGCGTAGAAGCCCTTGACGCGGTCGTCGCCCACCCGGTCCGCACGCTCCAGGCACTCCCGGTTCCAGTGCAGGGTGTCGTGGGGAGTCGGCTGGTGGCGGGCGAGGTAGTGGGCGGCGACGCAGGCCTCGTAGTCGTCCGAGGCGCTCTCCCACGCACGCAGGAAGAGGGCGCGCGCGTCGGCGTCACGGCCTTCGGCCTCGGCCTGCATGCCCTGGGAGCACAGTACGACGACGGGGTTATCGGGATTCATACTCTGACTTTCGGTTTCGTTCCCGACTGAGGAGCCGGGCTGCGGGACGGATCAGGCGGAAGGGGACAGGACGGGCATGACCAGGGTGGTGAAGCTGCCCTGGTCGGCGGAGCGGACCACGACGGGCGCGTCGGGGGAGGAGACCTCCAGCAGCACGTCAGGCCCCACGCTCGCCTCAAGCGCGGGCAGCAGGACCGCCGGGTCGAAGGCGATCCGCAGAGGCGGCCCCGTGCACACGGCGGGCAGCTCGGTCCCGGCCGGTCCCGGCCCGCCGACCGCCAGTCCGCCCCCGCCGGTGCTCAGCGGGAACGGGCCCTGCGCACCCTGTTCGCCGAGTACGGCGACCAGCGCCGCACGGGCGACGATGACGCGGTGCCGGACAGGCGGCAGCCCGTCCAGGATCATCTGGTAGGAGGGAAACGTCCCCTCGGCGGTGCGCAGCTTCCACCGCCCGGAACCGCCACACGGTCCGGACGCGGCGCCATACCGGCCGGAGGCATCCCCAGGCCCGAGACCGCCGATCCCCGCAGAGCCGTCAAGCCACCCCGAGCCGTCACGCTGTTCCGAGACGCCGTCCGGCCCGCGGACCCCGCGAGAGCCGCAGGCGCCATGCGGTGCGGGGGAGCCGGACAGCGCGGGAGAGCCGGGCGGTCCCGGGGGATCGGGCCGTTCGGAGGTGTCGAGCAGCCACACGTCCCGTCCGTCCGTCTCGATCTCGAGTTCGTCCAGGGGGAGCGCCCAGGAGGCGGCCCTGTGCATCTCCTCTACGGGGACCGGTGTCCGGAGCGTGCCGCCGGAGGCCGAACGGGCCCGCAGCGTGCGCACGGACAGGCGGTAGCGGTCCGTGGCGACCAGGCGCACCTCCTGTCCGCCGACCTCCAGCAGGACGCAGCCCAGCACGGGGAACTCCTCCCGGGTCTCCCCGCCCGCCACCGCCGCCGCGACCTGCCGGACGGCGCCCGCCAGCTCGGCTCCGCCTATGCGCGCGACCGCCGTGTCCCGCCCGTGCGCGAGGCCGCGCAGGAGCTCCTCGATCACCGTCCGGGCGGCCTTCGCCGACTCCCGGGTCCTGCGCGCATGCCGCTCCAGGACGGCCCGCGCCTCCTCCTTCGAGCCGTCGAGCACCACCGAGGCCTCGGGCAGCGGCATTCCCGCGTCCCGCAGCCGCCGCACCAGCACCGCACGGTCCTCCTGCTCCGGCGCGTAGTACCGGTAGCCCGTCACCTCGTCCACGCGAGCCGGGCGCAGCAGCCCGCAGTCGCCGTAGAACCGCAGCGCGCTCGGCGCCAGTCCCACCCGCCGCGCGAACACCCCGATGCTCATCAGCCCATCGCCGTCGTCCATGGACGTGATTGTGGGCGTTCGACCAGCTTGAAGGTCAAACCGGCCCGGCAGCCGCCCGCCATCGCGCACGGGGTGGACCGGTCACTCGAAGACGTGGCGGCGCTCGTCGAGTGCTTGGACGCCTTCGCCGACCCGGCAGAGGCCGTACGCGCCTACTCCTCCGCCGGATCGTCTCCCGGCGCCCACACCGGCCGCTCCGCCGTCAGGTGCTCGCCGGGCGGGCGGCGGCCAGCCGGTCGAGGCGGGCGTACTGCTCGTCGCTCAGGCGCAGGTCGGCCGCGGCGACGTTCTGCTCCAGGTGGGCGATCCTGGTGGTGCCGGGGATGGGGAGCACGACGGGGGAGCGGGCCAGCAGCCAGGCCAGCGCGACCTGCGCCGGCGCGGCGCCCGCCTCGGCGGCGACGGCGGCGACCTCCCGCGCGCCCAGGGAGGCGGCCGGGTTGACGGGCCGCCAGGGCAGGAAGGCGATCCCCGCGGCCTCGCACGCCTCCAGCACGTCCTCGTACTCGCGGTCGAGCACGTTGTAGCGGTTCTGCACGCTGGCCACCTCGACGATCCCGCGCGCCTCCTCCAGCTGGGCGACGGTGACCTCCGACAGGCCGATGTGCACGATCTTGCCTTCGGCCCGGAGCTCGGCCAGCGTCCCCACCTGGTCGGCCAGCGGCACCTTCGGGTCGACGCGGTGCAGCTGGAGCAGCTCCAGCCGGTCCACCCGCAACCGGCGCAGGCCCTCCTCGACCTGCTCGCGCAGGAACTCCGGCCGCCCGCACAGGTCCGCCTCGCGCCCGTCCGCCGGCGGCGCCACCCCGACCTTCGTCGCGACGAGCAGCTCCTGCGGATACGGGTACAGGGCCTCTGCCAGCAGCTCCTCGTTGGCGCCCCACCCGTACAGGTGCGCGGTGTCGATCAGCGTCACCCCCAGCTCGACGGCGCGCCGCGCCACCGCGACGCAGGACTCGCGCTCGGCCGGGGACTCCGGGCGCAGGTGCATCGCCCCGAACCCGAGCCTCCCCACGGCACGCTCGCCCCCGATGTGAAACGTTCCCGCCGTCATCGACCCGCCCCCTCGCATCACGGAACCAGCTCCCGTTCCGGCGAGCATTTCACGATCTTCCGGATTTCCTGCGACTTTTCTTACGGCACGGACGGGTACCGGCCCTGGCCGGGAGACCTCACCAGGGGTCGGTGAAGACCAGGTCGTGGGTGTCGCCGGGGGCCAGGAGACGGAGCAGGGACGCGGCCTCGTCGGCGATGGCGTCGCGGGCGTGCGCGGGCAGGGGAGAGAAGGGCGTGATGGTCAGGCCGGCGGTGCCGCGGGCCCGGGAGGGCGACCAGGTGGCGCCGACGGTGCCGTCGACCAGGACGGTGCCGGGGATGTGGCCGTGCGGCGGCCAGGCGCGGGCGGTCTGCGCCGGGTCCAGCACACCGGTGCGCGAACGGTCGGCGAAGGAGATGAACAGGTTGTCGAAGTCGGGCAGGAAGCGGACGGGCGCCGGGACGTCCTCCGGCGGGCGAGGGGCGTCGGGCAGGTCGTAGAGGGTCTGGCCGTCCTCGGTGCGGAAGGTGCGCAGCCCCATCCGGTCCAGGACCTCGCGCAGGCGGGTCAGACCGCAGTGGGCCTGCACGTCCTTGGCGGTGGCGGGCCCGAACGCCGCCAGATAACGGGCGATGAAGTCCTCCAGCGACGGCTCGGACGCCAGGGGGGAGCCCAGCCAGTGCTCGGCGGTGGTGTGGGCGACCGGGCCGCTGCGGCCCCACAGGCCGCGCGGCGGCACCTGCACCAGCGGAAGCCTGGCGCGCACCAGCTGGGAGAGCGCCTGAGGGGTGCCGTCGGGGAAGCGGGCGTGCAGCTCGCGGCCGAGATCGGCGAACGTCAGCGCCCCGGCCTCCAGCAGCTCCCGGCCCGCCTCGGCGACCGCGTCCAGGTCGACGTTCTTCCAATGTCGGCCGAACGCGCTGCGGGTGACGCGGAAGATGAAGTCGTCGTGCAGGGGACGCCAGGCCAGGCAGTCGTCGGCCGTCACCAGGTGGATCGTCCCGCGCATCAGCGCGACGCGCACCAGCTCCCGCTTCTCCAGCAGCCCCGCGGCGTCCTGCGGATCGAAGCCCGACACCCGCGACCACAACGCGAAATACCACGAATGCGGCGTCTGCGCCTGCAGCCCGCCGATACGCGCCACCGCCTCCGCCACGCCCACCTCGGCGCGCTCCAGCAGCAGCTGCCGCGCCAGCGTCGCCCTCCCGAGCGCGCGAGCACTCAGCACCTCTCCCATGAACCTCACCCCTGCCTCCGCGAACCCGCCCCGTCCGCGGTAACGCTACCCCTCGCCCCTGACACTTCCCCTCTTCCGCGGACCGCCGCCCCCCACTCACCGAACACCAGGAGACGGTCCATAAACACCAACCTTTCATCACCCACGGAGATGGAGCGGTTACCGTACGGATATGGGCTCACACAGACGGACCCCCTCCCGCACACGGCACCACGCCGGCACCGCGCTGGCCGTCGTGCTGACCTCGGCCGTCACCCTCGCCCTCATCACCCGCGCCGCGCCCGTCCCGAAACCGCTGCCCGCCCCCAAGCCCTCCGCCGCCGGGAAACGGCCCGCCAGGCCGCTGGTCGTCAACGGGCGCCTGCAGCCCGCGCCCCGGACCGTCCCCGTCCGCGCCTCGGGCCGCTACCTCCTGGCCCCCGGAACCGACGCGCCCCGCCACCACCGCCACCTCACCACCCGCTACCTCGTCGAAGTCGAGAAAGGACTGCCCTTCACCACCGGGGAGTTCGCCCGCGACGTCCACCGCATCCTCACCGACCCGCGCGGCTGGCCCACCGGCTTCCTGCGCGTGGACCGCGAACCCGCCGACCTGCGCGTCTCCCTCACCAGCCCCGCCCACGCCCGCGACCGCTGCCGCCCCCTGGACGTCGGGCTGCGCCTGTCGTGCTGGGAGGGCAGCCGAGCCGTCATCAACGCCGCCCGCTGGGCCCGCGGCGCCGCCTCCTACGGAGGCGACCTGGCCACCTACCGCGAATACCTCATCAACCACGAGGTCGGCCACGCCCTCGGCCACGGCCACCGCACCTGCCCCGCCCCGGGACGCCCCGCCCCCGTCATGGTCCAGCAGAGCATCTCCCTGTACGGGTGCGTGCCCAATCCGTGGCCGCGCCGTCACGTGATTCCCCGGATCGACCCTTCGCACAGCGCCCTCGCCGGGACGCTGCGCACCCTGGTCGCGGGAGCCGAGCGATAGAGCGTCGGCTACGGATCCCAGCGGCGGGGCCCTACCGCGCGCCGCGGCCTCCGGCGGAGGCCATGCCCAGCCACGTGTGCGGGTTGCCCTCCCAGCACCAGCCGAGCTTCGGAGCGCCCGCGCTGATCCACAGCGCCGGGACGCGGCGGTCGCCGCAGCGTGAACCGCCCAGGGAGAAGCACTTGTTCTTGACCAGCGTCTGAGGGAAGTGGGTGAGCAGCGCGACGCCCTCCTCGACGGTCAGGGGAGTACGTCCCCTCTCGGCGATGACGGCCATCGCGTCACCCGGCACGACGCCGCAGAACTCCTCCCCGCGTTCGACGTCCAGGAGCAGGTAGGCGTCCTGGTGGGGGAGTACCGCCTCCTTGACGGGGACGAACCGCTCGAGGGAGCCGGGTTCGAAGGAGCGGTCGACGAATCCGGGCTTCTTCTTGCCGTGCACGGCGGTGAGCTCCATCGTCCGCTCGATCGGGACCATCTGCCGGGTCACCACCAGGAGGAAGGGCACCCGGCCCGCCTCGGGGAAGCATTCCCCGGCTCCGCGATCCTCCGCGACGGCGCGCAGCGGGTCGACGAGCGAACGGAACTCCTGCACGCCCAGGCCCGCCGCAGCCGGATACCCCAGCTCGACGAGGCCCTCCACCTGGCGGTCGAACTCGGCGCCCGCGTCGAACCCTCCACCGGGGCCGCGGACCTCACCGGGATTCTCCTTCAAAACCATGCTCCTTCTCTCCTCGAATACGGTCCGCATACAGAGCCCGTGCCCCCGGAGACCGGGGGCACGGGGGAGCCGTCAGCCGCCCAGCCGCTGGTAGCGGCGCACGGACAACGGCAGGAACACCGCGGTGAGCACCAGCGGCCACAGCACGGCCGCCCACAGTCCGTGGCCCGCCGTCCAGGAACCGGAGACGACACCCGGATTGCCGAACAGGTCACGGGTGGCGGTGATGGTCGCCGACATCGGGTTGGCCTCCGACAGGACGGCGAGCCAGCCGGGCATGTCCGAAGGCGAGGCGAAGGCGTTGGACAGGAACCCCACCGGCCACACCAGGATCTGCACCGCCACCACCGCCTCGGGCCGGGCGAACCGCACCCCCAGGTAGATGCCGATCCACAGGAACGCGAAACGCAGCCACAGCAGCAGCGCCACCGCCGCCGCCACCCGCGCGAAGCCCTCGTGCCAGCGCCAGCCCACCAGCAGACCGCACCCCATCATCACCAGCAGGCCCAGCGCCGAGTTCAGCATGTCCGCCGCGGCGCGCCCGACGACGACCGCGCCCGGCGCCATCGGCAGCGTCCGGAACCTGTCGGTCACGCCCTTGGCCGCGTCCGACGCCACCGCCGCGAACGTGCCCTCGAGGCCGAACACCATCGTCATCGCGAACATGCCCGGCAGCAGGAACTCCCGGTAGTCGCCGCCGCCCGGCACCTGCATCCCGCCGCCGAACAGGTACCCGAACATCACCACCATCAGCACCGGGAACAGCAGCCCGACGACGACCTGGGCGGGTTGGCGCGCCCAGTGCAGCAGCGCCCTGCGGGTGAGCGTCCACCCGTCGGCCGCCACCCATTCGATACTCGTCACGCCTTCTCCTTCACGTCCGTCAGGTGCAGGAAGACCTCGTCCAGGGTGGGGCGGCGGACCGCGACGTCCTCGACGCCGATCCCGGCGTCCTCCAGGGCGCGCAGCACCCCAGTCAGCGCGCCGATCCGGTCGGAGACCGGGACGCCCAGACGACGGGAGTCCCGGTCCAGGGCGGGGGAGGTGCCGGTGACCGCGGCCACCGCCCGCATCGCCCGCTCCAGGTCGGGGGAGTCGCGCACCACGAGGTCCAGGCGGTCCCCGCCCACCAGGTCCTTCAACTCGCCGCAGGTGCCCTCGGCGACGACCCTGCCCCCGTCCACGACGCCGATGCGGTCGGCCAGCCGGTCGGCCTCCTCCAGGTACTGGGTGGTGAGCAGGACCGTCGCGCCCTCCTCCACCAGGGAGCGCACCGACGCCCACACCTCGGCGCGCGCCCGCGGGTCCAGGCCCGTGGTCGGCTCGTCCAGGAACAGCACCCTGGGGGAGCGGATCAGGCACACGGCCAGGTCCAGGCGGCGGCGCATCCCGCCCGAGTACCCCGACACCGGACGGGAGCCGGCCTCGGCCAGGCCGAAGCGCTCCAGCAGCTCGGCGGCGCGCAGGCGGGCCGCGCGGGCGCCCAGGTGGTGCAGGCGGCCGAACAGCTCGAGGTTCTGCCGTCCCGACAGGACCTCGTCCAGGGCGGCGTGCTGGCCCAGCAGCCCGATCGCGGCCCTGACCGCCGCGGGTTCGGCCGCGACGTCGTGGCCGGCGACGCGGGCGGTGCCGCCGTCGGGGCGCAGCAGTGTGGTCAGCACCCGCACCGCGGTGGTCTTGCCCGCCCCGTTGGGGCCGAGCAGTCCGTGGACGGTGCCGGCCGGGACCTCCAGGTCGAAGCCGTCCAGGGCCCGGGTGCCCCCGAAGGCCTTGGTGAGCCGCCGTGCTTGGATCTCCATACGCGCCCTCCCTTATTCGGTATGGTGTACGGAGTTGTTGGCAGGGAGAACCGTACGGCATACGGAGTTAATTCCGTACAGCCTACGAAGAAAGTGTGAGGTACGCCACATGGCCGAACGCAAACGGCCCGACCCCGGCCGCGTCCTGGCGCTCCTGTGGGGCACCCCCGCACCCGCGCCCGCCCGCGGCCCCAGACCCAAGGTCACCCTCGAACAGATCATCCGCGCCGGCACCGAACTCGCCGACGCCGAAGGACTCGACGCCCTGTCCATGCGCCGCGTCGCCGAACGCCTCGGCATCGGCACCATGTCCCTCTACACCTACGTGCCCGGACGCACCGAACTGGTCCACCTGATGTACGACCGCGCCGTCGGCCCCACCCCGCCGCCACCCGAGGGCGCCACCTGGCGACAGGCCCTGCGCCACTACGCCCACCTCGGCCGCCGACTCCACCAGGACCATCCCTGGACGCTGTCCGTCGCCACCCCCGGCCTGATGCTGATGAGCCCCAACAGCACCACCCGCGCCGACGCCGTCTACGCCGCCCTCGCACCCCTCGGCCTGCCCGCCGCCCACCAGGCCGCCATCGCGGACAGCGTCGACGCCTACGTGCGCGGCGCCTGCCAGGGGAGTGGCGCCGGCCTCACCAGCGCCGACCTCGACGGCGGCTTCACCGACCACGACGACTACGAGCGATGGTGGGCCGAGGCCACCCCGCACCTGATCGGGCTCGTCACCCGGGAACGCTTCCCGCACCTGTACGCCATCTGGGAGGCCGGGGCCTTCGAGGAATTCACCGACGCCGCCTTCGACTACGGACTCGACCGCCTCCTGGACGGAATCGAACGCCACCTCGACGAACTCTGACCGAAAGAAGCGCCCCTTACACCGGGGGAGAGGAACTCCGGGGGCCCGCGCGAGGAGCGCGGGACCCCCGAGATGCCTGCTCGATGCGGTAAGCGGCCGCGTATCGCGGTTTCCACCATTCCCGATCACCGAAGGGGCGGAAGTGTTCCCTTGCACAGTTTTGGCCGCGAGCGTTGCGTGGCGGTCATGACCTCGTGAACAGGTTGTGACAACCACTTGTCACTCGAAGCTTTCAGTCAGTCATTACCCCTGCTTAACCGATGTTTACCTAAGAAATTTCCGGATAGCGGACATCTGCCACTTTTAAGGGACACGGCTCCGCGCGCTCCGGCCCGCAGCGGGAGGACGCGCCCCGGCCCGTGCGCCTCCGGGATCCGCGATGTCCGGCCCAGGGGAGCGGTCCGCGTTCGACGACGCGCCGCGAAGGTGTGACGGGGCAGGACGGTGATGGCCACTTATCGCCCTGAACCGGTCTTACTTAACATAATGTACATTATCAACCAAAGTAGGGGAGAGGCGGAAAACCCCACGCCCACGGCCCCGACTGGTCGAATGGACGAAAACACCAGCTGACTTGGTGAGAAACTCCCATGATTTAGAACGGCGCCCCAGCCAGAGTGCCCCGTATGTGGAGAAAATCTTTGGCAGCCGGAGCACTGGCCGCCGCTGCGCTCCTGCTCCCGACCGCACCAGCCGCAGCCGCCGACCTGGGCCCCTGGCGGGACATCCCGCCGCGCGCCACCTGGGGCCCGGAACGAGGCGTCACGGACGTGGAGCCGACCAGCGCCACCGAAGCCTGGATCAGCGGCTACCAGGGGCGGCTGAGCGTCCGCGGCCCCCAGCCCCCGAACCCTCCCGGCGGAGGGCCCCCGCCCCCGAGAGCCCTCCACACCCTGGTCAAACCCAAGCCCATGCTCCAACGCTGGACCGGAGGCACCGGCTGGACCAGCCACTCACCCCCCGGCCTGCCGGGCGAAGGCATCATCAACGCCATCGACTCCTCCGCCCCCGACCACGTGTGGTTCTGCGGCCACCTCTGGAACTCGGGCCACATCGACGCCTACGCCGCCCGCTGGGACGGCGCCGAGCTGACCAGAATCGCGATCCCCCTGGCCGGCTCCTGCACCGACGTCCTCGTCCACGGCCAGCACGCCTTCCTGTACGAACAAGGCAGGGTCCACCACCGCCGCCCGAACGGCACCTGGGCCTCGTTCGACGCCGACAAGCCCGCCTTCGCCCTGGCCGGCCCCGAACCAGGCGTCTACCTCCAGGCGGACGGGAAACTCAGGAAATGGGACGGCTCCGGCTTCGCCGCACTGCCCGCCGCCCTGACCGACGGACTGCACCTGGCCACCCGCGAGCACGGCTTCTGGAGCTTCCGCCCCGACGCCCCCTACCGCTGGGACGGCACCGCCTGGCAGGCCGTCGCCAAACCCGCCGACTACACCCCTCCCTACATGCACAGCAGCACCTCGAACTACTACACGGACGCCGACGGCCCGTGGTTCGCCACCGTCCCGCCCCATCCCGCAGGCCCCGACCAGAGCTCGGTCTACCACTGGAACGGCACGGACTGGGACCGCTTCGAACCCGGGTCGGTCGGCCCGTACTACGCGCAACTGCCCACAGACCTGCACGCCGACGACTCAGGACGGGTCTGGGCCGTCACCACCCAAGGACGCTCCTACCTCGAGGGCACCACCTGGACCCAGCTCCCCGACGCCACCGGCCTCCTGCACTTCCACACCCTGCCCGGCGGACAGGTACTGGCCTACGGCGACGGGCAGGGACTGGCCTCCACCGAGACCGACCAGACCATCACCGTCAAGACCACCGCACCGCTGCCCTGACAACGCATCCGGTGGTCCGCGGCGCCCGCGAGAGCCGCCGCGGACCACCGGGCAGAGCACACGGCCGCGACGACCGCCGCTCTACGGCTCCACTGCCGCCTCGACGCCCAGCAGCGCCGCCATCCGCTCGGCGTTGCGCTGCGCGTGGTCGCCGCAGCAGTTGTTGAAGACCACGTGCGTCATCGCGGTGAACCACGGCGGGAACTGGAACAGCAGCGCCCCCAGCTTGCCCGCCTCGTACAGCGGCCACAACGCACTCCTGTCCGTCCAGGACGCGGTGCCGACAAGGATCTCCCCCATGCCCCCACCCTAAATCCGGACCGCGACGGACAGCCGTGCCCGGCCGCCTCGCTCCGTGAGATCCTCGCTCAGGTGGAACGCATCCTCATCAGCGGAATCTCCGGTTCCGGCAAGACCACCCTGGCGCGCCGGCTGCAGGCCCTGCTGCACCTTCCCCACCACGAACTCGACGCCCTGCACCACGGCCCCGGCTGGCGGAAGCGCGAACGGTTCGAAGCCGACGTCGAGGCGTTCTCCTCGGGCCCGCGCTGGGTGACCGAGGACCAGTACCACTCCGCGCTGGGCGACCTGCTGTGGAGCAGGGCCGACACCGTCGTCTGGCTGGACCTGCCGCGTCCGACGGTGATGCGGCGCGTCGTGCGGCGCTCGGCGGTGCGGGCGCTGACCCGGCGCGAGTTGTGGAACGGCAACCGCGAGACGTTCCGGCACTGGCTTCAGGCCGACCATCCCATCCGGTGGGCGTGGAGCCAGTATGACGCCAAGAGGGCCAAGACGCTCGAGCGGATCGCCCGGCATCCGGGACTGGACGTGGTGCGGCTCGGCTCCCCCGGCGAAGCGGCCCGGTGGCTGGAGACCTGCTCCCGGGCCTCGCGGTAGGCCGGGACGGGCATGAAAGACAAACCCATCAGAAGATGGATTCTGTCTGGTTTTAGCCTTAAATCGCCGTTGTGGCGTTTTTGTGCCGATTGTGGGTGAAGGTCGGTCGCGCAGGCGGGTGAGCGATTGCGGGTCAGGTGTTCTGCCGACTTCTCCAGGTCGGCACCCGCGCCGTCATCACCTACGACCGACGCGGCCTTTCCCGCGGCGCGCTGGAGGATCCCGGCCGCGGGGTGACGATGGCCGAGTACGCCGACGACGTCCACGCCTGCTCGCCGAGGTGCTGGGGATAGGTCTCGCCCGGCCCGACGCCGAGCAGGGCTGCTCCCCCAGCCGATGAGGCCTGGGCGCGTCGTCGATTTCGGTCGGCCGCACCACCCGCGGACCGTTTTCGACTACCGCTGCGCCGAGCGGCCGGCCGTTCTCCTCGGTGAAGAGCTCGTCGAATTCCCAGGCGGCCACAACGGCGACACCACCCGTCCCCGCGCCTACGCCGCACGTCTCCTTGACGTTCTCGGTACTCGATCTGCCACTCCGCTCCCCCGGGTCGGCGCCTTCGAGGGCGGCTGAACTCCGGGTGCCGTCGTCGGCGTCGGGCGTGTCCTCGTTGTTTTCGTTTCGGGTCGGGGTCCGGGATGCGACCGGGCCGTTAAAAGGTGCTCACGCGACCGAAATAAGCGTTCCCGAGGCGTGTGCGTCGGCTGCGGCTCTTGACGCTCTTCTGGCGGCTGTCTTACGTTCCTTTACGTGTAACAGCGTTTCTTGCAAGGAAACAGAGGTGGACGAGCCGTGTATGTGAGCCGTAGACGAATCCTGCAGCTGGGCGGCCTGGCGGCCTTGGGGCTGGCGACCGGCTGCGCGACCGGGCCGGACGGGGAAGGCGCCGAGACCGGAAAGCTGATCTTCGCCTCCACCGCCATCACCAACTCCCTGGACCCGCTGGTGGCGCTCTCCAGTGTGGGCAGCACCTTCTGCACCCAGGTCTACGATCCGCTGGTGACCCTGGGCGAGGGCGGCAGGATCTCCCCCGCGCTGGCCACGGCCTGGCGGCAGGTCGACGAGCTCACGGTCGAGTTCACCCTCCGGGAGGGGGTGAAGTTCCACAACGGAGGCGCGTTCGACGCACAGGCCGTCGTGGGGAACGTGGAGCGGCTGCTGTCGGACAAGCCGGAGTTCGCCTCCATCCGGAGTGAGATGGGGTCGTTGAAGGGCGTCGAGGCCGTCGACGCCGGGACGGTCCGGGTGACCACCGAATCCCCCGACCCGATCCTGCTCAACCGGCTCACCCGGCTGTACATCGTCGATCCCTCGATCTTCGCCGGGAACCCCGCGTCGACCGCCTCGGGCACGGGGCCGTTCAAGGTCGTGGGCTACAAGGCCGGGGAGAGCATCGACCTGGAGGCCTTCCCCGGGTCCTGGCGCAGGTCCTCCTCCCTGACCAAGGCGCAGATCCTGGCGATCCCCGACACCGGGACGCTGACGACCGCCCTGCGGTCGGGCGACGTGGACGGGGTGTTCGGGCTGCCGCCGGCGGTGTCGGCGCAGCTGTCGTCCTTCACGGTGCAGGCGACCTCGGCCGGGTCCTGCGCGATCCTCAGCATGATCCAGGACGTCGAGCCGAAGCTGCGGGACAAGAACATCCGGCTGGCGCTGAACCTGGCCGTCGACAACGAGGAGTTCGTCAAGGAGGGGCTGTCGGGCTTCGGGGAGGTTCCCGCGGGCCAGCTCCTGCAGCCGGGCTACACCGGCTACGACCCTTCCCTGCAGGGGTTCGCCTACGACCCCGACAAGGCCAAGTCGCTGCTGGCCGGCACCGACCTGAGGCTGGACATCGCGACGACGGCGCTGTTCAAGCAGCAGGCGGAGATCACCGCCGGGTACCTGGCGAAGGTCGGGGTCAAGAGCGAGGTGGTCATCCAGGACCTGTCGACGTTCGTGACGTCGCTGCTGAAGACGAGCAAGGTGCCGCTGCTGTACTGGCAGACCGACTACTTCGACCTGCGTGACATCGCCAGCGTCGCGAGGTTCGGTCCGCAGCCCGCGGGGGTGCAGAGCCACTTCGAGGACAAGGCCTACGTGGAGCTGTTCGCCGCCGCGCAGGAGGAGATGGATCCCGGCAAGCGGGAGGAGACCATCCGCGAGATGGCGCGGCGGATGAACGAGGAGGTCGGGGTGGTGTTCCTGGCCTGGCCCAAGACGGTGTACGTGCATTCCAAGAAGACGGACCTGAAGCTGACTCCGTCGGGGAACGTTTCGATGGCCGAGTCGAAGAAGTCCGCCTGAGCATGGGTGAGGCGGGTGTGAAGCTCCCCCGGCGCCCGATCGCGGGGCGTTGGGGGCGGGCGGTGGCGCGGACGCTGCTGGTGTGGGCGGCGCGGCTGGCCGCGACCGTGCTGGGTGTCTTGACGTTGCTGTTCGCGTTGCTGCATCTGTCGGGGGATCCGGCGGCCACGATGGTCGGTCCGAGCGGGACGGCCGAGGATCTGGAGCGGGTGCGTGAGCAGCTGGGGCTGGATCGGCCGTTCCGCGAGCAGTATCTGGGGTTTCTCGGTGACGTCGCGCGGCTGGAGTTCGGGTCGTCGTCCAATACCGGGGAGCCGGCTTTGGGCATCGTTCTGGCGCATCTGCCTTTGACGCTGCAGTTGGTGCTGCTCACCTTGGTTTCTTCGCTGGTGGTGGGGGTGCCGCTGGGGGTGTGGGCGGCGGCCCGGCGGGGCGGGGTGGTGGGGCGGGTCATCTCGGCCGCCGCCGCTCTGGGGCAGGCGGTCCCGAACTTCGTGCTGGGGCTGGTGTTGATGCTGGTGTTCGCGTTGTGGCTGGGGTGGCTGCCCGCCTACGGGTCGGGCACTCCCCTGCACGTGGTGATGCCGGTGCTGACGCTCAGCCTGTTCACCCTGGCCCGGATCGTGCTGCTGACGCGTGCGGGTGTGCTGGAGGCGCTCGAGCGGGACCTGTGCCGGACGGTGCGGGCCAAGGGCGGGAGTTTCTCGCGGGTGTTGTGGCGGCACGCGCTGCCGAACGCGTTTCCGCCGGTGCTGGCGTTCGTGATCACCGATACCGGTTATCTGCTGTCGGGGACGGTGATCGTGGAGCAGTTGTACTCCTATGACGGGGTCGGCAGGCAGTTGGTGAACGCCATCAACGAGCAGGACTATCCGGTGATCCAGGCGACGGTGTTCGTGGTCGCGGTGGTCGTGGTGCTGGTCAGTGCGCTGGGTGACGTGCTGGGCCGGTTGCTGGACCCGCGGGTGGGGCGGGAGGTGGCCGGATGAGGGCCTCGGCGCGGGTGGCGCTGGCGGGGCTGGTGGTCCTGGTGCTGGCGGTGGCGGTGGGGCCGCTGCTGGTGGGGGCCGATCCGCTCGAGCAGGACCTGTCGGCGCGGCTGGCTCCGCCGTTCTGGATGGAGGGGGCGCTGGCGGGCCATCCGCTGGGCACCGATCAGTTGGGGCGGGATCTGCTGGCCCGGGTGCTGGTGGGCGGGCGGGCGTCGCTGCTGGTGGGTTTTGTGGCCAGCAGCGCGGCGTGCGTGATCGGGATCGGCGCGGGCCTGTTGGCGGGGTATGCGGGCGGGATCGTGGACCGGCTGGTGATGGGGGCGGGTGACCTGTGGATCGCGTTTCCGTTCCTGGTGCTGGCGATCGCGGCGATCTCGGTGGTGGGGTCCTCCCCCGCGGTGCTGATCGTGCTGCTGACGCTGGCGGGCTGGGTGATGTCGGCGCGGGTGACGCGGGCGATCGTGCGGCAGATCAAGGGCGAGGACTATGTCGCGGCTTCGGTGGGTTTCGGCGGTGGGCGGGCTCATGTGCTGGGACGGCACCTGCTGCCGGCGGTGGCGGGCGCGAACCTGGTGATCTGGACGTTCATGGTGGGGTCGCTGGTCCTGATCGAGGGCGGCCTGTCGTTCCTGGGGCTGGGGGTGCGGCCGCCGACGCCGTCGTGGGGCAACATCCTCAGCGACGGTCGGGAGTTGATGGAGAGCGCGTGGTGGATCCCGTTGTGGCCGGGACTGGCGCTGACCGTCACGGTGCTGCTGGTGAACCTGCTGGGTGAGGGTCTGCGGAGGGTCTTCGACGTGCGGGAGGACGGGCGTGCTTGAGGTGGAGGGGCTGGTCGTCACCGCGGGCGGTGTGCGGCTGGTGGACGGCGTGTCCTTCGAGGTCGGGGCCGGGGAGCTGTTCGGTCTGGTGGGCGAGTCGGGGTCGGGCAAGACGACCGCGGTGCTGGCCCTGGCGGGGCTGCTGCCGGCGGGCGTGGAGCGCGCCGCGGGTACCGTCGTGCTGGCTGATGAGGAGCTGACCGCGGAGCGGTTGGAGCGGGTGCGGGGCAGCCGGATCGGTTTCGTCTTCCAGGATTCGTCGGGTTCGCTGGATCCGCTGATGCGGGTGGGCGCGCAGGTCGCCGAGGTGTGGCGCATCCACGGCGGCGGCCGGAGAGAGGCGCGCCGGCGGGCGGCGGAGTTGCTGGAGCGGGTGGGTGTGGGCGCGCACAGGGCGCGGGCCTACCCGCACGAGTTGTCGGGCGGGCAGCGCCAGCGGGTGGGGATCGCGATGGCGGTGGCGCTGGATCCGCGGCTGCTGATCGCCGATGAGCCGACGACGGCGCTGGACGTCACGGTGCAGGCGCAGGTGATGGAGCTTTTGTCCCGGGCTCGGAAGGAGAGCGGGGCGGCGGCGGTGCTGGTCAGCCACGACCTGGATCTGCTGGCCCGGTATGCCGACCGGATCGGGGTGATGTACTCGGGGCGGCTGGTGGAGGTCGGGGCCGCCCGGGAGGTCGTGGAGCGGCCCCGCCACCCCTATACGCGGGCGCTGCTGGCGTCGCGGCCCAGGGTGGGGGCGGGCAGGGGGCAGCTTCCCGTGATCGAGGGGATCGCGCCTCAGCCCGCCGAGCGGCCCGCGGGGTGCGCGTTCCATCCGAGGTGTGCTGTGGCGGTGGAGCGGTGCGCGGTGGACTCCCCCGCGCTGGAGGGCGGAGTGGCTTGTTGGGTGGCCGGTGATGAGTGAGCCGTTGCTGTCGGTGCGGGATCTGCGCAAGGACTACGGGCGGCGTCAGGCCGTCGCCGGGGTGAGCCTGGAGGTGGGGCGCGGGGAGACCGTGGCGGTCGTGGGCGAGTCGGGCAGCGGGAAGTCGACTCTGGGGCGCTGCGTGGTGCGGTTGTCCCGGCCGACCTCCGGCAGTGTGCGTTTCGACGGGGTGGAGCTGGCGGGATTGTCGGCGCGGCGGTTGCGCCCGCTGCGGTCGCGGTTCCAGCTGGTCTTCCAGGATCCGTCGAGTTCGCTGAATCCGCGGTGGAGCGTGCGGCGGCTCATCGGCGAGCCGCTTCGGGTGCAGGGGCGCGAGGGGGACGTGGCGGGTCTGATGGCCGAGGTCGGGCTGGACGCCGCCCTGGCCGGGCGGCTGCCCCACCAGTTGTCGGGCGGGCAGCGCCAGCGGGTGGGGATCGCCCGCGCTCTGGCGCTGTCCCCCGAGCTGCTGGTGCTGGACGAGCCGGTGACGGCCCTGGACGTGTCGGTGCAGGCGCAGATCGTCAACCTGCTGCTGCGGCTGCAGGAGGAGCGGGGCCTGGGGTATCTGTTCATCTCCCATGACCTGTCGGTGGTGGGCGCCCTGGCGCACCGGGTCGTGGTGATGAGCGAGGGCCGCGTGGTGGAGTCCGGTCCGGCCGGGCGGGTCCTGTCGCGTCCCGAGCATCCCTGCACGCGGAGGCTGGTGGACGCGGTTCCCTGAAGTCCGTCACAGAAGGCGGTCGTCGCGTGGTGCGTGTGACGGGTGGGACTGTGGTGACGGCTGGTGTTTCACACTGGTTACAGCTGTCACGATCCGGCCATGCTCATCTTCCTTACAAACGTTGACTGGCCAGTAACCACTGCCTAATTTTCCTTCTGACCCACCCCTCGAAGAAGGGCTTCGAAAGGTGCCACGACCGCGAGACCACCGACCCTCTCCGCCGCGCCCGCAGGCAACCGCGAACACGACAGTCGCCGAGTTCCCTCGCCGCGTACCGCACACGGAGAGCGCGGACGGAACCGCGGTCCCGTGACAGGGCCGCCCCGCCCCCCGGGGCCGGCTCCCGCGAGACGGGTCCTGTCTCCGCCCACCCGACATGGGCGGAGACAGGACCGCAGGTCCCAGCCTAAACGGCCGGGCCGTCCACCCATGGCCGCACGCGGCCATCCCGCCCGGCGCGCGGCCCCCGCGCGCCCACCCCTCCTGGAGGAGACCCATGTCCCGTACCAAGACGATGGCGCTGGCCACTGCCGCCGCCGCCACTGCCGCCCTGACCATCGCCACGCCCGCCTCCGCCTGGACCGGCGGCTCCATCACGGCCAACCTGTCCACCCCGCTGACGGTCAACTCCAGCATCGGCACCGCCACCTGCACCTCCTCGACCCTGAACGGGTCGGTCACCGCCGCGGGCGCGCTGACCGTCAGCTCGGCCTCGATCGGCGGCTGCACCGGCACCTTCTCCATCTCGGTGACGCCGACCAACCTGCCGTGGGGAGGCACCCTGGGAACCAGCTCGGCGACCATCACCGGCTTCAGGGTGAGCGCCAACGTGGGCGTCCTGGGCGGCATCACCTGCATCTACGGCGGCAGCCTCAGCGGTGCGGTCAGCGGCAGCGCCCCCTCGCTGAAGGCGACCTTCTCCAACGTGACCGTCAACAAGATCTCCTCGGGCAGCCACTGGTTCTGCCCGGGCACCGCCACCATCGGCGGCGCCTACACCATCACCGGCCCCGGCCTGTGACACGCGGATCCGGCCGGCCCGACACCGGCTGATCTCCTGGCAGCAGTGACCCGCGCCGCGGCCCAGGCCGCGGCGCGGG
>NZ_BAAATZ010000029.1:439400-455856 GCF_039533685.1 Actinocorallia aurantiaca | reverse complement strand
CGCTCAGCAGCAGGTAGCCGAGGTAGCCGCCGCCCAGCGCCATGGTGTAGATGCCGACGGGCAGGGTGGTGAACAGCGGGAGCTGCTGGGCGGCCAGGTCGGCCAGCGTCAGCAGGAACGCGCCCGACAGCGCCGAGACCGCCAGGTTGGGGCCCGCGGCCCCGGTGCAGCGGCGCGCGATCTGCGGGGCGCACAGCGCGATGAAGGCGATGGGCCCGGCCGCGCTGACCGCCGCCGCCGACAGCGCGATGGACAGCAGGACCGCGACGGTCTTGGTGCGTTCGGGGCCGGTCCCCAGGGCGCGGGCGGTGTCGTCGCCCATCTCCCCCACCGCCAGGGCGCGGGCGATGAGCGCCAGGAACGGGGCGGTCAGGAGCACCGCGGTCCAGATGGTGGCGGCGTCCTGCCAGGAGCGGGCGTTGAGGCTGCCGTTGACGTAGGCGGTCAGGACGCCGGCCTTGTCGCGCTCCACGGAGTAGACGGTGTACTGGATGACCGCCTGGGAGAGCGCGGTGACGCCGATGCCGGCGACGACGAGCCGTCCGGGGCTGCGGAAACCGGTGCCGGTGGAGAGGTAGACGACCGCCATGGCCAGGACCGCGCCCAGCAGGGCGCCGAGCGGGACGGGCATGAGGCCGGGCAGCAGGAGCGCGGCGAGGGCGGCTCCCGCGCCGGCCCCGGCGCCCAGGCCGATGACGTCGGGGCTGCCCAGGGGGTTGCGGGTGACGGACTGGAAGAGGGCCCCTGACAGGCCGAACGCGGCGCCGACGCCGAGGGCGACGACGAGGCGCGGGCCGCGCAGCCGTTCCAGGACGAAGGCGTTCTTGCCCTCGGCTTCGCCCAGCAGCACCGAGGGCAGGTCGGCCGGGGCGATGCCCAGGCGTCCCAGGGTGAGGGTGGCGGCGGCCGCGGCCAGGGTGAGGGCGAGGAAGGCCAGCGCGGTGGCCAGCGTGCGCGGGCGCACCAGGGGGCGCGCGTTCACGCGTTCCTCCTCATCCTGCGGACGGCCAGCAGGAGTGCGGGGGCTCCGACGAAGGCGGTGACGACGCCGACCATGAGCTCCTCGGGGCGCAGCACGAGCCGTCCGATGACGTCTGCGGCCAGCAGGAGGGCGGGGCCCAGCAGCAGTGACAGCAGCAGCTGCAGGCGGAAGTCGGTGCCCACCAGGGCGCGCACCACGTGCGGGACGGCCAGGCCGACGAAGGCGATGGGGCCGACGGCCGCGGTCGCGGCGGCGGCCAGCACGGTGGCGGTGAGCAGGCCCGCGGCCTTGGTGCGGGCGGGTCTGGCGCCCAGGGCCGTGGCGGAGTCGTCGCCCAGGGCGAGGGTGTTGAGGGGGCCGCCGAGCGCCAGGGCCACGATGAGGCCGGCGGCCGCCGGCGGCAGGACGGTCCACAGGACGTCGAAGTCGCGTCCGGCCAGGGAGCCCACGACCCAGTAGCGGTAGCTGTCGAAGACCTGCGGTTTGCTCAGGGTGACGGCCTGGATGAAGGCGTTGAGGACGGCCGACAGGACGGCGCCTGCCAGGACGAGTCGCACGGTGCTGGTGCCGCCGTGGCGGGTGCCGACGAGGTGCACGACGAGGCCGGCCAGCAGCGCGCCGGGCAGCGCCCACCACAGGGCGGCGTTCTGGCCGGAGGCGCCCAGGTAGGCGGTGGCCGCGACGATGGTGGCCGAGGCTCCGGCGTTGATGCCGAGCATGCCGGGGTCGGCCAGGGGGTTGCGGGTGACGCCCTGCATGAGGGTCCCGGCGACGGCCAGGCACGCCCCGGCCAGCACGCCCAGCGCGGTGCGCGGGTAGCGGCTTTGGATGACGGCGGTGTGGTGGGGGTCGCCGTGGCCGGCCAGGACGTCAAGGACGGCGTCCGCGGGGATGGCGAGGTTGCCCAGGGCGATGCTGGCCAGGAGCGAGGCGGCCAGGAGGGCGAGGGCCAGGACGAGGACGAACGCCGGGCGCGCGGCACCGGGCCGGGAGGGCCTGGTGCCGCGCGACGGGCGTTCCGCACGGATGGTCATGCGCGGGAGAAGGGTGAGCCGGTCACTTCACCTTGGCGACGGCCGCGTCGATGAGCGGCAGGAAGCGCTCGATGCTCCACGGCACGGTCAGCGGGTTGATCATGGAGGAGGCGGTGACGAAGGAGTTGTCGTCACCGGCCACCACGGCGCCGTTCTTGATGGCGGGGATGGCGGCGTACAGCGGCTGGGCCTCGATCTCCTTGCGGGTCTTGGCGTCGGTGTAGAAGGTGAAGACGACGTCGGTGTCCTTGAGCTTGTCGGCGTTCTCCAGGCCGATGACGGCCGAGTCGGTGCCCTCGGTCTCCTTGAAGGTCTCCACGACGGGGTCGGGCTTGAGGCCGAGGGAGGCGACCATCTCGGCGCGCTGCTCGGTGGGCAGGAAGACGCCGAGGGTGCCGGGGCCGTCGGTGTAGATGTAGGAGAACGTGTGGTTCTTGTAGTCGGGGCGGCTCTGGGCGGCGTCGCTCAGCTGCTTCTTGATGCCGCTGATGAGCTTCTGTCCGTCGTCGGGCTTGCCGAGGGCCTTGGCGACGGTGTCGATCTGCTGGTCCCAGTTCGTGCTCCAGGGCAGGTCGGGGTAGGCGACGGTGGGGGCGACGTCCTTGAGCAGGTCGAACTGCTCCTGGGTGATGCCCGACCAGGGGGCGAGGATGACGTCGGGGTCGAGTTCGACGATGGCCTCGATGTCGAGTTCCTCGCCGCCGGTGAACTGCTTGGGCAGCTCGCCGCCCTTCTCGGTGACGGCCTCGTGGATCCAGGGCAGGTAGCCGGTCTCGTCGCTGCCCCAGGGGTAGCTCTCGATGCCGACGGGGGTGTTGCCCAGGGCGATGGCGGTCTCGGTGGAGCCCTGGCCGAGGGTGACGACCCGCTCGGGCCGCTCGGTGATGACGGCGTCGCCCAGGGCGCTGGTGATGGTGACGGGGAAGGCCGCGGCGGGCTGCTTGTCGTCGGCGCTCCCGGTGGTGTCGTCGCTGGAACCGCAGGCCCCCAGCAGGAGGGTGAGGGCGGTGGCCGCGGTGGCCGTGACGGCGTGGCGGCGCAGGGAGCGGAGGGTGAGCATGGGTCTTCCTTGTGCGTTCGAACCACCGGTCTGGGGTCGTTCGCCCGAAAGAGACGGACAGACCTTAACCGGATATAAGTCCCGAAAAATCTTGGTTAGGGAAGGCTAACCTATCTTCCTGGGGCGCGCATCCCGCGAGGCGCCGGGCACCGCCGGGGCCGCCGGGTGCGTAGGGTGTCGCTGACCCGGGAGGAGGACCGGTGCCCAAGCTGGTCGATCACGCCGAGAGGCGGCGCCAGATCGCCGAGGCGCTGCTGGCCGTGGCGAGCACGCGCGGCCTGCACGCCGCGACGATGCGCGAGGTGGCCGCCGAGGCGGGGGTGTCGCTGCGGCTCGTGCAGTACTACTTCCACAGCAAGGACGAACTGCTGGCCGGAGCGCTGGAGCACCTGGCCGCGCGCATCGGCGAGCGGGTGCGCGAGCGCACCGCGCGGGCGAGGGGGCCCTACGAGCTGCTGCTGGGGGCGCTGTCGGCGGTACTGCCGGCCGACGAGGACGGACGCCGCGTCATCCTCACCTACCACTCCTACTACACCCACGCGCTCTCCGGGGGCGAGCCGTCGGCGCGCGGCGCGCGGGACGCGGCGGCCCTGGAGGAGCTGCTGGCCGGGTACGTCGCGCGGGCCCAGTCCGAGGGGGCCGTGGACGGCTCCCTGGACGCGGACGTGCTGGCGATCGAGCTGCTCGCGCTGGCCAACGGGCTGGGCATCAGCGTGCTGACCGGGCAGCGGGACGGGGCCCGCGCGCTGGAGCTGCTGACGGGCCGCCTGGATCGCCTCTTCCGTTTGTGATACACAGGTACCACCAAGATTTGGTACACAGGTATCACCATGGAGGACCCGTGACCGACCTGCCGGACCTGAAGGCCGAGACCGAGGCGCTGGCCGCCCTGCTCGAAGGCGCCGACCCCTCCCTGCCCGTCCCCACCTGCCCCGAATGGACCCTGGCCGACCTGGCCGCCCACGTGGGCAACGGCCTGCTGTGGGCCGCCGCGCTCGTGCGCACCGGCACCCCGCCGCCCCAGCCCGACCAGCCCGCCCCCGCCGACCCGGGACCGTGGCTGCGCCGCGCCGCCGCCCTCCTGGACGAAGCCGTCGCCTCCGACCCCGACGCCCCGGTCTGGACGTTCCTGGGCCCGCGCTCCGCCCGCTTCTGGACCCGGCGCATGCGCAACGACCTGCTCGTCCACCGCGCCGACGCCTCCCTGGCCCTCGGCCGCGACTTCCGTGCCGAGCCCTCCGACGCGGCCGACGCCCTCAGCGAGGGACTCGACCTCATCACCGCCAGCGCCACCAGCGGACTGTCCCCCGCCCTGACCCCGCTGCGCGGCCAGGGCGTGCTGAAGTTCACCGCGACCGACACCCCCGACGTCTGGACCGTCCGCCGCGCGCCCGAGGCCGTCACCTGGAGCGCCCGAGACGAGCCCGCCGACGTCACCATCACCGGCACCGCCCGCGACCTGCTCCTGGTCTTCAGCCGCCGCGCCTCGCCCGAACGCCTCCAGGTGCGCGGCCAGGAGGAGCTGCTGCGCCACTGGCTCGAGCACAGCGCCTTCTGACCCCCGGACGCCGCTCAGCCCAGATGGTCGTGGAACCAGCGCGCGGCCAGGTCCGCCACCTCCTCCAGCGCGCCCCGCTCCTCGAACAGGTGGGTGGCGCCCGGCACGACCGCCAGGCGCTTCTCGCACGCCAGCTCCGCCAGCGCCTGCTCGTTGAGGTCCAGCACCGGCAGGTCCGCGCCGCCCACGATCAGCAGGGTCGGCGCCTGCACCCGCGGCAGCGCCGGCATCGCCAGGTCCGGGCGGCCTCCCCGGGACACGACCGCCCGCGCCGGGCTGCCCGGCTCGGCGGCCGCGATCAGCGCCGCGGCCGCGCCCGTGCTCGCGCCGAAGTACCCCACCGGCAGGCCCGCCGCGTCCGGCTCCCCCGCCAGCCAGCGCGTGGCGTCGGCCAGGCGACCGGCCAGCAGCGGGATGTCGAACACGTGCGCCCGGTCGGTCTCCTCCCGCCGGGTCAGCAGGTCGAACAGCAGGGTGCCCAGCCCCTCGCCGTTGAGGGCGCGGGCGACCTGGTGGTTGCGGGGGCTGTGGCGGCTGCTGCCGCTGCCGTGGGCGAACAGCACGATCCCCCGCGCGCGCGGCGGCAGCGTCAGGTGGCCCGCCAGCTCCACCGGCCCCGCCTGGACGCGCACCTCCCGGTCCACCACCGGCGCGGCGGGCTCCTGCGCCTGCTTGAGCAGCGTGACGACCTCCTCGTCGCCGGTCTGGGTGAAGTCCTCGTAGAACTGCCCGACGGCGTAGAAGCCGCGCGGGGTGTCGGAGCAGACCACCTCGTCGGCGACCTCCCGCAGGCTCTCCACGGCCTCGGGCGAGCCGACCGGGACGGCCACCACGACGTGCTCGGCGTGGCGGGCGCGGGCCACCAGGCAGGCGGCCCGCGCGGTGGAGCCGGTGGCGGCACCGTCGTCGACGATGACCACCGTGCGGCCGTGCAGGTCCAGCGGCCGGCGCCCGCCCCGGAAACGGGCGGCGCGGTCGGTGAGGATGGCGTGCTCGCGGCGCTCCTCGTCGCTCAGCTGGGCGTCGCTGACCCGGCCTCGGCGCAGGACGTCGGAGTTCAGCACGCGCACGCCGCCCTCGCCGATCGCGCCCATCGCCAGCTCCGGCTGGCCGGGGGTGCCGAGCTTGCGCACGACGATGACGTCCAGCGGGGCTCCCAGCGCCCGGGCGACCTCGAAGGCGACGGGCACTCCGCCGCGCGGCAGGCCCAGGACCAGAGGGTCCCGGTCGCGCAGGTGCTCCAGGGAACCGGCGAGCAGCGCTCCGGCGTGCCTGCGGTCGGTGTAGATCATGATGGGCTCCCGGAATGGTCAGCCGGCCGGCGTGATGAGGCCGTAGTGGCCGTCGTAGCGGTGGTAGAGGACGTTGCCGCGCCCGGTGTCCGCGTCGGCGAAGAACACGAACGGCAGGCCCGTGGCCTCCAGCCGCTCCTCGGCCTCCCGGACGCCGATGCGGGGCGCCGGGTGCGGGCTGACCGTCAGGTCCACGGCCAGGTCGTCCTTGCGCGGCCTGGGGTCGATCTGCGCCATGCGGTAGGCGTCGCCGTGCCGGTACACGACGCTGTCCTGGCCGGTGGCCACATCGGTGAACAGGTGGAAGTCGTAGTCCAGCGCCTCCATGTCGAAGACCGCCTCGTCGGGGGTGGCCGAGGCCAGCTCGTAGGCCTTGTGGCGGATGACCTGCCGCTCCTCGGCCGGGCGCGGGTAGTAGGCGGGACGGCGGGCCGGCTCGGAGTCGTGGCGCCACTCGTCCGGCTGGGGCCGCCCGCCGCGTACGGCCTCCCAGTTGCGGGCGACCCGCCGCAGGCGTTCGGCCAGCCGGTCCTCCAGCAGGTCCACGGCCTCGCCCATGGTCGCGGCCGTGGTCTGCACCCGCACGGTGCGGCCGTTGACGTCGAGGTTGGCCTGCGCGACCGCGGGGCGGTCCGCGCCCGAGCCCATGCTCAGGCGGACCCGGGCCGCCAGGACCTGTTCGGGAGAGCGGCCGCACAACCGCTCGACCTTCTCCCGGGCCCTGTCCAGCAGATCCTGGGGAACCTTCCCCCCGGACTGCGTGTTCACCTGCGGGACGGTGCGGGTCATCGTGTGCTCCTCCCCTGCCGGCGCGGTCCCGGGCGGAGGCCGCGCGTGTGGCTCTCCCTCCCACCGTGGCCCGGCCCCGCGCGACTCGGCAGGGGTCCAAAGTCCCTCGCGGGGCGTTTTTCGGAGCGGCGCGTCAAGCCGGAGCCAAAGGACGCCGAAATCCTGTTCAAGGCGGCCGACGGCAAGGCCCGGCGCCGCCCGAGGGGCGGTGCCGGGCCGGGTGCCGCGCGCGGGTCAGGCCAGGACGCAGTGGGTCTTGGTGAAGATCGTCGGCATGCACTTGTTGCAGTGCGTGCACAGCGACGGGGTCTCCGGGTCCTTCTGCAGGCGGTTGATGAGGTCGGGCTCGCGCAGCAGGGCGCGGGCCATCGCCACGAACTCGAAGCCCTCGGCCATCGCCAGGTCCATCGTGGCGCGCGTGCTGACGCCGCCCAGCAGCACCAGCGGCAGCCGGAGCGCCTCGCGGAACCGGCGGGCGCTCTCCAGCAGGAACGCCTCCTGGTAGGGGTACTCGCGGATGAACTTCTTGCCCGACAGCTGGACGCCCAGCTTCAGGGGCTGGGAGAACGTCGCGGCGAACTCCTTGACGGGCGCCTCGCCGCGGAAGAGGTACATCGGGTTGAGCAGGGAGCTGCCCGCGGTCAGCTCCAGGGCGTCCAGGGAGCCGTCCTGCTCGAGCCACCTGGCGACCTGCAGGCTCTCCTCGATCTGGAAGCCGCCGCGCACGCCGTCCTCCATGTTGAGCTTGGCCAGGATCGCGATCCGGTCGCCGACGGCCTCGCGCACCGCCCGGGCCGCGCCCCGCGCGACCTTGGCCCGGTTCTCCAGGGAGCCGCCGTACTCGTCCTTGCGCTTGTTCAGCAGCGGGCTGAGGAACGAGCTGGCCAGGTAGTTGTGCCCGAAGTGGATCTCCACCGCGTCGAACCCCGCCTCGGCCGCCAGGAGCGCGGCGTCGGCGTGCGCCCGGGTGACCCGCTCGATGTCGGCGTGGGTGGCGCTGCGGATCTTCTGCATCGACAGCGGGCTGAAGGCCCTCGAGGCCGCCAGCGCGTGGACGCCGTTGGACTTGCCGTTGGCCACCGGACCGGCGTGCCCGATCTGCGCCGAGATCGCGGCGCCCTCGGCGTGCACGGCCTCGGCCAGGCGGCGCAGGCCGGGCAGCGCCTCGGGCCGCATCAGGATCTGGTCGCGCTCGGTGCGCCCCTCGGGCGCCACCGCGCAGTAGGCCACGGTCGTCATGCCCACCCCGCCCGCGGCGTGCGCGCGGTGGAACTCGATCAGGTCGTCGCTGACCAGCGCGCCCGGAGCCATGTGCTCGAAAGTGGCGGACTTGATGGTGCGGTTGCGCAGGGTCAGGGGGCCGAGCTTGGCGGGGCTGAAGACGTCGGGGACTGTCATGTTGTGCTCCAGGGGGGGTCGCGGGAGGCGCTCGAGCGGCACACCACAGATTCAATCACTGATTGGATCCCGATTGAAGATTATAGGATCCAGAACATGGCCGACGAAGAACTCCCCACCCGCGACCGCCTGCTCTCGGCCGCCGAACGCCTCTTCCTGAGCAGGAGCCCCGAGCGGGTCTCCGTCCGCGCCATCAACGCCGAGGCCGGCCTCAACCCCGGCGCGGTCCACTACCACTTCGGCTCCCGCGAGGGACTGGTCGCCGCGCTCCTGGAGCGGGAGCTGCTGCCGCTGTGGGCCGGCCGCCTGGAGGACCTCGCCCGCCACGCCCGCGACCCCCGCACCGGCCCGTCCTTCGAGGTCGCCGACCTGGTGGCCGCCATAGTCCGCCCGTTCGAGGAGCTCACCCGCACCGAGAAGGGCCGCATGCTGTGCCACCTGCTGGCCCGCTCGGTCCTGCCCGACGGCCGCGTCCCCGCCTCCTCCCCCTGGTTCGGCCCCGCCCCGTTCGAGATCATGCTCGTGCGCGCCATGCCCCACCTGACGCCCCGCGAGATCGCCCAGCGCTGGCTCCTGGCCTTCACCCTCCTGCTGGAGATCTACGGCCGTCCCCTGTCGTCCCGCCCCGCCACCGCCGCGTCCCCGCCCGACGCCGACACCGTCATCGCCTTCCTCACCGCGGGCCTCACCGCACCCTCCGCTTAGGACGAGCACGGCGCGGGCGGCCACGACGCGCTCGACAAAGCGATCTGAAGCGCCCCTCAGCGCACCGGAGCCCCCTCCAGGGCGGCCTCGAGCACCTCCCGCGGCCGGATCAGCAGCAGCCGCCGATCGGGGCGGCGGCCGTGGGCGTCCCCCGGCCGCGCCCCCTCCCCGTGCCAGATCACCCGGTGGCGCCGGTCGGAGGGAGGCCCCCACAGGCCCGGGGAGACCGGGCCGTACAGCGTCACCGACGGGCGGGCGTAGGCGAACGCCAGATGCGCCAGGCCCGTGTCCCCGCTGACGACCAAGCGCGCCCCCGCCACCAGCGCGGCCAGCGCCGCCAGATCCAGACCCGCCAGGACCCGCTCCGCGCCCAGCCCCGCCAGCGCCGCCACCCGCCGGGCCAGGCCCCGCTCGCGGGCGCCGCCCGTCACCACCACCCGATGCCCGGCCGCCGCCAGCCCCAGGGCCACCTGGGCGAACCGCTCGGCCGGCCAGCGCCGCGACGCGTGAGCCGCCCCCGGATGCACCACGGTCGCCCCCGGCGCGGGAGAAGGCCGCCCCGGCGGCACCAGCAGCAGATCGGCCGGATCGGCCGGAATCCGGTGCCAGCGCAGCAGACGGCACCAGCGGACCGTCTCGTGCTCCTCCTCCTTCCACCACGGCCCCTCCACGTCCGAAGCCGCCGGAGAGCCGTACACCCACTGCCCCCGAGCGCCGGTCGCCGCGATGAGGCGGTGGCTGGCGGGACCGCTGCCGTGCAGGTCCACCGCCAGGCCGGGCGGCGGCCCGCTCCAGGGGATCGGCTCCAGCTCCCCCGTGGGCAGCAGCCGGTCGACCGCCCCCGTCAGCGGCGTCAGCGGCGCCAGCACGCCCGGCGCCGCCAGCACGATCTCGCTCCCCGGATGGGCCGCCCGCAGCGCCCGGTAGGCCGGGACCCCCGTCAGGAAGTCCCCCAGCCCCAGCGCCCGCAGGATCAGCACCGCGTTCATCGCGCCACGGCCTCGAGCAGCACCCGGTCCCAGTCGGCCAGGAAGCGCCCCAGCCCGTACCGCTCCAGGGCGGCAGCCCGCGCCGCCTTTCCCAGCGCCGCCGCCTCACCCTGGTCGCACACCAGCCTGCGCACCGCCTCCCGGAGCGTCTCAAGCCGGGTGGAGACGACCCCCGCGCCCGGCGGGACGGCCTCGACGGCCTCGGTCGTGGCCAGCGCGACCACCGGCATCCCCAGGTACATCGCCTCGATCAGCGACAGTCCCAGCGACGTCCAGCGGAACGGGTGCAGGTACACCCTGCGCGCCGCCAGCAGGGCGTGCATCCGCTGCTGGGGAAGGTCCTCATAAGCGCGCATCCCGGGCAGGCCGAGCGCCCCGGGCAACTCCTGGACCTTCATTCCGAACACGTCCACCGGCAGCCCGCCGGCCAGCTCCGCCAGGAGGTCGGTCCCCACGTGGCGGCCCCGCCGCAGCGGCTCGTTGACCACCACCCCCACCCGCGCGAGCTCCCCCGTCCACAGGGGTCCCGGATCGACGACCGCGTGCTCCACCACCCGCTGCTCGGTGGAGCCGCCGTCCCAGAACAGCGAGTTGAAGTGGGTGACGTGCACCAGCAGCACGTCGCGGCGGTCGGCCACCGGATGGCGCGTCAGCGGCACCCCGTCCCACGGCGCGTCGTGCTCCAGGTACACCAGGGGGACCCTGCGGCCCAGGAAGCGGCGCACCAGCTCCTCCTCGTGCGGGCGCTGCAGGACCGCCACGTCGACGTCGTGGTCGCGCAACCGCTCCAGCGGCACCTCCACCGCCGAGTCCGGCCACCGCCAGGTGCGGGCCCGGCCCAGCCCGTCCGGGCCCCGGTCGGGCGTGACCGGCAGCAGGCAGGTGTGCGGGCCCTGCAGGAAAGCCGTGGTCCAGGAGCCGTGCACGTGCCAGATCAGGACGTTCATCTCCCCGCCTCCCCCATGAGGGCCTCAGCGGCGTCGGCCGCGGACTCGGCGCCGACGCCGTTCAGGCACGGATGGCCCGCCACCGGGCACTCCACCGCCCGGCTGCCCCGGCACGCGGCGTGCTGGTCGCCCAGCAGGACGTGCGGCACGCGGTAGGGCCGCCAGCGGGCGGCAGGGACGACGGGCGCGAACAGCGACACCACCGGCGTTCCCACCGCCGCCGCCAGATGGGCGGGCCCGGTGTTGGCCGCCAGCACCACCCGGGCACCGGCGAACACCCCCGCCAGCTCGTGCAGGCTCGTCCGCCCGCCCAGGTCCAGGCCGTGCGCCCCGGCGGCGTGGGCGGTCAGGCCCCGCTCCGCAGGCGAGCCCGTCACCACCACCCGGTGGCCCCGGCGCACCAGCTCCTTCACCGCGTCCACCCACCGCTCGCCGGGCCAGCGTCGCGCGGCGGCCGTCGCCCCCGGGTGCACCGCGAGGTACGGCCCGCCTCCCGTCAGGTGCTCGGTGGGCGGCAGCGGCGCGCGTACCGCCAGCCTCCCGTCGTCGCCCTCGGGCAGGTCGAATCCGGCGGCGCGCGCCAGGGACAGGGCCCTCTCGGCTTCGTGGACCTCCCCGTCGAGCCGGTGGCGCACGTCCAGGAGGGCTCCGGGGTAGTCGACGCTGATCGCGCTGACGCGCGGCACGCCCGCCAGACGCAATACCAGGGCCGTCGGCAGCGGCGACTGGTGGAAGGACGTCAGGACCAGCGCCTGCCCGAACCTCTCGGCCGCGATCTCCGCCACCACCTCGCCGACATCGCCGGCCTCCACCGGCGGCGGCTCGCGCACCACCCACGGGCACCTCCACACCAGCACCCGCTCCACCCCGGGCAGCAGCCGCGCGGCCTCGGCGCCCTCGGGACCGGCCAGCACCGCCACCGGCCCCGAGGCCCCTGCCGCCCGCACGCACGGTCCGGCCAGCAGGACGTCGCCCGCTCCGTCCAGCCGCACCACCAGCGTTCCGCCGCTCACCGCCACAGCCGGCCCCCGGAGGCCTCTCCCAGGGCGAAGCGCACCGCGGTCAGCAGGTCCGGAGCGCACCTGGCCCCCTCCAGCTCCTCGCGGCGGGTCTGCGCGGTGGGCACCAGCACCGACCGGGCCCCCGCGGCCCGCGCGGCCCGCACGTCCGAGCCGATGTCACCGACCATCACGCACTCGCCGACCTCCACGCCCAGCTCGGCGGCGGCCTGCGCGATCAGGCCCGGCGCGGGCTTGCGGCACGCGCAGCCCTCGTCCCCGCCGTGCGGGCAGGTCTTCCACACCTCGAACGGACCCAGCAGCTCCTGCACCCGCCGGTTGACGGCCTCCAGGTCCTCGGGGGAGAAGCGGCCCGAGGCCAGCCCCGACTGGTTGCTCACCACAGCCAGCCGCAGCCCGCTCTCACGGGCCAGCTCCAGCGCCTCGCGCACCCCCCGGATCGGCTCCACCAGGTCGGGATCGCCGTTGTAGGGGACGTCGTGGACGAGGGTGCCGTCGCGGTCCAGCAGCAGCGCCTTGGCCGGGCCGGGCCACGGGCGGGCCGAACGGGAGCGTGCCACGCCCCGCGCCCAGTGCCAGGAGGCCGCCGGCGGGATCAGCAGGCTGGTGCCCAGCATCAGCGTCACCTCGCGCAGGTCGCGCGGTCCCGGCAGGATGCGGGCCGCCGCGAACTCCCCGACTCCCGCCAGCGCCCCCAGCGCCGCCGCGCGGGCCAGGCGGCGGCGTCCGGCCAGGGCCGCGACCGCCGCCAGGACCCCGGCCGCGGTGATCGCCAGATGGCGCGGCCTGCGTCCCACCGCCTCCCCGGCCCTGCGGTGCCAGCCGGGCCCGTGCACGGCCCGCATCAGCGCGTCGTCGGCGTTGCCCGCCTGGGCGCGCAGGCTGGCGGCCGCCGTGGCGGGACGCACCGGATGCCGGGACAGGCGCTCGCCCTCGGTCAGCTCCCACCCGTCGGCCTGCAGGCGCAGCGCCAGGTCGGCGTCCTCGCGGAACGCGCGCGGGAACCGCTCGTCGAAACCCCCGGACTCCACCAGCGCCTCGCGGCGGTAGGCCATGTCGGCGGTGATCCACCGGGCGCGGGCCAGGCCCGACGTCACCCGCTCCCAGTCGGTGGGCGGGCGGTCGCAGGGCAGCGGCACGCTGATGCGGCCCTGCACCCCGGCGACCCGCTCCCCGGCCCGCTTGAGGTCGACGGCCAGCGCAGCGCACCAGTCCTCCTCCACCAGCACGTCGTCGTCGAGGAACACCACCCACGGGGTGCGGGTCCTGCGCCACCCCAGGTTGCGGGCCGCCGCCGGGCCCCCGCCCCGGCTGGCCAGCACCCGCACCAGGCAGGCCAGCTCGCCGGGCACCCGCACCATCGGGCCGCCGGAGGGACGGTCGTCCACCAGCACGATCTCCTGTGGCGGCGGCCCCCAGGTCGCGGCCAGGGAGAACAGGCAGTCGCGCAGCGACGACCGCACCAAGGTCGGGATGACCACGCTGTAGCCGTTCATCGCCGCACCGCGAACGATCCGATGGCCAGCAGGTCGATGGGAGTGGAGCCGAAGCACTCCAGCGCGTCACGTATGTCGTCCACCATGGGCCTTCCTGCGGTGTTGAGGCTGGTGTTGACCAGCACGGGCAATCCGGTACGCCTTTCGAACGCCCTCAGCAGCCGGGCGGCCAGCGGCTCGGACCGCGGGTCGACCGTCTGCACGCGGGCGGTGCCGTCCACGTGCACGACCGCGGGGATGCGGTCCTGCCAGGCGGGCGCGACATCGTGGACGAACAGCATGTAGGGGCTGGGGAGCGGGCCGCGCTGGAAGATCTGCGGCGCGCGGTCGGCCAGCACCATCGGGGCGACGGGCCGGAACTGCTCGCGGCCCTTGACGTCGTTGAGCCGCTCCAGGTTGGCGCGGTGCCCGGGGTGGGCCAGCAGGGAGCGGTGGCCCAGCGCCCGCGGCCCGAACTCCGCCCGGCCCTGCACCCAGGCGACGATCCCGTCGCCCGCCAGGGTCCGCGCGGCGGTCTCGGCGATGTCGTCGGGCCGCTCGTAGGGCACGCGCGCCAGGCGCAGCGCCTCCTCGATCTCGGCGTCGTCCAGGTCCCGGCCCAGGGCGGCGCCGTCCATCGTCCAGCGCGGCCGCTCCTCTCGCGCGCCCAAGTGCAGCGCCGCGCCCAGGGAGGTGCCCGCGTCGCCCGCGGCGGGCTGCACCCACACCTGCTCGAACGGTCCCCGCCGGGCCAGGACGGTGTTGGCGACGCAGTTCAGCGCCGTGCCGCCGGCCATCGCCAGCGTCCGCTCACCGGTCTGCTCGTGCAGGATCCGCGCCTGTTCCAGCAGCACCTCCTCCAGCCGCCGCTGGGCGGAGGCCGCGACGTCGGCGTGCACGTCGGTGCAGGGCGCGTCCGGCGCGCGCGCCGGGCACAGCGCCGTCCAGTCGATCGCATCGGTGCGAAAGCCGCCGTCGGGGTGCACGCGCACCGCCTCGCGCATCAGGTCCAGGTGGCGGGGCTTGCCGTAGGAGGCCAGCGCCATCACCTTGTACTCGTCGCTGGAGCGCAGGAATCCCAGGTGCTCGGTCAGCGCCTCGTAGAACAGGCCGAGGGAGTGCGGCAGCCGCTGGGCGGCCAGCACCTCCAGCCGCCCGTCCCGGTAGCGGCCCGCCAGGTGCGAGGCGTCCTCGCCGCGTCCGTCGTTGACCAGCACCGCGCACGAGCGGGCAGGGGCGGCCAGCCCCGCCGACGCCGCGTGCGCCACGTGGTGGGGGACGAACACCACCTTGTCCGGATCCAGTCCGGGCAGCGCCTCGGCCAGGAGGCCGGGCGCCATCCGCGCGTACATGGTCCGCAGGTCGTCGTAGGGGTCGTGGACCCCCATCTCCCGCGCGGGCCGCACCAGCGACGGGTCGTAGGAGAAGGCGACGGCGTCCAGGTCGCCGGGGGCCAGCCCGGCGTGCTCCAGGCACCAGCGGGCCGCCAGCACCGGCTGCTCCCACGCCGAGAACGGCACGGGCCGCTTGCCGTGCTTGCGGCGGCTGAACCGCTCCTCTTCGGCCGCCGCGACCGGACGGCCGTCCACGACCAGCGCCGCGGCCGGATCGTGGAAGATCGCGTTGACTCCCAGGACTCTCATCCCGCCCCTTCCCTCACACTCGTGCCAGGCGTTCGGCGAACCACTCCACGGTGCGCGCCAGCCCCTCCTCGGGCGGGACGCGCGGCGTCCAGCCCAGCAGCCGGCGCGCCAGGCCCACGTCCGGGCAGCGCACGCTCGGATCGTCGGCGGGGCGCGGCACGAACTCGACCGGCGAGCGCGAACCGGCCAGGGCGCGGATCGTGCGGGCCAGGTCCAGGACGGTGGTCTCGGCGCCGTTGCCGATGTTGACCGGCCCCGCCGCGTCGCTGAAGGCCATCGCCAGGACGCCCTCGACGGTGTCGTCGACGTAGCAGATCGAGCGGGTCTGCGTGCCGTCCCCGGTCACCGTCAGCGGCTCGCCGGCCAGCGCCTGGCGGATGAACGTGGGGATGGCGCGGCCGTCGTGCGGGCGCATCCTCGGCCCGTAGGTGTTGAAGATCCGCACGATGCCGGTGTCGACGTCCCGGCTGTTGCGGTAGGCGGTGGTGAGCGCCTCGGCGTAGCGTTTGGCCTCGTCGTAGACGCTGCGCGGCCCCACCGGGTTGACGTTGCCCCAGTAGTCCTCGTGCTGGGGGTGGCGCAGCGGGTCGCCGTAGACCTCGCTGGTGGAGGCCAGCACGAACCGGGCGTTCTTCTCGCGGGCCATGCCCAGGGCGTGCATCGTGCCGATCGCGCCGACCTTCAGGGTCTCCACCGGCAGCTTCATGTAGTCCACCGGGGAGGCCGCCGAGGCGAAGTGCAGGATGAGGTCCACCGGCCCGGACACGTGCACGAAGTCCGTCAGGTCGCATTCCACGACGTGGAAGCCGGGCCGTCCCAGCAGGTGGATGAGGTTGTGCGGGGTGCCGGTGAGGAAGTTGTCCATGCACGTCACCGACACGTCGCGCTCCAGCAGCCGCTCGCACAGGTGCGAGCCCAGGAACCCCGCGCCTCCGGTGACGACCGCCCGCCGGATGATCCGTCCGCTCATCAGTGCTCTCCTCCCGCGGCGTGGACGCGCCGCACCAGACGGGTGGTGGAGCGGCCCTCCAGGTACGGCAGCAGCAGCACCTGGCCGCCGTGGCGGCGCACCAGCGGCGCCTCGGGCAGCTCCAGCGGTCCGTAGTCGCCGCCCTTGACCCACAGGTCGGGCCGCAGACGGTCCAGCAGCGCCATCGGCGTCTCCTCCTCGAAGACCACCACCGCGTCGACGCAGCCCAGCGCCGCCAGCACCTCGGTGCGGTCCCGCTGGTTCATCACGGGCCGTCCCGGGCCCTTGAGCGCGCGGACGGAGGCGTCGGAGTTCAGGCACACCACCAGCAGGTCGCCCAGCCGGGCCGCCTGGTGCAGCAGGCTGATGTGGCCGGGGTGCAGCAGGTCGAAGCAGCCGCCGGTCGCCACGACCGTGCCGCCCTGCAGGCGGGTGCGGCGCACCAGCCCCCACGGGTCGTCGGCCGGGCCGCTCCCGCGGCGGGCCGGAGCCCCGGTGACGAACACCGAGGCGTGGTGGACGCCCTGCTCGACCGCCTCGCTCAGCAGCGCCCCCTCGGCGAGGGAGACCGCCGCGGCGGCGCCGAAGCAGTCGC
>NZ_BAAATZ010000029.1:427102-439365 GCF_039533685.1 Actinocorallia aurantiaca | reverse complement strand
CCCGGCACGTGCGGCGCGGGCACGAGGACGGGCGGCTGGTCGCCCGTCGACAGCAGCGCGCCGTGCTCGCCCAGCGTCACGCTCACCCCGGTGGCCCTCCAGCGGGCCCGCAGCGCCGCCGCGTCCGTGGCGGCCTGGGCGTAGCCGCCGGGACGGGCGGCCGGAGCCGTGGAGGCCAGGACGCGGGCCTCCTGCCGGTCGGGCGTCACCAGGCGCGCCCCCGGGACGGGCACCGCGCCGCGCGGATGCGGATCCCACACCACAGGAGCCTCGGCGGGAAGCGCCTCCAGCAGCGCCCGCAGCACGGGGTGGGCGGCCACGCCGCGGCCGTAGTCCGACACCAGCACCGCCCCCGCCTCCCGGACCACCGAGGCCGCGGCGTCGGGCAGGCCGGTGCGGCCGTGCAGGCGCCCGTCCCCCCGGTCCACGCGGACCAGGGGGCGGCCGTGCGCCATCAGGCGCGTCTTGCGGACCGTGCGCCCGCTCAGCGCCAGGCGCACCACCCTCACCCCCCGGCCTTCCAGCAGTTCCAGCAGCGTCAGCGCGTCGGGGTCGTCGGTGTCGGCCAGCGCCGTCACCAGGACCACCTCGCGCGAGGAGGCCAGGCGCGCGGCCTGCACGGCGGCCAGCCCCGCGCCTCCGGGGCGGGGGCGTTCGACGGCCAGGTCCACCACGGGCACGGGCGCGTCCGGGGCCAGCCGTTCGGAGGTGCCCTGCAGGTCCACGTCCAGCAGCGTGTCGCCCATGACGACCAGCGGTCCGGCCCTCATGCCCGCACCACCACCTTGTGCGGGAAGCGCACCCGCTCGTCGACGACCGCGCACAGCAGGTGCACCACCGCCAGGTGGACCTCCTGGACGGTCGAGGTCGCCGGGGCGTCCACGCTCAGCGACTCCTGGCAGGCGGAGGCCAGCGGGTTGGGCGCGGGCCCGGTCAGCGCCCAGGTGCGCAGTCCCGCCCGGGCGGCGGTGTGCGCCGCGGCGATGACGTTGCGGCTGGTGCCGCTGGTCGACAGGGCCAGCAGGATGTCCCCGGGGCGCCCGTGCGCGCGGACCTGCCTGGCGTACAGCTCGTCGGGGCCGTAGTCGTTGACGATCGCGGTGACCGCCGAGGTGTCGGTGTGCAGGGACAGCGCCGAGAACGGGCGGCGCTCGGCCTCGTAGCGGCCGACCAGTTCGGCCGTCAGGTGCTGGGCCTGGGCGGCGCTGCCGCCGTTGCCGCAGGCCAGCAGCCGCGCGCCGGAGCGCAGTTCCTCGGCCAGGAGGCGTCCCCACCGCAGGAGCAGCGGGGTCTGGCCGCGGACCTGGGCCAGCGCGGTCTCCAGACGGGTCAGATGGTTGTCGATCATGACCTGGCCTCCCCCATCGGCACGGCGGCGCGGTCGGCCACCTTGGTGTAAACGGCTTCGGTCCCCTGCGCGACCTGCTCCCAGGAGTAGAGGGAGTGGGCCCGGCGCACCGCGGCGGTGGCCAGGGTGCGGCACCAGCCGGGCGCGTCCAGGACGCGGCGCAGGGCGCCGGCGAGCGCCCGGGGGTCGCGCGGGGGGACCAGCAGGCCGGTCGTTCCGTCCACGACGGTGTCCAGGTGCCCGCCGACGGCCGAGGCGACCACGGGCGTGCCGCAGGCCATCGCCTCGACCGGCACCATCCCGAACGGCTCGTACCACGGCACGCCGACCACCACGTCGGCCGAGCGCATCAGCGCCGGGACCTCCTCGTGCGGTACTCCGCCCAGGAAGACGACGCGGTCGGAGATGCCGTGGCGTTCGGCGACCGCCCTCCAGCGGGCGATCTCGGGGTCGCGGTCCAGGTCGCGGCGGGCGGGGCCGCCGGCGACGAGCAGTTCGGCCTCCGGCAGTCGCGCCATCGCCTCCAGGACGGTGTCCAGGCCCTTGCGCCGCACCAGGCGGCTGACGCTCAGCACGCGGAACCGCCCGTTGCGCCCGGCGGCCGGGCCGTCGGGCCGGAACAGCCTCAGGTCCACCCCGCACGGCACGATCTCCAGCCGGAACGGGTGCACGCCCAGCGCGCGCAGGTCGTCGGCCTCGCTGGTGCAGGTGGCGATGACGGTGTGGGCGCGGCGCGCCACCAGCGACTCCAGGCGTCGGCGGGCGGGCGGGCTGTTGTCCGCGCCGCCCTGGTGGCGGCGCTTGACGACGCCCAGCGCGTGGAAGGTCTGCACGACCGGAACGTCCGGGACGCCGGGCCTGGCCGTTCCGCTCAGAGCGGCCCAGCCGCTCATCCAGAAATGTCCGTGGACGATGTCGGGGAGGTCTTCCGTCCACCGTTGTGCCAGAAATTCCGCGAAGTACGGCATGTAGGGCATCAGTTCGTCTTTGGACACCGGCTCCGCGGGCCCGGCGTCGACGTGCTCCACGGTGAACCCCCGGGTCCGCACGGTCCGCGGCAGCCCCGGCGAGTCCCTGCGCGTGAAGACCGTCACCTCGTGCCCGCGCCCCGCCAGCGCCTCCGCCAGCGCGGCGACGTGGACGTTCTGCCCTCCCGCGTCCTCTCCGCCCAGAGTCGCCAGCGGACTGGCGTGTTCGGAGACCATGTGAACGAGCAAAGCCCCTCCCCGAGGATGCGCAGGTGCCGCGCACAAACTGAAATCCGAATTCGAATCAGTCGCACACATCAGGACAGTAAAGTCCTATTTGCGAGTATCAACGCTCGCCTTCCATTGTTCCCATGTGCAAAGGGCGGAATGCCGGAATCGTGGTAAAGAACCACAATTCCGATCTCTCGGCAATTAATGGCACGGAATTTATCCACACGGCGTTTGAAGGGGTTCACGCGGGAGCCCGGACGCGCCGCCGGTGCGGAACGTCCGGGCCCCGGGGCTCACCTGTCGTGCAGGTCGTCCAGCATCAGGCTGATTCCTATGCCCAGCAGCCACACGTCCTTGGCCAGGGGCAGGCCCGCCTGGGTCGGGCGCAGGCTCCCCTCCTCCCGCATGCCCGGGATCCGCAGGTACAGGCCCGTCAGACCGCCGGCGAACGCGGTGAGGGCCGCCCCGGCCACCAGCGAGGGGACGAAGGGTGCCAGGAGCAATGCGCCGATGACGATCTCGCCGTTCGACAGCAGTCGGACGAACCGGCGCGGATCCTGGTCCTTGAGGAAGGGGTAGGCGCCCACCGCCATGCCGTGCACGCCCTCGGCCGCCGCCTGGTCGGCGGAGCGCTTGCCCATCCCCGAGTTGAGGATGACCAGTCCGGCGGACAGGCGGGCCGGGAACTGATGCGGTCGCATCGAGATTCTCATGATTTTCCTCGCGATACCGGACGACAGGGACCTTTCACTGCTCCTTCCCGGCCCCCTCCGCCCCATCCGCGCCCCTGCGGAGTCTTGACCGCTCTCCGGACAGGTGCAAACCAGACATAAATCCTAGTAATCCAGTAGGATTTATGTGTATGCTCGCCGCCGTCTGGTCCGCGCACCACCAAGGAGCACCCCCCGATGCGCCGCTTCACCCTCGCCCTCGTCAGCACGATCGCCCTGCTGGGCACGCTCACCGCCTGCGGGGGCGGTGAGAAGGCCGGGTCCGAGGACGGGAAGCTGCGCGTCGGCTACCAGCGCTTCGGCGGCCAGAGCCTGGTCAAGGCCCGCGACGCCGCTCCGGACGCCGCCTGGTCGCTGTTCGAGAGCGGCCCCGCCCTCACCGAGGCGCTCAAGGCCGGCGCGATCGACATCGGCCAGACCGGCGAGGCCCCGCCGATCTTCGCCCTCGCGGGCAGGACCGAATTCAAGATCATCGCGACCTCGCAGCCCGTGCCCAAGGGCGAGGCCGTGCTGGTCAAGGAGGACAAGGGCTTCAAGACCTTCAAGGACCTCAAGGGCAAGAAGGTCGCCCTCAACAAGGGCTCCAACGTCAACTGGCTCCTGGTCAAGCTGCTCGAGGCCAACGGCATGAAGATCACCGACCTCGACGTCAAGTACCTCAAGCCCGCCGAGGCCCGCCCCGCCTTCGACAACGACCAGGTCGACGCCTGGATCATCTGGGACCCCTACTTCTCCCTGGCCGAGCGGCCCGGCGTGCAGATCCTGGCCGACGCCACCGGCCTGGCCAACAACCGCGAGTACCTGCTGGCCTCCCCCGAGGCCCTGGAGAAGAAGCCCGACCTGATCCGCGAGTTCGTGCGCGTCTACCGCGAGACCACCGACTGGGGCATCGCCAACCCCGAGGAGCGCGTCAAGGTCCTCGCCCCCGAACTCGGCCTGGAGGAGGACGTCGCCCGCCGCGCCCTGGAGCGCAGCGCCCAGCCGCTCGCCCCGGTCGACGCCGCCATCGGCGACGAGCTCCAGGAGATCGCCGACGGGTTCACCGAACTGCAGCTCATCCCCGGCAAGGTCGACATCAGGAGCCGGATCGACGACCGCTTCGCCGACCTGCTCAAGTAGGCGTCGACCGGTGCGAATCCGCAAGATCATCACCCCCCTCGCGCTGGTGGCCGGATGGGAGGGCGCCGCGCAGGCCGGCGTCCTCTCGCCCGACAAGCTCTCCCCGCCCAGCGCCGTCCTGGCCGCCGCCTGGCGGTTGTCGGCCGACGGCACCCTCGGCCTGCACCTGATGGAGTCCGTGCAGCGCGCGCTGAGCGGACTGCTGATCGGCGGCGTCCTGGCCCTGGTACTGGGCGCCGCCGCCGGGCTGCTGCGTATCGGCGACGACCTCATCGACCCCACCGTGCAGGCCGCCCGCATGCTCCCGCACCTGGGCCTGGTCCCCCTGCTGATCATCTGGGTCGGGATCGGGGAGTCCCTGAAGATCTCCCTGGTCGCCCTCGGCGCGTTCTTCCCGATCTACCTCAACACCTACGCCGGGATCCGCGACATCGACGAACGCCTCGTGGAGGCGGCCCGCACCTGCGGGCTCAACACCTGGGAGCGCATCCGCCACGTCATCTTGCCCGGCGCCACCCCCTCGCTGTTCCTGGGGCTGCGCCTGGCCTTCGCCAGCGGCTGGCTCAGCCTCGTCGTCAGCGAGCAGGTCAACGGCCAGAGCGGCCTGGGATTCATGATGATGGAGGCCCGCGACTTCGCCCAGACCGACATCGTCGTCCTGGGACTGCTCGTCTACGCGCTCCTGGGACTGGTGTCGGACCTGGCCCTGCGCACGGCTGAAAGGAAGGTGCTGTCGTGGAGACGCGGACTCCGGGCCTCGTGACCGCCACCGGGATCCGGCGGGTCTTCGGCGAGGCCGTCGTGCTCGACGGAATCGACCTGGCCATCGGATCCGGCGAGGTCGTCGCCCTGCTGGGCGCCAGCGGCTCGGGCAAGAGCACCCTGCTGCGCATCCTGGCCGGCCTGGACCAGGACGCCTCCGGGAAGTTCACCACCTCCGGCTCCCAGGCCGTCGTCTTCCAGGAGCACCGCCTGCTGCCCTGGAAGCGCGTCGCCGACAACGTGGCCCTGGGCGTGCGCGGCGACGCGGTCAAGGAGCGGGTGGCCGCCGCGCTGGAGGAGGTCGGCCTGGCCGACCGCAGCCGCGCCTGGCCCGCGGAACTGTCCGGCGGCCAGTCCCAGCGGGTCGCCTTCGCCCGCGCCCTGGTCCGCGAACCCGACCTGCTGTTGCTGGACGAGCCGTTCGGCGCGCTGGACGCCCTGACCAGGCTGCGGATGCAGGCCCTGTTCGGCCGCCTGCACGCCCACCACGGCTTCGCCGCCCTCCTGGTCACCCACGACGTCGACGAGGCGCTGCTGCTCGCCGACCGGCTCCTGGTCCTGGACACCGGCCGCATCGCCGAGGAGATCGAGGTCGACCTGACCCGGCCCCGCGCCGTGGACGCCCCCGGCTTCGGCGCCCTGCGCCGCAAGCTCCTCAGCCTCCTGCACGTCCCCGCCTCCCCGGAGGAGACCGGATTCTGAGAGGGCGTGAGCGCCGAAAACCCTTTTCGCTCCTCCCCGCGGGCGGCATAGCGTGAGCTGTACCGACCGCCGGGAGAGGGGAAGCAGATGGGCGTGGATATCCGCCTGGTAGAGCAGAGCGACGAGGACCTGACCCGGTGGTGGCGGGCCCGCAGCATCGGATACCTGAGCGGAACGCAGGTCGGCGAGCAGGACCTGGCCTACCTGCGCGAGGCCATGGACCCCTCCCGCACCTGGGGGGCCTTCGAGGACGGCCGATGCGTGGCGACCTTCCGCGGCTTCACCCAGGAGGTGACCGTCCCCGGAGGCCGATTCCTCGCCTCCGCCGTGGTCAGCGGGGTGACGGTCTCCCCCACGCACCGGCGCCGCGGGCTGCTCACCCGCATGATCGAGCCGTACCTGCGCCGGGCCAAGGAGAGCGGCGACGCGATGTCCTCCCTGATCGCGGCCGAATACCCCATCTACGGGCGATTCGGGTACGGGCCCGCGACCTGGCTCACCGACTTCCGCATCGACACGCTGAGGGCCGCCCGACCGGGCCTGCCCGCGGAACCCGACGACGGAGGCCGGGTCGTGCTGGCCGACCTGGAGAGGATCGGGCGGGAAGGCCCGGAACTGCACGAACGGGTCCGCCGGATCCGGCACGGGATGGTCACCCGGCCGCCGACGTGGTGGAAGAGGGCGACCGGCGAGTACCGGCTGACGGAGTCCGTCTGGCAGGAGCCGTACTGCGCGCTGTACCTGGCGCAGGACGGGACCGTCGACGGGCTGGTCGCCTACACCGGCCGGGAGGTCTGGAAGAACGGCGTCCCCGACTCCGTCCTGGACGTCAAGGACCTGCTGGCGGCCACGCCCGCCGCCGAGCGGGCCCTGTGGCACTACCTGTGCTCGGTCGACTGGGTGACGACGATCAACGCCCCCTCACGCGCTCCGGACGACCTGCTGCCGCTGCTGGTCGGAGACGCCCGCGCCGTCACGCCCACGGCCTGCTCCGACCACCTGTGGCTGCGGCCCCTGGACGTGCCCGCCATGCTGACCGCCCGCTCCTACCAGGCCGAGGGAGCCGTCGTCCTGGACGTCCAGGACAAGGACGGGCTGGCCTCGGGCCGGTTCCTGCTGGAGGCCGGCCCTGACGGCGCCTCCTGCGTCCCGACCGGCCGGACCCCCGACCTCACGCTCCCGGCGGCCGCGCTGGGCAGCCTCTACCTGGGAGACGAGTCGGCCGTCAGGCTGGCGGCGCTGGGCCGGCTCGCCGAGGAGCGTCCCGGGGCGGCGTTCGCGGCCGACACGCTGCTGCGCACGTCCCGCCGCCCCTGGTGCCCGGACATCTTCTGAGCGCCGTCGCGGTCAGACCTCGGTGTTCTCCTCGATGCGCCTGAGGTGGTGGCGGGCCAGCGCCAGGTTGGCCCGCTCCCGGTCCAGGGCCATGTACATGAACAGGCCCTGTCCGTTGCGCCCCGACAGCGGGCGGATGATGTGGTACTGCCGGGCCAGGGTGATGAGGATGTCCTCGATGGTGTCGTTGAGTGACAGCTGCTCCATCGTGCGCATCTTGGCGCGCATGACCTCGGTGTTGCCCGCCGCCGCGATCTGCAGGTCCAGCGCCTTGCTGTTGCCCATGACGCCCAGTGCCATGCCGCTTCCGTAGTCGACGATCGCCGCGCCGATCGAGCCGTCGATGGCCATCATCTCTTTGAGGGACTGGTCAATATTGGACATCAGTGGTCCTTTCTCTCAAAACGGGCCCGTCCGAGCTCCCGCGCGAGCCCGGACGGAGTCTTGTGGCCGTCAGCGTCCTGAGAGGATATAGCGATAAGAAAGGAAAGAGCGGTCATTTCCCTGGAATCGTTATTAAGTACTAACAAGTACTTTTCTCTCGGTATTTTTGTAGTGAAATATACTACCGAGGATAAGAATCATTCCACCATCCCGACCAGATCCGCCACCGAGTCGAAGACGTAGGACGGCCGGTAGGGGAAACGCTCGATCTCGTGCCTCCGGGTCACCCCCGACAGCACCAGCACCGTCTCCATGCCGGCCTCCATCCCCGAGACCACGTCGGTGTCCATCCGGTCGCCGATCATCACGGCGGCCTCGCTGTGCCCGCCCATGCGGCGGATCGCGCTGCGCATCATCAGCGGATTGGGCTTGCCCACGAAGTACGGCTGCACCCCGGTCGCCTTGGTGATCATCGCCGCGACCGCGCCGCACGCCGGAAGCGATCCCTCCTGCGTGGGGCCCACGGGGTCGGGGTTGGTGCAGATGAACCGGGCGCCCCGCTCGATCAGCCGCACCGCCCGGGTGATCTGGTCGAAGCTGTAGTTGCGGGTCTCCCCCAGCACCACGTAGTCGGGGTTCAGGTCGGTCAGGATGTAGCCGACGTCGTGCAGCGCCGTCGTCAGCCCCGCCTCGCCGATGACGTAGGCGGTGCCGCCGGATCGCTGGTCGGTCAGGAACTTGGCGGTGGCCAGCGCCGACGTCCAGATCCACTCGGGCCTGACGTCCAGGCCCGCCGCGTCCAGTCGGGCCGACAGGTCCCGCGGGGTGTACAGCGAGTTGTTCGTCAGCACCAGCAGCTGTCTGCCCGACGAGACGACCTTGGCCAGGAAGTCCGCCGCCCCGGCGATGGGCGTCCCCTCGTGCGTCAGGACGCCGTCCATGTCCGACAGCCAGTACTCGGTCGTCTTGAGTTCCCTCATACGGGCATTCTCGCAGCTCACGCCGCCGCGACCGGGGCGGGTGCGGGGCCGGGCGCGCCCCGGACCCGCCTCACAGCTCGTCGGGGGCCGGGATCCTCAGGCGGGAGACCGCCTCCTGGCGGACCCGCTCGGGCCGCCGGTCGTAGCGGGAGGTGGTGACCGGGGATGCGTGCCCGGCCAGCGCCTGGACGGTCGCCAGGTCGGCACCGGTGTCCAAAAGGTCGCCGATGAAGGTGCGGCGGAAGTCGTGGGCGGTCAGGGCGGGCAGCCCCGAGGCGAGGCGGCGCCGGTTCAGCAGCTGCCCGATCGCGGCGGGCGTCATCGGGCGCGGACGGTCCAACAGGGCTCCGCTGCGGTGCAGGGCGGGGAACAGCGGACCCGTTCGCGCCCCGTACAGCGCCAGCCACCGGCCCAGGTAGACGGCGGTCGGCTCGTTGAGGGGCGCGGCGCGTTCCTTGTCCCGCTTGCCCACCACCCGGATGAGGCGCGAACCGGGGTCGTACTGCTCGATCCGGGCGGCCGCCAGCTCGGCGCGGCGCATGCCGGTGTTGTAGAGCACGGCGATGAGCGCGGCGTCGCGGCTTCCGGCGTGGGCGGGGTCGGCCAGGCAGGTGCGCAGCAGGGAGACGAACTCCGAGGCGGCCAGGCTCCGTCCCGCCGGCAGGCGCGAGCCCGTCACGTTGGGGACGTCGCGGGCGCGGTGGTAGTCCTCCGCGGTCATCAGCGTCAGCCGCCACGCCGTCTTGAGCACTCCGCGCAGGGCCGAGAGGTGCTTGTTGAGGTAGGACGGGGACCAGGGCTCGCCCGCCTGGTTGATCTGGCGCAGGAGGGTCGCGCGGATCAGCGAGGTGTGCTCGTAGCGCAGCAGGTGCCAGGGGAAGAGCAGACCCGGGCGGTCCTGCCCGGAGGCTCCGGTCAGGAGGGCGATGCGGTCCAGGCAGCCGCCCATCGTGCGGGCCGACTCCACGCCGCGCAGCCCCGAGAGGTAGACGAGGTAGGGGTTGCGGGCCTCGGGGAGCGGTCCGGCGAACGCGCCGGTGACCTGCCCGCTCCGCCCGTCGAGAAGATCCAGCTCCATCAGGCGAGCGTACCGGCCGGGAAATCCTCGGGGCCCCGGGAACAACTGCCGGGAGGGTTCTGTTGTGGAAGACGTGGCCGGTGTGCTCGGTGTCCCCGGGCCTCACCTATCGCCTTCGCGGAATACCGTTCGGCTGGAGCCGCGTTGTGCCTATCGCCGAGAGGCGACCCCGCACACCGCGCCGCGACGTGGACGGCGTCTCGCCCGGGTCTCCCGGTGCGAGGCGCCGTTCCGCTTTCTCCCCGGCGAGACGAAGGACTTGACCCTGACGCGCGGGTCAGGGTTTACCGTTTCGGCGCTCTTCCGGAAGGACCGTGGAGGGCCGCTGAGGAGAAGTCATGACGCTGCCGCGCTCGTCCCGTGAAGTCCGGCTCATCTCGGTGCCCGAGGGGCTGCCCCGGCCGGAGCACTTCGCGATCGTCGAAACGCCCCTGCCCGTCCCCGAGGAGGGCGAGGTACTGGTCCGCAACCGCTGGTTCGCCGTGCTGGCGGCGCTGCGCACCCTGATCGGCGGTGCCGCCAAGGACACTCCGCTGCCGCCGCTGCTGCCCGGCGACACCCTGTTCGGGCCGGCGGTCGGTGAAGTCGTCGCGGCACCGGGCGATGACGGTCCGGCCGTCGGCGAGCTGGTCTCCCACTGGCAGGGCTGGCGTGAGTACGCGGTCGTTCCCGTGGAGCAGGCGCTTCCCTTGGGCGACGCGCTGCCCGATCCCGCCGCCCACCTGAACCAGGGCTGGAGCGCCTACGCCGCGCTGACCAGGGCCGCCGCGCTCCGGCCCGGAGAGACCGTGTTCGTCACCGGCGGCGCCGGAGGGGTCGGCGGGCTCGCGGGGCAGATCGCCCGGCTGCTCGGCGCGGGCCGTGTCATCGGCAGCACGGGCTCGCCGGAGAAGGCGGCCCGGATGATCACCGAGCTCGGCTATGACGCGGTCGTGCTGCGGGGCGCGGAGCCGATCGGCGAGCAGCTCGCCGAGGCCGCCCCGGACGGCATCGACGTCCTCATCGACACCGTCGGCGGCGAGCAGCTGCGAGCGGCGGTCGGAGCTGCCCGGCAGCACGCGCGCTTCGTCCTGGTCGGCGCCTTGTCGGGACAGCTCGCCGAGACCGGGGGCGGCGCCGCCGCCCCCGTCGAGATCGACTCCTACCGGCTCATCCTCAAGCAGATCACGGTCACGGGCTTCAGCGGAGGCCAGGACCCGGACGGGCGGGCCGAGTGGACCGGGCGCTTCGGCGGATGGCTGCGCTCCGGCGAGATCGTCTTCCCCCACGTCCGGGTGCGGGGCATGGACGACGCTCCTCAGGCGTTGCACGATCTGATCGACGGACGCTACTACGGAACCGTTCTCGTGGAGGTGTAGGGAGCTTGGCGCAGCAGGAAGAGCCGATGCGGATAGGGGACGCGGCCGCGGCTGCGGGCACCACACCGCGCGCACTCCGGTTCTACGAGCAGCGCGGCCTGCTGCTGCCGCTGCCCAGACGCACCGCGAACGGCCAGCGCGTGTACGGTCCGCAGGACGTCGGCAGGATCCGGGTCATCCGGGAAATGCTCTCCCTCGGGCTCACCGTCGAGGACGTCCGGAGCTACGCGCCCCGGCTCGACCTCCTGGTCGAGGCCCTGCCGGGAGAACGCTGCTCCGGCACGCCCGCTGTCGTCATGAACCGCCTGGCCGCTCTCGACGCCGAGATCGCCAGGCTCACCCGGCTGCGCGACCAGCTCGCCGCCACCCTCCCTCCCGCCCGCTCAGAGTCGCCCGAGCCCTGTGGCGAACGGGTCACCAGGGCCGCAGGGATGACCTGACCGCTCCAGGGACGGCGTTTCGCCCGGATTTTCTCGGTGCGAGGCGCCGTTCCGCTTCCACCGCCCGACAAACATGAAACTGTGTCACCTTCCGGCCAGAGCCGAAGAACTTTCACCTATTGACGTAACATTTGTCGCTTTTTACGTTCATGGTGGCTTCTCATCCCGCCCCCCTCGAAGGAGACGGCCCCATGAAAACCCTCCACGCACTCGCCGCCGTGACGGCCGCAGGAGCGACCGCCCTGGCCCTCGCGAGCCCTGCCTCGGCGCTCTACGCCGGGAACGTCCAGGCCTCGCTGCTGGGCACCGCCTCGGTGACCACCTCGCTCGGCGGAGGAAGCTGCACCTCCTCCACCCTCACCGGAAACCTGGCCTCCAGCGGCGCGCTGACCGTCAGCGCCGCCAGCTTCAGCTCCTGCTCCGGAGCCACCGTCACCGCCCAGAACCTGCCTTGGACCGGCGGTAACATCACCTCCTCCACCGCGGTCCCCGGAGGACGCGACGGCACCGCGACCCTCGCCGGCTTCCGGATCCGGGCCGTCGTCAGCATCCTCGGCAGCAGCGTGACCTGCATCTACGGCGGCAACGTCACCGGCAACGCCTACAACGGCACCAACCCCGCCCGGCCCGTCGCCGCCAACAACCAGTTCCAGATCGCGTTGAACAACGCCAGCGCCCCCAAGCTGTCCGGCAGCAACTTCCTGTGCCCGGGCACCGCCAGCGTCACCGCCACCTACCAGCTGCTCGGAGAGAGCAGCCCCGGATCCGGCGTCTACAACCAGACCATCAGCCTGCCCTGACCCGACCCCGCACACCGGTTCCGCCCA
>NZ_BAAATZ010000029.1:273345-427064 GCF_039533685.1 Actinocorallia aurantiaca | reverse complement strand
GCGGACGGCGACGCGCTCCAGACGGCCGCGGCCCGGCCGGCCCCCCACGACACGCAGAAGCCGGAGCACGCCTTGCGGCGTGCTCCGGCTCTGACACTGCGAAGCCGTCAGCCGATCAGCTTCGCGGCCACCGCGCGGCGGTGGTGGGAGGCGTCGCCCCACGCCGAGGCCAGGCTCCAGGCGCGGCGCAGCCAGCGGTGCAGGTCGAGCTCCATGGTGTAGCCGATCGCGCCGTGGACCTGCAGCGAGACCTTCGCCGCGTGCAGGGCGGCGTCCGAGGCCAGGGCCTTGGCGCCCGAGGCGTCCAGCGAGGCCTCCGCCTCGCCCTTCGCCAGCGCGTAGGCCGCCTTGTAGGCCGCCGGACGCGCGAACTCCACGTCCACCAGCGCGTCGGCGATCTGGTGCTGCAGACCCTGGAAGGAACCGATCGGGCGGCCGTACTGGCTGCGCTCGCCGGCGTAGCGCACCGCGAAGTCGACCAGGCGGCGGGCCACGCCCACCAGCTGGACGGCGGTCAGCGCCGCGCCGCGGTCGAAGGCCTCGGCGGCCAGAGCGCCCTCGGCCACCGGGACGGAGCCCTCGGGCACCCGCACCGCCGACAGGCGGCGCAGCGGGTCCAGGGACCGCTGGACGGTCAGCGAACCGGCCTCCGGCTCCACCGCGTACCAGGCGCCGCCCTCACCGACCAGGACCAGCCCGGCCCGGTCGGCGTGCGGAACGTAGGGGCCGGGGGCCGCGACGACCAGCGCCTCGCCCGACGCCAGCCTCGGCAGCCACTCGGCGGCCAGATCGCCGCCGATGCCCGACAGCAGGCGGGCGGCCACCGCGGCCTCCACCACCGGCTCGCCCAGCGCGGCGCGGCCGGCCTGCTCCAGGACGGCCAGCAGGTCGACCTCGTCGCCTCCGGCGCCCTCGTGCTCCTCGGGGACGAGCACCGCGGGCACGCCCAGCCCGGCCAGGCGCTCCCACACGTCCTCGGCGCCGCCGTGGGCCTCCAGGAGACCGGCGACGGCGTCGCCGAACTGCTTGTGCTCGGGGGTCAGGCCCAGTCTCATCGCTTGCTCCTCGGTTCTCTCGGCAGGCCCAGCACCCGCTCGGCGATGATGTTGCGCTGCACCTCGTTGGTGCCGCCGTAGATCGGGCCGGCCAGCGCGAACAGGAACCCGTCCGCCCACCGCCCGCCGTCGACCGCCTCGGGAGCGCCCTCGACCAGCTCGCCGGCCGGGCCGAGCAGCCGCAGACCGGTCTCGTGCAGCCTCAGGTCCATCTCCGACCAGAAGATCTTGTTGATGCTGGACTCGGGGCCGATGCTCTCGCCGTCCAGGATCCGGGTGAGGGTCTGGAAGGTGTAGGACTGGTAGGCCCGCGCCCTGATCCAGGAGTCGGCGACGTCCTCGCGCAGCCCGTCGTCCAGCGGGCCGGCCTCGCGGGCCCGGTCCACCAGGCGGTCGGCGGCGGCCAGGAAGCGGCCCGGCGAGCGCAGGGTCAGGCCGCGCTCGGAGCCGGTGGTCGACATCGCGACCTTCCAGCCCTGGCCGACCTCGCCCAGCACCTGGTCGTCGGGGACGAACACCTTGTCCAGGAACACCTCGGCGAACCCGGCGTACCCGTCCAGCTGGTGGATGCCGCGGACCGTCACGCCCGGGGCGTTCAGCGGGAGGAGGAAGTAGGTCAGGCCGTGGTGGCGCACGGAGTCGGGGTCGGTGCGCACCAGCGCGAACAGCCAGTGGCCGTGCACCGCGCGGGAGCTCCACGTCTTCTGGCCGCTCACCAGCCAGCCGCCGTCGACCTTCTCGGCGCGGCTGTGCACGTTCGCCAGGTCGCTGCCGGCCTCGGGCTCCGACCAGCCCTGCGCCCAGACCTCCTCGCCGCTCGCCATCGGCGGCAGGAAGCGGGCCTTCTGCTCGGGGGTGCCGAACTCGAACAGGGAGGGGGCCAGCAGGTAGATGCCGTTCTGGCCGACCCGGCCCGGCGCGCCCGCCCGGTAGTACTCCTCCTCGAAGATCAGCCACTCGGTGAGGGACGCCTCGCGGCCCCCGTACTCCACCGGCCAGGTCACCACGGACAGGCCCGCGCCGTGCAGGCGGGCCTCCCACTCCTGGTGGGCGGCGAAGCCCTCTGCGGTGTCGAAGGAGGCGAGCGGCTCGGCCGGGACGTTGGCCTCCAGCCACTCCCGCACCTCGGCGCGGAACTTCTCCTCTTCTGGGGTGAAATCCAGATCCATCAGGGGTTCCCCTCGGTCCTCAGGTTCTCTCTCACGGGTGCTGGTTGCTGACCGACACGACCTCGCCGGTCATGTACGACGACAGATCGCTGGCCAGGAAGAGCACCACGTTGGCGACTTCCTCGGGGCTGGCCGCCCGGCCGAACGCCTCCTTGGAGGTCAGCTCCTTCAGCAGTTCGGCGCTGACGGTCTTCTCCAGGAAGGGGTGCATGGCCAGGCTGGGGGCCACGGCGTTGACGCGGACCCCGGCCGGGGCCGCCTCCATCGCCACGCAGCGGGTGAAGGCCATGACGCCGGCCTTGGCGGCGGCGTAGTGGGCCTGGCGCTCCTGGGCGCGCCAGCCGGAGACCGAGGCGAGGTTGACGATGACGCCGGACTCGCGCGGCAGCATGTGGCGCAGCACGGCGCGGGTGACGCGGAAGACGCTGGTGAGGCTGATGTCGATGACCTTGTCCCACTCGGCGTCGGTCATCTCGACCACGGCCTGGTCGCCGCCCATGCCGGCGTTGTTGACCAGCACGTCGATGCGTCCGGCCCGCTCCACGGCCTGCTCGACCAGGGCGTCGACCTGCGCGGTGTCGCTGACGTCGCAGGGGATCGCGATCGGGTCGGCGCCGGTCTCCTTCGCCAGGCGCTCGGCGGCCTCGGCCAGGCGGCGCTCGTGGATGTCGCTGATGACCGGCCGGGCGCCCTCCTGGGCGCACCTCAGGGCGGTGGCGTAGCCCAGCCCGGCTCCGGCGGCGGCGGTCACCAGCACCACCTTGTCGGTGAGCATCCCGCTCATCGGTATCCCCCACTTCATCTTCGGTGGAGCCCCTCCAAGATGAGGGTGCCCTCCTGTGACGGCCGACCTGATCTGCCCGCTTTCGAGGGATCTAGGAGACTCCGCCACCTTTGACTCGTCTTTCTTTTAGAAGATAGCTATCTTCATAGAAACAAGCAACCAGGAGGAGCACCATGACCGAGGCAGTGATCGTCTCCACCGCCCGATCCCCGATCGGCCGCGCCTACAAGGGCTCGCTGAAGGACCTGCGCGCCGACGAGCTCGCCGCGCGGATGATCGCCGCGGCGCTGGCCAAGGTGCCGCAGGTGTCGCCCGACGACATCGACGACCTGATCCTGGGCTGCGGCTCGCCCGGCGGCCAGCAGGGCTTCAACATGGCCCGCGTCGTGTCCGTCCTGCTCGGCTACGACCAGGTCCCCGGCGTCACCGTCACCCGCTACTGCTCCTCGTCGCTGCAGACCACCCGGATGGCCCTGCACTCGATCAAGGCCGGAGAGGCCGACATCGTCATCTCCGCCGGCACCGAGTCGGTGAGCAACTACGCCAAGGGCACCAGCGACCGGCCCCCGGTCGACGCCGGCACCGCCGCCGACTTCGGCTGGCACCACCCGGCCTTCGCCGACGCCCGCGCCCGCACCGGCGCCGGCAAGTGGGACGACCCCCGCCAGGCCGGGGAGCTGCCCGACGTCTACATCGCCATGGGCCGCACCGCCGAGAACGTCGCCGGGCTGCGCGGCGTCTCCCGCGCCGAGCAGGACGAGTTCGCGCTGCGCTCCCAGACCCTGGCCGCGCAGGCCATCGCCTCGGGCTTCTACGAGCGGGACATCACCCCCGTCGAGCTGCCCGACGGCACCGTCGTCTCCACCGACGACTCCCCGCGGCCCTCCACCAGCGCCGAGTCCCTCGCCGGGCTCAAGCCGGTGTTCAGCGAGGACGGCACCGTCACCGCGGGCAACTGCTGCCCCCTCAACGACGGCGCCGCCGCCCTGGTCATCATGAGCGACACCAAGGCCGCCGAGCTGGGCCTCACCCCGCTGGCGCGCATCGTCTCCACCGGCGTCTCCGCCCTCTCCCCCGAGATCATGGGCCTCGGCCCGGTCGACGCCTCCCGCCGCGCCCTGGCGCGGGCCGGCCTGACCGTCTCCGACCTCGACCTGGTGGAGATCAACGAGGCGTTCGCCGCCCAGGCCGTCCCCTCCTACCAGGAGCTGGGCATCGACCTCGACAAGGTCAACGTGCACGGCGGCGCGATCGCGCTCGGCCACCCGTTCGGCCAGACCGGAGCCCGCATCACCAGCACCCTGATCAACGGGCTGCGGGAGAAGGACGGCACCTTCGGCCTGGAGACCATGTGCGTCGGCGGCGGCCAGGGCATGGCCATGGTGATCGAACGCCTCAGCTGACGACGTCCCGCGGGGCCGCCTCCTACGGGAGGCGGCTCTTCAGGGACTGCGAGGAGACCACGGACGCGCCGGGGGCGAGCCCGTAGCGCATGGTGTTGTCCAGGTGAACCCGGGCGAACCCCTCGAGCTGCTCGACCTCGCCCCGCTCGATCAGCCGCATGATGCGCTCGTGGGCGCGGATGCCGGTCTCGCGGCGCGCCACGTCGGGGAAGTCCCCGGCCTCCAGCGCCTTGGACGCCCACGCCTGCTCCTGGGAGGCCCACAGCGACTCCAGCGTCCCGGTGATCAGGATCAGCGTCTGGTTGCCGCACAGCTGGACCAGCGCCTCGTGGAAGCGGCGGGTGACCCGGGTGAACTCCACCTCGTCGTCGACGGCCTCGAGCGTCTGCTCGTGGATCAGCCGCAGCTGCGGCAGCACCTCGGTGGCCCGGTCGTCCCGCAGCGCGCACAGCGACACGCAGACCGGCTCGAGCCGCTTGAGCGCCTCGCCCACGTCGGCGTAGGAGGTCTGCTGGAACTGCATGACCAGGCCGATCATGTAGGCGGCGTTGGCGGCGGTCGGCACGTGCACGACCGAGCCGCCCTTGTTGCCGCGCTGCACCGTGATCAGCCCCTCGGCCTCCAGGATCCCCAGCGCCTCGCGCAGCGAGGGCCTGCTGACCTGGAACTCCCGCAGCAGCTCGTCCTGGGCGGGCAGCTCGTCCCCGTTCTTGAGCTCCCCGCTCAGGATGCGGTCCCGCAGGATGGCGGCGACCATCTCCGCCAGCCGCGGTTGCCGGAGCTGCACGGTCCACCCCCAGGTCGAGAACGTTCGGCGGAGCGGGGCCCCCGGCGGCGGGGCCTCAGACCCCACCGCCCGGCGCGGGCTCTGCTCCGCCCCCGCCGCGCTCATCCAACCCAACTATACGATGAATACTATCTTCTACAAGAAAAACATGGCGGGCCCGGGACGTCGGCCGCAGATCCCGCCACCCGGATTTCTGCAGCCGCTCGACGCGCATCGGCGGGCAGGGTCTCCGGAAGGGGCCGCGTAGGGTGGCGCCATGGCGGAGGCGCAGCCCACGGGGTACGACGGATTGTCTTCCCGCCTGGTCCCGGAGAGTGAACTGCGGGCCTTCCTGCTGGACTGTTTCGAGATCGGCGAGCCCGAGTTGTTCATCTCCCGCACCGACCTGGTCGACGAGGCCCTGCGGGACGTTCCGGAGGACGTGGTGTACGCCGTCTTCTGTACGCACGCCCCGGCGTCCGGGCACTTCGCCATGAGCTTCGAGGTCGGCGTGGAGGGCCGCCTGGCCGACCGGGTCGGCCGCCGGGAGTTCACCAGAAGGTTCGCTGCCCGTTTCGACGCTTATGTTCTGTACGGCGACGACGAGCCGCCGGGACTGTGGACGGTGGTCCTGCCGGACGGCGCCCGTCTCCTCGTCGAGGCGGACGAGATCGACGCGAGCGGCGGCCTGCTCGGGCCGTAGGCCGGCGCCCCGGCTGCTCAGGCGGGGACGGACTCCCGGCAGGCATCGCCAGAGGGCGGATAGTCCTGTTCGCCCGTTCGGGCGGCCGCGTCGATGTACCGGGCGAGAGCGTCGCGGGACTGAGCGAGCCTGTCCATCTGATCGTCCAGCCGCTGCAGCCGCGACCGCATCGCGGTCAGCAGCTCGGGACACCCGAGCAGTTCCGGGGCCTCTCCGAGCGCGCAGGGCAGCAGGTACGCGATGTCCTCAGAGGACAGACCGGCGCCGAGCAGGTGCCGGATCTGCTTCACCCGCAGCACGGCGTTCTCGTCGTACTCGCGGTAGCCGTTCGTGCCGCGCTCCGCCTCCAGCAGGCCCTGGGCCTCGTAGTAGCGCAGCTGATGGGCGTTGACGCCCGTCCGGCGCCCCAGTTCCCCGATCCGCATCGAAACCTCACTTGACCTTCATACCGGTATCAACGTTGACGATGGTGCCATGAGCAACAGAACCGATACACCCGTGACGGTCATCGGACTCGGACTGATGGGCCGGGCACTCGCCGGCGCGTTCCTCAAAGCCGGGCACCCCACGACCGTGTGGAACCGTACGACCTCCAAGGCCGACCAGCTGGTGGCCGAGGGCGCACGACTGGCGCCGACGGTCGGCGACGCGCTCAGGGCGGGTTCCCTGGCGATCATCTGCGTCACCGACTACCGGGCCGTGCACGAACTGCTCGGCGCGAGCGACGTCGAGCTGGACGGCACGACGCTGATCAATCTGACCTCGGGCGACTCGGCCCAGGCCAGGGAGACCGCCCGATGGGCCGAGCAGCGCGGCGCCCGTTACCTGGACGGCGCCATCATGGCCGTCCCGCCTGCGATCGGGACCGCCGAGGCGGTGATCCTGAACAGCGGGCCGCAGCCGGAGTTCGAGGCGCACAAGTCGACACTCGACGTGCTCGGCACCGTCACCTACCTCGGTGCGGACCACGGCCTGGCGTCCCTGTACGACGTGGCCGGCCTGGCCATGATGTGGAGCGTCCTGAACGCCTGGCTCCAGGGCACCGCCCTGCTCAGGACGGCCGGTGTCGACGCCGCGACGTATGCGCCGTTCGCGCAGCAGATCGCCGCCGAGGTGGCCGGATGGCTGCCCGGGTACGCCGAGCAGATCGACAGCGGCTCCTTCCCCGCCGAGGTCTCGGCCCTGGAGACCGACGCGCGGGCGATGGCGCACCTGATCGAGGAGAGCGAGGCGGTGGGCGTCAACGCCGAACTGCCGAAGTTGATCAAGGAGATGGCCGACCGCTCGATCGCCGCCGGACACGGCGGTGAGCAGTATCCCGTGCTGATCGAGGAGTTCGGCAAGCCCCGCGGCGGCTGACCGGTCCCGGTGGCGGGCCCTCGGGGAGGCGTGGGGCGGAGCCGATCACGAGGCGGTGCGGTGCTCGCCGCATGTGCGGTGAGCACCGGGCCCCGTCAGGGCAGCAGGTGCTTGTCGTAGGCGGTGGCCACTGCCGCGGCGCGGTCTTTGGCGCCCAGTTTCGTGTAGATGTGGGTGAGGTGGGTCTTGACCGTGGCCTCGCTGATGAAGAGTTCGGTGGCGATCTCCCGGTTGCCGGTGCCGCGGGCGACCAGGCGCAGGACCTCCAGTTCGCGGGTGCTCAGGGATCCGCTGCGGGGCTCGCGCACGCGGGTGACCAGGCGGGCCGCGATGTCCGGGGACAGGACGGTGCGGCCTTCGGCGGCGGCGCGGACGGCGTCGAAGAGTTCGTCGCGGGGGGCGTCCTTGAGGAGGTAGCCGGTGGCGCCGGCCTCGATCGCCGGGATCGTGTCGGTGTCGGTGTCGTAGGTGGTGAGGACGAGGACCTTGCAGGGCAGGCCCCGGCGGGTGAGTTCGGCGATGGCCGCCACACCGCCTCCGCCGGGCATCCGGAGGTCCATGAGGACGACGTCGGGACGGAGGTCTTCGGCGAGGGCCACGGCTTCGCGGCCGTCGGCGGCCTCCGCCAGGACCTCGAAGCCGGGGGCCGCGGCGAACATGCTGCGCAGTCCGTTCCGGACGACGGGATGGTCGTCGACGATCAGCAGGGTGATGTCAGGCATGGCGGATCAACGGTACGCGGGCGGAGACGGCCGTGCCCCGGCCGGGCTCCGACTCGATCTCCAAGGTGCCGGCGACGCGTTCGGCGCGTTCGCGCATGGCGGTCAGGCCGAAGCCGCGGGAGGGACGGGTGAAGCCGCGGCCGTCGTCGCGGATGTCGAGGGTCACTTCGTCGTCCATGTAGGAGAGGGTCACGCCGATGCGGTTCGCGTGCGCGTGGCGGGTGGCGTTGGCGAGGGCTTCCTGGGCGATGCGCAGGAGGGCGGCCTCGAGTTCGTCGTGCAGGGGTTCCGCAGTGCCGGTGACGGTGAGGTGGGCCCTGCCGTCGGCGACCTCCTGGAGGGCCTCGGGGAGCGTGCCGTGTTCCAGGCGGGTGGGCGCGAGGTCCTGTACGGAGCGGCGGGCCTCGCGGAGGCTCTCTCGGGCGAGGTCGGTGGCGCGGCGGACGTGCTCGTTGTCCTCGGCGGCCTGGAGCTGGGTGATGACGCCCGTCAGGCCCTGGGCGATGGTGTCGTGGATCTCGGCGGCCAGGCGGCGGCGCTCGTCGCTCACACCGGCCTCGTGCGCCTGGACGAGGAGTTGGGCCTGAAGACCCGCGTTCTCGGCGAGGACCTGCTCCAGGCGGGCGTTGGTCCGTTCGAGTTCGGTGATGGTCTCCGCCTGGACGCGGGCCTGATCGACCTCCCTCTCGGCGAGGCCGGTGAAGATGAAGACGAGCGCGGAGTTCAGGACGAAGAGGCCGACGAACGCGGCCACCTGGCCGAAGTCCTCCGGCGGGAGGCCGCCCGCTTGGGCTCCGGCCATGGTGAACACCGTGACGAACGATCCGGCCAGGGCCCAGCGGCCGGACAGGTAGTACTGGGAGTCGAAGTATCCGAGGGCGACGTAGATGCAGAAGAAGGGGTTCAGCCAGGTGAGGACGAACGCGATGGGGGTGCGGATCCAGTAGTAGAGGGGGCCGGGGACCTTCCCGGTGGCGTGCAGGATCTGGAGGGCCAGAGCGGTGAGGAGGAGCGGCACGGCCGTCCGCTCCTCCGCGGGCGACATGACCTCTTCCCGGATGAGCAGGGCCATGAGGGTGGCCAGGAGCAGCAGGCCGAAAGGCCCCCAGCGGTGGAACCGTTCCCACTGCTCCTGGAGCGTCGTCATCGGAATATTTTCCCTTATTCCCACCGGAACCAGCGCACGGCGACGGTGATCAGGACGACGGCCCAGGCGGCGATGACGCCGAGATGCGCCAGATCGGGCCAGCCGCCCTCGGCGGCCTGGTCGAGGGCCTGGGATGCGGCGCCGAACGGGGAGTACTCGACGACGTTCCGCATCGGGTCGGGCATGGTCTGGACGGGGATCCACACGCCCGTGAAGAACATCATCGGGAAGAAGACGACCGAGCCGACCACTGTGGTGGCCTTGACGGTGGGCGTGACCGCGGTGACCGCGGAGCCCAGCGCGAGCGCGCTGAGAGCGCCGAGGAGGAGCGCCGCCAGGTATCCGGGAAGGTGGCCGGGCAGCGCCACGCCGAAGACGATCCGGCCGACGGCGACGACCAGCAGCGCCGAGCCCAGGGCGGCCGCGAAGTGCAGGACGATCTGCGCGGCCAGCAGCGAGGCGGGCCGTACGGGGGTGGTGGACATGCGGCGCAGGATGCCGCGCTCGCGGTATCCGGACAGGACGGGCGGCAGCACCTGGATCCCGGCCATGATCAAGGCGATCAGCACGTTGACCGGGACGTACAGGTCGATGACCCGGCGCCCGCCCAGGCCGGGATCGGGTTCCCGGAACGACGGGATCAGGCCCAGGATCGTCAGCAGGATGGTGGGGAAGACGGCGATCCAGAAAAGGCTGAACGGCTCGCGGAGGAAGAGCCGTAGTTCCGCCTTGAGGACGGCGGTGAACACGGACACGTCAGTTCTCCCGGTCTTCGGTGAGTTCGAGGAAGGCGTCGTCCAGCGTGGAGTCGACGACCCGCAGCTGGTGGGCGGTGATCTGGTGGCGGGCGAGCAGGGAGATGACCGCGTTGACGGTCGTGTCGGTGCCGTGGATGGTGAGATGGCCGTTCCGGCGCTCGAGAGCCGAGGTCTCGGGCAGGCCGGACAGGTCACCGTCGTCGAGGGGCTCGGACGGGGAGAACGAGATGACGGTGCCGCCGGCGCTGCGGCGGATCAGCCCGGCGGGGGTGTCGAGGGCGGCGACGCGTCCCTGCTTGAACACCGCGATGCGGTCGCAGAGACGCTGGGCCTCCTCCATGAAGTGCGTGACGAGGAGGACGGTGACGCCGGAGTCGCGGACTTCCTCGATCAGCTTCCAGGTGTCGCGTCGGGCGCGCGGGTCGAGGCCGGTCGTCAGCTCGTCCAAGACGACGACCCTGGGGCGGCCGAGGAGGGCGAGGGCGATGAAGAGGCGCTGCTTCTGGCCGCCGGACAGGTTGCCGAAACGGGTGGTGAGCTTGCCGGTGAGGCCGAGGCGTTCGGCGAGTTCATGCCAGTCGGCCGGATTCGGGTAGAAGGCGCTGTAGAGCTCCAGGGCCTCCCGTACGGTCAGCTTCTCCTGGAGTTCGCTCTCCTGGAGCTGGACGCCGAGGATCCGGGTGAGCTCGTCGCGGTCGGTGCGCGGGTCGAGGCCGACGACGCGGACGGTGCCGGCGTCGGGCTCGCGCAGGCCCTCCACGCATTCGACGGCCGTGGTCTTGCCGGCCCCGTTGGGGCCGAGGATCCCGAAGATCTCCCCTTCCTCGACGGTGAACGCGACGCCGTCCACCACGGGGCGGCCGCCGTAGGCCTTGCGCAGGCCGTTGACTTCGATGATCGACATGCTTCGAGGATCGCTTCAGGCGATACCCGCCCGCATCACCCGAAGCGCTCGTCCTGTCATCAGCCGATCGGTTGATGCCGCCGTACGACCGCGGCGGCGCCGAGCGCGAGGGAACGAGCGGAGGCGTCAGCTCTTGCGCAGCGTCCAGCGTTGTCCGCCGCCGGCGGGCTCCTCGTCGACGAGGACCGTCAGCGGGTAGTCCCGCATCCAGCTGAGCAGGGCGAATCCCTCGTCCAGTGAGACGGTCACCTCGTCGGCCCCCGTCCGCAGGACGGTCCAGACGGGGTCGGAGATCTCGCAGGAGCGCGTCGCCACATGCGGCGGGAAGACCGCCGCCAGCGACGGGGCGAGGCAGTTGCCGGTCACCGAGTGCTTGACGGCGTAGCCCTTGTCGTTGTCCTCGATCCTCCATCTGGTGTCGCACGCGCCGACCGACACCATCGCCTGGTCCCCGTCATCGCTGTGCAGGCACTTCCCGGTGGAGGCGACGAGTTCGTACACTCCGGGCGCGATCCTCGCCTTCGGGTCCTCCGGAGCCGCCGAGGCACCCGAGGCGAGCGCGCCGGAGACGAGGAAGGCCGCCGGCACTGACAGCGCACGGCTTGGACGACCGAACATGAAGCCTCTTTCTTTGATGCCGTCAAACCCTCTTGAGCGCCCACCGCTGGTCGCCGGTCTGGCTCTGGGGAAGCAGGAAGACGGGTTCCCTGGTGCTGAGCCAGGACAGGGAGGTGTAGTAGTCCGGGCGGGTGATCCGCACCCATTCCTGCCCGTCCGCCGTCTCGATCACGGTGATCGTCCACCGCTCGTCCAGGGCGCCGCAGTCGCGGGTGCCCACCCGCTGCGGATAGATCCTCAGCAACGAGGGCGCCAGGCACCTGCCCGTGACCGCGTGCCTGATCGTGTAGCCGCCCTCTCCGGCCTCCACCCGCCACCCGGCCCCCTCGCAGGGGCCGAGCCACAGCGACAGGTCGTCCTCGCCCGTCCCGCTCAGGCAGTGCCCCGCGGGCGTGACGATCTGGTAGACCCCGGGTTCGACCTGGGCCGGCCCCGCCGAAGCCCCGGTCGCCCCCGCCGGCACGGAAGCGCCGACGCCCAGGGCGACCGCGGCACAGGCCAGACGCACACGCATGACGACCCTCCCAAAAGAAGACGCGTAGAGTAATCGATCATGACACAGTGTGCCCGTCGATATCGTCAAGGCACCCGAACCGGTTCCAGCGCGTCCTCCGCCACGCTTTCGCCTCGGCCACCGCGAGCTTGCGCTGAAGGCGTCCGCCGGACCGCATCCCGCCAGCGCCGTACATGCCGTCGGCGTCTGGGGCGGTCAGGCTCTGCGCAGGGCCGGGGCGCGGTCGATGTCGATGCCGAAGTGGTCGCGGTAGGCGGCCAGGACGGACGCCTCGTCGGGGAGGACGGTCTCGGTGCGGGCGCCGTTCCCGGCGGTGATCAGCTTGGTGCCGCTGAGGGTGACGCGGCCGGTGGCGGTGCGGAGGCTGCAGACCGGGGAGCGGGTGAAGTGCGAGTCGGGAGAGGTCCGGTGCCACCAGCAGGCCGCGGTGAAGTCCGCGAGTTCGGCGGGGCGCGGGTCGATGAGGAGGGAGTCATCGTCGGAGTGGACCTCCAGGAAGTCCCCGTTCTCGGCGATGCGGTAGACCCCGGCGGGGTCGTGCTGCGGGGTCCGCGCGTTCAGCCGCAGGGGGCCGTCGGTGAAGTGCCCGAAGCCGACGTCGGCCAGCCACGGCTCGTCCAGGTCGACGCGCAGGGTCAGGTGGTCGTAGGGGATGCCGAGGACGCCGTCGGAGCCCCGCACCCTGCCCGCCAGCAGCGTCACCTCGTATCCGAGGGCGCGCAGGAGGGCGGCGAACAGACCGTTCAACTCGTAGCAGAAGCCGCCGCGGCGCCGCTGGACGATCTTCTCGTAGAGGGACGCCTCCTCCAGGACGATCGGCTCGTCCAGGTGGATGTCCAGGTTCTCGAAGGGCACCGTCCGCAGGTGCGCGTACTGCAGGGCGCGCAGGCCTTCGAGGTCGGGTTCGCCGGGCCTGGCCGCACCGATTCTCGCCAGGTACCGCCCGATCTGCTCCCTGTCCACGATGTCCAGTGTGCCCCAGAGTGGAAGCCTCCGACTCGCACATCCAACGGCGAGTCGATCTTTTGCTCCGGGCCCGTGCCGCATGGGAGCACGGCCTCGGGACGTCAGCGGCTGGAGAGCCTGATCGCCTCGAGGTAGTAGCCGAGTTCGGCGACGGTGTCGTAGAAGACGTATCCGCCGTCCTTGCGGGGCCCGTAGCCGAGCAGGGACTGCACCGCCGGGAACCCCGCGCTCTCCATGACCCGCGTGGACTCCTCGAGGGAGTCGACGAAGACGGCCATGTGGTGCACCCCGTACCCGCGCGTGTCGAGCCATTCGCTGTAGACGCTGGGCCCGTGCAGCGACTGGATCAGCTCGATCTCCGGGTCGGCTCCGCCGAAGGCCAGCCGGACGGCGAAACTACCGGGTTCGCCCCGGTAGGTGGAGCCCGGCATCGGGCCGGAGGGCTCGACCATCCGCCACCGGCCCGGAGGGCAGAACGCGCTGTAGGACACCAGCGCCGCGTCCATGTCCGGGACGAGGACGCCGATCTGCCCGATCCGCCGCCCCTCCAGGATCGGTACGCCGCTCGGAGGACGGATCGCCGTCTCGTTCATCCCGCATCAGTCCGTTCCGAGGAGGATCAAGTCGAGTCGCACGATATCCGGCCTCTGGATCGCCGTCACCGGACGGCGGACCGCCCCGGCGGCCCGGGGCGGCCTCCTGCCGACGGTTCAGCCGGAGTACTTCGCGCGCAGCTCGTGCTTGAGCACCTTCCCGGAGGCGTTGCGCGGCAGCTCCGCGATCTCGGCGACCGCCGTCGGCTTCTTGTAGGACGCCAGCCTGTCCCGGCACCACTCGCCCAGCTCCGCCGCGGTCGGAGCGTGCCATCCGGGCATCGGGACGACCACCGCCAGCGGCGTCTCGCCCCAGCGCTCGTGCGGCATCCCGACCACCGCGACCTCCGCGATCTCCGGGTGCGCGGCCAGCACGTTCTCCACCTCGGCGCAGTAGATGTTCTCCCCGCCCGAGATGATCATGTCCTTCTTGCGGTCGACGACGTAGACGAAGCCCTCCTCGTCGACCCTCACCAGGTCGCCGGAGTGGAACCAGCCGCCCTCGAACGCCTCCGCAGTGGCCTCCGGGTTGTTCCAGTACCCCGACATCGTGGACGGGCCCCGGTAGACGATCTCGCCGACCTCGCCGGGCTCCACGTCCTTCATGTCCGCGTCCACGACCCGCACCGCGACGGTCGCGACCGGCCGGCCCACCGAGCCGATCTTGCGCAGCGCGTCCTGGGCCTCCAGCGCGCAGGTGACCGGGGACATCTCGGTCTGCCCGAACACCGCGACGTTGGAGGCGTGCGGGAAGACCTCGGCCATGCGCTCCAGCAGCGTCACCGTGGCGGGCGCCGCGCCCCAGCTGATCGTCCGCAGCGAGCGGGCGCGCTCGGAGGCCGACGTCCCGGCGCACAGCACCTGCCACTGCGCCGGGACGAGGAACGCGCTGGTGACCCCCTCGGACTCGATCAGCCCGAGGGTCGCGGCGGCGTCGAACTGCCCGCTCGGCAGGATCACGGTGGTGGCGCCGACCATCAGCATCGGGGCCACCGAGCCGATCGCCCCGATGTGGAACAGCGGGGACGCGCACAGGTTGATCTCGTCGTCGCCGAACAGCCGCCACGCCCGGATGAGGGTGAACGACTGCATGAGCAGGTTGAGGTGCGAGAGCATCGCGCCCTTGGGGCGGCCCGTCGTCCCCGACGTGTACATGATCAGCGCGGTGTCCCGCTCGTCGATCCGCACGGACGGGGGCTCGGCCTCCTCGGCGAGCACGTCGCCGTACCGTTCGGCGTCCGGCCCCGCCTCGGCGGCGGACTCCCCCGTCACCAGGCAGGCGAGCGGCTCCTCGCCGATCGAGCGCACCGTCGCCGCGAGCGGGGCCAGCCCGCTGTCGGCGACCATCACCCGGGCGCCGCTGTCGGCGACGATGTAGGACGCCTCGGCCGCCGACAGGCGGAAGTTCACCGGGACGGCGATCGCCCCCAGCAGGTTCACCGCCACGACGGTCTCGACGAACTCCGGGCGGTTCGTCATCAGCATCACGACGCGGTCGCCCTGCCGCACGCCCCGCGCGTGCAGCCCGCCCGCCAGCGCGCGGACCCTGCGGTCCAGTTCGGCCCAGGTCGTGGAGACGCCTTCGAACCGCAGCGCGATTCCGCCCGGACGCGTGTAGGCGTGCCGCGCCACGTGGTCCACCCAGTGGGCTCCGCCCCATCCGTTCACCGACATCGAACCTCCTCGACCTATAAGTGGAAACTTACCCGGCCTCGCCCTCGCCCCTGGACGCGAGGGTTGTCTGGCATCATCTCCGCGTGAGTCTTTTCGGGTGGGAGATCCTGCCTTTCGCAGGTATAGGGGGCCTCCACGCCAAGCCCGTCCTGTTCGGCAGGACCAGGCGAGAGATCACCCGGCAGTTCTCCCGAGCGCTCGGAGACGCCGTGGGAGAGGTCCGGACGTTCCGCAAGTCGGTCTGGGACACCGGCGTGTGCGACCACTACGTCGAAGGCGACCTGACCCTGTTCTACGACGACCTGGACCGGCTGTTCCACCTGGAGGTCCACGACGTCGCCCCGGTCCATCACGACGGCGTCCTGCTGACCGGCCGCCCCTACGGGAAGGTCGTCGCGGACCTGCGGGGACGAGGGCACAGGGTGGTCGACGGCGACACCGGCTGCGAGGTCCCGGATGCCGGGTTCGACCTCGCCGCCGTGGACCCGGAGGACGACTCCCTGGGCGTGCAGTCGGTCGGGGTGTTCCTGCGCAGCCCTTCGGAGGGCCTGCTCAGGATGTCCCTGGAGCCCGGCGTCGAGCCGGTCACCGAGCACGTGCTGGTGTCCGGCGAGGGCACCCGGACGGTGCGGCTCGGACAGGACAGGTGGGAGCTGCGCGCCCGTCTGGGACCCTCGCTGGAGAGCGTCCCCGCCTACGGCGGATCGGCCCGGGACTGGTACTTCGACCACGGGCTGATCCTGACGTTCGACGAGGTCGAGCGGCTGAGGACGCTGGTCGTCAGCTACGTGGGCGCCAAGGGCACCGCGTGCTTCGACGGCGTCCCGCTGCTGGGCCGCCCCTACGCCGAGGTCGTCGCGGACCTGGAGGCGCGCGGCGTCCGGGTCGAGCCGGGAGAGTTGTGCGGCGTCGCGTCCGGGCACGGCTTCACCCTGTCGCTGCTGGGCCGCCAGAACCCGGCGATGCCCGTCGCGGCCGTCGTGTTCCGGCGCTGAACCCGACACGAGCCCAGAAAACCTATGGCACACGGCTTTTCGTAATGTAATGATCTTTACTGCTGTTTTGGCCTTATGCCTGACGGGTAGTGCTTTACGCTTAGGCCGATTTCCACCCGTGGCTGAGGAGTCGGATGAGGCGCGTTGATCTGGGCATCGGAATCGTTGCCGGGGTCGTGGCAGTAGGCGTCGGCGCGGGAGCCCTCATCTCGGCCCGAACGGACGGGGAGGAGCCCCGCGAGACGCGGAAGGCGTCGGCGACGGCCTCCCCGGAAGGCTCCGCTCCGGCACAGACCGAGAAGAACCGCGCCCCCGAGCCTCCCCCGGAACCCGCGACGACGGAGACCGACGCCTCGACCGTCGCGCTGAAATGGGGATCCTCCGGCGGGAACGTCACCGGCTACCGGGTGTACGACGGGACGAAGCTCCTGGCCGCGGGCAACGGGAACAAGCTCGAGATCAAAGGCCTGAAAGCCTGCTCGTCGTACAAGCTGGACGTGACCGCCTTCAACACCAAGGGCGAATCCAGGCGCACGGCGCTCCAGGTGCGGACCGGCGGCTGCGAGAGGGCCGCGCGGAACCCCGTGGCGACGGCCTACCTCCACCTGGGCTGGGGACGCCCGCCGCAGGTGAAGAAGGTCATGAAGGCGACCGGGCTCAAGACGTTCACCCTGTCCTTCGTCCTCTCCGACGGCGGATGCAACCCCGCCTGGGACGGCCGGCGCCCGCTCAAGGGCGGCGCCGACGCCCGGACCATCGCGGCCATCAAGTCGGCGGGCGGGAACGTCCACGTCTCCTTCGGCGGATGGTCGGGGCGCAAGCTCGGCACCGCCTGCTCCAGCCCGCAGGCCTACGCCGCGGCGGTGCAGAAGGTCGTCAAGGCCTACCGGCCCACCGCGCTCGACTTCGACATGGAGAACGACGAGCTGAAGAACGCCCGCGTCCAGGACCGCATCCTGCGCGGCCTGAAGATCGTGAAGCGGAAGAACCCCGGCGTCCGGATCATCGTCACGATGAGCACCGGCAAGAACGGCCCCGACGCCTGGGGCAAGCGGCTCATCCGCCAGGCCAAGACGTTCGGCGTGGACATCGACAACTACACGATCATGCCGTTCAACTTCAACGGCTCCAACGTGCGCACCGACACCGTCCGCGCCGCCCAGGGGCTGAAGCGGGCGCTGACCTCCACCCGGGGCTGGAGCGACCGCACCGCCTACTCCCGGATGGGCATCTCCGGCATGAACGGCCGCTCCGACGAGAAGGAGGTCACGACCCTCGCCAGCTGGAAGGCGATCCGCGACTGGTCCTCCTCCAAGGGCATGGGCCGCCTGGCCTTCTGGTCCCTCAACCGCGACCGCCCCTGCCCCGGCAACGTCAGGACCACCTGCAGCGGCGTCTCCCAGGACCCGTGGCAGTTCGCCCGCATCACCGCCGGCTTCTGACCGCACTGCCGGAAAAGGATCGCCGTGCTCTAGGCTTGGGAGGCTTTTCCGTCCCCTGCCGAGGAGTCGTCGCATGAGGCGCGTTGATCTGGGCATCGGAGTCGTCGCCGGGATCGTGGCCGGAGGCATCGGCGCGGGGACCGTCGTCGCGCTCACCGCCGACGGGCGGGAGGACAAGGAGCCGCGTTCGGCCGCGGCTTCGCAGACCCCGGAGGCTACGGAGGCGGAGCCGTTCGCCGCGGAGCAGCCCGCCCTGCCGAAGCAGTCCAAGAAGACCCGCCTTCCGGCGGTCCCGGCCGTACCCGTCACGGACATCGACGCCTCGACCGTCGCGCTGAGATGGGGATCCTCCGGCGGGAACGTCACCGGCTACCGGGTGTACGACGGGACGAAGCTCCTGGCCGCGGGCAACGGGAACAAGCTCGAGATCAAAGGCCTGAAGGCGTGCCGGTCGTACCGGCTCGAGGTCGTGGCGTTCAACGCGCAGGGAGAGTCCAAGCGCAGGACCCTTCAGCTGAAGACGCGCGGCTGCACCCCCTCGGCGGGGAACCCGACGGCCACGGCGTACCTCCACCTGGGGTGGGGACGCCCGCCGGAGGTGAAGACCGTGATGCGGGAGACCGGGATCAGGTCGTTCACCATGGCCTTCGTCCTCTCCGGCGGCGGATGCGATCCCGCCTGGGACGGCAGCCGCCCGCTCCGGGGAGGCGTCGACGCCCGGACCATCGCGGACATCAAGGAAGCGGGAGGAAGCGTCCAGATCTCCTTCGGCGGCTGGTCGGGCCGCAAGCTCGGCCCCGCCTGCTCCAGCCCGGAGGAGTACGCGGCCGCGGTCCAGAAGGTCATCGACGCCCACGGCCCGGCCGCCGTCGACTTCGACATGGAGAACGACGACGAACTGAAGGACGCGGCCGTCCAGGACCGCATCCTGCGCGGCCTGAAGATCGTGAAGCGCGACAACCCCGGCATCAAGGTCGTCATCACGATGAGCACCGGCAAGGACGGCCCCGACACCTGGGGCCTGCGCCTCATCCGCCAGGCCAAGGCGCTCGGCGTGGACGTCGACAACTACACGATCATGCCGTTCAACTTCAACGGCTCCGACCTGTACGCCGACACCGTCGGCGCCGCCGAGGGCCTCAAGCGCGCGCTGACCTCCACCTGGGGCTGGAGCGACCGCACCGCCTACTCCCGGATGGGCATCTCCGGCATGAACGGCCACTCCGACCAGAAGGAGGTCACCACCCCCGCCACCTGGAAGGCCATCCGCGACTGGTCCTCCGCCCGCGGCCTGGGCCGCCTGGCCTTCTGGTCGGTCAACCGCGACCGCCCCTGCCCCGGCGACGTCGTCTCCACCTGCAGCGGAGTCGACCAGACTCCCTGGCAGTTCACCCGCATCACCGCCGGCTTCTGACCTGCTCCGCGTCCAGCCCGAGCGCGCCCGGGCAGCGGACGGCCCGGCCCGGCACTTTCGCCGACTTCCTTGACGTCATCGGCCCCCTCCGCGACCCCCGCGCCCATGGCGGCGACCCCTCCGCGGTCCTCGTCGACGACATCCGCCTTTTCTTCCGGAAGCTTCGGTGACGCTCCAGGAACTCGTGTGACCGTCCCGGCCGGTGCCTGCTGATGCCGCCGGCCGGGACTTCTGTACGATCAGCGGGTGAACTTTCACCTGAACGGCGTCCTGCCGCCGCCCGTGCGCCTCTGAACGAGCGCACGAACTGAAGGCCTGATCTCTCATTTCACCTGCGGTCACGTCCGCGGGCCGTTCGTCGTGCGCTCGTTCTCGAATCCGGTCCTTTCCTGAATTCGGCAACGAAAGTTCACGACTGTGCAGAACCAGACCTCGGGCGCGACGCCCATCCTCATCGCCTCGGTGCTGTGGGGCACCACCGGCACCGCCAGTTCCCTCGCACCCTCCGGAGCGCCGGCGGCGGCCGTCGGCTCGGCCGGACTGGCCTTCGGCGGGCTGCTGCTGTTCCTGTCCTCGCGGGGCGCCCGCTCGCTGCCCGCCGCGTGCGGCGGCGCCGAACGGTGGCTGCTCGTCCTGGGCGCCATCGCCGTGGCCGGATACCCGGTCACCTTCTACCCGGCCGTGGCGCGGACGGGCGTGGCCGTGGCCACCGTGATCGCGCTGGGCAGCGCCCCGGTCCTCACCGGGCTGCTGGCCTGGCTCGTCGGAGGCGACCGCCCCTCCAGCCGCCGGCTGTGCGCCACCGCCGGAGCCGTGCTCGGCTGCACCGCGCTGGTCCTCGGCCCCGAACTCACCGACGGCGCCGCCCCCGTGGACGCCGTCGGTGTCCTCCTGGCCGTTCTGGCGGGCCTCTCCTACGCCGTCTACGCCCTCATCAGCGGAAGGCTCATCGCGCGCGGCCACTCCTCCGGCGCGGTGATGGGCGTGATGTTCGGCGGCGCGGCCCTGCTCGTCCTGCCGGTACTGGCGGCCGCCGGCACGCAGTGGCTCCTCACCTGGCGCGGCACGGCCGTGGCCCTGCACCTGGCGCTCTTCACCACCTTCCTGGCCTACCGCCTCTTCGGTCACGGACTGCGCCACGCCTCCGCCCAGACCGCCACCACCCTGACGCTGGCCGAACCCGCCGTGGCGGCCCTGATGGGCGTGGCCGTCCTCGGGGAACGGCTGCCCCTTCTCTCCTGGTCGGGACTGGCCGTCCTCGCCCTGGCGCTCGTCCTCCTCACCGCTCCCTCCCGGCCCCTGGGCCGTGGGGAGAGAGTGGAAATCGTTCATGGAGAGGCCGCATAGTGCCGCGATCTTTGTGGGAATCCGCACTTACCTGAGGAGGCTGTTTGGTGCAGGGTTGTCGCTGAGCTTCGCATCAGCGAGCCCGGGTGCGGTTCCGCCCCGACGAAACCGCACCCGGGCCGTGCCTCTGAAGACCCCCGCGCAAGAGGAGACAAGACCTATGGGCGAGACCCGCGTCGCCGTCACCGGTCTGGGCGCCAGCACCCCGTTGGGGGGAGACGTCGCCTCGACCTGGGCGGCCGCGCTGGCCGGCGAGTCCGGGGTGAGCACCCTCCCCTGGGAGGGCCTGGACGGACTGCCCGTGCACTTCGCGGGCCAGGCCGCCGTGGAACCCGCCGCGTCCGGGGTGCTGTCCGAAGAGCAGCTGCGCGACATCGACCGCAGCCAGCTGTTCGCGATGATCGCCGCGAGGGAGGCGATGCGGGACGCCGGATACCGGTACGGGGAGGACGGCGGACGGACCGTCGACCCCGACCGGCTCGGCGTGGTGCTGTCCTCGGGGATCGGCGGCCTGCTCAGTACGGCGAAGAACTACGACGCCCTCCTGAACGAGAGCTGGCACCAGGTCTCCCCGCTCGGCGTGCAGATGCAGATGCCCAACGGCCCGGCCGCGAGGGTGGGCCTGGAGTACCGGGCGACCGCGGGCGTCCACGCGCTCGTGTCCGCGTGCTCCTCCAGCAACGAGGCGATCGGCTACGGCATCGACATGATCCGGGGCGGCCGGGCCGACGTGGTCATCGTGGGCGGCGCCGAGGCGTGCATCCACCCGCTGCCGATGGTGTCCTTCGCCGCGATGCGGGCCATGTCCACCCGCAACGACGATCCCGAGCGGGCCTCCCGCCCGTTCGACCGGGACCGGGACGGCTTCGTGCTCGGCGAGGGCGCGGCGGTGCTGGTCCTGGAGTCCGAGGAGTACGCGCGTGCGCGCGGCGCCCGGATCCACGCCTACGCCGCGGGCGTCGGGTACTCCGCCGACGGCCACGACATGGTCCAGCCGCCCCAGGACGGGCGGGGCCTGACCAAGGCCATGGTCCGCTGCCTCGCCCACGCCGGCCTGCGCCCCGAGCAGATCCTCCACATCAACGCGCACGGCACCTCCACGCCGCAGGGCGACGTCGCCGAGATCAACGCCATCAAGGGCGCCTTCGGCGACCACGCCCGCGAGCTGGCCATCACCGCGTCCAAGTCGCTGACCGGGCACCTCCTCGGCGGAGCCGGCGCGCTCGGCTCCCTGCTCACCGTCCTGTCCCTGCGCGAGGGCCTCGTGCCCCCGGTCGCCAACCTCGACAACCTCGACGAGGCCATCGACCTCGACATCGTCACCGGCGAACCCCGCAAGATCCCCGACGGCCCGGCGGCCGCCCTCAACAACTCGGTGGGCTTCGGCGGCCACAACGTCAGCGTCGCCTTCGAACGCGCCCTCTGACCGCCACCACCGGAGCCGCCGGGCCGGAGGTCTTGTCGGGTGCCCGTGATGTGACGGTCGGTTCGCTGTGAGGCGAGTTCATTGCCATGTGCTGGTCCTTCCCCGAAGGGATCCGGGGAAGGTCGCGCGCAGAGGATCAATGAGCAGCAGGGAGCCGCTGTGGAGACCACGCCGTCGCCGGAGGACCGGACGGACTTCGACGACGCCGACCGGGGGTTCGTCGGGACGGTGTCGCGCGAGCAGATCAAGGACGACTCCGGGCGGGTGGTGTGGGACTTCGCGGCCTCGGCCTTCCTGGACGGGCCGTGCCCGGACAGCGCGCATCCGAGTCTGTGGCGGCAGTCGCAGCTGACGGCGAAGCACGGTCTGTACCAGGTGGCGGCCGGGATCTACCAGGTGCGCGGGTTCGACCTGTCGAACGTCACGTTCCTCGAGGGCGAGCGGGGTGTGATCGTCGTGGACCCGCTGCTGTCGGTGGAGACGGCGGCGGCGGCCCTGGCGCTGTACCGGGAGCACCGGGGGCACCGGCCTGTGACGGCCGTCATCTACACGCATTCGCACGCCGACCACTTCGGCGGTGTGCGCGGCGTGTTGGACGAGGGCGCGGACGTTCCGATCATCGCCCCGGCCGGTTTCCTGGAACACGCCGTCGCCGAGAACGTGTACGCCGGGACGGCGATGAACCGCCGGGCGATCTACATGTACGGCGCGGAACTCGGCCGGGGCCCGGAAGGACAGCTCGGCGCGGGCCTGGGCGTGACGACGTCCACCGGCACCGTCTCGCTCATCGAGCCGACCGTGTCGATCGCCGAGACCGGGCACGAGGAGACGGTCGACGGGGTCCGGTTCATCTTCCAGCTCACCCCGGGCACTGAGGCGCCTGCCGAGATGAACTTCTATCTGCCCGAGCACAGGGCGCTGTGCATGGCGGAGAACGCCACCCACAACCTGCACAACATCCTCACGCTGCGCGGCGCGCTGGTGCGCGACCCACGGGTGTGGGCGCGCTACCTGACCGAGGCGATCGGGATGTTCGCGGCCCGCTCGGATGTGCTGTTCGCCTCGCATCACTGGCCGACCTGGGGGACCGAGGAGCTGTCGCGGTTCCTGTCGCAGCAACGGGACCTTTACGCCTACCTGCACGACCAGACGCTGCGGATGCTGAACCAGGGGATGACGGGTCCGGAGATCGCCGAGGTGATCGAACTGCCGCCCGCCCTGGCGGGCGCCTGGCACGCGCGCGGCTACTACGGCTCGGTGTCCCACAATGTCAAGGCGATCTACCAGCGGTACATGGGCTGGTTCGACGGCAATCCCGCTCACCTGTGGGAGTTGCCGCCGGAGGAGTCGTCGCGCAAGCACGTGGAGTTCATGGGCGGCCGCGACGCGATCCTGCCCAAGGCCAGGGCCTCGCTCGACGCGGGAGACCTGCGCTGGGCCGCCCAGGTCCTGAACTACCTCGTCTTCGCCGACCCGGGCGACACCGAGGCACGCGGGATGCTCGCCGACGCCTACACCCGTCTCGGCCACGGCAGCGAGAACGGCACCTGGCGCAACTTCTACCTCCAGGGGGCGGCCGAGTTGCGGGGGAACAAGCCCGAGAACACGCTGGACAGCGCGAGTCCCGATGTCATGGGGGCCCTCAGCGTCGAGCAGCTCTTCGACTCCCTGGCCATCCGCGTCAACGGTCCCCGCGCGTGGGACACCCGCCTGACCATCGACTGGGTCCTCACCGACCTCAAAGAGGAGGTTCGATTGACCCTCGCGAACGGCGTCCTCACCCAGAGCGCTCACCACGCGGGCTCCTCGGCCGACCTGACGCTGACGATGACCAGACCGCGGCTTCTCGGCGTCATCGCGACCAGAAGCCTGGAGGGGGTCCATGTCGACGGCGACCGAAGCGTCTTCACGACTCTGCTCGGCTTCCTCGACGAGCCCGACCGCGACTTCGACATCGTGACGCCCTGACCGTAGACACGCGGATGGGCTCCTGAAGCCATCGGCACCAGGCCGGGCTTCTCCGGCCACCAACTCTGCGACTCCGTCCAGTGGATCCACGCTCTGGAGTATCCGATCGTCAACTCCTACCATCCGACCGCCGCCGGCCACTCCGGCGCTTATCTCCCCCGTTTCAAGGCAGGTATCTGATCCCGTCCGAAGTCCGGCGGACCGCACCCCGGTCCGCCGGACCCGGAGCTCAAAGGGCGCTCTGACGGCGGGATCCGCGAAGTCGCGGAAGAAAACTTTGGGACGATGTCGATACGGCCGGGTGCCGTTCGTCGTCAGGGTGTGCGGCGGAAGGCCGCCGCGGACACCGAGGCGAAGGAGCCCGATCGTGAAGTACATGCTGCTCATAAACAGTGGTGGGGTCGACGAGAACGGCGGGGCCGAGGGCTGCACCGTCGAGGACTGGGTGGCCTACGACAAGACCGTGCGGGACGCGGGGATCCTCGTCTCGTCGGAGTCCCTGGCGGACCTGGTCACCGCCACGACGGTCCGGGTCGGGCCCGGCGGGGAGCGCACGGTCACCGACGGTCCGTTCGCGGAGAGCCGTGAGGTGCTGGGCGGCTTCTACGTCATCGACGTGCCGGACCTGGACGTCGCGCTGGACTGGGCGGCCCGCTGCCCCGGCTCGCGAGGGGGCGGGTCGGTCGTGGTGCGGCCGGTCGCCGACTTCGGGGCCTGACGGGGATGCGGGATCGGTCGACCGCCGCCGACCTGGCCGTGGAAGCGGTGTTCCGGGAGGAGCACGGCATTCTGCTCGCCTCCCTCGTGAGCCGCTTCGGCGACCTCGACCTCGCCGAGGAGGTCGCGTCCGAGGCGCTCGAGGCGGCGCTGGTGCGCTGGCCCCTGGACGGGGTGCCCTCCAGGCCGGGGGCGTGGCTGCTGACGACGGCCCGCCGCAAGGCGCTCGACCGGCTGCGGCGGGAGCGGGCGTACGCCGCCCGGCTCGCCGTCCTGCGAGTGGACGCCGAGCGGGCCGGTCCCGCCCCGGCGGCGGACGCCGGGGGTGAGCTCCCCGACGAGCGGCTGCAGCTGTTCTTCACCTGCGCCCACCCCGCCCTCCCGGCCGAGGCGCGCGGGGCGCTGATCCTGCGCTGCCTGGCCGGACTGACCACGCCCGAGGTCGCGCGGGCCCATCTCGTCCCGCCGGCGACGATGGCCCAGCGGATCGTGCGGGCGAAGAAGAAGATCCGAGAGGCCCGGATCCCGTTCCGGGTGCCCGGCCCCGACGAGCTTCCCGAACGCCTGCCAGGGGTCCTGCAGGTCCTGTACTCGATCTTCACGGAGGGGTACGCGGCCAGCTCGGGAACCCGGTTGCAGCGGCTCGACCTGGCGGAGGAGGCCATCCGGCTGGCACGGGTCCTGCGCCGGCTGCTGCCCGCCGAGCGGGAGGTCACCGGCCTGCTGGCCCTCATGCTCCTCGTCCACGCGAGGCGGAGGGCCCGCACCGGCGCCGAGGGCGGCATGGTGCTGCTCGAGGACCAGGACCGAGCCCTGTGGGACCAGCCCATGATCGAAGAAGGCCTCTCCCTGGTGCCGCCCGCTCTGGCGGGCGGCCCGCCCGGCCCGTACGGCGTGCAGGCCGCGATCGCCGCGCTGCACGACGAGGCCCCGGACTTCGCCGCCACCGACTGGCCGCAGATCGTGGCGCTCTACGACGTCCTGCTGGCACTCACCCCATCCCCCGTCGTCGCGCTCAACCGCGCCGTGGCAGTCGCCATGCGCGACGGCCCGGAAGCGGGCCTCGCGCTACTCGACAGCCTGGCCGACGACGAGAAGCTGCGCACCCATCACCCCTATCCGGCCGCCCGCGGAGAACTCCTGCACCGCCTCGGCCGCCTGCCCGAGGCCGCGGCCGCCTACCGCAGGGCCCTTGACCTCGCCGGCACCGAACCCGAACGCGCCCATCTGCGGCGCAGACTCCACGAGGTGGAGTCGCGGTAATGCACGGGCGGCTCGGCCATCGGGCACAGAGGCCGGGGACTCCGCGCGGCGCAGCCGGTGCCGGGCCCAAGCGAGGAGGGCCAGCACGCCCAGCGTCAGGGCGGTGTTGGCGGCGTACTTGGCGGGGTAGGAGACCTCGCCCAACGGCTGGACCACGAAGGAGAGACCTACGTTGGCCACCAGGGCGGCGCCGCCGGTGGCCAGCACATGGGCGCGTCCCCAACGCGCTCGGGTGGACCACCACAGCACCAGGCCGCCGTACAGGACCAGCAGTGCCGCCTTCAAAGCGGTCCCCGGCCAGGTCGCGGGCGACAGGTGAAAGGAGGCCAGGAGGATCAGGCCGATGACCCCGACGAGCCACGCGGCCGGTACCCGGCCGGGACGTCTCACGGCGCGGCGCGGAAGCGCGAAGGCCGCCGCGATCAGGACGAGGGCGAGCGCGGCGGCGGTGCCGAGCTGGGCGGGGGCGGCCATGAACTCCTTGGTGTGCTCGTGGAAGAACACCACGACGGCCAGCGCGTACAGCACGACCATCACGCTCATGCCGCCCTTGCCCAGCCACGGCCGGTCGGCGAACCGGGGAACGCAGGCCTCGACCACGGCGATCGGCGCGGCGAAGCTCCAGATCACATGGCCCGCGAGGAAGGTCAGCGCGTGGCCGACGCTGATTCCCAGACCCGGGAGGAGAGTGGGCAGCCGCTCCTCATCCCAGGAGGCTTCGTCGACGAAATCCGGGTTGAAGAAGCTCTGGTCGATCAATCCGGCCTGGATCAGGCCGAACGCCGCGCCCAGCAGCAGGATCGCCGGCCATCCGCGGCCGGTTCGCCGGACCGCCTCGCGGATCATCACCGCGACCGTGCCGTAGAGCGGGGCGAGGAAGAGCAGGCCGGCCAGCAGTTCCAGCGGACGGCCCATGAGCTCGAGGTAGCCGATGAGGTATTCGGCGCAGATCGGGGACAGCACCAGCAGTCCGATCGCCGGCGCGAGCCCGTGCCGCGGTGAGGGGGCCGGGACGGTTCGGTCGGTGTCCATGTCGGTTCCTTCTCGTATCGGAGGGAGAGCCGATCAAATCATAAACCGAGCGCTCGGTCTATTTTTAGTCCCGAGCCGATAAGGTGGGTCCGCTCGCGAGGGATCCGTCAGGAAAGGGCATGATGAGGACGATCGACCCGGCCAAGCACGAGGCCCGCCGGCGGAACATCGTGAACGCGGCGGCCGGGCTGTTCGCGGCCAAGGGCTTCGAACGCACCACGACCGCCGAGATCTGCAAGGCCGCGGGCACGAGCACGGGCAACCTGTTCCACTACTTCCCCAACAAGCGGGCGATCTTCCTCGCCGTGTTCGAGGAAGACGGGGACGAGAAGGCCGAATTCCTGGCTCGAGCCGTGGCCGGCGACGACCCGTGGGCGGCCCTGCTCGAGGTCGTCGACCTCCTCGCCGCCCCGGCGGCGGAACCGACCGTCCCGCCGCTGGTCATGGAGGCGATGGTCCAGGCCTACCGGGACCCCGAGGTCGAGGCGGCGCTGAGCCGGGACAACGCCGAAGAGCACGCCGCGATCGCCGCGCTCCTGTCCAGGGCCGCCGAAGCCGGGCAGATCGACCCCGGCCTGGATCCGGTCGGCACCGCGACGTGGATCCAGACCCTGATCGGCTCCCTCTACACCGGTGCGGCCACCAACCCGGGGTTCGAGCCCGCCGAGCAGCTCCCCACCCTGCACCTCATCCTGCGCCGATTCCTCCGCGCCGAGCCCGGTCCCTCCTGAAGGCGGAGGCCCGTCGCCCGGTCAGCTCCGTGCGAGCCGGGAACGCAGGGCGTCGGCGTCGGGCAGGAACCAGAGCCGAGCGCCCCGGTTGCTCTCCCGGACGAAGTCGCGCAGCGCGGAGCTGGCGTCCAGGTGGCGGGAGATGTCACCGATGACGGCGAGCCCCATCCCGTAGTTGGCGAACTTCTGGACGATGTCGCCCGCGACGCGGGTGCGCAGCCGGAAGAACTCGTCCGTGAACCGCTCGACCGGGACCGCGACCCACGTGGCGCCCCGGTAGCCGCTCTCGCCGATCACGTCGAGGGCGTCGTTCTCGTTCCGCAGTGGAGGGCCGTCCGGCGCGTACACGAGGACGGGTGTTCCCGAGAAGTCCTGGAGTGAGTCAGGCATGTCCGTTCTCCTCATCGCGCAGGAACGCCAGGACGGAATCGGTCTGGCCGAGGATCGCGTGTCCGACCTCGGGCAGGAGGTTCACGGTCGCGTGCGGAACACACTCGCGTACGCGTCGGGCGGTGGCATGGGAGTCGAGCATGACGTCACGGCCGCCGACCACCACCAGCACGGGCATGGCCAGACCGCGCAAAGCGTCGTCGGGGAACACCGGCAGCCGTTCCGTGCGCGGCTTGAAGTGGTTGAAGGTCAGTGCCAAGGAATCGAGGACGTGCTGGTCCAGCGACGTGTCCAGACCCGTGACGACCCGCGCCGACCGGCGTATCCCCTTCACGCCGAACATGCGCAGGAACAACGCCTTGAACAGCCAACCCGTCTTCTGCCCGCCCACGCCGCCGGGGCACAGCAGAGCCAGGCGCGCCACCCGGTCCGGACGGCGGACCGCGTAGTCCAACGCCAGCCAGCCGCCCAGGGAGGCCCCGACGATCGAGGCGCTCGTGATCCCGAGCCCCTCGAGCACGTCGTCGAGCCACAGCGCGAGCGCGTCGGACGCCAGGGGCGGACGGGACTGCGCGCTCAGTCCGGGCTCTCCGACGAGGTCGACGGCGTGGACACGAAAATGCCGTGACCAGACGGCGACGTCGCCCATCCACATCGCCGTGTTCGTCCCCGAACCGTGGAGCAGCAGCAGGGGCGGGGCCTCCCGGGGCCCGGAGGACACGACGAAGGTCTCGCCCTCCCGGGTCTTCACCCGCACATGCTCGGCGGGGACCGGCCAGTCCTCCAGAGCCTCCCGGTAACGCCGCCGGATCGCGTTCCCGCCAGCCTCGGACTTGTAGATCGTGCTCATGACACGAGCGCCTCTTCCCTGTGATCAAGGGACGGAGAGCGGAAGTGATCGCCCATCCGACTTCCCCATCCTTCCCTTTAAGATAGCTTTGGAAGGAATATACGGGAAGATAGAGATGTATAGCGACATTAATAGAGCCGACCAGATCCGGGCAGACGCAGCGCGATCGCGGAACGTCCTCCCCGCCTGTCAGGTTGTTCCGCATGTTCCGCTGCTGTGCGTGAGAGGCGACGCCGGGCACTCCCTGCCGAGCGCCGGGTCGACGGGGGCGACGGCCTTCACCGGGTTCGTGGTGGGCCGCCTGCCCCTGTCCCTGTGCTTCGTGCTCGCCGCGGTCCCGGTGGCGGTGTCCGCGGCGGCGGTGCTGCTTTCGGCCGGTCAGGCGGGTTGGAGACTCCTGATCCGGCCGTCGAGCTCGCTCTGGTAGAAGTCCATGAACCCGTCGGGGTCGGGGCCGGCGTTCTGCATCACCAGGTGGTCGAACCCCGCGTCGACGAACGGCCGGGTGACCTCGAGGTAGCGGGACGGGTCCGGACCGCAGGCGAACTGCTCGAGGACGTCCTCCTGGCGCACGGTGGTGCTGGCCGCGGCGAAGTTGGCCGGGTTGGGCAGCTCGCTCATCACCTTCCACCCGGTCAGCGCCCAGCGGGAGGTCTCCCACGCCGCCTTGGCGGCGGTCTGCTCGTCGGGCGCCCACGCCATGGGGACCTCCGCGTAGAGCGGCCCGTCGCCCCCGGCCTCGCGGAACTCCTTGACGAGCTTGTCCTTGGGCTCGGTGGAGAACAGGCCGTCGGCCAGTTCGGCGGCGAGCCTGGCGGCCTGCGCGCCGCCCGCGGCCACCGCGATCGGCGGGAGCTCCTCGGGCAGGTCGAACACCCGTGCGTCCTGGAGCTGCAGGTACTTGCCCTGGTAGGAGCGGTAGCCGCCCTGCCACAGCAGCCGGATGATCTCCAGCGCCTCGCGCATCATGTCCTGGCGGGCCTGCACCGACTGCGGGAACCCCGGCCCGACGACGTGCTCGTTCAGCCGCTCCCCCGAGCCGATCCCCAGCGTGAAGCGCCCGTCGGACAGCAGCGCCAGCGTGGCCGCGGCCTGCGCGATGACCGCCGGGTGGTAGCGGACGGTCGGGCAGGTCACCCCGGTCGCCAGCCCGATCCGCTCGGTCTTCGCGGCGATGGCCCCCAGCACCGACCAGGCGAACGGCGAGTGCCCCTGCTCGTGCAGCCACGGGTGGTAGTGGTCGCTGATCTCGACGAAGTCGAATCCGGCCTCCTCGGCCTTCACCGCCTGCCGCACCAGCTCCTGGGGCCCGAACCCCTCCGCCATGAGCTTGTACCCGATCTTCATCTGCGCCCCCGCATCAGGATCTGTCAGGATTTGTAACCCTTGCCCACCTACCTGGCGAAACGAACATCACCTGAGGCAGATTTGCCCATGCCGGTAAGGGAGCATGGCCCGGAGCGCGGCGGGGGCGCCGCCCTCGGTACCGTACCGACCATGACAGTCGCCCGGTCCCTCCTCCTGTTCGTGCTGGCCGCCGTGGCCGAGATCGGGGGCGCCTGGCTGATCTGGCAGGGCGTGCGCGAGCACCGGGGAACCTGGTGGATCGGCGCGGGCGTCGTCGCCCTCGGCCTCTACGGGTTCGTCGCGACCCTGCAGCCGGACGCGAACTTCGGCCGGATCCTGGCCGCCTACGGCGGCGTGTTCGTCGCGGGCTCCCTGGCCTGGGGCATGGTCATGGACGGGTTCCGCCCCGACCGGTGGGACATCACCGGAGCCCTCATCTGCCTGGCCGGCGTCCTGGTCATCATGTACGCGCCCCGCGCCTGAACGCTCCCGAGACGGCGCGGGGCCTCAGCGCCGGATCTGACCGGCTCCCTGCTGCCGGGTGAGCACGTGCGTCCCGCCGCGCTCGACACGCCGGAGCCTGCCGTGCAGACCGCGGCGGCCCAGCTCCCGCTCGAAGTCCGACAACGGTGAACGGAACACCGTGTAGTCGTCGTAGTGGACGGGGATGACGGTGGCGCAGCCGACCGTCTCCACCCAGCGCGCGCCCTGCCGCCCGTCCATGCTGGCGGGGATCAGCCTCAGCAGGCGGGTCCCGCCCAGGTGGACGACGCCCGCGTCGATGTGCGGATGCCGCCGCCCGATCTCGGCGATCTCGTCGTACAGGAGGGTGTCGCCGCTGATGTGCACGCGCAGCTCCGGCTCGCCCCCTCGCGGCCCGAACTCCAGCAGCGAACCCATGACGGGCGGCAGCAGGCGGCGCAGCAGGCCCGGCGCGTGCCGTCCCGGCATGGCGGTGACGCGTACCTGGTGGTCTCCCTTGGTGAGGATCTCGGAGTTCCAGGTGCGCAGCCCCTCGGAGTGGCGGAACCCCTTGCGGTGCAGGGCGCGTGCGGCGAGCGGGGTGGTCAGGATGGGCAGGCGGCGGTCCAGGCGCCGTTCGGCCACCCCGTCCCAGTGGTCCCCGTGCAGGTGCGACAGGATCACCCCGTCGAGCTCGGGCAGGTCGTCCACGGACACCGCCGGGTCCTTCAGCCGCCTGCTGGTCAGCCCGTACCCGAGGTAGGCCCGCTGCCCCTTCCGGATGAAGTTCGGATCGGTCAGCAGCGTGAACGGCCCGTACCGGATGATCGTCGTAGCGTTCCCCACGAACGTCAACATCGCCGTCTCGACCGCCATGAGTCCCCCTTAACTCCCTTTTCGGGAGCTACCCCAGGTCGGGGAGATCATGCGCGGGTCCCGTTCTTCCGGCGAGGGCGCGGCGGCCGAGGAGGTCCGGCTCGCCGTGCCCGATCTGGGCGTCTCACTCATGCCATGGCCGAAAGGCGACGTGTCACGCCGATTCCATGACAGAACCTTCTACCGGGAGGTTCTGCGAGTCGGCGCGTGCTGAGCGCCCGGTGCGTTGGCATCGCACCGGGCTTGGCCGCGTCTTCTCGAGGTTGTTCGATCGGGCTGCTAGCCGCCGAAGGTCTGACGGACTTCGACCTCGCCGCTCCATGCGGGCCAGTACTTCTGGTGGATCTCCAGGAAGCTCTGAGCCAGCTTGACGGCGTCGTCGATCGACTCGACCTCGTAGATGGCGTAGGCGTCGACCGTGCCGGCTCCTTCGAAGCCGTTCGTGACGGTGATGGTGTCGTCGGCCAGCTTCACCAGGGGCGAGGCGGCAGTGGGCGCGAGGCCGGCCGTTTCGACCAGGACTCCGGTGGCCTGGAGCTCTTCGCCGAGTGCGCCGAGTGCGGCGAACAGTTCCTGCGGCGGCATTCCGAAGTTTCCAGCGGACTTCAGCAGGGTCATGACGCGCATTTCGTTCTCCTTGCCGGTGGGTGTTTCTTTCTTCTTGTCCCTGACTCTGCCGGATCGCGGTTCAGAAAGACTTCAGGTCGGCTGTCAGCCGTCTAAAGTCAAGATCGTGCGTTTTGATGTGCTTGGCCCCCTGGCCGTTCGGACCGCCGACGATGAGCCCGTGCGGGTACCCGACCGCAAGGTCCGCGCCCTGCTCGCCCACCTGCTCATCCACGAGGGCAGGGCGGTCTCGACCGACCGCCTCATCGACGACCTGTGGGGCGAGGAGCTGCCCGCCAACCCGGCCAACACGTTGCAGACCCGCGTTTCACAGCTGCGGCGGGTCCTGGCCGACGCCGAACCCGGTGGCCGCGATCTGGTCGTCACTCAGCCTCCCGGCTATCTGCTGCGCGGCGGCGCGGACGACGTCCGTCGCTTCCGCGAGCTGGCCGCCCGCGCACGAGAGACCACTGACGCCCGCGCGAGGGTCTCGTTGCTCGACGAAGCCCTGGACCTGTGGCGCGGCCCGGCCTACGCCGACGTGCTCGACGAGCCGTTCGCGCGTGCCGCGATCTCCCGGCTCGACGAAGAACGCCTCACCGCACTGGAGGCCCGGGCCGAAGCGCAGCTGGAACTGGGCGAGCACGACGTCGCCCAGCTGGGCCATCTGGTCACGGAGAACCCGTTCCGCGAACGGCTGCGCGCTTCCTACATGCATGCGCTCTACCGTTCCGGACGGCACAGCGAAGCCCTCGACACCTTCCACGACCTGCGCAAACGCCTTGCCGACGAACTCGGCCTCGATCCCGGCCCCGAGCTCGACGCGCTGCACCAGTCGATGCTCACCCAGGACCCGGCCCTGTCCCCGGCCGCTGAGCAGACCAACCTCCCCGCCGCTCTCACCGCCCTGGTCGGACGGCAGGATCTCGTGGACGGAGTACGCGACCGGCTGGCACACAGCCGTCTGATCACGCTGACCGGCCCAGGCGGTGTCGGGAAGACCAGTGTCGCGATCGAGACCGCCCGCCAGTGTCCGGAGAGCGCTTGGCTGGTGGAACTGGCCTCGCTCTCGGCGCAGGCATCGGCCGTGCAGGTCGAAGCGGCCATCGCCACGATCGTGGACGTCACGCGCGGGCCGCTCCTTCTCGTGCTCGACAACTGTGAGCACGTGGTCGAGGCCGCCGCCACGGTCACCGAGCGGCTGCTGCGTACCGCTCCCCGGCTGCGAGTCCTGGCCACCAGCAGGGAACCCCTCGGGATCTTCGGTGAGCAGACCTGTCCGGTTCGTCCACTCGAACTCCCGCCCGCTGCGGCGACCACGTCCTACAGCGCCGTTCAGCTCTTCGCCGAACGGGCCGCAATCGAGGTGACGCCTGCCAACGCCCAGGCGATCGGCGAGATCTGCCGCCGTCTGGACGGGCTGCCGCTCGCCCTCGAACTGGCCGCGACCCGGGTCCGTGCGCTGGGCGTCCATGATGTCGCGGCCCGGCTCGACGACCGGTTCCGGATGCTCGCCACCCGGCAGCAGACCCTCCGTGCGGTGATCTCGTGGAGCTGGGACCTGCTGACCTCCGCTGAGCAGGCGGTGCTCAGCCGGCTCGCCCTGCACACCGATGCCTTCACCTTGCCGGCGGCCGAGGCCGTGTGCGCGGCCGGCGAGATCTCCGCCTACGAGGTCGCCGATCTTCTGGCCAGGCTGGTCGACAGATCGTTGGTCGTCCGGCTTGATGGGATGTCGCGCTTTCGGTTGCTGGAGACCGTACGGGCGTTCTGCCTCGACCAGCTCAATGGGGAGGTCGAGGAGACCCGCACTCGGTACGCCGCCTACTACCAGGGGATCGCGCAGCGCTCAGAACCTCGTCTGTACGGGTACGGAGAATTGTTCTCACATGTCGGCGCCATCTATCAGCAGGGCCCGGTGGAGCGGTCACAGCCGGAGATCAGCGGTGCCGTCCAGTACGTGACTTCGGCGGACGGCACAGCCATCGCTTTCCAGCAGTGGGGGGAAGGCCCGCCGGTCGTCCTCGTCACGAACACGATGAACGACCGTCGCGCCCTCGCCCCGCTGGCCCGGCGGCTCGCCCGTCGGTTCACCGCGATCGTCTACGACCGGCGTGGACGCGGCGACAGCGGCGACACGCCCCCGTACGCGGTGGCACGCGAGATCGAGGACCTCGCAGCACTCGTCTCGCGCTTCGACGGTCCGGTCTTCGGTTTCGGAGTCACCTCCGGCGCGGTCCTGACGGCCGAGGCCGCCGCCCAGGGCATCCCGTTCGAGAGGCTCGCGCTGGTCGAGCCTGTGTTCACGCTGCCAGGGACCAGGGAGCCGGTGCCCATCGACATGATCGCCCGGCTTGAAGAGCTGATCGCCGCCGGACGCCGTGGAGACGCGGTCGAGCACTTCCTGACCGTGGTCGTCCAGATGGCCCCGGAAGTGCTCGCCCCGATGCGCAGCGCGCCCCGCTGGCAAGAGCTTGAAGCAGTCGCCCACACCATCGAATACGACCTGACGATAATGGGCGACTTCAGCCTGCCCACCTGGTGGGACACCACCGTCACCCAGCCCACACTCGTACTCGACGGCGAAATCAGCGCACCCTGGCGCCGCGACGCAGCCCAAGCCGTCGCCGGCCTGCTCCCACACGCGCAGCAGCAGACCATGCACGGCCAGCCACACGACCCAGACCCCGACTACCTCGCACCACTACTCGAGAAATTCTTCCTCGACTCCACTGCCTGATTCAGCTCTTCGCTGCACGCCCGCATCCACGGCAAGAGCGGAACCGTCCGCAACCACCTCTCCTCGGCCGTCATCAAGCTGGACGCCGACAACCGCCATGCCGCCGCCCGCCTCGCCCGCGAGTACGGTTGGATCTGACCACGCGACAGGGCACCGACGTGTGATGGCGTCGACCACCGATGCAGCGGACATCCGGCGGATCGGATGTCGAACGCAAGGGCGTACTGGCTGCAGCCGGGTTTCAACGACCGAGGTCACGGTGGGCGAACCGCCAGGCCCCCACGCCGAGGAGCACGGCGGTGACGGCGGCCAGCACGCACACGTCGGCGAGGGGGAGGCCGTTCTTCAGCGGCTCACCGCCGATGTAGTAGCGGAAGGGAGTGAGACGACGCAGCCAGTCTGCGCCGATCTGGGAGGCGAAGCCGTTGAGGGCGTAGGACAGCACCCCGATTCCGGCGGTCGCACCGAATACGACGGCTCGACTCTTGCCGGTGGCCGCGCCGATGGCGGTGGCGAGTGCTCCGAACACCAGGGCGAGCAGGGCCAGGGTGACGGCCTGGGCGGTGAAGCCGCCGACGGAGATCGTGTCCAGTTCGGCGCCGGTGCGGATGGCCAGCATCGCGCCCAGCACCACGGCCGCGATGAGCACGGCTCCGGTGGCCAGGGCGGCGAAGCGGTGCAGAAGCAGCCGGGTGCGGCTGATGGGGTGGGCCAGCAGCAGGTCGAGGTAGCCGGATTCCTCGTCGGCGGAGATCATGCGGGCTCCGGTGGCGGCGCCGTAGAAGGTGGCCAGCAGGGGTACCAGCAGTCCGAAGACCGCGCTCTGCAGGTATCCGGCGGCCGAGGACAGGTCGTCGAAGCCGAATCCGCTCATCGCCTCGGGCACGCTGGCCGTGGCGTCGGCGGTGATCTGCGGGTAGAAGCCGGCGTACATCAGCGCCAGCAGGCCGGTGGCCAGCGCCCAGACGGTGAAGATGCGCCGGTTGTCGAACAGCGTCTTGGCGAACATCGAACGCCCGAACGCACGCGAGAGCCCAGAGGTACCGGGTACGGCGGTGCGAGAGGCGGCGGGCTGAAGGGCGGTCATGTCACGTCCTCGGCGAAAGCGGTGGAAGGGGAAGAAGGATCAGTCGGTGCGGCCGGTCATGAGCCGGTGGGGTTCTCTCCGGCGTAGTAGGCGTGGAAGAGTTCTTCCAGGTCCTGGCTCTCGGCGCGCAGGCCGGTGACGGTGTGGCGGGCCGCGGCCTTGATGAGGGCATCAGGGGCGCCGTCCACGCGGCAGGTCAGCGTGGTGCCATCTCCGGTTCCGGTCACGACCAGGCCGGTGATACCGGGCAGGGCGGCGAACTCCTCGACGGTGATGGTTTCGGCGAAGTCGATCCTCACCCGCAGCAGCGACCGGTCCCGCAGGGCGGCGACGGTGTCAACGGCCGCCAGGCGCCCTTCTCTGATGATGGCCACCCGGTCGGCGATTGCTTCCACCTCGCTCATGATGTGGCTGGACATGAACACCGTCTGCCCGGCCGCCTTGGCCTCGGCGACCATCTGCAGGAACGTCTGCTGCACCAGCGGGTCCAGGCCGGAGGTGGGCTCGTCCAGGATCAGCAGTTCGGGCTGGTGCATGAACGCCTGGATGAGCCCGACCTTCTGCCGGTTGCCCTTGGACAGGCTCTTGATCCGGGCTGCGAGGTCCAGCTCCAGCCGTTCGGCCAGCTCGGTGATGCGCGCCGCCGGGACGCCGCCGCGCAGGCCCGCCAGAAAGGACAGGCATTCGCCGGCCCGTTGGCGGCCGTCGACGGCGAAGTCGCCGGCCAGGTAGCCGATCCGGCGGTGCAGCCGCACCGCCTCGGCGCGCGGGTCCTTCCCCAGTACCCGGACGGTGCCGCCGGTGGGGCGGATCAGGTCCAGCATCAGCCGGATGGTGGTGGATTTACCTGCTCCGTTGGGACCCAGGTAGCCGAACACCTCACCGGCACGCACCCGCAGGGTCAGCCCGTCCAGCCCGCGGCGAATTCCATAGGTCTTGGTGAGTTCCGTGAGCTCGATCGCGACGTTCATACTTACATCAATATCAGAGATTTCAAAGATTTCTGAAGACTCTGATGCATTAGGATCGTCCAGGATCCTGAAGGGGGAGGGTGAGCGCGATGACAGAGGCCGCGGAGGCCGCCGAACGGCTGGCTCTGATGCTCAGCGAGAACGGACTGCAGAAGGCGACCGCGCGCGTGATGGCGGCGTTCCTGTTCTCCGAAACCGAGAGCGTCACCGCGAGTGAGCTGGTGGAGCAGCTCGGCATCAGCTCCGGCTCGGCCTCCGGCGCGATCAAGATGCTCTCGACCGTCGGCCTCATCGAACGCGTTCCGATGCCGGGCAGCCGCCGCGAGCACTACCGGCTGCGTGAAGGTGCTTGGGCGACCCTCATGTCGGCCAAGAACGGCATGCTCCTGGCCATGCTCGAAGCCGCCCAACAGGGCATCGAGGCCGTCGACGCCGATTCCCCCGCCGCACGCCGCCTGACCGAGATGCGCGACTTCTACACCTTCATGCTCCGCGAGATCCCCGCGCTCCTCGACCGCTGGCACACCGAGCGCACCGCAGAGACAGACTGATGCCGAGGCCGCGTCCATCGGCGCGCCCGGTCGGCGGCCGATGAACGCGGCGGCTGAGGCGAAGGACGACCGCCCCTGTCACCTCACCCCAGCGCGAGGTCCCGGCGTTTGAATCCGGCCAGGCCGATGAGCACGAGCGCAGCGGTCAGGGCCAGCAGTCCGAGAAACGGTGTCACGGTGCCGTCCTGGGCGCCGAGCGCCGGAACGTGCGTGAACGGCGACAGGTTGAGGACCCACTGCCGGAGATCCAGCACGGCTCCGAACATCGTGATGCCCGCCGCCGCACCCACGACCGCCCAGGACAGGCCGGTCAGGCGCGGGAACAGCCCGAACAGCGCGACCGCCGACGCGGCGGTCAGCCAGACGGCCGGCACCTGGGCCATCGCGGCACCGAGCACGCTGGGGAGCACGTCGCCGACCCTGCCGGTGTCGAGCCCGTGCACCAAGCCCGCGACCAGGCCGCCTGCGGCCAGCACCACGGCCGGTCCCGCGAGCACGAACACCAGATGACTCGCCATCCACTTCAACCGTCCGACCGGTGCAGCCAGCACCGGCTCAGCGCGCAGGCCCGCCTCTTCCGAACGCAGCCGCAGGGCGGACGAGACGGCGTAGGCGGCGGCGATGAGGCCGAGCACGCTCATCGACGAGGAGAAATAGGCGTCGAGGAGGCTCGACTCGCCGCCCAGCCTGACGAAGATCTCCCGGAGGCCGGGGCTGTCGCGCAGCATGTCCTCGACCCCGCCCGCCACACCGCCGTAGACGGCGCCCAGCGCGGCGAATCCGGCCAGCCACCCGTACAGCGTCCGGCTGTGCAGGTGCCAGGCCAGGCCGAACGGGTCGGCCAGCCAGGGTGCGGCGTCGGCGGCCCCCAGCCGCTGGGGCCAGACCCCCGCGTCCAGGTCACGGCGTGCCGCCAGCCGTACCGCCACCCACGCCAGCGCACCGGCAGCGGCGACGACCAGGGCGAACAGCCACCACCGCTCCGCGGCGTAGGGCCGCACCCGCTGCGCCCAGCCCAGCGGCGACAGCCATCCCAGCCAGGACAGGCCGCTGCCGGCACCGCCCGCGTCAGCGGCCAACCGCACCACGAACGCCGCGCCCAACGCCGTCAGGGCGATTCCACGTGCCGCGGCGGCGCCCTGGGAGAGCTGGGCGGCCACCGCCGCCACCGCGGCGAACAGCCACCCGGCGGCGATGGCCTGGCCTCCGAATGCGACCGAGCCGGCGACCGGCAGGTCCTGGGCGGCCATACCGGCGGCCAGCAGCAGACCGACGGCCAGGCTCGCCCCCATGGTGACCAGCAGGGCCGCGGTGACGGGCGCACCCCGCCCGAGCACCGCGGCGCCCAGCAGCTCCCGCCGCCCCGCCTCCTCCTCCACCCGGGTGTGGCGGATCAAAAGGAGTATGGCGGCGATCGCCATGACCACGGGGATCACCCCGCTCCGCTGCACCACGATGCCGGCCAGGCCGAAGTCGTACATGGGCCCGTACATGGCGAGGAACGTGGGACTGGCACCGACGGTGCGGGCGTACTGGAGCTGGTCGGCCGCCGTGGGGTAGAGCTGCCCGGTGGCCGACACGAAACCGGCCGGGAGCAGCCCGAGCCACAACACCAAGATCGGCAGCACCACGCGGTCGCGGCGCGAGATCAACCGCACCAGGTCGCCCGTTCCGGTGAACGCGCTCATCGCGTGACCTCCTGCGACCCGCCCTTGTAGTGGCGCAGGAACAGCTCGTCCAGTGTCGGAGGACGGCTCGTCAGGGTGCGGACACCCGACGCGGTGAGCCGGGCCAGCACCTCGTTCAGCCGGACGGTGTCGACCTCGCAGCGGATGCGGACGCCGTCGACCTGCAGGTCGTGGACGCCCGGCAGCGCGGCCAACCCGTCCGGCGGGGACTCGAGCTCGGCGTCCAGGGAGGTGCGGGTCAGGTGGCGCAGCTCGGCCAGGGAGCCGCTCTCGACGGTGCGGCCGCCACGAATGATGGTGACCCGGTCGCACAGGGCCTCGACCTCGCTGAGGATGTGGCTGGACAGCAGCACGGTCCGCCCGCCCGCGCGCTCCCGGCGGATGAGGTCCTGGAACACCTCCTCCATGAGAGGGTCCAGACCCGAGGTCGGTTCGTCCAGGATGAGCAGCTCGGCGTCAGAGGCCAGCGCGGCGACCAGCCCGACCTTCTGCCGGTTGCCCTTGGAGTAGGTGCGGCCCTTCTTACGCGGGTCGAGCTCGAAACGCTCCAGCAGATCGGTCTTGCGGCGCGAATCGATGCCGCCGCGCATCCGGCCGAGCAGGTCGATGACCTCGCCGCCGGTCAGGGAGGGCCACAGGGTGACATCGCCGGGAACGTACGCCACCCGCTTGTGCAATTCGGTCGCATCCCGCCAGGGGTCTCCGCCGAAAAGCTCGACGGTGCCGCCGTCGGCTCGCAGCATGCCCAGAAGGACGCGGATGGTGGTGGATTTGCCCGAGCCGTTCGGGCCGAGGAAACCGTGAACCTCACCGGAACGGACGGTCAGGTCCAGACCGTCCAGGGCGCGGGTACGGCCGAACGACTTCGTCAGACCGGACACCGATATCGGGGTCGTCACAGGTGTGTTCATGTCTGCACCTCTTGGAGGCCGAAGGGAAGGAGAGCACGGCACCGGCCTCTTCCTCGGGTGAGTGCATGAACCGGCCGGACGGAGTGCGGAACCGTGCGTGAAGACCAGGGAGAAGCAGCGGAAGACGCGCACGGGCCCGGGGCGGGTCGGAGTCGGCCTTGCGGGCGGCGGCGGCCGACGTCGATATCCGGCCCAGCGGCTCGACGGCCCCTCGGGCCGAGTGGTACCTCACGCGCCTCGAGGGGCCTGCGGACCGCGAGAGGGAACTACTCCGCATCGCTGCCTCCGCCGGTGCCGGCGGCAGGCAATTGCTGCAATGCCGCACGGGCATGGGCGACGATTTCCGGGCTCATCAGCCTGTCGTCGTTGATGTCCAGTATCGCCAGCGCCAGCCGCCGGTATCCCTCCCTGCTGAGGGTGTCGGCGCCGAGCGCTCTGGACAGATGCTCGTGCAGGACCATCAGCCCGACGTTCATCCCCGTCATCACCGCCGCGTAGGCGTGCAGGTCGGAGGTGTTCGGTGTGCCCATCCCCGGGGCGCCGCTTGCGAGCAGCTCCTCGGTGAAGGCCACCGCGTCGTCGAACAGCTGGGCGGCCGCCGGCGATCCGTCCACCAACGCCCGGGCCATGTACCGCTGGATCGGCAGCGCGACCTCCACCGCCATCGCCATGAACCCCGGGTCGCCCATCCCCTCGTCGAACGCGCGCTGCTTGGTCCTGCGGATGGTCTCCAGCGCATGAGCGTCGCATGCCTCCCGCAGTTGCTCCTTCGTCCCGAAGTGGTGCTGCACGAGCCCCACCGAGACCCTGGCGGCCGCGGCGATCCCCCGGATCGTCGCCCCTCTGACGCCGTGCTCGGCGAACTCCAGCAGCGCCGCGTCCCTGATCCGCGTCCGCGCGGTCAGATCCTCCGACGTCGTCCCCCGGCCGTCCAACGCAACCCCTCCAATACAAGCGTTCAATCAACAATACATCCGTATGCCATACGGTTGTCCAGCCCAGGTCTGCCGAATGTGCCCGAAGAACGCGTGAGGTCAGAGGTCGGCGTGCCGTCCACTCCACCAGGACAAGGTGCCCAGGACGCCGGCGAGGCCGGTGACGGCTGCGATGGCGATGCCCGCGGTGCCCAGATCCGTGGGGGCCAGGCCGGTCGCGGCGGCGGGAATCGACCAGGGGAACAGATGGGCGTAGCCGAGGACGGCGGCGGCCTGGGCCAGGACGAGGACGCCGACGGCCGCGGCCAGCGGAGACAGGTGCGAGCGGGTGGCGCCGGTCAGGAACGCCGCCGGGGTCGTCACCAGCAGCATCAGCGCGGCCGCCGCCGTCACACCGCCGAGCCCGTCGGCCAGGACGCCGGCGTCGCCGCCGGGCAGGTCGAGCGCCCACCCGGCGGACAGGACGAGGATCACCAGCCACAGGTTGGCACCGATCCCCCACAGGGTGGTGAGAGTGAACTTGGCCAGGACGGTCGCGGCTCGCGGCACGGGCAGGACGAGCAGGTAGCGGTGGGTGCCGGCGGTGTGCTCCTGGCCGAACACCCAGGTGATGATGAACGCCAGGAGCAGCAGGTCGCCCACCGCGACGATCTGGGCGAGGAAGGCGAACAGGCCGCTCCAGTCGGCGGTGATGCCCGAGAGTTCGGCTTTCTGGCCGAGCAGGCCGAAGCGGCGCGCACGTTCGGGGTCGGCGAGGACGAACATGAACAGCGCGGCCAGGCCCGCGGGCAGCGCCATCACCGTGAAGGTCAGGGCGGGGACCCTGGCCCGGCGGGCCTTGAGGATCTCGGCGTACAGGGCCGCGCGGTAGTCGCTCATCACCGCGTTCCTCCGGTGAGGCGCAGAAAGTGGTGTTCGAGGTCGTCGCGCTCGACGGCCAGGCGGATCGGCGGCAGGCCGGCCTCCACCAGCCGGACGGCCATCCGGTCGGGGTACTCGACCGCCTCGGGCGCCTCGGATGTCAGGCCGTCGCCGTCGGCGTGCGCTTGGATGCCTGCGGCGGTCAAGGCGGCCGCGGCCAGACGGGCGTGTTCGCCGTCGCGGAAAGCCGCGGCGAGGCGTGCCCGCCCGGGCGCCCGCAGCTCGGCGCCGGACAGCTCGGCCACCAGCCGTCCGGCGTGGATGATGGAGACGTGATCGGCGGTGCGGGCGACCTCGCTGATCAGGTGGGAGGACATGAACACGGTGGTGCCCTCCTCGGCCAGGCGGCGCAGCAGGTTGCGCACGTCGACCACGCCGGCGGGGTCCAGGCCGTTGCCGGGCTCGTCGAGCACCACCAGGGCCGGCCGGTGGATCAGAGCGAGGGCCAGGCCGAGCCGCTGCCGGTTGCCCAGCGACAGAGCGCGGGCGGGCACGTCCAGGTAGCGGCCCAGATCCAGCAGTTCGGTGACGCAGGGGGCCGCCGGGCGCGGCAGGCCGCGCAGCCGGGCGGCCATGCGCAGGTGATCGGCCACGGTCAACGCGGGATACAGGCCCGGACCTTCGACCAGGCAGCCGACCCGCGACCACAGCGCGGCGGGAGTACGGCCGCCGCGCACGGGCGTGCCGAGCACCTCGACCTCGCCGCGGTCGGGAACGAGCAGGCCCAGGAGAGCACGGATGAGCGTGGTCTTCCCAGCCCCGTTGCGGCCGAGGAACCCGTGGACCCGGCCGGGCTCTACCGTCAAGTCGACACCGTCCAGGGCCTTGGTCGTCCCGAACCGGTGTGCCAGGCCCGCGACCCGGAGGGCGGGCGTGCTCACCGCTCCCGCCCTTCCAGCACGCCGGTGAGCCATTCGGCGGTCTCCGCGAGGAGGTCCTCGCCGATCTCGGCGCGGTGCATTCCGGCGAAGACCAGGGAACGCAGCAACCCGACGAGCACTCGTTCCGGGATCTCCGGTGCCGCTCCGGCCTCCCGCAGTACACCGACGATCCGGTGCACGAGCCGCACATCCCGTTCCATCAGCTCCTGCTGCTCGGCAGGCGAAAGCGAGGCCAGTACGCGCGTCCCCTCCTCGGACATCAGAACCGGAAGAAGCGGATCACGCTCGACGGCCTGCACGGACTCCTTCACCAGCAGCGCCATCCCGCACTCGGGATCGGCCCGCACCGCGGTCTCCAACCGCGCATGGACCTGCTCCTCATACTCGGACAGCAAGGCCAGGAGCAGGGCTTCCTTGCTGTCGAAAAACCGGTAGAACGCCCCTTTGGAGATCGCCGCGGCGCGGGCGAGCTCCTCGACGGACGTCCCGCGCAGGCCGCGCCGCGCGAACGCCTCTCTTCCCGCGGACATGAGCCGCTCCCGGATCCCTTCGGCCTCCGCGGCCGTGAACGCTCTAGGCATTCCCTCACTATATGACCGTATGACCAGATTGAAAATATGGTCATAGTTGGGCCGTTCGAAGGATCTGATGGGGAGATCTACCTATCGCTTGCTTGCTTCGCTGATCTAGTCTGGCGCCGTGACGGCTTTCAATCTGGCGGATCTGTTCGAGATCGTGGCTGATGCCTGTCCCGACCGGACGGCCCTGGTCGCCGGTGATGTCCGGCTCACCTATCGGCAGCTCGACGAGCGGGCCACACGGGTGGCGAACCATCTGCTCGACGCGGGTGTCAGGCCCGGACAGCACGTGGGCGTGCTCAGTTATAACCGGGCGGAGTGGCTCGAGACGATGATCGGGTGCTTCAAGGCACGGGTGGCGCCGGTCAACGTCAACTACCGCTACATCAAGGACGAGCTCTCCCACCTGCTCGGCGACTCCGAGTGCGTCGTGCTGGTCGCGGAGGCCGACCTGCTCGAGAACGTCAACCGGGCCGATCTACCCCTTCTGCGGCATGTGGTGGCGGTCGGCGGGCCGGCCCCGCAGGCGGAGGAATACGAGGACGCGCTGGCGTCGGCGTCGCCTTCACGGGCGAAAGTGCTGGAACGGACGGGCGAGCGCAGCGGCGACGATCCGTACCTCCTCTACACCGGCGGCACCACGGGGCTGCCGAAGGGGGTGCTGTGGCGGTCGGAGGACATCTTCTTCTCCGCCATGGGCGGCGGGAACCACGGAGGGACGCCGATCGCCGACCCGTCCGAGCTGTCCGTGGCGGCCGAACGGGAAGGGCTGCGCGCCCAGGTCCACGCGCCGCTGATGCACGGCGGCGGGCAGTGGATCACCTGGATCACCCTGACCACCGGCGGCACGGTGATCCTCTACACCGGGCGCCGGTTCGACGCGGCCGAGGCGCTGGAACTCGCCTCGAGGGAGCGCACGCAGGTCCTGATGCTCGTCGGCAACGGCATGGGGCATCCGGTCGCCGAGGAGCTGTCCGCCCGCCGGTACGACCTGGAGGTCTTCGCCTTCGGTTCCGGCGGCGCCCCGCTGTCGGACGAGGTGCGGGCCAAGCTGCTCACGGTCGTCCCGAACGCTTACGTGTCCGACAACCTCGGCGGCTCGGAGACCGGCGCGATGGGCCCGTCCCTCGGCGGCGGGCGCTTCCAGCTCCACCCCCAGCTGGCCGTGCTCTCCGACGATCTGCTTCCCGTGGCGCCCGGTGAGACCGGAACCCTCGCACGCACCGGCAACATCCCGGTCGGCTACTGGAAGGACGAGAAGAAGACCGCCGCGACGTTCAGGACCGGCCCCGACGGGCGGCGCTGGGCGCTGCAGGGCGACTACGCCCGGCTCAACGAGGACGGCACGGTCACGCTGCTCGGCCGCGGTTCGCTCGTCATCAACACCGGCGGCGAGAAGGTCTTCACCGAGGAGGTCGAGGCGGCCCTGCGCACCTGCCCGGGCGTCACGGACGCCATCGTCGTCGCGCTGCCGGACGAACGCCTGGGCTCCAAGGTGGCCGCCGTCGTCGCGGGGACCGCCGCCGAAGAGGACCTGACGGCCCACTGCCGCACCCTCCTGGCCGGTTACAAGATCCCCCGCGTTCTCGCGGTGGTCCCGGAGCTCCAGCTCACCGCGGTGGGCAAACCCGATTACGCCTGGGCCCGCACCCGGTTCTGAGCACCGGCCACGCGGCGGCTTCGGGTTGCGCGCCGTGGCGGTTCTCAGCGCGATGGCGCCCCCGGGCCTCGTCGGCGCGGCGGGCCGATCACCGGTCGAGGGCACGGCGGGCGTAGGCGCGGACGTCGGCGTCGGAGTCCTTCAGGGCTCTGGTCAGGGCTTCCTCTCGTTCGGGGGTGGGAGCATGGGAGGTCAAAGAGATAACGGCCGCTTTGCGCACATCCAAGTGGGGATCCTCCAAGGCGGTGATGAGGGGGGCCGTCGCTTCGGGGCCGGCGGCGGAGAGGGCCGTCGCGGCGCCTGCGCGGACCTCCCAGGACCGGTCCGCCAAAGCGGGGACGGCCACGCCGGGGGCTCCGTCCAGGAACGCGAACGCCTTGAACGCGGCGGCGCGTACCAGCGGGTCGGGGTCGGCGGCGAGGGCGCGCAGGACGGGTGCGGCCTCGGGGCCGGCCAGGTGGCCCAGACCTGCGGCGACAGTCGTTCGCACCTCACGGGAGGCGTCGGAGGCCGCACGCGAGACGGCCGCTACATCGTCCAGCGAGACCAACCCTCGGACGGCCTGGAGGCGGACGCGGTGGTCGTCGTCCTGGAGAGCGGCGGCGAACAGAGCCGCGTCGGCCAGGCGCAGAGCCCGCAGGACGTCCAGGGACGCGGCGCGCACCGTCGGGTCGGAGTGCGGGGACCGCAGGGCGGCGGCGAGTTCACCGCTCGGCGGGATGACCTCGACGAGTTCGCGTAGCGCGGTGGCGGCGGCGTGCCGTACCGAGGCGTGCACGTCATCGAGGGCACCGGCCAGTGCCGTCGCGAACCCTTCGGGCACGACCTCGGTGAGGGTGGCGACGGCCGCGCGGCGCACCTTCGGGTCGGGATCGGCCAGGTAGGGGATGATGTCGGCGGTGCCCGGCGCGGATTCGGCCAGCCGCAGCAGCTCCAGGATGCGGGGCGAGCGGGCCGCAGCCGACGGGCCGCCTCCGGCTGCGGCAGAGCGGGACGAGGACGTGTACTCCATCGGCGGGGCTGTCTCGACGACCGTCCGCTCGAGGCCTTCCGGCACGGTGAACCCGTCCACCTCCACCAGGTAGGGGTTCACCGGGATCTTCACGAACTCCATGTGCCCGTCCTCGCGCCGCCGCACGTTCAGGTGCGAGAACCAGGAGGCGTCGTCGCGGACGGGCAGGTCGGCGCGGTCGTGGTACAGGCCCCAGCGGCTCTCGGTGCGCACCAGCGAGGCGCGGGCGGCGAGCTCGGCGCAGTCGCGGATGAAGGTGACCTCGGCGCAGCGCATCAGCTCGTGCGGGGTCCGCGCGCCCATCGCGGCTATCTCGTCCGACATCCGCACGAACGCCTCGAGCGCCAGCTCCAGCTTCGCGCCGGTCTTGGGCGGCGCGACGTAGTCGTTGACGAACCGGCGCAGCTTGTACTCCACCTGCGGCTGCGGCGGCCCGTCGGGGTTGCGCAGCGGACGGTAGATCAATTCGTGGGCCGCGGCGATCTGCGCCTCGTCCGGCTCGCCGTGCCGGACCGTCGCGGCGGCGTCCTCTCCCGCGAGCTCCCCGAACACGAACGCGCCGATCATGTAGTTGTGCGGGACGCACGCCAGGTCGCCCGCCGCGTACAGGCCGGGCACGGTGGTGCGGGCGTGGTCGTCGACCCGCACCCCTGACGCCGAGTGCCCGCCGCACAGGCCGATCTCGGAGATGTGCATCTCCACGTCATGGGTGCGGTAGTCGTGGCCCCGCCCGGCGTGGAAGGTGCCGCGGGTGGGCCGCTCCGTGGTGTGCAGGATGCCCTCGAGCCGGGAGAGCGTCTCGTCCGGCAGGTGGGTGGTCTTCAGGTAGATGGGGCCGCGCGCCGAGTCGATCTCCCGCTTGACCTCGGCCATCATCTGACCCGACCAGTAGTCGCAGTCGACGAACCGCTCCCCCCGGCTGTTGACCTGGTAGCCGCCGAACGGGTTGGCGACGTACGCGCAGGCCGGACCGTTGTAGTCCTTGATGAGCGGGTTGATCTGGAAGCATTCCAGCCCGCTGAGCTCGGCCCCCGCGTGGTAGGCCATCGCGTACCCGTCGCCGGCGTTCGTGGGGTTCTCGTACGTGCCGTACAGGTAGCCGGAGGCGGGCAGCCCGAGCCGTCCGCACGGGCCCGTCGCCAGGACGACGGCCCCCGCGCGCACCACGACGAACTCCCCGGTGCGGGTGTTGAAACCCGCCGCGCCGACCGCGCGCCCGCCGGACGTCAGCACCCGCACCGGCATCACCCGGTTCTCGATGCGGACCTTCTCCCGGATGCGCCGCTGACGCAGCACCCGGTACAGGACCTTCTTGACGTCCTTGCCCTCGGGCATGGGCAGCACGTAGGCGCCCGACCGGTGGACGCGCCGCACCGCGTACTCGCCGTGCTCGTCCTTCTCGAACTTGACGCCGTAGCCCTCGAGCCGCTTGACCATGGCGTATCCGCGGGTGGCGGTCTGCCAGACGGTCCGCTGGTCGACGATGCCGTCGTTGGCGCGGGTGATCTCCGCGACGTAGTCCTCGGGGGTGGCCATGCCGGGGATGACGGCGTTGTTCACGCCGTCCATGCCCATGGCCAGCGCCCCGGAATGCCGCACGTGCGCCTTCTCCAGGAGCAGGACCTGCGCGCCGTGCTCGGCGGCGGTGATGGCCGCCATCGTTCCGGCGGTCCCGCCGCCGACGACGAGGACGTCGCAGGTCAGTTCGGTCCGCTCCGACAGTGCGGGGATCTGCATCAGGTGGTCTCCAGGGTCTGGGCGCCGAGCGAGGCCAGTACGCGGGCGCGCAGCGCGGGGTCGACGGACGTGCGGGGGTGTGCGACCTCGACGAGGTCGGCGAGCCCGCCGCCGCCCAGGACGGCGACGCGGTCGCCGAGCAGGAGCGCCTCGTCCACGTCGTGCGTGACGAACACGATCGTGGTGTCGGCGTTCCACACCTCGGTGAGCAGCCGCTGCATCTCGTGGCGGGTCTGGGCGTCCAGCGCGCCGAACGGCTCGTCCATGAGGACGGCGCGCGGCCGCCCGGCCAGGGTGCGGGCGAGCTGGACGCGCTGGCGCTGCCCGCCGGACAGGTCGCGCGGCAGCCGCCTCTCCAGGCCCGCCAGGCCGACGCGGGCCAGCCAGTCGGCGGCGCGGGCGTCGCGTTCGGCGCGCGGCACCCGCTGGATCGCCAGCGGCAGGGCGATGTTCGCGCGGGCGCTGCGCCAGGGCAGCAGCGCGTCCTCCTGGAACATCAGCGCCCGGTCGGCGGACGTACCGCGTATCGGCTCGCCTCCGGCGAGCAGCTCGCCCGAGGCGACGGGCAGCAGCCCGGCCAGGGCGCGCAGCAGGGTGGACTTGCCGCAGCCGGACGAGCCCGCGACGGCGAGGATCTCGCCCGCCGCGACGTCCAGGTCCAGTCCGGTGAGAACGTGCTGTCCTGTGGGACGACCCCCAGCCCCCCGAAGTCCGGTTCGGCCGATCCTCGCTTCGCTCCGGTCGCCCGAACCGGGCCTGCCGGCGTAGGAGAGGGAGAGGTCCTTGATCTGGAAGGAGAGTCCGCTCATCGGTGCGCCTCCGCGGGGAGCCAGCGGGTGGCGCGGCGGCCGAGCAGCTCCACCGCCCCGGAGGTGAGGAAGCCCAGCAGCCCGATCGTGATGATCCCGACGAGGACTCCGGGGTAGTCGACGATCGTGTAGGACGCCCAGGTGCGGTAGCCGACCCCGAACTGACCGGAGATCATCTCGGCGGAGATGAGGCAGATCCAGGCCACTCCCATGCCGACCGACAGGCCGCCGAAGACCCCCGGCAGGATCCCGGGCAGCAGCACGCCGGTCAGCACCCGGATCCGGCCGCCGCCCAGGGTGCGCACCGCGTCCTCCCAGACGGGCGGGAGGGCGCGCACCGCGTGCCGGGTCGAGACCATGATCGGGAAGAAGGCGGCGGCGAACGTGATGAACACGATGCCCTGCTCGCTCTGCGGGAACAGCAGGATCGCGATCGGCACCAGCGCGATCGCCGGGACGGGGCGGGCCAGTTCGAACAGGGGCAGCAGCAGGTCCCCGGCCCGGCGGGAGCGGGCCACGAGCGTGCCGATCAGGCCGCCGAAGACCGCGGCGAGCACGAACCCAGTGAGGATGCGCACCAGGCTCTGGGCCAGGTCCTGGTAGTAGACGCCGGTGGTGAGCTGACGGCCGAACTCCGCCAGCACGTCGCCGGGGCCGGGAAAGCGGTCGAAGCGCAGCAGGAACACCACGTCGTGCTCGGTCAGCAGGTACCACAGGCCGAGGGCCGCGAGCGGCGAGCCGACGCGCAGCAGGAACCTCACGCCTCCTTCACCGCCGCTTCGTAGGAGACGGGCGTGGCCCCGGGGTGGGAGGCGGCGTAGGCGTCGGCGTTCTCCTGTGTGGCGAACGGCAGGAAGGCGTCACCGTCGCGGAGCCAGACGCTGTGGTCGGCGAACCAGCGGGTGCCGGTGAGCGCGTCGGGCACATATGCGGCGCGGATCTTCTTGCCGGAGCCCTGCGCTTCGCGGACGGCCTTCAGCAGTGCGTTCGGGTCGGCGGAGGGCCGGGTGCTCTGCTCGCCGTCCAGCCACAGCTCCCCCGCCTTGTCGGGGTCACCGGGCAGGGCGGCCCCGTTGGCGGTCTCGGCGACGTCTGCTTCGTAGGACGGGCCGTAGGCGTCGCGGATGTAGGTGTCGTTGAAGAACGACGGGACGTCCAGAGGCTTGTCCAGGACGCCGATCGACTTCAGGAACGGGACGTCCTGCTCGAACGCCTTGCGCTGGGACGGCTTGATCGTCACGTCGAAGGTGGAGATGCCGTTGGGGCCGTTGTAGAGGTAGACGGTCTCGGGGGCCAGGCCCGTCTCCTTCGCGACGGATTCGGCGGCCTCGAGCGGGTGCTCGTGCAGGTAGGTCGTGGCCTGGATCTGCGCCTTGAGGAACGCCTTGAGCACGTCGCCGCTGTCCTGGCCGAACTTCCGGCGGACGACCGTGCCGTGGAAGGTCGGCACGTTCAGGGAGCCGCCGTCGTACAGCAGGCGGGCCTGCCCGGCCTGGACGAGCTGGCCCGGCCAGGCGACGAACTGGGCGAGCGCGGCGACGCCCCCGGACTGCAGCGCCGAGGCGCCGACCGAGGGCTGCTGGTTCTCGGTCGTGATGTCCTCGGCGGCGTCCAGCCCGAGCTTGTCCAGCGCCTGCACGAGGGTGCCGTGCCCGGCAGAGCCGACGCTGGCCGAGACGTTCTTCCCCTTGAGGTCGCGCAGGGTGCGGGCCGGCGAGTCCGGGGCGACGACGACGCCGTTGAGGGCGCCCCGCAGGTTGTATCCGGTGACGGCGACCAGTTCGGTGTGGGCGTCGCCGCCCTGGGCCTGGGCGCGGGAGCCGTTGATGAGCAGCGGGTAGTCGCCCATCGAGCCGATGTCGATCTTCCCGGCGAGCATCTCGGCGGTGATGGGCGCGCCGGACTCGTAGTCCTGCCAGACGACTTGGTACTTCTCGCCGAGGTTCTTCTCGAAGTAGCCGAGCGAACGCAGCAGCGTCCCGGCGGTCACGGTGTTGATGGTCTTGGACTGGTAGCCGACGACGACCTTCGTCCTGCCCTCGGCGGCCTCTCCGGCGACTGTGCAGGCCGACGCGGCCAGGGCGGGGACGAGGAGGAGGGAAAACGCGAGTCTCTTCATCGCAGGGGCCTTCTATCGCAGCAGGTAGGGGATGTTGACGGTGACGGCGCCCGTGGGGCAGCGGTCGGCGCACGGGCCGCAGTACCAGCACTCGTCCACGTACATGTGGGCCTTGCCCGTCTCGGGGTCCAGGGCCAGGGAGTCCAGCGGGCAGACGTCGATGCAGAGGGTGCAGCCCTCGATGCAGAGGGAGGGGTCGACGGTGACCGGCACGTCCTGCCGGTTGGGGACGAGAGGCATCTACAGGCTCCTGTGGAGGGTGCCGCGCATGGTGAGCCGGTCGCCGCGGAAGCGGATGAACTCCAGGTCGACCGGACGGGCGTCGGCGAGATGGGTGAGCCGTTCGACCAGCAGCAGCGCAGTTCCGCGCGGTGCTTCCAGGACGGCGGCGGAGTGCGGGTCGGCGTTGACGGCCTCGACGGTGAGGTCGGCCCGGCCGAGCGGGCCCTTCAGGCGTTCGATCAGCACGAAGACGTCCTCGTGCTCGAGGTCCTCTTCGAGCAGGGCGCGTCCCAGCTCCGGTTCCAGGTAGGTCTGGTCGAGGCTGAGCGGCACCCCGTTGAGCCGCCGCAGCCGCTCGAGGTAGACCACGGGCGTGTCGTCGGGCAGCGCGAGCCGCGCGGTGATCTCGGGGGACGGGGTGATGAGCCCGCGGGCCCGCACCTCGTTGACGATCTCGCCGTGCTCGTGGAGCGTCTCGCCGAGTCCGAGGAGCCGGTGCAGTCCGTGCGGCACCTTCCCGACGGCCGTGACGACCGTTCCGACCCCCGGCAGCCGCTCGATGAGCCCTTCCCCGCGCAGGAGGTCGAGCGCGTCGCGGACGGCGTTGCGGGTCGTGCCGAACTCGGCGACGAGCCGCTCCTCCTTGGGCAGCACGCCGCTCTCGAACGCCCTCCGCTGGATCTGGCAGCGGAGCACGTCCGCCACCTGCCGGGCCCGGTCGGCCCGCAGCCGCAGGCCGTCGCTGAGGTCGTATGCGCTGGTCACGCCAAAAACCTAGCAAGCCGGTAGGGAAACTTAGATAACGAGAAGGTCACGCCACCCGATGCCCCCGCCCGGCCAGCACCGAAGCCCGAAACTCCCCTACTTCCGCCACCCCGGGAAGCCGCCGACCTCGACCGAGAGCCGGGTCCGGTCCGCAGTGGACGGCCCTCATCGCCACGGAGCGCACCGCTCGGCACTCGCCGGTATTCGAACCATGCATTTTCGGAAACGGGTGTTCCATCCGGCCCTGACCTGCATTAATCACTTATTGACACAACTGGTTTACTCATTCACCATGATCGATTTTCGTCATGTGCTCAAGCTTCGGACCCCTGGCGCCGCCGGTACCTCATCCCTGCGGTCCAGCGCCCCTGAACAGGCAAATCCTTGATCTCAATAGCCCTGGCCAATTTAATCGATCGAATCTGGAAGGAAATTCGTCAATGAGGTTCTTGTGTCGATCGCAATTCGTACGTAATCTTCCCGGCAGTGGCCTCACATCCGGAACGGCCGTCCGAGTGGAAAGATCCATTGCTCTCGACAGAGAGATTCAGTGAGGCTGCGAGGGGTGCGCACTCCGTCATTCCGCTCCATCTCTCCACCCCCCTGAAAGAGGAGAAGGAAATGCGAAAGAGTTCAGCGGCATGCATGGTGGCCGCCGCGGCGGCCACCGCCGTCGTCTGCGTCAGTCCCCCGGCCTTCGCCGCCACCTGGACCGTCACGCCCGGCGGCGCCGTCACCGGCACCGCCGGCACGACGACGCTGAAGGACGTGAACACGGGAGCGACGCTCACCTGCAGCTCCTCGACGACGAACGCGACAGTCCAGAGCGGAAGCGGCTTGTCCGGCACCGCGATCGCCACCGTCACCAACGCCAGTTTCAACAGCTGTAAAGGCCCGTTGGGCATCAGGTTCAACGTGACCAACAACGCCGTGTCCTACCAGCTCAACGCCAACTCCTACTCGGCCGGCGTCACCAGCGGGACGCTGGACAACATCACGGCCACCCTGAGCGGGCCGCTCTGCTCCGCGTCGGTCGGGGGGACCACCTCCACCACTCCCGGCAGCGTCACCGGCACCTACACCAACGCCACCCACACGCTGTCGGTCAGCGGCGGCAACCTGCACGTCTGGAACGTCTCCGGCTGCTTCGGCCTCCTGAACAGCGGTGACGCCGTCTCCTACACCGCGAACTACGTCCTCAGCCCGGCTATGACCATCACCAGCCCTTGACCCGACCCCGGCGGGCGGCCGCATCCGCGCAGCGGAACGGCCGCCCGCCGGGCACGACGTCGACGGTCCCCGCGAGGCCTTGACCGGGCCGCCGCGACCGGGGCTCAATCGGAGTCCGGGGGCGGAACGGCGTCGGCGAGCCGGGCGGTGAGCGCGCGGATGTGCTCGATCAGCTCGGGCGGCTCGTGGACGGCGAAGGGCACCCCTGCCAGCGCCACCCACAGGGCCAGCTCGTCGAGCGAGTTGGAGCCGCAGGTCAGCGTGCAGGTCCGCGCGTCGACGGGCTCGACGGTGCCCGTCGTCGGGGCGAAATGCCGGCTCACCTCCTCGGCGGGCGCGTGCATGGTGAAGCGGCCCTGGTATCGGTAGGGCGAACTCGATATCGCGTGGGAGGCGTACCCGGCGAGGTCGGTGGAGGGAGGATCGCGGGGGACGAAGCGCGGGCCGTTGGGGGTGCGGAGGGCGAGCCGGTCGAGGCGGAAGGTGCGCCAGTCCGCGCGCTCGAGGTCATAGGCGACCAGGTACCACCGGCGGCCGGTGGCCACGAGGCGGTGCGGCTCCGCCGAACGCCTGCTCTGGCCGCCGTCATGGGTGAGGTAGTCGAACCTGAGGGTCTCGTGGTCGCGGCAGGCGGCCGTGACCGCTGTCAGGGTGTCCGGATCCACCGCGGACCCGCCCGCCATCAGGGGAACGGTCATCGACTGCAGCGCGTGGACGCGGTGGCGCAGCCGGGAAGGCAGCACCCGCTCCAGTTTGGCCAGCGCCCGAACCGAGCTGTCCTCGATACCGGTCACGGCCAGGCCCGCGGCGGTGCGCAGCCCCAAGGCGACCGCCACCGCCTCCTCGTCGTCCAGCAGCAGCGGCGGCAGGTCGGATCCGGCGCCGAGCCGGTACCCGGCCGCTCCCGCGACGGCGTGCACGGTGTAACCGAGTTCGCGCAGCCGGTCGACGTCGCGGCGGACGGTGCGCGGGCTCACGTCGAGCCTGTCGGCCAGTTCCGTACCCGACCATGAACGAGGGCTCTGCAGCAGTGACAGCAGTCTGAGCAGGCGAGCCGAAGTCTCCAACATGTCTTCCACTATGCCGTCGACCTAGGACATGAACTGACCTAAGTGCTTCATAGCCTCTTCAGCATGAACAGCAGCGCAGAGATCCTTCCCTTCCGTATCGAGATCCCCCAGGCCGACCTGAACGACCTGAACGACCGGCTGGCGGCGACCCGGTGGCCTGACGAGCTGCCCGGCGTGGGCTGGTCCTACGGGGTCCCCGCCGGCTACGCGAAGAAACTCGCCGAGCACTGGCGCACCGGCTTCGACTGGCGTGCCGCCGAAGCGCAGTTGAACGCCTTCCCGCAGTTCACGACCGAGATCGACGGGCAGAACATCCACTTCCTGCACGTCCGCTCGCCCGAACCCGACGCGCTGCCGCTGATCCTGACGCACGGCTGGCCGGGCTCTGTCGCCGAGTTCATGAAGATCATCGGCCCGCTCACCGACCCTTCGGCGCACGGCGGCGACCCGTCCGACGCGTTCCACGTCGTCGCCCCGTCGATCCCCGGGTTCGGCTTCTCCGGCCCCACCACCGAGACCGGCTGGAACATGCGGCGGGTCGCCGGAGCGTGGGCGAAACTGATGGACCGACTCGGCTACCGGCGGTACGGCGCGCAGGGCGGCGACAGCGGCGCTGTCATCTCGCCGATGCTGGGCCTCGCCGCGCCCCGGAACGTCGTCGGCGTACACGTCAACGGCGGGCTCGGGTTCCCGACCGGCGACCCGGCCGAGTTCGAGGGGCTGACCCCGGCGGAACTCGCCCGCCTCGGCCAGTACCAGGACCAGGACCGGGCCGGCTACGCGATCATCCAGGCGACCCGGCCGCAGACCCTCGCGTTCGGGCTGCACGACTCCCCCGCGGCGCAGCTGGCCTGGATCGTGGAGAAGTTCAAGGAGTGGACCGACCCGGCCCGCGAACTGCCCGAGGACGCGGTGGACATCGACCAGATGCTCACCGACGTGAGCATCTACTGGTTCACCGGGACCGCCGCCTCGGCCGCCCGCTTCTACAAGGAAGAGCAGAAGTCGTGGGGGTCGGCGACCGAGTACTCGGCGCTGCCGCACGGCGTCGCCGTCTTCCCAGGCGACCCCGGCGTCAGGCGCATAGCCGAACGCGAACACCACATCGTGCACTGGTCGGAGTTCGACCGGGGCGGCCACTTCCCCGCGATGGAGGCCCCCGACCTGCTCGTCGAGGACATCCGGGCCTTCTTCCGCCTCGTCAGGTGAGTTCCTGATGCCCGGTGCGGCCTCCGCTCGCTCCAGCAGGTGGACGGCCGCGCACACGTGGCCGGGCACCGACGGCGTTCCGAGGCTACGCGGTCAGCGGGACCTCGGGGGGCGGGTCAGGAGGCCGCGGTCGAGTGCCACGACGACGGCGTGGGTGCGGTCGCTGACGTCGAGTTTGGCGAAGACCCGGAGGAGATGGGTTTTGACGGTGGCTTCGCCGATGAAGAGGCGTTCGCCGATCTCGGCGTTGGACAGGCCGTCGGCGACGGCGCCGAGGACGTCGACCTCGCGAGGGGTCAGTGACGTCTCCGCGGGTCGCCGCATGCGGGCGACGAGTCGTTCGGCGACCCGAGGCGCCAGGACCGTCTCGCCCCGGGCGGCGGAGTGGACGGCGGCGACGAGCTGTTCGCGGGTGGCGTCCTTGAGCAGGTAGCCGATGGCGCCGGCTTCGACGGCGCGCTCGATGTCGGTGTCGGTGTCGTAGGTGGTGAGGATCAGTACTCGTGTCCTGCCGGGGAGGGCCAGAATCGAGGCGGTGGCGGCGACGCCGTCCATGACGGGCATCCGCAGGTCGACGAGAGCCACGTCGGGGGCCAGCCGTTCGGCGAGTTCGACGGCTTGGCGGCCGTCGGCGGCCTCCCCGACGATGGCGAGGGTCGGTTCGGACGCCAGGAGGGCGACGATGCCCGCGCGCATGGCGGGGTGGTCGTCGACCACGATGACGCGAAGGGGCTCGGTCATGCCGGGTGCCTCTCCTGGGTGGGGATCGCGGCAAGGACGCGGGTGCCCTCGCCGAGGGAGCTGGTGACGGTGAGCTCGCCGCCGAGATCGGCCAGGCGTCGCCGCATGCCGTCGAGGCCGAAGCCGTGGGCGTCAGCGGTGCGGAAGCCGCGTCCGTCGTCGGTGATCTCCAGTTCGATGGTGTCAGAGCGGCGGGCCAGAACGACGCTCACGGTGGTGGCGGCGGAGTGTTTGCGCACGTTGGCGAGGGATTCCTGGGTACAGCGCAGCAACGTGATCCGGGCGGGCTGGTCGCAGTCGAGGTCGGGGAGATCGGCGATGACGGTGAGGCCGGTGTCCTCGGCGAATCGGTCCAGGGTGCGGCGCAGGGTCCGGGCGATGGAACCGGCTGTGACGGTCGGAGCGGATCCGACGAGGGCACGGGCCTCGGCGAGGTTGTCGCGGGCGGTGCGCTCGATGGACAGCAGCTGCCGGGAGGCGCGTTCGGGGTCGGCGGCGATGCCTTCGCGGGCGGCCTCGGCCAGGGCGATGATGGAGGCGAAGCCCTGGGCGAGGGTGTCGTGGATCTCCCGGGCGAGCCGTTCACGTTCGTCGGCTGCGCCTTGGCGCTGGTGGGCCTCGACGAGCCCTCGTTGGGCGACGTCGAGTTCGGCGCTGAGGCGGCGGACGCGCTCGTCACGCTGCTCCAATATGCGGTGCATCCATGCTCCCAGGAGCGCTCCGGCGACGTAGCCGATGAGGGTGGAGACGGCGTTGCCGGTGAGGAAGTCGACGTTCCAACCGTGCCGGAGAGCCCCGCCGACGACGGTCGTCGCGGCCGCGGCGCCGCTGAGGGCGACGGCGTCCCGAGGGCGGCGGGCGTAGATCCAGAACAACGGGAGGGACACGACGTAGAGGGCCGCGCCGCCGCCGAGCAGGAAGGACATCGCGCCGGTGAAGAAGACGAGCACGCACAGGAACGCGTAGGGGCGCAGCAGGCGTGCGTCGGCGAGCGCGTAGCAGGCGGCGGCCGCGGCCGACAGCCCCACCGACCAGTACCGGGCCGCACCGGGCTGGTCCCACACGGCGATCACCGGAGGGCACAGTCCCAGGAACGTCCAGCCGACGGCGTACCACCGGTGGAGTGTTCCGGGCCGGTCGGGGGGCTGCGGATTCATGTTGATCAGCCTACTTTCGCCGGGTTCGCCGCAGCGGCGGGCCGGGTTCGGCGGGCGGTACGGGAGGGCCACCAGGTCCGGTCGCCGAGCATCAGCAGGAGGGCGGGCAGGACCAGAATCCGGATGACGACGGCGTCCAACAGGACGGCGACCGCCAGGGCGAAGCCCATCTGCTTCATCTCCATGATGTGCAGGCCGACAAAACTGGCGAACACGGTCACCATGACGAACGCGGCACTGGTGACGACGCCCGCGGACCGTCCGATGCCGTCGAGCACGGCACGGCGGGTGGGCACGCCGTCCAGGACGGCCTCCCTGATCCGGCTGAGGACGAACACCTGGTAGTCCATGGACAGACCGAAGAGGATGACGAACAGGAACAACGGGACGCGGGAGCCGATGGATCCGGTGGAGGTGAAGTCGAGCAGGCCTTCGGCCCAGGTGTGCTGGAAGACCAGGACGAGCAGGCCGAGGGAGGCGCCGGCCGACAGGAGGTTCAGGACGACGCCGACGAGGCCGAGGACCACGGAGCGGAACGCCCGTGCGGTGACGACGAACGTCACCAGGAGCAGGGCCCCGATGATGAGGGGGAGCTTGTCCTTCTGGTGCTCGGGATAGTCGGCGTAGCGGGCGACGTCGCCGGTGACGGCGGTCTCGACGCCGTCCAGCGGGCCGAGAACGGCGGGGATGTGCTCGGCCCGCAGATCGTGCAGGGACGTGCGGGCTTCGGGCTCGCTGACATGGTGGGGCACAGGGAGTTCCAGCAGTTGGACGCGGCCGTCGGCGGAGGCGCGCAGGTCCGCGGTCCCGGTGAGCCGGGGATCGTCCTTGACACGGTCGGCGAGGTCGTGCAGCGCGGCGGCGGCCTCGGCGGTACGGCCGGGTTCGGCGTGCACGACGACCTGGTGCATGGACTTCAGCTCGGGGAACGCGGCGTTGAGCCGGTCGTAGGTCCGCATGGCGGGGATGTCGCGAGGGTGGGTCTCCCGGCCCATGTCGGTGAGATTCATGCTCAGAAGAGGAGCGGTCAGGAGCAGCAGGCCGGTCACGGCGACGCCGAGCGCGACGGCGGGGTGGGTGCTGGTCAGGCGCAGCAGAACGGCGGTGATCCGGCCACCGCCGTTCCGCGGTCGGCGGGCCGCCTTGGCGCCGTGCCGGGCGGCCTTGCGTGCGGCCCGGCGTTCGGCGCGGACGCCGAGCTTGACCAGCAGAGCGGGCAGGATGGTCAGCGAGCTGGCCACGGCGACGAGCGAGACGATGATCGCGCCGGTGGCGATGGAGGAGAAGATGACGTCGTCGGCCAGGTAGAGGGTCGCGCTGGAGACGGCGACGGCGATACCGGACAGCACGACGGCGCGTCCGGAGGTGGCGGCGGCCAGTTCGACCACGGCCTGCGAGGTGAGGCCGCCGCCGGAGCGGGCGCGTTCCTCACGTTCGCGCTTGAGGTAGAAGAGCGTGTAGTCGACGCCGACGGCCAGCCCGATCAGCAGGATCACATTGGTGCCGACTCCGGCGTCGGGGAAGGCGTGCGAGGCGAGCATCGACAGGCCGATGGAGGCGGCGATCGAGGACAGCGCCAGCAGCAGCGGCACGACGGCCAGCGCGATGGAGCCGAAGACGAGCAGCAGGGTGATCAGCGTGACGGGCAGCGCGATCGCCTCGGTGCGGGCCAGGTCGCTGCTGCGCAGCTCCCCGACGCCTTTGCTGATCGAGGGGCTGCCGGTCTCCTCCACGAGCAGGCCGGGGTGCGCCTTCTGAACTTCGGCGGTCTGGGCGTGGAGCGGGTCGACGTGCTTCTTGCCGTCGAGTTCGGGGCCTTTCAGGGTGATGTCGACGCGCAGAGCGGTGCCGTCGGCCGAGCGGACCGGCCCGGCGACGGACTCGACCTCGGGCAGGGCACGCATTCGCTCGGTGACGTCGCGCGCGGCGACGTCGGCGGCGGTGAGGTCGAGGGCGCCGGCACGGCCGGAGATCAGCACGCGTTCGACGGGCTTCTGCCCCAGCCCGCCCTCGGCCGCCATGGCCTCGGCCCGTCCCGCCTCGCCGACGCGGAAGTCCTCGGTGGTGGCGGCGTTTCCCCCGATGGTGAGCCCGGCCCCCAGGCACAGGACGACGAACAGGAACCAGCCGACGATGGCGCGCCACGGGTGCCCGGCACTCCACCGGGCCGTCCGCACAGGAAGATCGTTCATGCCTACGATGCTGGCCGTCACGCCTGTTCCGCCGACAGCCTCGACCGGTGGGACGCGGGGTCCACCGATCGGTGGACCCCGTCGAAACGGGTGGGCCGTTCACCGCCTGCGGCGCCGGGCCGTTCAGGAAGGCGCGGACCGGTGTACCCCGTAGGCACCGTGCAATGACGAGGTGATTCCCGGTTGCCGGTGCTTTCGGGGCCCGGTCTTCACAGGTGGTCGGCCACCAGGACGGCGAACTCGTCCGGGGTGATGACGCGGGTGCCGAGGGTCTCGGCCTTGGTCTTCTTGGAGCCGGCCTTCGCGCCCGCGACCAGCAGGGCGGTGGACTTGGAGACGCTGGAGGAGGCCCTGCCGCCCGCGCGTTCGATGAGCTCGTTCATCTCGTTGCGGGACAGGGACTGAAGGGGGCCGGTCATGCCGCCGGTGACGACGACGGCCATGCCGGACAGGGGAAGACCCGAGTTCTCGGACGCCTCGGCCTCGGCTCGCTCCTCGGGAGGGACGGCGCCGGGCTCGGTCATGTTGACGCCCGCGGCGATCAGCTTGTCGACGAGCGGGGCGATCTCGGCGAGTTCGGCGACGAGCACGACGGCCTTCTCCGGGCCGATGCCGTCGACCCGCTGCACCTGCTCGACGTCGGCGGCGCGCACGCGGTCCATCGTGGCGAAGTGACGGGCGATGCGCCGCGACATGGAGCGGCCGGTGCCCCGGACGCCGAGCGCGGCGAACACCCGCGACAGCGGCTTGCCCCTGGCCGTGTCGATCGCGGCGAGGAGGTTGTCGGTCGAGGTCTCCCCCATCCTCTCCAGGCCGAGGATCTGCTCGCGGGTGAGGGTGAACAGGTCGGCGAAGTCGGCGATCAGCCCCGTCTCGACCATCTGGACGACGCGGGTGCGGCCAAGGCCTTCGATGTCGAGCTGGTCGCGGCCGACGGCGTAGCTGATGGAGGCGACCGCGTTGCAGGCCCGGCCCAGGGCGCACCGCCACCGTTCCTGGGAGCGGTCGATGTCCCCGCCACAGTCCGGACAGGTCTTCGGGAAGGCGATCGGCTGCTCCGCCCCGGTGCGGGCCTGCACCACCGGGGCCTCCACGCGCGGGATGACGTCGCCGGCCTTGTAGACGGTGACCTGGTCGCCCAGCATCAGACCGCGGCGGGTGATGTCGGCGGGATTGTGCAGGGTCGCGTAGGTGACGATCGTGCCGTCGATCTCGACCGGCTCCAGCACGGCGCGCGGCGCGATCACCCCGGTCCGCCCGACGGCCCACTCCACCTCCCGCAGGGTGGTGATCCTGGTGTCGGCGGGCAGCTTGTAGGCGATCGCCCAGCGCGGCGCCCGGCTGGAGAACCCGGCCTCCTCCTGGTCGGCGGCGGAGTCGGCCTTGATGACGATCCCGTCGATCCCGAACGGCAGCCCGGCACGGGCGGTCGCGATCTCCTCGACGCGCGCCAGCACCTCGTCCACGGTCGCGTACCCGATCGGCCCCGGCACTGCGGCGGCGCTGGTGCGCACGCCGAGTTCGGCGAGCAGCTCCATGATCTCGGTGTGCGGCGCCCGCACCAGCCGTTCTGACAGCTCGGAGCCCTCCTCCAGGGGCAGCGCTCCGTAGCCGAAGAACGTCCATTCCACCTGGTAGGGGCGGTCCTTGGCCCGCAGGCTCCCGGCGGCGCCGGAGCGGGGGTTGGCGAACGCGCCGCCGCCGTGCTCGGTGCGCAGCCGGTTCGCCTCCTCGAACTGCTCGCGGGTCAGCAGGACCTCGCCGCGGACCTCGACCGTCACCGGCCGCCCGAGCTCGGCGGGCAGGCCGACGATCGAGCCGATCGCGTGCGAGACGTCCTCACCGGCGGCGCCGTCGCCCCTGGTCACCAGCTGGACCAGCCGGCCCTCCCGGTAGCGCGCCGAGATCGCCAGCCCGTCCAGCTTGGCCTCCACCGCCCATCCCGCCACCGGCCGTCCGAGCCGCCGCTCCACCCCGGCCGCCCACGCGGCCAGCTGCTCGGACGAGAACACGTTGTCCAGCGACAACATCGGCCGCGTGTGCGGAACGTCCCCGACGACGGCCCCTCCGGCGACCTTCCCCGTCGGCGAGCCGGGCAGCACCTGCTCGGGGTGCGCCTCCTCCCACGCGGCGATCCCGCGCACCAGCCGGTCGAAGGCGTCGTCGTCCAGCGTCGATGACCCGTCCACGTAGTAGGCGGTCGAAGCCGCCACGGCCAACTCGACCGCCGCGGCGTAACCGGGGGCGTCGGTGATCTCGGTGAGAGGAGCGGTGTTCATGGTCATATTCTCTCGCCCCTTACTGACATTTCTCACTGGTCGCGGCGACGGAGAGGGGCCTGACGAGCATCGGAGCGGAAAGTCCCGTCAGCGGCCCCGGCACGCACCGGCGCCGCCTGGAACGACGAACACCGCGCCATCCGGCAAAAGAACATTTGCTGGAGATGGGTCCCCTTGACGGACAGAAGCCGCTCCCAGCGTTGATCGTCAGGGTATGGGCCTACAAGCAGCGATAGGTCCGCGAAGGTAGATATGTGAGCGGCGTTCATGTACAGGGCGGAGGACATGCGGATCGAGACGGTCCCCGACCGGCCCTGCGAGAACCCGCCGACGCGCTGGTGCGGGCGGAGCGTGCGCCTGCGCATCCGTGCATTCCCTATCGGCCACGGCCGAGAGGACTTCTATGGGCGCGAGCTCACCGCTGCCGTCGAGGAGGTCGGTTCCAAGGTCGCCGCGACGATCGAACTCGTCCCCGAAAGGTGATCATGAAGCACACCACCCTGGGAGACCTCGACGTCTCCCGTATCGGCCTCGGCACAATGGGCATGTCCTTCGGCTATACCGGCGCGGGCGGCGACGACGCCGAGTCCGTTCGCACCATCCACCGGGCGCTGGAGCTGGGCGTCACGTTCCTCGACATCGAAAGCTGACTCCGGCGGCGGCCTCGCCCGGGGTCCGGCTCATCCGGTTCATCGGCCATCCGCGCCCTCGACGGTCTGCTCGTGCCGGGCGAGGCCGCCCTCACCGGACACGCCCCGTATCCGCTGACCGACCGCAGGGTAGCGGCGACGGCTCCAATGCCGGAAGCGCCCGTGCCCTGCCGCAAGAAAGGGCATTTCATGCAGACCATCACCTTGAACAACGGTGTCCAGATGCCGATCCTCGGCTTCGGCGTCTACCAGATCCCGTCCGAGGAGACCGAGAAGGCCGTCACCGAGGCCCTCGCCACCGGATACCGCCTCCTCGACACCGCGGCCGCCTACCGCAACGAGGAGGCGTTCGGCCGGGCGATCGCCGGCAGCGGCATCCCGCGCGAGGACTTGTTCATCACCACCAAACTATGGGTCCAGGACGCCCCTGGAGAAGACAACACCAAGCGGGCGTTCGATGCCTCGCTGCGCAGGCTCGGTCTGGACTACCTCGACCTCTACCTGATCCACCAGCCGTACGGCGATGTGTACGGCGAATGGCGCGCGATGCAGGATCTGCACCGGGAAGGCCGGATCCGGGCGATCGGGGTGTCCAACTTCCAGCCCGACCGGCTGGTGGACCTCATCGAGCACAACGAGGTCACGCCCGCGGTGAACCAGATCGAGATCAACCCGTTCTACCAGCGGGCCGACGAACAGGACCTGATGCGCGACCGCGGCATCCAGACCGAGGCGTGGGGGCCGTTCGCCGAGGGCCGCAACAACCTCTTCTCCCACCCGGTGCTCGGCCGGATCGCCGACGCGCACGGCAAGTCCATCGCCCAGGTCGTACTGCGCTGGCTCGTCCAGCGCGACGTCGTCACGCTCGCCAAGACCGTCAGCGAGCAGCGGATGGCCCAGAACCTCGACGTGTTCGACTTCGAGCTCACCGACGACCAGGTGAACGCCGTCGCCTCCCTGGACACCGGCGCATCGCTGTTCTTCGACCACCGCGATCCCGCCATGGTCAGCCAACTCGGCAACGTCCGCGTCGACTGAATCAGCGGTGTTCACGGTCATGTCCTCTCGCCTCCCTCTGGCATTTCTCACTGGTCGCGGCGGCGCACGGCGGCGATGGTGAGAACGGCAGCGGTGAGCGCCCACACCGCGTAGACCGTCCAGGCTCCGCCGGTCGTCCACGGGAAGGCGGTCGGGACGTCTCCCGCCCCGGCGAGGCGAAGCCAGGCCTGGTAGGGCGTGGCGTGTCCGGCGACCGCCGACCAGTGGCGGTCGTCTGTGAGGGCTACGGGCGCGACGAAGAGGACCACCACCGAGGCGACCATGGTGGCGGCCGTCTTTCGGATGACGGTGCCGAGGGCCAGGCCGGCGAGCGAGCACACCGGGGCGAGGAGCGCGGACGCCAGTACGACGCGCAGGGCTCCGGGGTGGCTGATCGGGACGCCCGCACCCCGCGCGTCGAGGATCGCCTGGGTCAGGCCGAACGACGCGATCGTGACGAACGCGCCGAAGACGGTGGTGACCGCCGCGACGACGGCCGCCTTGGCCGCCATCACCGAACGGCGGGCCGGGACGGCGGCGAACGTCGTGCGGATGGTTCCCGTGCTGTACTCACCGATGATCGTGACGGCGCCGATGGCGCCGAGCGCGAGCATCATGATGAGGGCGGCGTTCACGGTGAAGGCCTCCTGAAGTGGAATCCCGTCACGGATGAAGCCGTTCCGGTCCGCCTCGCTCCGGGCCGTCCAGTAGTTGTAGGTGTCGTAGGCGGTGCCCGCGTTGAGGGCGATGACGGCCAGGGCGGTGGCCCCGTAGGCGATCCAGGTCGAGCGCAGGGACCGGAGTTTGATCCACTCCGCGGCGACCAGGTCGCCGAAGCGGGCGCGGGATTCGGCGGCGGGGACGTAAGTCGTGCTCAACGGAGGTCTCCTGCGAGGTACTGGACGCTGTCGGCGGTGAGTTCCATGAACGCCTCTTCCAAGGAGGCGGATCTGGTGCTGAGGTGGTGCAGCGGGACGCTGTGGTCCAGGGCGATCTCGCCGATCCGGGCCGCGGTCAGACCGGTCACGGCGAGCAGCTCGCCTTCCGCGTGCACCTTCGCGCCTTCGGCCGCCAGCAGGCCGGTCAGAGCGGGGGCGGCGGGCGTGCCCACCATGACGCTCCGCCGGGCGCCCCTGGCCGAGAACTCCGCGAGGCTCTCCGCCGCGATCAGTTCGCCGCGGCCGATGACGATCAGCTGGTCGGCGGTGTGCTCCATCTCGGACATCAGATGGCTGGAGACGAACACCGTACGGCCCTCGGCGGCGAGCCGCCGGAACAGTTCGCGCACCCATCTGACGCCTTCGGGGTCGAGGCCGTTGAGCGGCTCGTCGAAGATCAGCACCGGTGGGTCTCCGAGCAGCGCGGACGCGATGCCGAGCCGCTGCTTCATGCCGAGCGAGAACCCGCCGATCCGGCGTCGGGCCGCTTCGGTGAGCCCCACCTCCTCCAGTACCTCCTCCACCCGGTGTCGCGGGATGCGGTTGCCGCGGGCCAGTGCGGACAGGTGCGCGGCCGCGGTGCGCCCGCCGTGCACGTCGTGCGCGTCGAGGAGCGAACCGACGTGGAGCAGGCCGCGGGGGCGGTCGCGGAAGGGACGGCCGTCGACCGTGACGGTGCCGCCGGTCGGCTCGTGCAGGCCGAGGATCATCCGCAGCGTGGTGCTCTTGCCCGCTCCGTTGGGGCCGAGGAACCCGGTCACCCGGCCGGGGCGCACGGTGAAGGTCAGGTCCTTGACGGCCGTCGTGCCGCCGTAGCGCTTCGTGAGCCCTTTGACTTCGATCATGGGGACAACGGTGCCGGTGGATGGTCCTTCCCGTCGTCAGACCGTCGCCGGCAATCGTCCGGCGCGGGTGTCATCCCTGGTCGTACAGCCAGGGGCTGATGACCGGCACGGGTGGACGGCCTACGATCACGGGATGTCCGCTTCGCCGCCTATGCCCCTTCTCAAGCGCATACCGCCGGGCCTGTGGACGGCGCTGGTGTGGTTCACGATGGCGGTGTGGCCCATCGTCGAGTACGTCGTGATGCCGCCGCGGCAGGAGTACTCACTCGACTATCCCCGGGACGGCCTGGACCCGCTCGGGGCCAAGGCGCTGCTGGTCCTCGCCTTCTTGCTGGTCCTGGCCGGGAGCGCACTGCTGCGCCGCAGGACCCTGACGGCGTACGCGCTGGTGGTCGCCGGCACGGTCGTCTCGACGATGGCCTGGCGCCAGGACGAGATCCCGCCCATGCAGTTCCTGGGAGTGGACGTCGCCCTCGGCTACGTCGCGGCCGTCCGGTCCCGGCGCGGTTCTCTCGCCGCGGCGGCGGGGACGCTCGGGGTGCTCGCCGCCTACTTCGTCCTGCAGTCGCTCCGGGGAGGCGGTTCGGGCATCGCAGCCGAACCGTTCATGGCTCTGACCGTGGTCATCGCCTGGCTCGTCGGCAACTCGGTGCACCAGGCCCGGGCCCACACCGAAGAGCTGCACGCGCAGACCGCCGCCCGGGCCGTCGTCGCCGAGCGGCTGCGCATCGCCCGCGAGATGCACGACACGGTCGCCCACAGCATCGGCATCATCGCCCTGCAGGCCGGCGCCGCGGCCCGGGTCGTGGAGACCCAGCCGGGCAGGGCGCGCGAGGCGATGCTCATCGTGGAGAAGACGGGACGCGAGACGCTGACCGGGCTGCGGCGGATGCTCGGCGCGCTGCGCGAGGCCGACCGGGAGCAGGCCGGGAGGGGCCACAAGCAGGAGTCCTCTCCGCTGCGTCCGGCCGCCGGGCTGGCCGACGTGGAACGGCTCTCCGCGACGACCACGGCCGCCGGGGTCCGCGTGGAGGTGCGCTGGCTGGGCGAACGCCGCCCGCTGCCCGCGGACGTCGACCTCGCGGCATTCCGGATCATCCAGGAGTCGGTGACCAACGCCGTACGGCACGCGGGCTCCGATTCCTGTCGGGTGTGCGTCGACTACCGAGAGGACGAACTCGTCATCGAGATCAGCGACCGGGGGAAGGGCGGCGCCGGCATGGACACCGGGTACGGCCTGGTCGGCATGCGCGAGCGGGTCGCGCTGCTGCACGGCGACTTCACCGCCGGGCCGCGCCCTGAAGGCGGTTTCGCGGTGACGGCCCGGCTTCCGGTGCCGACGGGCGCCGAAACCGAAGAGAAGACGGGTGCCAGATGACCGTCCGTGTCGTGCTCGTCGACGACCAGCCCCTGGTCCGAGCCGCCCTGCAGATGGTCATCACGGACGCCGAGGACATGGAGGTCGTGGGCGAGGCCGCGGACGGCGCCGAAGCCGTCCGGCTGGCCGGGGAACTCGCCCCCGACGTCGTGGTGATGGACATCCGGATGCCCGGCATGGACGGCATCGAGGCCACCCGGCAGATCACCGCCGGCACCGGTTCGGCGCACGTCATCGTCCTGACGACCTTCGATGACGACGACTACGTCTACGGGGCTCTGCACGCCGGCGCGTCCGGGTTCCTCGTCAAGGACATGGCCTTGGACGACATCCTCGCCGCGGTGCGGATCGTCGCCTCCGGCGACGCGCTGATCGCCCCGAGCGTCACCCGCAGGCTCATCAAGGAGTTCGTCGGCCGCGCCCCGTCCGTCCCGGTCCGTCCGGCCAAGCCCGTCGACGGTGTGACCGCCCGGGAACGCGAGGTGCTGACCCTGGTCGGCAGGGGCCTGTCCAACACCGAGATCGCCGCCGAGCTCTGCATCAGCGTCGCCACCGCCAAGACCTATCTGACCCGTCTGCTCACCAAGCTCGACGCCCGGGACCGGGTGCACCTCGTGATCCTCGCCTACGAGGCGGGCCTGGTGGCCCCGTCCGGGTGAGCCTTCCGAACCCCGGAACACGGTGCCCGCCCGAGGCCCCCGGCACCCGGGGCGTACCGTAGACGGTCGTCGAGAGAAGGGAAGTGGCGAGTGAGGTCCGGCGAAGAGACGCTGACGTCAGTGGAGACCGGTCTGCGGAAGGCGGTGCCCGAGGACGCCCCCTCGGTGGCCGCGCTGGTGCAGTCGGCCTACCGAGGAGACTCCAGCAGGGCGGGCTGGACGACCGAGGCGGACCTGCTCGACGGGCGGAGGACCGACGCTGAGGCCGTGCTGGAGATCATCGAAGATCCGGACAGCCGGGTGCTGCTGATGGAGCAGGACGGAGAGCTGGTGGCCTGCTGCCAGGTGGAGCGTCAGGGCGACGCCGCCTACTTCGGCATGTTCGCCGTCCGCCCCACGCTGCAGGGTTCCGGCCTCGGGCGCCGCGTCCTGGCCGCGGCCGAACACGAGGCCCGCACGGCCTGGGGTTCCCGCGAAATGCAGATGACCGTCATTTCCATCCGCGCCGAGCTCATCGCCTGGTACGAGCGCCGCGGCTACCTCCGCACCGGTGAGAGGCGCCCCTTCCCCTACGCGGACGAGCGCTTCGGTGTCCCCCGCCGTCCCGACCTGGAGTTCGCCGTCCTCGTCAAGCCCCTGGCCGACGAGGCCGACGCCGCACCCGCCCACCCGTCCGCGGACGCCTGACCGAGACCGGGTCAGGGGCGACGGGGAAGGCCCCACCGGTCTCGGCGGGGTCGAGGACGGTGCGCAGGTGTTAGTTTCTCTGCCCATGGTGAATCATCAGGACGAGACCAGGGCGGCCTACGACGGGGTCGTCGAGCTGTACGCGTCGATGTTCGCCAACGGGCTGGAGGCGTGGCCGTTCACGCGGGCCATGATCGGCAGCTTCGTCGAGCTGGTGCGGGAAACGGGGAACCCGCGGGTGGCCGACGTCGGGTGCGGGCCCGGACATCTGACGGCCATGCTGTGTGACCTGGGTCTGGACGCCTTCGGGCTCGACCTCTCCCCGGCCATGGTCGACCACGCCCGGCGGGCACACCCCGCGCTGCGGTTCGACGAGGCGCCGATGGAAGCGCTGCCGGTCGAGGACCGCGCGCTCGGCGGCGTGCTGGCCCACTACTCGATGATCCACACCCCGCCCGGGGAACTCCCCGCGCTGCTGGCCGAGCAGGCGCGCGTCCTGGCGCCGGGGGGCCTGCTCCTGGTCTCGTTCTTCGCCACCGACGGACCCGAGCCGGTCCGCTTCGACCACAAGGTGACGCCCGCCTACAGCTGGCCGGCGGACCGGTTCGACGAGCTGCTGGCCGGGGCCGGGCTCGTCACGTTCGCCCGGCTCCTCCACGACCCGGCCTCCGAGCGTGGCTTCCTCGACGCCCACCTGATGGCCCGCCTCCGCTAAGGACGCGCCTGAGGCCGCCCGGCGGGCCGCTGGGCGGTCTCGCGTTCGCCGGCGCTGACCAGTCCCGTCTCGTAGGCGACGATGACGGCCTGGACGCGGTCGCGGAGCCCGAGTTTGGCGAGGATGCGGGCGACGTGGGTCTTGACGGTCGCCTCGGCCAGGTGGAGGCGGGCGGCGAGTTCGGCGTTGCTCAGCCCTCGGGCCAGCAGGCCGAGGACCTCCAGTTCGCGCGGGGTGAGCGAGGCGAGGTCGCGGTGGAGGGAGGCGGTGTCGCCGCCGCGCTGGGCGAACCGCCGCACGAGGCGGCGGGTGATGGCCGGCGCCAGGAGGGCGTCGCCCGTGCGGACGGTGCGGACGGCCGCGGCGAGGTACTCGGGGGTGACGTCCTTGAGGAGGAAGCCGCTGGCTCCGGCGGACAGCGCCGCGTAGACGTACCGGTCGAGGTCGAAGGTGGTCAGGATGATGACGCGGGGTTCGCCGGGGGCGCCGGTGAGGATGCGGCGGGTGGCTTCCAGGCCGTCCATCTCGGGCATCCGGATGTCCATCAGGACCACGTCGGGCCGGGTGCGGCGGACCGCTTCGACGGCTTCGGCCCCGTTGGTCGCCTCGGCGACGACGTCGATGCCGTCGGCGCCGAGGATCATGCGGAATCCGGTGCGGACCAGTGTCTGGTCGTCGGCGAGGAGCACGCGCGGCGGCTCGGTCACGGTGCCTCCAGGGGGATCAGCGCTTCCACACGGTAGCCGCCGGACAGGCGCCGGCCGGCGTTCAGGGTCGCGTCGTAGAGGGCGAGGCGCTCGCGCAGTCCGATCAGGCCCCGGCCGTTTCCGGTGGCCGCGCCCGGCCCCGGGCGTCCGCCGGTGTCGGTGACCTCCACCCGGAGCAGGTCCGGGCCGTATTCGACGGTCACGGCGGCGGTGGCGCCGGACGCGTGCTTCACCGTGTTGGTCAGGGCCTCCTGGACCACGCGGTAGGCGGCGAGCCCGACGCCGGACGGGAGGGGTCGGGACGGGCCGGTCACGTTCAGATCGACCGGCAGGCCGGTGCCCCGGACCCGTTCGACGAGGGCCTTCAGCTGATCCAGACCGGGCTGCGGGGCCAGCTCCGCCTCCATGTCAGCTGTATTCACGGCCCCGTCCGCCCCTTCGTCTTCGCCGCCCATGGTGAGCAGCCCCATGACGTGACGCAGCTCGACCATGGCCGCCCGGCCGCTCGCCTCGACGGCGAGCAGCGCCTCGCCGGCCTGCTCGGGCGAGACCTTCATGATCTTGCGAGCGGCGCCCGTCTGGATGATCATCACGCTGACGTTGTGCGTGACGACGTCGTGCAGCTCGCGGGCGATCCTGGCGCGTTCGTGCTCGACCGCCCGCCGCAGCGCCTCGGCCTGTTCGCGTTCCAGGGTGGAGAGCCGGGCCTGGCCCTCGCCGGTCCGGAGTTTCCAGACGCGCAGCCCGAAGGCGGCCACCGCCAGCGGAACCAGGATCAGCAGCGCGATGTACTGGTTGGGGACGATCGGCTTCTCCGAGTCCCCCGAGGTCCCGACCAGCAGGATCCCCACCGGCAGCACCCCCAGGACCGCCACCGGGTAGGGGCTGTGGACGGCGGCGCTGTAGACGGCGATGACGAGCGCGTAGAAGGTCAGCCGGGACACGTCGTACGGAGTCAGCAGCACCGCGATCGTCACCACGCACAGCACGGCCAGCGGGTAGCGGCGGCGCAGCACGAGAGCGCCGGAGGCGACGACCGCGAGGGACGCCATGAGGGCCAGGCCACCAGGACCGGAGGGCGGCACATGGCGCACCGCCTCGGCCGGGATCGCGGGTATCTGCTGATTCGAGTTGTCGATGGCGTAGTGGAGGGTGGCGATGCCGATCGTCAGCGCCAGGAGCATGTCGAACCGCCGCCCGCGCCGGGTGAGCCGCGGCGGCGGCCCCGTCGGACGCCCGGCGCCGCGGGCGGCTTCCCGCAACCCCTCCAGCATCGTGCGTACATGCGTCACCGGTTCATTGTCGTCTCCGCGCGGGGCCCTCCGGATCCGCCTCGATGGTCGTTCCCGGCAGACGGGATACATCGGCCGCCTACATCGCAGGGATGACGTTCCCGAGGCTCATCCCAGCGCGGTACGGCAAGGGGTTCGGGCGGGCGACGCGTGCCGGACGGGCGCGCTCCTAACGTCCATGGAGCCAGCCGCCCGTACCTGAGGAGCCCTTCCATGACCACGCCGGTGATCGAACTGCGCGGAGTGAGCCGCCGCTACGACGAAGGCCCGCCCGCCCTGCACGAGGTGTCTCTGACCGTCCAGCCCGGTGAGGCCGTCGCGATCCTGGGCCCTTCCGGCAGCGGCAAGTCCACGCTGCTCAATCTGATCGCGGGCCTGGACCGGCCGGACACGGGGAGCGTCACCGTGGACGGGGTGCGGGTGGACCGGCTGGGCGAGACCGGATCGGCGCTGTACCGGCGGTCGAAGATCGGGATGGTCTTCCAGTTCTTCAACCTGCTCGACGATCTGACCGTCGCCGACAACGTCGCCCTGCCCGCGCGGCTCGCGGGCACGGCGCGCGGCGAGGCGGACCGCCGGGCCGCGGAACTCCTGGAGAACCTCGGCGTCGACCGGCACGCCCGCGCCTACCCGGGGCGGCTGTCCGGCGGCGAGCGGCAGCGCGTCGCGGTGGCCCGGGCGCTGATGAACCGGCCCCCGCTGCTCTTGGCCGACGAGCCGACCGGAGCCCTGGACACTGCCGCCGGAGAGGACGTCAGCCGGCTGCTCACCGGCCTCCACGCCGACGGCCAGACCATCGTCGTGGTCACCCATGACCTGGCTCTGGCCCGGTCCTGCACGAACCGTACGATCCGGATCGCCGACGGCCGGGTCACCGAGGACGCCGGCTCGGAGGCCGTGCGATGAGCGCGCTCGGCAGGGTGGTGCGCTCGGGGATGGGACGGCGCCGGGTGCAGACGCTGGTGATCGGCCTCGCCGCGATGATGGCGGTGGCCGCCTCCGTGCTCGGCGGATCGCTGCTCGTGATCTCCAGCGCGCCCTTCGACGACGCCTTCGCCAAGCAGCACGGCGCCCATCTGTCCCTGCAGTTCGACTCGGGCGAGGTGAGCGCCGCCCAGCTGTCGAAATCCGCGGACGCCGAAGGGGTGAGCGTCGCAGCGGGGCCGTTCCGTACGGCGACGGTCACCCCGAAACTCGACAACGCCCCTCCCGGGAGGTGGCCGGTGACCGTGGTGGGTCGGGACGGTTCCGGGCAAGACGTCGATGACGTGACGCTGCTCGACGGGCGCTGGCCCACGCGCCCCGGCGAGATCGTGCTGTCCGCCGACTCCTCGATCTTCCCGATCATGGGCATGACGCTCGCCTTCCCCGATCTGCCCGGCGCCCCGGCGCTGAAGGTGGTCGGCGTGGCGCGCTCCGTCACGCAGACCTCAGACGCCTGGGTGGTCCCGTCCCAGATGACGGCGCTCACCGCGCCCGGCAGCGGCGGCTACCAGATGCTCTACCGCTTCACCGACGCCGGCACCGCCGCGAAGGTCGCCGCGGGCCGCAAGGCCGTGACGGCGGACCTCCCGCCGGGAGCGGCCGTCGGCGAACGGTCCTGGCTCACCGTCAAGAAGACCGCCGAGCGCGACGTCGCCCTCTACGTCCCGTTCCTCATCGCGTTCGGCGCACTGGGGCTGGTCATGTCGGTGCTCATCGTCGGCAACGTCGTCGCGTCGGCCGTCGGCACGGGAACACGCCGCATCGGCATCCTCAAGTCCATCGGCTTCACCCCGGCCCAGGTCGTGCGGGCCTACGTGGGCCAGGCACTGATCCCGGCCGCCGTCGGCACGGCCCTCGGCGTCCCCGCCGGCCACCTCCTCGCCATCCCCGTGCTGGCCGAGACCCAGGAGGTCTACGGCACCTCGTCCCTGGCCATCACGCCCTGGGTCGACCTGGCGGTGATCGCGGGGGTGCTCGGCCTGGTGACGGCGACCGCGTGGGCGAGCGCCTGGCGGGCCGGGCGGCTGCGCACGGTCGACGCGCTCGCCGTCGGGCGCACCGCTTCGGCGGGACACGGTCGGCGGGCGGCCCGCCTGGCCGGGCGGTTGCCGTTGCCGCGACCGGTCGCCCTGGGCCTGGCCCGGCCCTTCGCGCGGCCCGCCCGCGCGCTGGCCATGGGCGCGGCGGTCCTGTTCGGCGCCATCGCCGTCACGTTCACCGTGGGGATGAGCGCCTCGCTCGGCGAGGTGATGAAGGCCAAGTCACACAATGCCGCCGACGTCACCGTGCCCGCGCCCCCTCCGGCCTTCGGACCCGGGGGCCCGATCCCCGAGGAGCGGCCCGAGGCCGATCCCGCCGTGGTCACCGCGGCCATCGAGGCCGGCACCGGGACCTTGAAGCACTACAACGCCGCGACGACACGGGCGACCGTCTCCGGCGCGGCCGGCGCCGTCGACGTGATCGCCTTCACCGGCGACGCCTCCTGGGGCGGCTACACGATGGTCTCGGGCCGCTGGATCGGCGAGCCCGGCGAGGCCGTGGTCCCGACCCCCTTCCTGGCCGCCACCGGAACCCGGATCGGCGACACCGTCACCCTGAACGGCATGGCCGAGCCGGTCACGGTCCGGATCGTCGGCGAGGTCCTCGACCCGCGCCACGACGGCATGCAGGTCTTCACCGACGCCTCGACCCTCGCGGCCGCCCGCCCGGAACTGACGGAAAGGAGCTATCACATCACGGTCGAGCCGGGCATCGACGTCACCGGTTACGTCGACGCGCTGAACGAGGACCTGACGCCGCTGGGGGTCGCCGCCCAGGTCGGCGGGTCCGACTCCGACAGCGACATGGTCACCACGCTCAACGCGCTGTCCGCGATCCTCACGCTGATGCTCGTCGCCGTCGCCGCGCTCGGCGTGCTCAACGGGGTGCTGCTCGACACCCGCGAACGCGTCCGGGAGATCGGCGTGCACAAGGCGCTCGGCATGACGCCCCGCCAGACCATCGCGATGGTCCTCACCTCGGTCGTCGTGACCGGACTGGTCGCCGGCGCCCTGGGGGTGCCGCTCGGCGTGGCCCTGCACGGCCGGGTCATGCCCGCGATGGGCGCCGGCGCGGGACTCCGCCTGCCCGATTCCGTCATCGACGTCTACGGCGGGGCCGAACTGTTCCCGCTCGTGCTCGGCGGCCTGCTCATCGCCGCCCTGGGCGCGCTTCCGCCCGCCGGCTGGGCCGCCGGGACCCGGACCGCCACAGCCCTGCGCACCGAATAGGCGGCCGGTTCAGGACCCCCGCCTCAAGGGGCGGCGGGGGCCTCCTGGCCGGTCCCCTCCGGTCGGGCCGGCCAGTTCTCCAGGAGCACATGGAGCGCGTCGAGGGAACGCGCCCAGGACTCCCCGACCTCACGGGTGTGGTGGAAGCCGCCGCTGAGCTCCAGGTGGACGTAGCCGTGGAAGGCGCTGCGCAGCAGGCGGCCCGCGTCGGTCAGGTCGGGTTCGGCCAGCCCGTAGGCGCGCAGCATGCCGTGGGTCAGTTCGACGCTGCGGCGCAGGCCGTCCCAGTCCGCGACCTCCTCCGGCTCGAGGCGGAGCTGGGTCGCCGCGTAACGGCCGGGATGCTCGAGCGCGTACTCCCGGTAGGCGTCGGCGAAGGCCACGAGCGCGTCCTTGCCCGCCCTGCCCGCGACCGCCGCGCCGATGCGGCCGGTCATCTCCTCCGACGCGAGCATCGCGACCCGGACCCGCAGATCACGCAGGTTCCGCACATGCGAGTACAGGCTGGCGTCCTTGACCCCGAAACGCCGCGCGAGCGCGGACACCGTGACCTTGTCGATGCCGACCTCGTCCGCCAGCTCCGCGGCGGCCTCGGTCAGCCGCGCCGCGGAAAGCCCGGCCCGTGCCATGCGCCACCCCCGACCATCCGATCCCCGGCTCACCCGGGGAAGAACTCAAGGCCCCCAGGTTCTCACTACCGGCCCGGACCCCGGTCCACCGCGCGGCGGCGGCCTCCGTCAGGGGTGGACGATCAGCCAGGTGGCCACCGCGGTGACCGTCCTGGAGCGGTTGCTGATGATGTGGGGGTGGTCGCAGGGGAAGGTGATCGAGTCGTTCTCCGCGAGGGTGACGACGTCGGTCTCGAACTCGATGGTGAGCTCGCCTTCGCGGACGGTGCCGACCTCGTAGCCCTCGTGCTTGAGGAACCGGCCGTGGGCGCTGGAGACGGTGCCCGGCGGGTAGGTCGACTCGAAGAACTCCACGCCCTTGGTGGGGACCGGGGACAGGCGGCGGAAGGTGACGCCGCCGCTCAGCTCGAGGGACGCGACCTCCCAGGAGCGGCGGATGGCGAAGCGGTGCGGTTCGGGCTCCTTCTCCAGCCCGGTCTCGAACACCGAGGACAGCGGGACGCCGAGCGCCGACACGTAGGCGATCAGCCGGCTCACCGACGGGCGGAGCCTGCCGCGCTCGATCTGGGAGACGGCGCTGGGTGAGATGCCCAGGTCGCGGGAGAGGGAGCGCAGGGAGCGGCCGGACTGCTCGCGCAGTTCGCGCAGCCGGGCTCCCAGCGCCTCGGTGGTGAGGGCTTCGAGGTGGGGTTCGCGAGTCATCGCCCTCATTCACGCGGGTGTTACGTGCCGGAAATTCGGGGCCAACTGTTAAGCCATACGTTCACGAAAACTGTTAAGTGATCGCTTAACGGCAAGCTCTCCGTGCCCCCAGGCACGATACCCCCAGGGAAGCCGTCATGCCCGAGCACACCGCCCATCCCCAAGATCTCGTGGAGGCCGCGGGCATGCCCGTCGGCTCCGGAGAGATCCGCCCCGGATACGACCCCAGGCTCACCAACGAGGACCTCGCCCCGCTGGAGAAGCAGTCCTGGTCCTCCTACAACATCTTCGCCTTCTGGATGTCCGACGTGCACAGCGTCGGCGGGTACGTCACCGCGGGCAGCCTGTTCGCGCTCGGCCTGGCGAGCTGGCAGGTGCTGATCGCGCTCCTCGTCGGCATCGTCATCGTGCAGGTGTTCACCAACCTGGTGGCCAAGCCCAGCCAGGTGACGGGAGTCCCCTACCCCGTCATCAACCGCGCCGTGTTCGGCGTGCTCGGCGCGAACGTCCCCGCGATCGTGCGCGGGCTCATAGCGATCGCCTGGTACGGGGTGCAGACGTACCTGGCGTCCCAGTCCCTCATCATCATCTTCCTGAAGTTCTGGCCCGCCACGGCCGGGCTCAACGACACGAAGTTCCTCGGGCTCTCCGCGCTCGGCTACATCGCCTACGCGATCCTGTGGGTGGCGCAGGCCGCGGTGTTCTGGAAGGGCATGGAGTCCATCCGCCGGTTCATCGACTGGGCGGGTCCGGCGGTGTACGTCGTCATGCTCGTCCTGGCGGTCTACCTGGTGAGCAAGGCCGGGTGGAGCAACATCGGCTTCGACCTCTCCGAGGGCAAGAGCCTCGGCTTCGCCGCCTCCCTGTCCACGATGCTCAGCGCGATCGCGCTGGTCGTGTCGTACTTCAGCGGCCCGATGCTGAACTTCGGCGACTTCTCCCGTTACGGTAAATCGTTCGAGGCGGTCAAACGCGGCAACCTGCTGGGCCTGCCGGTCAACTTCCTGTTCTTCTCGATCCTGACGGTCATCACCGCGTCCGCGACCGTCCCGGTGTTCGGCGAGCTCATCACCGACCCGATCCACACCGTCGAGCGGATCGACACCGCCTTCGCGATCCTGCTCGGCGGCCTCACCTTCGTCATCGCCACGGTCGGCATCAACATCGTCGCCAACTTCATCTCCCCCGCCTTCGACTTCTCCAACGTCAGCCCGCAGCGCATCAGCTGGCGCACCGGCGGCATGATCGCCGCGGTCGGCTCGGTGCTGCTCACCCCGTGGAACTGGTACGGCAACCCCGACGCGATCCACTACACCCTCGGCCTGCTCGGCGCCCTGATCGGCCCGCTGTTCGGCGTCCTCATCGCCGGCTACTACCTGATCGCCCGGCAGCAGGTCGACGTGGACGCGCTGTTCAGCATGAGCCCCGAGGGCAGGTACTGGTTCAAGAGGGGCTACAACCCGAACGCGATCTGGGCGACCGTGCTGTCGGGCGTCCCCGCGATCCTGTCCGTGCTGGTGCCCAAGATGCTGCTCGACCTGGAGCTCACCACGGTCGACGTCACCTGGATCTCCGACTACTCCTGGTTCATCGGCTGCGGGCTGGGCTTCCTGGCCCTCCTCCTGCTCGAGCGCCGCTCCCCCCTGTCGGCCCCATGACCCGAATACTGGTGATCAACCCCAACACCTCCCGGGCGATGACCGGCACCGTCGGCCGCTGCGCCCGGGAGGTGGCGGCCCCCGGCACCGAGGTCCGGGCGGCCGGGCCGTCCATGGGCCCGGAGTCGATCGAAAGCCACTACGACGCCGCCCTCTCCGTCCCCGGGCTCCTCATCGAGGTCGCCCAAGGCGAGGCGGACGGCGTGGACGGCTACGTCATCGCCTGCTTCGGCGATCCGGGCCTGGACGCCGCCCGCGAGCTGGCCCGCGGTCCCGTCGTCGGCATCGCCGAGGCCGCCATGCACACCGCGTCCCTGCTGGGCCGCACCTTCAGCATCGTCACCACCCTGTCCCGCACGATCGGACGCACGCGCGACCTCGTCCACCGCTACGGCTTCACCGACGCGTGCGCCGGCGTGCATGCCAGCGACATCCCGGTACTGGACCTGGAGGCCCCGGAGCCGCGCCGCCACGTCCTCGAAGCGTGCGCGACGGCCCTGGAGAACGACCGCAGCGATGTGCTCGTCCTGGGCTGCGCCGGAATGGCCGACCTGTGCGGAGACATCTCCGCCCGGCTCGGCGTCCCGGTCGTGGACGGCGTGACGGCCGCGACGAAACTCGTGGAATCCCTGATCGCCCTGGGCCTGCGCACCGGCAAACGCGACGAGTACGCCCCGCCGGGCCCCAAGCGCTATACCGGCCTCCTCCGTGATTTCACGATCCCGCCGTGACGGAAGCCGGCGTGATGGTGAGGGCCGGCGGCGAGGACCGGGTGCGCAGGAGGGCGGCCATGAAGGGGAGGAAGGCCAGGCCCGCCAGCAGATAGGAGTTGGCGACGGCCGTCAGCACGCCGTGGAAGCCGTACTCGTCCGGGCCGCCGTCGCGGGGGGTCCACCACGGCGGGGCCAGGAGGAACAGGAGGAAACCACCCAGGGCGAGGGCCCGGTTTCCGGTGCGGACGAGCACGAGCAGGGCGGGCAGCGCCCATACCCAGTGGTGGCTCCAGGAGACCGGGGACACCAGGAGGCCGGTCACGCCGGTCACCGCCGCCGCGGCGAGCCAGTCACCGCGGCGTGCCCAGAGCGCCGCCGTCACGAGGCCGAGGGCACCGATCACGAAGGGGACGGCCTGGTACCAGGAGCCGATCTGGTCGACCCCGCCGAGGATCCGGGCGGCGGCGCCGTGGGGCGACTGGTTGCTGATGTAGGGGACGCCGACCCGCGAGGTGTCGTAGAAGGTGTCCAGCCAGTACAGCCGTGAGGCGTCCGGGTTGACGAGGTGGGCGGTAGCCGTGCACAGGACGAAGGCTCCGGCGGCCGTCATCGCCGCCTTGAAACGCCCGGCGACCAGGAGCAGGACGATGAAGACGGCAGGCGTGATCTTGATCGCCGCCGCGATGCCGATCCCGATGCCCGCCCGGCGTCCCTCTGACACGCGCTGGACGTCGGCCAGCACCAGGGCCAGCAGGAACAGGTTGACCTGGCCGAGGAACAGTGAATGCCACACCGGTTCGAGCAGCAGCCCCGACGCCACTGCGGCGGTGACCGCCTTTCCGGTCGGGCGGCGTCCGGCGAGTCTCAGCGCCGACACGCACGCCCAGGCGAACGCGGCGACCGAGGCGAGCTGCCATGCCATCCGGGCGACGGTCAGCGGCAGCTCGGCCATGGGGGCGAACAGCAGGGCCATGAAAGGCGTGTTGGTGAACCAGAGCCCGGAGTGCCGCTCGCTGTAGAGGCCGATCCCGTCCGTCACCGCCTGGCCGCCCAGCCAGTAGATGTAGTGGTCCAGGGAGCGGTACGCGGCGGCGAACGCCACGACTCCCGCGATCTCGGCGGCCAGGAGCCAGGAGAGGGCATGCGTCGTCCGGGGTTTCACGGCACCGCTTTCCGTCGATCGAAGAACCTGACGGCGAGAACGGTGTCGCGAATGGCATCTTTCGGGCATCGGGCCACGGGTCACATTCAGCGGGGCGGGTTGTATCCCCTGGGCTTACGCCCGTGGGCCGATGCCGCCGCAGGGGCCCCTCGCTACGATCGGCGCATGATCGGCTTCCCCTCGTCCCGCCGGGTGCTCGCGGTCACGGCGACGGTTCTGGCCTGGGGCGGCGGCCTGCTCTATCCCCCGGTCCTGTTCCTGTCGGTGGCCGAGGGCAGGACGGGCTTCGGCGTCGTGGAGATCCTCCCCGCCGCGCTGCTGACCCTGCTGGTGGCGTCGCTGATGCGGCGCAGGCCGCTGCCGGCGCTGGTGCTGCTGACGGCCGCCTGGTCGGCCGCGATGCTGGAGATGCCGAAACCGGAGGTGGGGATCCTCTACGCCGGATTCACCGACGCGGCCGTCGCCTACATCGCGAGGACCCGCTCGCCCCGGGTCTCGTTCACGGCCCTGGCGACGGTGCTCTTCACACAGCTGGCCTGCTGCGCGATCGCGGTCACGCCCGTGGCCTTGCCCAGCACCTTCGGGTTGCTGACGCTGGCGGCCGTGGTCGCGTGGCTGACCGGCAGGTCGATCCGCCAGAGCCGCCTGCACGCCGCACAGCTGGCCGAGAAGGCCGCGGTCCAGGCCGTCACCGCCGAGCGGCTGCGGATCGCCCGGGAACTGCACGACATGGTCGCCCACAGCATCGGCATCATCGCGATCCAGGCCGGGGTGGGCAGCAGGGTCATCGACACCCAGCCCGCGGAGGCCCGCAACGCGCTGAGCGCCATCGAGGCCACCAGCCGCGAGACGCTGGCGGGACTGCGCCGGATGCTCGGCGCCCTCCGGCGCACCGACTCCGAGAGCGCACCGGCGCCGCGCGTTCCCGTTCCCGGGCTGGACGGGCTCGAGCAGCTCGTCCGGACCACCGGGGACGCCGGGGTCCGGGTCGACGTGCGATGGCGGGGCGAGCGGCGCCCGCTGCCCGCCGAGATCGACCTGTCGGCGTTCCGCATCGTCCAGGAGTCGGTCACCAACGTGGTGCGCCACGCGGGCACCGGGCACTGCCGGGTGTCGATCGACTACGGAGACGAGGAACTGGTCGTGGAGATCGTCGACGACGGCGCCGGCCTGGAGCCCGCCGTCGCGGGCACCGGGTACGGGCTGGTCGGGATGCGTGAGCGGGCCGGCCTGCTGAACGGGAGCCTCACGGCGGAGCCGCGCTCCGAAGGCGGTTTCCGGGTCGAGGCGCGGCTGCCGCTGGCCGGGGCGGCACGATGACGATCCGCGTCGTGTTCGCCGACGACCAGCCCCTCATCCGCGCCGGGCTGCGCGTGCTGTGCGCCGACACCGATGACCTGGCCGTCGTCGGCGAGGCCGGAACGGGGACGGAGGCGGTCGGTTTGGTGCGGGAGACGCGTCCCGACGTCGTGGTGATGGACATCCGCATGCCCGGCATGGACGGCATCGAGGCCGCCCGGGCCATCACGGCGGACGGCGGGACGACGCGCGTGCTCATGCTCACCACGTTCGACGACGACGAGTACGTGTACGCCTCGTTGCGGGCGGGCGCGAGCGGCTTCCTGGTCAAGGACATGGCCCTGGAGGACATCCTCGCCGCGATCCGCGTGGTCGCCGCCGGAGACGGGCTGATCGCGCCGAGCGTGACCCGCCGCCTGATCGAGGAGTTCGCCGCCCGTCCCTCCCCCGCGGCTCCGCCCGCCGCGCGCCGTGCCCCCGGCGGCATCACCGAACGGGAACGGGAGGTGCTGACGCTCGTGGGCCGCGGCCTGTCCAACGGCGAGATCGCCGCAGACCTGTCGATCAGCGTGGCCACCGCCAAGACCCACGTGGCGCGCCTGCTCACCAAGCTCGACGCCCGCGACCGCGTCCACCTGGTCATCCTCGCCTACGAGGCCGGGCTGGTGGCCCCCCGGGAATGAGGGAGGAGCACTTCATGCACGAGGCCGAGGTCACGCAGATCTTCGAGGGCGCCGATCAGATCCCGTGTTCGGCCATCAGCCGTACCCTTTGGTCCCGGTACCGGTACCTTTTGTTGATCATTCCCCCCTTGGAGGTCGACTTTGTCCGCGTCCCCCGTGCGTCTCATTCTGGCCGCCGCCCTGGCGGCCGGAGCCGCCTTCGCGCTCCCCGCCCCCGCCTCGGCCGCACCCAAGCAGTGCGCCATCGGCAAGTGGCGGCTCGTCAAGTACTCCCTCATCGCCAAGGGCGAGACCACGAGCACCGTGAAGGGCGGCGCGGGAACCAAGCTGACCGTCACGCCGAAGAAGTTCGCCTACGATTTCACCGGCTCCAAGAAGGTCGTCTTGAAGACCGCCATCGAGGGCACCCCCATCACCGTCAACCGCACCTACCGTAAGCGCCTGGCCTTCAAGTCCACCCTCAAGGGCGCCAAGAAGGGCAAGTTCTCCCTCAGGGCGAAGTCCGCCTCCGGCAACGCCGTCGTCCGGTCGACCTTCAATGGCACGCCCACGGACCCCGAGTACCTCGTCAAGATCTACCGCAAGGGCGATTTCGACCCCTTCATCGTGCCCTACGGGAACTACGCCTGCACCGCCAAGGTCCTGAAGTTCCAGTCGAAGCACGCCGACGAGACCGGAACCTCGGTCGTCTCCGCCACCTACCGCCGGATCTGAACCCTCCCCTGGCGGCTGGGACGGTTCGGGAGCGGAGGGCCGTGACGGAAACCCGTCCGCGGCTGTGCAACCCTTGATCGCTTTGTCGGTGCCTGCTGGGAGTATCGGGCCATGACCGCCTCCGCCGCCGATTACGCCTGGTATCGCGAGTACCGGTGCGGCCTTCTCACCGACGGCTACTGTCTGACCTTCGTCGAGGCGTCGAGCCCCGCCGAGTACCTGGCGCGGCTCGACGCCGACGTCCACGGGGATTGCGTCGGCATGGACGCCTACCTCGAGCGGGACATGCGCTTCCAGGACACGCAGGAGGACTTCGGCGAACAGATGCTGGTGGGCGCGACCTCGGTCCAGGGATCGGGTGGTCCGTGGACTCTCGCCGTGGAGATCAACGGTCTCGTCGGCATCGACGAGCAGTTGATGCGGTCCGCGTCGCACGGCACCCGTATCTTCACGCACTACCGCAACATCAACGCCGTCACCTGCTTCCTTTGGTGGCAGGACGGCGAGCGGAGAACCTGGTTCGAGTCACCCTGGCAGCGCCACGGATCCTCACCTGATGAGCTGCTCTCCGCGATGGCGCGGGTCGGTTATGACCTGAGCGACCCTGAAACCGCCTACGACGAACCGGTCGAGCTGGAAACTCCCGGCCTCTTCGCCCTCGCCGAAGAACTCACCGGCGTCCGAATCACCCCACAGCTCCTCGACGCGTCCGTCTACACCACCGGAATCGTCACCATGCCCGTGCCCGAACCCGCCAGAGTCGTCATCGACGTCACCGATGCGAGCGGCGACCGCTTCTACCGAGAGTTCCCCTGACCCGAACGCGTGCCGCGCCCGACCACCACGGGCACCCGGGCCGACCCCGCCGCCCCTGCCCCTTCGACCAGGAGCGACCATTGGACATTCACCGGCTGCGGATTGCCTGGGGCCGGTTCTCGGGCTGGCTGGCCGAGCATTCGCCCGACGACCATGCCGTGCTCCTGCCGCCGGCCACCGAGGAAGAGATCGCCCGCATCGAGGAGGCCCACGGCTTCGCGCTGCATCCGGAGCTGAAGGAACTGCTGCGCCTGCAGGGCGGTACGCCCTGGGCCGTCTCCAGTCCCGGCTTCGGCACCTTCCTGCCTGGCGGGCACCGGCTCTGCGATGCCCAGCAGATCATCGGCGCGCACGAGATATGCCTGGACTTCCACGAGGACTTCCCCGAGAACTGGGGTGACTGGTGGCCCGAGGGAGCCGTGGTCGCCCACGCGGACCGCTGGGTGGTCTTCGCCGAGCCCAACAACGGCGGCATGGCCTTCGTCGACCACGCCCCAGGACCCACCTACGGCCACGTTTACGAGTTCGGCATGGGATCCGGCGCGAGCGATGTCACCCACTGGGCCACCAGCCTTACCGACCTCTTCAACACCCTGGCCACCGCGGTGGAGACCGACACCCCCTTCCAAGGCACTCACCCGGTCTTCCTGGATTTCCACCGGTTCGACAACCCTGGATTCCAGCACCTGATCGGCAAATTCATCCTGCACTGGGCCTACGACCTCAACGCCCTCCCGCCGGACGCCGACCGGACCTTCCGCAGCGTCACCGCAGTACCCCGAGAGTGATGACGCGGCGGGAGCGGCTCCGCTCAGACGGGTCGTGGGCCTACCCGGCCGGATCTTCCCGCGACCCCGAGTGCGCGTGGCGGGGGCGGGCGCCGTTGAGGAAGAGATCGACGATTTGCGTCGCGCTGTCGTCTGGGGTGAGGTCCACGGCGCGGGCGAGGTGGAGGAAGGCGTTCATGAGGAACTCCGGGTCTCCGGTGACGCGGCCTTCCCGGACCGCCTCGGTGAACAGGACGACGACGGGGGTGAGGAGGGCTTCGACGTAGCGCCGGGAGATGCGGTCCTTGGTGGAGGAGCTCACGAGGTCGAGGGCGTCATAGATGCGCTGCTCGAACGAGATCGTTGTACCCGTGTGCTCCGCGGCGGCCCGGACGAGTGCCGTCAGCCGCTCCTCGAAGGTCGTTCCGGTGGCGAGCGCGTCGGTGATCCGAGCGTGCGAGGCGTCGATGAACCGGTTCGCCACCGCGGTGTAGAGCTCCTCCTTGCCACCGGGGAAGTGGTGGTAGATCGAGGGCTTCTGGATTCCGGCGGTGCGTGCGACTCCGACGAGGGAGATGCCGGGATATCCGACCGTGGAGAGCTGATCACTGAACGCGTCCATGAGCTGCGCGCGGGTGTCGGTGGCGGTCATCGGTTCCTCCGGGCGTGGTGGAGCGCGAGGCCGCAGGCGACGAACCCCGCCGCGACCAGCATGGTCAGGAAGATCGTGGCGAGGGGACCGGCGGTGAGGGCGCTTCCGCTCTCGATCTGCCGGGCGGCTTCGATGATGTACGTGAGCGGGTTCACCGTGGCGACCGCCCGCATCCAGCCGGAGAGCTCGTTGACGGGGGCGAACACGCCGGTGAAGAACGACAGCCCGAAGAAGCCCAGCGTGACGAGCCCGGCGGTCGACGACGAGGCGGTGCGAACGGCGACGGCGACGCTGCACAAGGCGACCGAGATGCCGAGGATCAGCATGACCGCGAGCATCCCGAGCGTCCCCGTCCATGCGTTCGGCCGGTATCCGGCGATCATCGCGCCGCCGATGGTGAGGAGGGCCTGCACGGTGACGGCGACGAGGGTGGCCAGAACCGTGCCGGTGAGGAACGGGGTGACCGTGCCGTGCGCCATCCGGAGCCGGTCGAGGTAGCCGCTGGTGAGGTCGTTCGAGGTCAGCGTTCCCGCGGCGCCGGCGCCGGTCGCGACGCCGGTGAGCAGGATCAGCGGCAGGAGGAATGCGATGAAGGCCTGGCCGTCGAGATAGCCGGCGCCGACATTGCTGAGCTGTCCCGAGTAGATCAGCAGGAAGAACAGCGACTGGGCGAGCGGGCTGATCAGAAGGGCCGGTGAGCGGAAGACGGTCCGCAGGGCTCGCGCTGTGGCCGCGACGGTCACAGGGAGGGCTCCGGTGCGGCGGGCACTCGTGGCGGGGACGGCGGCGGTCATGCCGGCTCCTTCTTGAGGCGGGTCGTCGGTGCGGTGAGGACGGCGAAGACGTCATCGAGTGACGGGTCGGTCAGACGCAGTTCCTCGACGGATGCCGCGACGGCACCGATGTCGTCCAGCGCCGCACGGAGTACGGCGGGATCACCGGGGAGCGCGAGGCGGACCGTGGCCGGCCGGCCGGGCTCCGGGACGAATCCGGCACGGGTGGCCTCGACCAGGTCGTGTGTCGCCTCGGAGGTGTCCAGGGTCAGCGTCAGGGTGCGTGCGCCGACGCGGTTCTTGAGCGCTTCGGGCGAGTCGTGCGCGACGACTCCTCCCTCCCGCAGGACGACGATGTCGGTGGCCAGTACCTCCGCCTCGTGCAGGTCCTGGGTGGAGATCAGGAGCGTGCGCGGCCCGTCTTCGGCGCTCAGCCGTTCGAGTTCCGCCCAGAACTCGATCCGGGCGAGCGGGTCGAGGCCCGTGGTGGGCTCGTCGAGCACGATGAGCGACGGCTCCCCGACCAGGGCGACCGCGAGATCGACCTTCCGGCGTGTCCCGCCCGACAGTTTCGCGATCCGCGTGTCCTGGCGCTCCCCGAGCCCGAACAGCTCCACCAGCTCGTCTGACCGGCGACGTGCGGCCCGCCTGCCGAGGCCCAGGACCGCACCCTGAAATTCCAGCACCTCCACCGGGGTCGCCAGCGGATCGAGCGCGTTGGACTGGGGAGCCAGCCCGATCAGCCGCCGCGCCGCCCGGACGTCGGTCACGACATCGTGCCCCTCCACCACGACCGTCCCCGACGTCGGGGTGCGCAGCGTCGAGACGATCTCCAGCAACGTGGACTTCCCAGCCCCGTTGGGACCCAGGACGACCGTACGGCCGCCCCGCCGGACGTCGAGGGAGACACTGTCGAGGACCGTTCGCTCGCCGTAACGCTTTGTGAGGCTCGCGATGCAGACCGAGATGTCGTTGACTATCCCGGTAGCCTACCTACCGGTAGGTAGGCTACCAAATCCAGCAGATTCGGGAATCGAGGAGCGTCACCGTCGGCGCCTTCGGTGTCAGTCCGGCGGGGCCACTGAGATGGACTTCACGTCCAGGTACTCCTCGATGCCTTCGGGGCCGAGTTCCCGTCCCATGCCGCTGTCCTTCATGCCGCCGAAGGGCGCGGCCGGGTCCATGCTGTAGGCCTGGTTGACGCCGAAGGTCCCGCTGCGGACCCGGCGGGCGACGGACAGGCCCCGCTGGACGTCGGGGGTCCAGACCGAGCCCGACAGCCCGTACTGGGTGTCGTCGGCTATGCGGATCGCCTCCTCCTCGTCCCGGTAGGGGATCAGGGTGAGGACGGGGCCGAAGATCTCCTCCTGGGCGATGCGCATGTCGCTGTCGACGTCGCGGAAGAGGGTGGGGCGGACGTACCACCCCCGGTCGACGCCGTCGGGGAGGCCCGTGCCGCCGACGACGAGGCGCGCTCCCTCCTTCAGCCCCCGCTCGATGTGGTCGAGGACCCGGTCCCGCTGCCGCTCGGTGACGAGCGGCCCCACCTCTGTGGCGGGGTCGGCAGGATCTCCCACGACGAGCGACTCGACCATCGAGGCCAGAGCGTCGGCGAACTCCCCGTAGCGGCTCCGCGGCAGGAGGACCCTCGTCTGGGCGGCGCACGCCTGGCCGCCGTTCATCAGGCCCGCGACCTTCACTCCGGCGGCCACGGCGGCGGGGTCGGCGTCCTCGAGCACCACGGCGGCGGACTTGCCGCCGAGGTCGAGGCTCACCCTCTTGAGCTCTGTCCCGCACGCCGTGGCGACCTGCCAGCCGGCTTCGGTGGATCCGGTGAACGACACCTTGTCCACCTCGGGGTGGGACACCAGGTACCTGCCGAGATCGCGGTCGCCGGGAAGCACGCTGACCAGGCCGGGCGGCAGTCCGGCCTCTTCCAGCACCTCGGCCAGCAGGTAGGCGTCGAGCGGGGTCTCGGACGACGGCTTGAGCACGACCGAACAGCCCGCCAGCAGGGCGGGCACCAGCTTCATGACGGCCAGGAGCACCGGCATGTTCCACGGGACGATCGCCGCGATCACCCCGACCGGCATCTTCTGCAGGATGATGTCCCTGCCGTAGAACCCGGGGCGGTTCTCCTCCCACGGGTAGCCCTCGGCGATGTCGGCGAAGGCGCGCATCACGGCCAACGGCAGTTCGGCGTGCACCGACCTGGAGAAGGTGATGGGGGTGCCCGTCTCGGCCGTGACCACTCGGGCCAGCTCCTCGCGGCGCGGCGCGTAGAGCCCGGCCAGCCTGCGGACGGACGCCACCCGCTCGGAGGGGTCGAGGCGGGGCCAGGATCCCTTGTCGAAGGCCTGCCGGGCGGCGGCCACCGCCCGGTCGACGTCCTCGACGTCCGGGGCCGCGACCCGTGCGAAGACCTGCTCGCTGTGCGGGGAGACGACCTCGATCACCCGGTCCGTACTGGGCGCGACCCACTCGCCCCCCACGAACAGACGTCCTTGTTCTCGCATGTGCCCTCCAGGGAAAGACAACGGATCCGCCGGTGATCATGAGTCCGCGGCCTGTGCCGATGCCCGGTGGCAGGCCCTTGCAGTCGAAGGCGAGTAACATAGTTACTGGAGTAACGAGGTTACTTATCCAGCGGCCATGAGGGTAGGGGTCCGGTCGGAACATGCAGAAAACGAGGAAGCCGCTCGAGCCGGAGCCGGCCGACACCATCGTGCGCGCGGTGCTCGAACTCCTGGAGGACGGCGGCTACGACGCCGTGCACCTGCGGGAGGTGGCCCGGCGCGCCCAGGTCTCCCTGGCCACGATCTACAAGCTGTTCGCCACACGGGACGAGCTGATCGTGGTCGCGGTGGAGCGGTGGATGGCGGTCAACGGCTGCGCCGAACTGGCCCCTGCCGTTCCCGGGGAGAGCCTGTACGACGGTCTCATGCGCATCCTCCGCCACGTCTTCGAACCGTGGGAGCGCAGCCCGCGCATGCTGGAGGTCTACCACCGGGCGCAGGCGGGCCCGGGCGGGGAACGGCTGCGCGGGCAGGCCATGCGCGCGATCGAGCCCACCGCCCTGGCGATGCTCGCCCGCTGCGACCCGGACTACGCCGGCGACGTCGCGCTCATCCTCACCCACCTGGGTTACGCCGTCGTCGGCAGCTTCGCCGCCCACAAGATCGACATAACCGAGATCCTCCCCATCCTGGAACGCACCGTCCACCGGCTCACCACCGACAACAGGGCCGCCGCCGGAGTGCACCCGCGCCACGACCACGAGGACTCGCCCTCCCTGCCCTCCGACAACGGCGGCAACGGCTGAAGCCGCGGCGCCGTCGAGGCGCGGTGATCCATGCGGGACCCGGTGATCAGGCCGGGCGGAGTTCCGTTCGTCTCTCCTTCCACCAGAGTCCGGCCGCGCTCATGAGCACCGGGATTCGGGCCTAAAGTGAGGGACACGAAATCGGAGCTGATGCCTTGAAGCCGCTGACCACCAGCGCGTTCGACCTTCCCGACCGCCTCGCCGCCAAGGCCGACCCGGCGCTGATCGCCGGCGACGAGCGGCACTTCGCGGCCATCGCGGAGAGCCTCGAGCGGTCGATCGCCGACCTGTCAGGCCGCCTCGACGCCTGGCGCCTGGCTCCCGGCGGCACGGGCCAGGCGGCCATGGACCGGGACACCGAGATCCACAGGCTGACCGCTCACCTGCGCACCCTGCGCCGCTTCGGTCTGGACCTGTGCCTGGGGCACATCGTCGGCGCGGACGGCTCCGAGCCCGTGTACATCGGGCGGCTCGGCCTCACCGACGGCACGGGCCGCCGGCTGCTGCTCGACTGGCGCTCCCCCGCCGCCGAGCCGTTCTTCGGGGCGACCCACGCCGACCCGATGGGCCTGGCGAGCCGCCGCAGGTACCGCTGGACCCGCGGCCGGATCAGCGACTACTGGGACGAGGTGTTCACCTCGGAGGGGTTCGAAGGGCACGCCGCGCTCGACGACCAGTCCGCCTTCATCGCCGGCCTGGGAGGCCACCGGTCGTCCCGGATGCGGGACGTGCTCGGCACCATCCAGGCCGACCAGGACGCGATCATCCGCGCCGGGTCCCGCGGCGCCCTCGTCGTCGACGGCGGTCCGGGCACGGGGAAGACCGTCGTGGCCCTGCACCGCTCCGCCTACCTCCTCTACTCCGACCCGCGCCTCGGCCACCGCAGGGGCGGCGTGCTGTTCGTCGGCCCCCACCAGCCCTACCTGGCCTACGTCGCCGACGTCCTTCCCAGCCTCGGCGAGGAGGGCGTGCGGACCTGCACCCTGCGGGACCTCGTCGCCGAGGGAGCCGCGGCGGTGGTCGAGACCGACCCGGACGTGGCGCGGCTGAAGTCGTCCGCGGGCCTGGTGAAGGCGATCGAGACGGCCGTCAGGTTCTACGAGAACCGGCCCGACGCGGGGATGACGGTCACGACCCCCTGGTCCGACATCTGGCTGAGCGCCGACGACTGGGCCGAGGCGTTCGAGGCGCCGGACCCCGGCACCCCGCACAACCAGGCGCGCGAGCGGATCTGGGAGGAGCTGCTCACGATCCTGACGGACAAGCACGACGGCGACGCCCCGACCGGCCTGCTCCGCAGGTCCCTGCTGCGCAACAGGGAGCTGCTCATGGAGCTCAACCGCGCGTGGCCGCTGCTCGAGGCGTCCGACCTCGTCGGGGACCTGTGGTCGGTGCCCGCCTACCTGCGCAAGTGCGCCCCCTGGCTCGGCCCCGAGGAGGTCCGGAAGCTGCAGCGCGAGGACGCCCGGGCCTGGACGGTGTCCGACCTGCCGCTCCTGGACGCGGCACGGCAGCGGCTCGGAGACCCCGAGGCGGCACGCCGCAGGCGTCGGCAGAGCGCCGCCGTCGCCGCTCAGCGCGAGCACATGGACAAGGTCGTCGACACCCTGATCGCGACCGATGACGACGGTGAGGGCGCGGTGACGATGCTGCGCGGGCAGGACGTGCAGAACGCCCTGATCGACGAGACCGCGCTGTTCAGCGTCACCCCGGACCTGCTCGCCGGCCCGTTCGCGCACATCGTCGTGGACGAGGCCCAGGAACTGACCGACGCTGAATGGCAGATGCTGCTGCTGCGCTGCCCGTCGCGGAGCTTCACCATCGTCGGCGACCGCGCCCAGGCCAGGCACGGGTTCACGGAGTCATGGCGGGAACGGCTCGAGCGGGTCGGCCTCGACCGGATCACCCTGGCCTCCCTGAGCGTCAACTACCGGACCCCCGAAGAGGTCATGGCGGAAGCCGAACCGGTCATCCGGGCGGTGCTCCCGGACGCCAACGTGCCGACCTCCATCCGCAGCGGCGGCGTCCCCGTCGTCCGCGGATCTGTCTCGGAGCTCGACTCGGTCCTCGACGCCTGGCTGGCCTCGAACACCGAAGGAACCGCCTGCGTCATCGGCGATCCCACGTTCCGGCCGACCTCCCGCGTCAGGTCACTGACCCCGGAACTGTCGAAGGGCCTCGAGTTCGACCTGGTCGTCCTCGTCGACCCGGAGAGATTCGGCGAGGGCGTCGAAGGAGCGGTCGACCGCTACGTCGCGATGACCCGGGCGACCCGTCGACTCGTCATCCTCACCGGCCCCTGACCCGGCTCCGTGCCGAGGGGCCGTTCAGGTGAGGAGGTCGGCCAGGGCGCGGGTGCGGTCGGGGCGGCGTAGCTTGCGCATGCCCTGGCGTTCGATCTGGCGGATGCGTTCGCGGGTCAGGCCGTAGTTCCTGCCGATCTCGTCGAGGGTCCTGGGACGGTCGTCGTCGAGCCCGAAGCGCTGGGAGATCACGGACGCCTCCCGTTCTGTGAGGGTGGCCAGCGCCTTGTCCAGGTAACCGCGCAGCAGGGACGCGGCGACCTCGTCGGCGGGGCCGGGCACGTCGTCGGGGACGATGTCGCCCAGTTCGGCGCCGCCGTCCTCGGTGAGCGGGGTGTGCAGCGACGCCGGGGTCTCGTCGTGGCGCAGCACCTGTTCGACCTTCTCGACGGGCAGGTCGAGTTCGGCCGCGATCTCGGCCGGGGTCGGCTCCCGGTCGAGCTCGCTCAGCATGGCGCGGCGCGTGCGGGCCACCCGGTTGAGGACCTCGACGAGGTGCACGGGGAGCCGGATCGTTCGGCTCTGGTCGGCCAGGGCGCGGCCGACCGCCTGCTTGATCCACCAGGTGGCATAGGTGGAGAACTTCAGGCCGCGCCGGTGGTCGAACTTCTCCACCGCGCGCATCATCCCGAGGGTGCCCTCCTGGACGAGGTCCAGCAGGGGCAGCCCGCCTCCGGCGGCGTAGCGCTTGGCGATGGAGACGACCAGCCTGAGGTTCGCGCGGATCATGTGGTCCCTGGCGCGCTCGCCGTCGGACACGAGCCGCTCCAGCTCATCCCGTTCGGCGGACGTGAGCCCGCCGGCGTCGAGACGGAGCCGGGCCTGGACGCCGGTCTCGATGCGCTCTCCCAGCTCCACCTCCTGCTCCGCGGTCAGCAGCGGGGTGCGTGCGATCTGCTGGAGGTAGTCCCGGATCGGGTCGACGGAGGGGGTGCGGCCTGCGGGGCGGGTGGCGACGGTCAAAAGCGGGGTCCTTTCGAGGGGCTGGCTCTTACCGACCTAAATTTAGGTCGAGCATAAGTATGCGTCAAGTGTAATTTTTGGTCGGACCTAGATAGACTCGGGGCATGAGCACACAGCCGATGGGTCTGCGCGAGCTGAAGAAGCGGCGGACCAGGGAGAACATCTCGCACCAGGCCACCCGGCTCTTCCTGGAGCGCGGGTTCGACAACGTGACGATCGCCGAGGTGGCGGCCGCCGCGCAGGTCGCCAAGATGACGGTCACCAACTACTTCCCCCGCAAGGAGGATCTGGCCCTCGACCTGCAGGACGTTTTCGTGCACCTGCCCGCCAGGACCGTCCTGGAGCGGGGGCCGGGCGAGTCCGCGCTGGCCGCGCTGCGCCGCGCCTACCTGTCCGCGGTGGCCGGGCAGGACCCGGTCATCGGCTTCTCCGGCCCGGAGTTCGCCCGCATGATCGTCCAAAGCCCCGCCCTGGTGACCCGCCTGCGGGAGTTCCACGACGCCCGCGAGAAGGCGCTGGCCGTCACCCTGGCCGAGGAGACCGGCGCCGGACCGGACGCCGTCGAACCCCGCGCGGCCTCGGCCCTGCTGTCCGCCGTCCACCGCCTGCTGTTCGAGGAGACGCTGCGCCTCACCGTCGAAGGCCGCGGCAACGACGAGATCGCACGGATCACCGCCGAGCACGCCCGTGTCTCCTTCGGCATGCTGGAGCCGTCGCTCGCCGGCTACGCCGTCCGGTAGAGCTCACAACGCGCTGGGAAGACCGCGGGTCTCGCCGGGGGCTCCGGTTTGAAGGTTCCGTCCCACAGGACTGTCGATATCGCGGAAAAGTCTCAACCGAGAGTTCAAATATAGCGTTGAAGGCATGGTTACCGACATCAAGGACGCCGCCCATTCCGTCGACGCCGCCTCCGTCATGAGGCTGCTCCCAGGCCGGCCGCGGCTGCTCGCGCTGGGCGAACCCACCCACGGCGAGGACGCTCTGCTCGACCTGCGCAACGAGCTCTTCCGGCAGCTCGTCGAACAGGAGGGCTACCGGTGGATCGCGATCGAGAGCGACTGCCTGATGGGCCTGGCCGTGGACGACTACGTCGCCTCGGGCACGGGCACCCTCGACGAGGTCATGGAGCGCGGATTCAGCCACGGGTGGGGCGCGTCCGCGGCCAACCGCGAACTCGTGCGCTGGATGCGCGCCCACAACGACGGCCGGCCCGCTTCCGAACGGCTCCGCTTCGCCGGTTTCGACGGCCCGCTGGAGATCACCGGCGCCGCGAGCCCCCGGCAGTCCCTGACCGCTCTCCACGGCTACCTCGCGGCCAGGGTGGACGCGCGCCTGCTCCCCTGCACCGCGGAAACGCTAGACCACCTGCTCGGCTCCGACGACCGGTGGACGAATACCGCCGCGATGAGGGACCCGTCGCAGTCCGTGGGGCAGTCGGCCGAGGCCGAGCGACTGCGGCTGCTCGCCGACGATCTGGTGGCGTTGCTCGACGCGCAGACGCCGGACCTGATGAGGGAGTCCTCAGGGGGCGACTGGGACCGGGCGCGCTTGTACGGGCGCACCGCCACCGGCCTGCTGCGCTACCACTTCTGGATGGCCGACACGTCACCGAGCCGCATGACGAGGCTGCTGGACCTGCGGGCTTCGATGATGGCCGCGAACCTCTTCGCCGTCACCGAGCAGGGCCCGACGCTGGTCCACGCCCACAACGGCCATCTCCAGCGCCACAAGAGCACGATGCGGATGGGGGGCCTGCCGCTGGAGTGGTGGAGCGCCGGCGCGATCATGAGCGCCCGCCTGGGCGAGGAGTACGCCTTCCTGGCCACGGCCCTCGGCACGATCCGGCACCAGGGAGTGGACGCCCCGCCTCCGGACACCGTCGAAGGGCTCCTGTACGCGCTTCCGGAGGATCACTACGTCGTCGACCCTCGCCGGTTGGCCACCGCCTTCGGCCACGAGCGGCCCGCCCCTCGCGTGTCCCCCTGGTACGGCTATGCCCCGCTGGACCCGGCCCACTTGGCCGGAAGCGACGGGATCGTGTTCGTCAAGGACGTCCCGCAGAGCTGAGGCCTGTTCCGAATCGGGGCTCACAGCGAGCTGGGGAAGGTCTCGGGTTCCCTCTCGTCGGGCGGTTCCCTGTGCAGGGGGTGCAGGGCGCTGGTCTCGTCCAGCCACAGGAACGCGTCGTAGCGGCGGCCGGGGGTGGTGGTGACGTAGTTGCGCCGGTGGTCGCCTGCCGGGTGGTAGACCACGCCGATGGCCCGGTGCTCCACCGGACGGTCGTACCACCTGGGGCGGTCGGGGCCCGGCGGAGGGACGATGAAGAGGGCGCGGTCCAGGCCGGCGGTGTGCAGGAGGTCTTCCAGAGAGTTGGTACGGGCGGGCGGCACCCGCATGATCTCGGCCGGGGCGTCCCACTCCCGGCCCGCGATCACCGTGCCCCGGTGGGTGCCGAAGCCGACCAGGACCGCCGCCTCCTCGCCGTGCCGCTCCCTGACCAGCTGCCCGAGATTGGTCATCCCGGCCTCGGCCATGTCGGTGGCCCTGGCGTCGCCGATGTGGGTGTTGTGCGCCCAGACGACGCATTTGACGTTGTCTTCGCCGTCGCCGTAGAAGCCCGTCAGCCGGTCCAGGGTGTCGGCCATGTGGATGTCGCGCAGGTTCCAGGACTCGGGGCCGCCGCGCACCATGGCCCGGTAGTACTCCTCGGCCCCGGCCACCACCTCGGCGTTCTGCCGGGCGTCGAAGCCCTCCTCGTCGGCGGGGGCGGTCCGCCGGACCGCGGTGAGCATGCCGACGACCTCCTCCTCGCAGGAGGCGGGGATCATGCGGGTGGCCAGGCCGTACAGCTGAGGATCGTGCCCGTAGGCCTCGAAGCAGTGCAGGGCGCGCAGCACCGGCCCGGTCTGCTCGGGCAGGTGCTGCTGGGCGTAGCGGCGCACCGCCAGCAGGGAGTCCCACAGGCTGTAGACGTCCAACCCGTGGAAGCCGACGCGACGCTCCGGCGGCAGCGCGTCATTCCAGCCGCGCAGCCACCGGCAGAACTCCTCGACCTCCTCGTTCGCCCACATGAACGTGGGCCAGCGGGCGAAGCCGTAAACGGCCTCGTCGGTGGACCCGTCCCCGGTGACGGCCCGGTGGATCCGGTCGCAGTCGGGCCAGTCCCCCTCGACCCCGACGAACCGGAACCCCTTCTCCATGATCAAACGGCGAGTGATCGCGGCCCGCCAGGCATAGAAGTCGTGCGTCCCGTGACTGGCCTCGCCGATCAGAACGTAACGGGCGTCCCCCACCCTTTCCAGCAGCGGATCGAGATCATCGGGCGCGTCCAGCCGCAGCGCCGACCCGCGAATCTCCTCGGCTCCCGTCATGGCCTCCCCGCCTCGGCCTCCCTCGCGTTCAAGGGCGTTATGCCCGTTTCGGAGCCCGGGAACGATCCTCCCGCTCTTCTTGACCCGCGCTTTGCGGCAGGGTCCTAGCGGCGCCGGTGCCTGGCCGCCATCGCGTGGAACACCCTCTTCGGCTCCCAGCGGGCTTCGTCGAGGATCCTGACGACGCCGTAGGATCCGAGGTCCTGATCACCGGGCCTGCCGTAGCCGGCGAAGGTGAACCAGAGGGCGGTGTCGACGCCTTCCTCTTCGAAGACGTCCATGAGCTCGGTGAAGTAGCGCACCTGCTCGTCCTCGTCGGGCACCGCGTCCGGCGGCACCTGCCAGGCCGAGCCTCCCCGGTCGCCCGCGCCCCGGTAGGCGCAGGTCCCGTACTCGGTCACCGCGACGGGCTTGCCGTGCGCGAGGTGACCGCGCAGTTCCGTGCGGAAGCCGTCGGCGTTGTAGGCGGCCCGGTAGGCGTCGACGCCGACGACGTCGAACGGGGTCCAGTCGACGAACTCCCAGGGGGCCGAGGCATAGGTGATCCGTCCGCCGAAGCGGGCGCGGACCGCCTCGGCGGCTCGGGCGAGGAAGCCGTTGAGGCGTTCCTGCACCGGGCCGAGAGACGCCCACCATTCCATGTCGGCGGTGGCCATGGCGTGCAGGCGGTCGCCGTAGGTGTCTCCGGGGATGAAGCCGCCGCAGAAGGCGCTGATCTCGCAGCCGGCGACGAACACCACCTCGGCTCCTCCCCTCCGCAGGACTTCGGCCCGCCGGGCGCAGTCCGTCAGGAACGGGAGCAGGTCGGATTCGGGAAGGTCCACGGGGAAAGGGGCGAACCAGACTTCGAGTCCGGCGTCGGCGGCGTACCGGGCGGCGGTGCTCAACCTCTCCGGGTCACGGCCGGAGACGCGCACGGCGTCGCAGTGCAGGACGCCGGAGATCACTTCCATGTCGCGCCGGACCGTCTCGGGCGTGAAGGTCTTGCGGGAGAGGCCGTCTCCCGGAAGGAAGCCGGTGTCGTAGTTGATGCCCCGTGCGCGCACGTCGTTCTCCCCCGCAGCCGATGTCGGAACGTTCTGCCGGACTCAGACTCCGTAACGGGAGAGAACGTTCCGTTTTCTCCCAGGCAGGAGTCCCGCTCTCCATGATCCGGATGCGGACTTCATAAGATCGTCCTATGAGTGATCCTGGGCAGGAGTCGGGCGGGACCGTGTACGGATGTTCGATCGCGGAGACGGACGAACCCGGCAGCGTGCTGCTGCCCGGCCATGACGTGCCGCTGGGCCGCTACACCACGGTGCGGCGGCTGCTGCCGCAGCGCCGGCGGCGGATGGTCGGGGCCTGGTGCTTCGTCGACCACTTCGGGCCCGAGGACGTCGCCGGGCGGCCGGGCATGCAGCTGCCGCCGCATCCGCACACCGGGCTGCAGACCGTCACCTGGCTCGCCGAAGGCGAGATCATGCACCGGGACAGCCTGGGAAGCGCCCAGGCGATCGCGCCGGGGCAGCTGAACCTGATGACCTCGGGACACGGCATCGCGCACTCCGAGCAGTCGCCGCCGGACCACCCGCCGGGGATGCACGGGCTGCAGCTGTGGGTGGCGCTGCCGGAGCACGCCCGCCACGGGGAGCCGCGGTTCGAGCACCACTCCGCCCTCCCGGTACTGGACGGCGGGGACGCGACCGTCACCGTCGTGGTGGGCGAACTCGCCTCGGAACGTTCCCCCGCGCAGGTGCACAGCCCACTGCTGGGCGCCGAGGTGCTGCTGGCCGAGGGCGGGCATCAGCGGCTTGCCCTCGATCCCGGTTTCGAGAACGCCGTCCTGGTCATGTCCGGCACCGCCCGGGCGGCCGGAGTGGACCTGTCACCCGGATCTCTGCTGTACCTGGAGCCGGGCCGGACGGAGATCTCCATCGACGCCGACGAACCGGCACGGCTGTTCCTGCTCGGCGGCGAACCGTTCGACGAGCCGCTCGTGATGTGGTGGAACTTCGTCGGCCGCTCCCACGAGGAGATCGTGCGAGCACGCGACGACTGGATGGCCGGGCGCCGCTTCGGCGAGGTGACCGGCGCCGGCGACCCGCTGCCCGCCCCCGACATGCCCACCGTCCGGTTGAAATCCCGGAACCGGCACGGCCACACCGTCGGGTGAGAGACCGGCGGGCACCCGCTCCCCGCCGCCCGGGTTCACGCGCGTCACTCCCCGTCGTAGACGAGCAGGCCGTTCTCCTGGAGCCGCGCCCCGGACGTGGGCGGATGCTCGGTGAGGCGGCCGTCGTGGGCCAGGTGCAGGACGGGTCGGCCGCGGGCCAGCACCGCGAAGTCGGCGATGAGACGGCGATGGCAGCGCCACCACACCGATTCGCTGCACATCACGGCCGTGCGGGTCCGTCCCGCCTCGTGCAGCAGGTCGTCCATGGCGGCCAGGAAGTCCGGGGTACGGGTATGTCCGGCGTAGCCGCGGAAGGAAGCGTTGCGCCAGAAGGTGTCGGGCGAGTCCGGCGCGACCCGGCGAAACCCCCCGAGCCGCTTCTCCCAGCGGTAGCCGATCCCCACGTCTGGCAGCCATTCCCGCAGGACGTCGCGGTGCACGTCCGGGTTGCGGCGGCTGCCGGGCGCGGTGCGCACGTCCACCACGGACCGCACCCCGGCACCGCGAAGAAGGCGGGCCAGTTCCTCTCGCCCGGCGGTGCCATGGCCGAAGGTCAGCAGCGGCTGCTCATCCATGCCTTCCAGGATGGACGAACGGCGGGGACGCGGCGGAGCAGCATGGTGTGATGGTGCTGTGAGCCGCGCCGTTGAAGAGACGAACCGCCGCATGCTGCGGGCACGGGACGCCATGGACCGCGCCTACGCGCAACCGCTGGACGTTCCGGCCCTGGCCCGGATCGCCCATGTGTCGGAGGCGCATTTCACGCGCACCTTCCGGGCCGTGTTCGGTGAGACTCCCCACCGCTACCTGCAACGCCGCCGTGTCGAGCGTGCGATGTCCCTCCTGCGGGAGACCGACCGCAGCGTGACGGACATCTGCTTCCAGGTCGGCTTCGGCAGCCCGGGGACGTTCAGCCGCACGTTCCGCGCCATCGTCGGCCGGTCACCGAGGGAGTACCGGAAGGCGGCGGTGGCCACGAGCGTGCCGACGTGCTTCACGATGGCGTGGACGCGGCCGAGCTCCTGACCGTCCGCCCGCCGACTGAGCAGTTTCGGATAAGTTTCCGTCCGGCCGGTTCAGTAGCGTGATGCGCATGTTCAACGCCATCACACACTCGCAGATATACGTCCTGGACCAGGACGAGGCCCTGGACTTCTATGTCGGCAAGCTCGGCCTCGAGGTCAATTCCGACATCGACCTCGGCGTCATGCGCTGGCTGACCGTCAACGTCCCCGGCTGCCCCGAGCGCCAGATCCTGCTGGAGAAGCCGGGTGGCCCGATGATGTCGGAGGAGACGGCGCAGCAGGTCCGTGAACTGGTGACCAAGGGCGCGACGGGCGGCACGCTCATCTTCAGCACGGACGACTGCCGTAAGACGTACGAGACGCTGCTCGCCCGAGGCGTCGAGTTCACCGAAGAACCCACGGACCGCCCGTACGGCATCGATTGCGCCTTCCGCGACCCCTTCGGCAACCACATCCGTTTCACCCAGCCGAAGGCGTGAGCGCTGCCGGCCGGCTCCGCGCGCAGTGGGGACGTGTCGTCCCGATACCCTGCACGCCGTGATCGACCCGAATGCGAGCGATGCCGATGTCGCGATAGCTGCGGCGCGTGCAGGTGCGGAGGCGGTGCACGCCGGGTACGGGCAGCGGCTCCCCCGTATCGACAAGGGCGTCGGGGACTTCGCCACCGATCCGGAATCGACGGGCGCTCCGGCCGGGCAGGCGGGCCGGGGGCTCGTCGCGGCCGCGGACGCCGAGACCCACGAATTGCTGTTGTCGATGATCCGCGGCCGAGGCTAGCCCTGCGACCTGCGGAGACTACGGCCGTCCCGCTGAGACGGAAGATCTCCAGATCATTGAAGCGGTCGGCCTGCCGCACGACGGCGTCCAGACGCTGCTCGCCCGGGCGCAGCGGAAGGCCCGTTCATGAGGGCAGAAGGCGGGCCAGCGTGCGGCGGGCGCGGGTGGTGGCCAGCGGGTCGTGGTGCAGTCGCACGGCCTGCGCGGTGGCGAGGACGACGCCGTCGAGCTCGAAGGCGAGCTGGTCGGGGTCGGTGTCCTGCGGGAGTTCGCCGGAGTCGACGGCGGTGCGGATCTCGTCCAGGACATAAGCAGACCATCGAGACAGGGCGGCGATGACGGCGTCTCTGACCGGGCCGGGACGGTCGTCGAACTCGGTGCCGACCGAGGTGAGGAAGCAGCCTCTCCCGTCCTCGGCCATGTAGTCGATCCATTCGCCGAACGCGCGCGCCAGCCGCTCGGTACCCGGACGCGCGCCCACCGCCCGCGCGGGCACCCGCTGGACGAACCGGTCGACGGCGGTGTCGAGCACGGCCAGCTGAAGCGCCTCTTTGGTGCCGAAATGGCCGATCACTCCGGCCTTGCTCATTTCCAGCTCGGCGGCCAGGCGGCCGATCGTGACGCCTTCGAGGCCGTCGGCGGAGGCCGAGGCCAGGGCGCACTCGAGGATGCGGGTGCGGGTGGCCGCCGTTTCGGTGACGGACTTGCGCGGGCTCATGACGCGAGCATAACCTACCGATCGTTCGCCAAAAGCAGACGAACGTTCGTAATCTAAAGGAGTGCGCCGTCATGCGAATCCACCACCTCAACTGCGGATCGGTACGCGAGATCGAGGCCACCTACGACGGGCCCCGGCCCGCGCACGCGGTCAACCACTGCCTGCTGATCGAGACCGCCGCCGACGGCCTGGTGCTCGTCGAGACCGGTCTCGGCCTGGGCGACGTGCGCGACCCCGCAGGCACCCTCGGCGCCGCCTGGGTCGAGATGGCGCAGCCCACGCTGGACGAGCGGGAGACGGCCGTCCGGCAGATCGAACGACTGGGTTACTCCCCCACCGACGTGCGGCACGTCATCGTCACGCACCTGGACGTGGACCACTGCGGCGGCCTGCCCGACTTCCCTCACGCGCGGGTCCACGTCATGGCCGCCGAACTCGACGCGGCGCTGGCCCAGGCGCCCAGCTTCCGCTACCGTCCGGCGCACTGGGCGCACGGTCCCGACTGGGTCACCTACACCGTCACCCGGCCCGCCGAGCAGTGGTTCGGGTTCGACGCCCTCCCCGCGCAGGGGCTCTCGGACATCCTGCTGGTCCCGCTCGGCGGCCACACCCACGGCCACACCGGGGTGGCCGTCCGAGACGGCGACGGCTGGCTGCTGCACGCGGGCGACGCCTACTACTACCACCGCGAACTCCAGCAGGACCCCCACCCGCACCCGGTGCTCGACTTCGTCCAGACCACTTCGGAGACCCACCACGACCTGCGGCTGGGCACCCAGGCCCGGCTGCGCGAGCTGGTGCGCGACCACGGTGACCAGGTCGGCGTCTTCAGCGCCCACGACCCGTGGGAACTGGCCCGCTTCGCGGTCTGACTCCGGCTGGACCGGCCATCCGCAGAGGCGGGGATCATCGCCGAAGGGGCTCGATCATCGGTCGGCCGTCAGTCGCGGACGAGGCGTTCGATGAGGATCCGCCAGCCGTCGGACAGCAGGGTGGGATGGGTGTCCGAGGGCGGTTCGGGGGTCTGGTCCGTCAGGAAGTGCGGCAGCAGGAACGGGCCTTCGAGGGCGGTGGTGAGCTGAACGGTGAGGCCTTCCAGGGCGGAGGGGGGCAGGCTGGTCCGGCCGAGCAGCATGCGGATGTGGGACAGGGTCATGCCGCTGACCCAGCGCGGCTCCCTGCGCTCCAGAGAGGCCCGCACGATGAGGTAGTGGTCGGCGAGGAAGGCGGTGCGGGCGTGGCCGTAGGCGATCAGGCGCTGGGCCGGGTCGGCGCCGGGGCCCAGCGGCGGCGGGCCGGTCAGCACCTGTTCCTGGAAGCGGCGTTCGTCGTCGTCGAGCAGGGCCCGGAAGATGCCGGCGCGGGTGCCGAAGCGGCGAAAGACGGTGCCCTTGCCCAGGCCGGCCTGCTCGGCCAGGGCGTCCATGGTCACCTTCTCCGCTCCGTGTTCCGCGATCATCGCGCGTGCCGTCTCCAGCAGGCGTTCGCGGTTGCGCGCCGCGTCCGCGCGTTCCGGGCGCGGCTTTCCGAAGGGCACTACGGGCAGCTCCACGGGGACAACCTACCGCCCCGGGAATTAAACGGGGTAAAGTCCGCTTATGCTGATGGGGCACTCGGACGCCGTCCGGGCCCCCTCGGCGCACCCGTGCCCTGGGGGCCGCCCTCACCCCCGTTCTCGAAGGAAAACGCCCATGAACCTGTTCCGTCTGGACGCCAGCATCTTCCCCGCCGCCTCCGCCAGCGCCGAGATCGCCGACGCCGCCGAGGCCGAGTGGAGCGCCGTGCACCCCGGCGGCGCCGTGACCCGCCGCCACCTGGCCACGGACCCGCTGCCCAGCGACGCCTGGACGCTGGCCGTCACCGCCGGGCCGACCCCCGAGGCCGACCGCACCCCCGCCCAGCGCCAGGCGCTCGAACTGGCCGCCGAACTGGCCGCCGAACTGCGGGACGCCGACGCGGTGATCCTGGCCGTGCCCCTGTACAACTACGGCGTGTCCCAGCACTTCAAGATCTGGCTCGACCTGGTGATCGCGGCCGCCGGTCCCGCCGACCCGCTGCTGAAGGGCACCCCCACCCTGCTGGCCACCGCGCTGGGCGGCGGTTACGGCCCCGGCACCCCGCGCGAAGGCTGGGACCACTCCACCCCCTACCTGCGGCGCATCATCGCCGACAACTGGCAGGCCGACCTCACCCTCGTCAAGCGCGAGCTCACCCTCGCCGCCACCAACCCGGCGATGGCGGACCTGAGGGACCTCGCCGACCAGCAGCGCTCCCACTCCCTGGCCGCCGCCCGCGACGCCGGAAAGGCACTCGCCGGAAACTGACCTCCACCCGCCTCAACCAGGAAGTCCCGCCGAGCACCCCCAGGAGTGCTCGGCGGGACCTCCTGCTGCGGGCCCTCCGCGAATCACCGTCTCCGCCGTCGCCCGCAGTGCGGGCTGCGCGGTATGGGGCGGGGTCAGACCCAGGCGGGCACCTGGGCGTAGCGGGCGCCGAAGCCCCGTCGGGCAGGATCTGGTCGATGGCGTCCAGGTCGGCAGAGGTGAGCGCGAAGTCGGTCGCGGCGGCGTTCTCCTGCATGCGCTGGGGACTGCGGGTGCCGGGGATGGGGACGATGTCCTCGTCCTGGGCGAGTTCCTTGACGGTCCCGGCGACTTCCTCGATCGGCACGTCGGGGTCGACGCGGTGCTGGTAGAGCACATCGATGTGGTCGACTCGGGGCTTGAGCAGCAACCGAACCGTCAGTGGCGTCAGCAAGTCGTCGGGCTCGGGTTATCGCCACTGGCCGTTCTGATGTAGGTGGGGCCGCCGTGCGTGTTCTACACGTCCCTGGCGGATGCGAGGATCTTCGGGAACGATCAGCAACCACCCCCGGTCAGTCACGATAAGGAACCGGGGCTTGAGCAGCAACGGAACGGCCAGTCACGTTAAGGAGCCTGGTGGGCGGCTCTTAGCGTGACTGGCCGCGGTTATGGGCGGTGGTCTGCGGGTTTGTTCTCGGCTTGGGCTTCGGCGATGGTGCGGATGGATTCCCCGCGGCGGCGGCGGTCGAGGATCGCGGCGCGCTTGTTGTCGTCGTCGACGACGACGGAGCGGCGGCCGCCGACCTTGCCTTGCTTGCGGGCGGTCTCCAGGCCGTTCTTGGTCTTGCGGACGATGTCGCGGCGGCGGTCCTCGGCCAGCGCGAGGGCCAGGTCGAGAAGGAAGGAGCGCTCGGTGTGCTCTCCGGCCGCGATGCCCTCCAGTACCTTGACACCGACACCGCGCTGGAACAGGTCGTTGAGGACGATGAGTCCTTCCAGGAGGTTGCGGCCGAGCCGATCGACCTCCTGGACGCACAAAAGGTCGCCTTCATCGGGTGGTGGCGCGGGTGGGTCGGGTGCGCAGGCGGGTTGCGTCCTGTCCGGGTGGGAGGCCGTAGGTGCTGCGGTATTCGCGGTTGAACTGGGTGGGGCTGGTGTATCCGACTGCTCGGGCGATCTGGGTGACGGTGGCGTCGCCGACGGCCAGGCGGCGTCGGGCCTCCTGGAGCCGTAGGTGTTTCTGGTATTTGAGCGGGCTCATGCCCGTTGTCGCTTTGAAGTGCCGGTGCAGGCTGGCGGGGCTCATCTGCGCAACGGTGGCGATCGCGTCGATGCTGAGCGGCTCGTTGTAGTGCTCGCAGATCCATCGCGTGACCTGCCGCACCCGGCTCGTGGTCGAGTCGGCCAGCGTCCCCTGACGCAGGACCGCGCCGAAAGGGCCGCGCAGCAGCCGGTAGAGGATCTCGCTCTCGATCCGGGGTGCGAGGGGACCGATGTCCTCAGGGGTGTCGAGGAGTTCGACCCAGCGGGCGGCCGCGTCGAGGAGTTCCGGTGTCATCGGGGCTTTGACCTGCCCTGCCGCGGGCGACGGGGCGGCCGGGCCGGTCTCGTCCAGTTCGACGAGCAGGTCGGCGAGCGCCTGGCCGTCGAGGTACATCACGGCCGACCGGTAGGGCAGCTCCTCCAGGTCGACGGCTACGGGCAGGTCGATCGTGGTGAGGAGCATCTCGCCGGCGTGGGCGACCTCGCTGAGGTCTCCCGCGGTGGTGCGTTTCGCGCCGCCGGCGACGAAGCAGATCATCGGCTCGTACAGATGGCCGGTGGACTCGACGGGTTCGTCGACCGCGATCAGGGACAGCCGGGGGATGGCGGTGTCCGAGCCCGGTCCCACACAGTGCCGGTCGATGGCCGCGGCGAGACGATCAAGCATGGCGTACTTCTTCCCTGAGAGGATCAGGCAATCCTATGCGGCCGTTGCCCCATGACTCCCAGGTCCCTCCTGCTTAACGTTGAGAGCATGGAACAACACACCACGAACCTTCCTCGCCGTACTCTGGGCGGTCAGGGCCTGCAGGCCGGGGCGATCGGCCTGGGCACCATGGGCATGACCATCGGCTACGGGGCGCCGGACGAGCAGAGCAGCATCGCCACGATCCGCCGCGCCTACGAACTCGGCGTCACCCTCTTCGACACCGCCGAGCTGTACGGCCTGGGCATCGGCATCAACGAGCAGCTCCTCGGCCGCGCCGTGAAGGGCTTCCGCGACGACATCCTGCTCGCCACCAAGTTCGGCTACGACTTCAGCGACCCGTCCAAGATCTCCATCGCTCTCGACAGCCGCCCCGCCAACATCCGCAAGGTCACCGACGACAGCCTCCGCCATCTCGGCACCGATCACATCGATGTGCTCTACCAGCACCGCGTGGACCCGAACGTCCCCATCGAGGATGTGGCCGGCACGGTCGCAGAGCTGATCGCCGCAGGCAAGGTGCGCTACTTCGGGCTGAGCGAAGCCGGCCCCGACACCATCCGGCGCGCCCACGCGGTTCACCCCGTCTCGGTGCTGCAGACCGAGTACTCGGTGTTCGAGCGGTCCGTGGAGGCCGATGTCCTGCCGGTGGTCCGGGAACTGGGCATCGGCTTCGTGCCCTACTCGCCGCTGGGCCGCGGCTTCCTCACCGACGCCGTCAAACCGGCCGCCGAATACCCCGCCGACGACATGCGCGGCCAAGACGACCGCTGGCAGCCCGGGAACTACGAGAAGAACCTGGCCGCCGTCCGCGAGCTGACCGCCCTGGCAGAGGGCAAGGGCATCACCGTCACCCAGCTGGCCCTGGCCTGGCTGCTCGCCCAGGGCGAGGACATCGTGCCCATCCCCGGCACCCGCAGCCCGCGACGCCTGGAGCAGAACGTCGCCGCCGCGCAGATCATCCTCACCCCCCAGGACCTCAGCCGCATCCAGGAGATCCTGCCGCACGGAGCAGCCGGCTCCCGCTACCCCGACATCATGATGCCCACCTGGCACTGACCAGCGCACGAGTTCCCTCCCGCACCCCAGCACCGACAGGCGCCGCACCGGCCCTCCAAGAGGAACAGCATGAGCAAATGGACAGCAGCCGACATCCCCGATCAGACTGGCCGCACTTTCGTGGTCACCGGCGCGAACAGCGGCCTGGGCCTGGAGACCGCGCGCCGGCTGGCCGAGCACGGCGCGCATGTGATCATGACGGCGCGTGACCCGGAGAAGGGCCGTGCGGCCGCCGCGGGCCTGCCCGGATCGGTGGAGGTCCGCACTCTGGACCTGGCGGACCTGGAGTCGGTCTCCCGGTTCGCCGCCGGAGTCGAGCACGCCGACGTGCTCGTCAACAACGCGGGCGTGATGATGACGCCGAAGCGGACCACCGCGCAGGGGTTCGAGCTCCAGCTCGGCACCAACCACCTGGGGCACTTCGCGCTGACCGCTCTGCTGTACCCCGTGCTGCGCGCCGGGTCGGCACCCCGGATCGTCACCGTCAGCTCCACCCTGCACCGGCAGGGGCGGATCGACTTCGACGACCTGCAAGCCGCGCACTCCTACTCCCCGACCCGCGCCTACTCCCAGTCCAAGTTCGCCAACGTGCTGTTCGGCCTGGAGCTGGACCGGCGGCTGCGCGCGGTCGGCAGCCCCGCGATCAGCGTGCTGGCCCACCCCGGCTACACCGCCACCAACCTGCAGACCTCCGGCCCGACCGGCCTGCTCAACCTGAGCGGCCGGATCGGAAACCTCCTGCTGGCCCAGCACGTCACCAAGGGAGCCCTCGACCAGCTCTACGCCGCCACCGCCCCCGCCGTCCAAGGCGGCGAGTTCTACGGCCCCGACGGCTGGGGCGAGAACCGTGGCCACCCCAAGCCCGTCAATCCGGCCCCCTCGGCGACCGACCCCGACACCGCCCGCCGCTTGTGGGAGGTCTCAGAGAAACTGACCGGCGTCTCCTTCGCCCCCTGAGACCACGCCCGCCGAAGAGGACCGACCCACACGGTCAGGTGCCCCCAGGACGCTCAGATCTCATCGTCGTCGGACGGCGGCGTCGAGGTAGACGGTCGTCCACAGGGTGACGCGGTTCAGAACCAGGCCGAGGGCGCTGAGCTGGTTTTCCAGGCCGCGCTCGTAGCGGTGGTAGAGCTCGCCCTTCTTGCCGTGGCAGATCTTGCGGGCGAGGGAGTGACGGTTCTCCTGGAGGTTGCGGATGTCCTTGGTGTCGCGCCGGTAGGTCTCGTCGACGTCGATGAACGCCAGGATGTGGAGGGTCTTGAGAATTCGGCCGTAGGAGGCGATGGCCCCGCCGAGGGCGGTGGGGTGGCCGTCGCGCTGGAGCATGGCGACGACGTCGTAGGCCCGCACCGTGCCGGTGTAGATCGAGGCGACGACCCGCAGGATGCCCTCCCACTACCAGGGCGATGTCCTCGATGCCGTGCAACCGCAACTGCGAGCGGACCTCCTCGCAGGTCATGAACTCCCGGAGCATCACCTTGCGGTTCAGCCTGCCGTTCTCGATGAGCGGCCTGGGCCGGGCCTTCAGCAGCACCGCCACCCGGGGGAACCGGTAGGCGACGGCGTCGACCGCCACACTCCAGAACAGGATCGTGGAGACCAGCACCAGGCCGTCGGTGAGCGACTCGGCCTCACCGTGCAGACCGACCGCTGCGGCTTCGGCGACCAGGACGACCAGCAACACGTCCGTGATCCCCAAGCCGCCCGCTTCGCACTGCCCGACGACCCTCAGGAGGACGAGCAGCACGAGAAAGGTCACCGTGCCTCGAACGAACCCTTCCAGCAGCGGGGCGCTTGGAGCGAAGATCGTCTGCCAGTCCACACCGCGTTGCCTACCCGCATCTCTGCCACCACAGGGCAAACCCGCAGCACGCCCGCCGTGTTCGGAAAGGTCGAGCCCTGCCGGCCGCGCGTCGTCCGGGCGGCGGGCGGAGGATGCCGGTTCGGTGGCTGGATGACGGCTACGGAGTGCGCACCGGAAGCGAGTCCCAGCCGCGGACCGCGGCCATCGGGTTGAACTCGGCGTTGTCCTGGTCGACCTCCCATTCGGGAAAGCGTTTGAGGATTTCCTCCAGGGCGATGCGGCCTTCCATGCGGGCCAGGGCCGCGCCCAGGCAGAAGTGGATTCCGCGGCCGAAGGTGAGGAGCTGCCCGCCTGCCTTGCGGTGGATGTCGAAGCGGTCGCCGTCGGGGTAGCGCCGGTCGTCGCGGTTGGCGGAGCCGTTGAGGAAGATCACGGCGCTGCCCTCGGGCACCACCTGGCCGTGGAGCCGCGCGTCCTTGGCCACGTACCTGGCGATCTGGTGGGAGGGCGACTCGTAGCGCAGCAGTTCCTCGATCGCGCCCGGGATGAGAGCGGGGTTCTCGACCAGTTCGCGGCGTTGGTCGGGGTGCTCGGCCAGGATCTTCCCGATCCAGCCGATCAGCCGGTTGGTGGTCTCGTTGCCGGCGCCCGTGATGACGTTGACGTAGAGCAGGATCTCCTCGCGGGTCAGCCTCCGGCGGGTGCCGGTCTCGTCCTCGAACTCGGCCCGCAGCAGGTCGGTCATGATGTCGTCGGAGGGGTGCTCGGCACGCCAGTCGATGTACTGGGCGAACATGTCGCTGTCGGCGAAGAACTTCGAGGTGTCCATGGGCTGCCCGGCCTCGGGGCGCAGGCCCTCGTCGACGCGGTCGCGGATCCATTCCTGGTCGTTCTCGGGGATGCCCAGCAGCATGCCGATCGTGAGCATCGGCACCTGCGCGCCGAGGTCGGAGACGAAGTCGAATCCTCCGGCGCCGACCAGGGGGTCCAGGCTGCGCGCGCAGAAGGCGCGGATCTTGGGCTCCAGGGCGGCCACCTTCTTGGGCGTGAAGACCCCCGACATCAGCCTGCGGTGGGTGGCGTGCATGGGCGGATCCTCGAAGATGACCACGCCCGGCGGGATCTCCATGTCGATCTTGATCAGCTCGAGGATGTTGCCGCGTCCCGAGATGTACGTCGCCGGATCGGTCAGCGCGCGGTCGACGTCCTCGAAGCGGCTGACGGCGTAGAAGTCGTGCCGGTCGTTGTAGTAGAGCGGCGCCTCCTCACGCAACCGGCGGTACACCGGGTAGGGGTCGGCGTTGATGCCGACGTCATAAGGGTCGTAGTAGACGTCGCTCGCGTTGGTAACCGGCATCACGGCCCCTCTCTAGGAACGGCGATCGTTCCTGACCTCCGCCCAGCGATGCTGAGCGGTCGCACAGCTGACACTCGGTGCCTCGGAAGCTATGACACTCAGTGCCAGGGGTCAAGACCCTCACCGATGCCGGTCTCGGCGGGGATCGAGGGGTGCGGCGGCCTCACGAACGGGTATCGGCAGGTCGCATAAGGCGGCTCCGCCTCACCGACTCCTCCAGATCGGGGAGCACCTGGGCCATGCTGAACGCGCGGTAGACGAGCTCGACGAGATTGCTCGACTCGTCGCGCAGCCATTGGTCGTACGCGGCGTTCGCGGCGCCGAGGGCGATGTGCGCGGCGAGCTGCGGACCGAGTTCCTCGGGCGGCGCGTCCATGCGGCGCGCCGCGAACCGCGCCACGACCGCCTGCCACTCGGCGTGCCGGAGCGCGGCGTTGGCCCGCAGCGCGGGTGTCTGCAAGATGAGCTTCATCCGCGCGCGGTGTGCGACGGGGCCGTCGCTGTGCACGCGGTTGAACCACAACACCCCGTCCGCGATCACCTCGAACATCGGCCGGTCGTCCGGCACGGACGTGAACCATTCCTCGAGGTTGTGGAGAAGGGTCTCGAAATCTCCGAAAAGGATGTTGTTCTTCGACTCGAAGTAACGGAAGAAGGTACGTCGCGCTATACCGGCCGCGGCGGCGATGTCGTCCACGGACGTCTCACGGAACCCCCGCTCCTCGAACAGTTCGAGCGCCACCTTCTCGACGGCTTCGATCGGTACCTGCTGCTGCGACTTCTTCATACGCCTCTCCTTTGCGGCAAGGCGGCACCGTTCCGCAACGCGAGTTCGGGGCGGTGAGCGTCCGGACACCGCCGACCGACCGTACTCGCCCATCGCTCCAAGGAGACCGCCCGTGTACCCGACAGCCTATGGCACTCAGTGCCTCGTCTGGAGTAGCCTCAGGCGACCGAGCCGATCACGGCAGAGGGGATCGACATGCATCGCAACCTCTTGAGCACCATCGTCATCGACGTTCCTTCCGAGGTCCGGGACCAGGTCCTCGCCTTCTGGTCGACGGCGCTCGGCGCGACGCCCGCGGCCACGCGCATGCCGAACTACCACATCCTCCAGGACGCCTCCCCCGGCAACCGGATCGTCGTCCAGGACGTCGGATCGGGCTCTGCCGGCGTGCACTTCGACATCCACACCGACGACCTCGACGCGGAGGTCGAGCGGCTCACGGCATGCGGCGCGACCGTGGTCGACCGCACCTGGGCCGACCATCCCGGCCGCTGGATCATCATGCGGGACCCGGCGGGCATGGAGTTCTGCGTCGTGGAGGCGCTCACCGAACTGCGCCGCGCCGACCACGCCGAGTTCGAGCGGCGGGCCAGACCGGTGGTCTGAGGCCCTCGAGTACGCCCGGCTCCGAGCGCGGCCGAGCACAGCCGGCGACCAGGGGCAGCGGGCCGGGGATCCGCTCGGCCCGCCCGATCCGAAGGAGAGTCGACACGATGAACCCGCCGGTCGAGGACGTGATCGAACTGGAGCAGCTCTGCGCCACCTACGCGCTGAAGATGACCCAGGGAGACATCGGCTACATCATCGAGCATGTCTGCACGGACGACGGCACCTACAGCGCCTTCGGCGAGACGTACAACCTGGAGGACTGGCCGAGCCTGGTGGAGGCCGCGCCGAAGGGCCTGTTCCTCACCGGCAGGCCCGTCCTCGAGCTCGACGGCGACACGGGCTCGGGAGAGGTGCCGCTGCTCTTCGTCGACCAGACGAACCACCACATGCGCATGGGGTGGTACAGCGACACCTACCGGCGCACGGAGAACGGCTGGCGCCTCAGGACCCGCAGGATGACGTTCCTCCGCCGCAGCGGCGGGGCCGACTCCGGAAGACCGCACGACCCTCGCCGTCCGAAGCCGTCAGCCGGGCGGCCCGGCTGACGGCCCTCCCGAGAGCGAGCGGGTCACGCCCCGGGCAGTCCGAGGACCCGCGTGGCGATCAGGTTCTTCTGGATCTGGGCGGTGCCGCCCATCACGCTCTGCGCCCGGCTGTACAGGTAGGTGTTGAGCATGGTCGCGTCTCCCCCGTCGTGGGCCGCCCCGGCGACGGCGATCGCCGCGTGGCCCACGGCCTGCTCGACCCAGGTCATCAGCAGCTTGTCGATCGAGCCTTCGGGTCCGTGCCGGAGCCCGTCGAGGCGGTCGGACAGCCGCCGGCTCACCAGGTGCCGCAGCATGTCCGACTCGACGACGGCCCACGCCAGGTCGCGGCGCTGCTCGTCGTCGAGGGCCCCCTTCGCGCGGGCGAGTTCGACGAGCCGCTGCACCGTCTTGCCATACCGGCCGGCGTTGCCCAGCTCCTGCGGCTCGCGCTCATGGCCGAGCACGGTCATGGCGACCCGCCAGCCCTCGCCCGGTCCGCCGATCATGTTCTCGGCCGGAACCCGGGCGCCGTCGAAGAACACCTCGCCGAACTCGCGCGTGATGCCGTTGATCATCTTCAGCGGCCGCCGCATGACGCCGGGCTGGTCCATCCGGACGGCGAAGACTGACAACCCTTTGTGCCGGGCCGCGTCCGGATCGGTGCGGGCCAGCAGGAAGCACAGGTCGGCCAGGTCGGAGTAGCTGGTCCAGACCTTCTGCCCCGTGATCGTGTACTCGTCGCCGTCGAGCACGGCGACCGTGCGCAGCGCCGCGAGGTCGGATCCGGCGTCGGGCTCGCTGAACCCCTGGCACCACCGGTCCCGGCCGCTGATGAGCCCGGGCAGGAAGCGCTTCTTCACCTCGTCGCCGGCATGGTGGAGGACGGCCTGCACGAGGTAGCCGAGGCTCGGCCGCGGCGGGGCTCCCGCCGCGGCCAGTTCCTCGTCGACGATGACGTCGTAGACGCTCGGCAGGTCGTGACCGCCGTATTCCCCCGGCCAGGTGAGGCCGAAGAATCCGCCTTCGTACAGCGCCCGATGCCAGTCGGGCTGCTTCTCCCAGTACTCGTCCGACGTCGAGGACGGCGGCAGGTGGGGGTCGTTCTCCACGAGCCAGCGTCGCAGCCTGGCGCGGAACCGCGCCTCTTCCGGTGAATCGCGGAAGTCCATTACAGAGCACCTCCCAGTCCGGCGTGCTCCAGCACGCGTGACAGATTCGGACCTACGCCGCCGACGATGTCGGAGGCCAGCAGAGCCCGGCGCAGGAACAGGTGGGCCGAGCATTCCCATGTGTTGCCGATCCCGCCGTGCACCTGGATCGCGATCTCATGCACCGCCATCGCCGCACGCGTCGCATAGGCCTTCGCCGACGCCGTCGCGGCCACCGCCTCGGCCGGCTCCAACGCGTCCACCGCCCATGCCGCGTGCAGGGAGGCGGTGCGCGACCCCTCCAGATGCACCACCGCGTCGGCCAGCAGGTGCTGCACCGCCTGGAACGAGCCGATCGGCCTGCCGTACTGTTCGCGCACCTTCGCGTAGCCGACCGACAGATCGACGGCGCCCTGCATCGTCCCCACCAGATCCGCCGCCGTCATGGCCAGTGCCAGCGCCGTCCACCGCTGGACGGCCTCCCCGGTGAGCGGACCGCCGACCGGCGTCGCCGACGATGTCGAGACCGGCATCGTCGGCCGGGTCAGGTCGACGCCCGTCGGCGTCCCCGCGAGGACGACCGACGAGAGGGCTCCGTCGGGGCCGAGCACGAGCGCGGACTCGGCCCGGGCCACGTCGACGGCCACCGCGTTCTCTCCCGGTGCGGCCAGGCCGGAAAGGTTGGCACGCAGTGCCACTGTCTCCCGCGTACCGGCCTCGGGCGCCCCCGCCAGCCGCCGCAGCTCCGCCGCGAGCGTCGGCCCCAGGAAGGCGACGTCGGCCAACCGCCGCGCCAGCGCCTCGGCGATGATCGCCACTTCGACCCCCGACGCCCAAGGCGCACCGGTGCCGTCGGCCGTACGCAGCTCACGCCAGCCGGAATCGGCCACCGCCGCGTCGAGCCTGGCCGTCCGTCCGGCGTCCTCGAGCTGTCCGACGGTGCGTACGCCCAGCCGGTCCGTGACCTGCGCGGCCGCGTCGCGCAGGTCGCGCTGCTCGACGGAGTAGCGGATGTCCATGGGTGCTCCTTCGGTCCGACTCGCCCGAAATTATCTGGCACTCAGTGCCTGACCAACTATGGCACTGAGTGCCTCACTCGGGTAGCGTCCCGGCCATGAGCGAATGTGAGACGCTCGTGGGCCCCCCGCCGCACGAGGCGACCGACACCGGCGGCCTCACCCTCGGCGCGATCCTGACCGAGCTCCGCGCACGAATCCCCGACCGCGAGGCGCTCGTCTTCGACGATCCGTTCCTGTGCGGCGCGACCGTACGGTGGACCTACGGCGACCTCGAACGGCAGGCCCGGCGTATCGCGAAGGCGCTCCTGGCGTCGGGCATCGGCAAGGGAGCCCGGGTCGGCGTGCTCATGGGGAACCGGCCCGAGGCGGTCGCGTCCCTCTTCGGCGGAGCGCTCGCCGGTGCGGTCGTGGTGCCGCTGTCGACCTTCTCCCCGAAGCCCGAGCTGTCCCATCTGCTCACGCACGCCGACCTGAGCGTGCTCCTGCTCCAGACGACGATGGGCGCCCACCGGTTCGCCGCCGACGTCACCGAGCTGTGCCCGGCCGCCGCGGGCCCCGGATTCATCGGCGACGCCGCATACCCCCACCTGCGCCATGTCGCGGCCCTCGGTCCGGTGGAGTACGCGTGCGGGATCCAACCGTGGGAGCGGTTCCTGCGACGCGGCGACACGATCGACGACGCCCTGCTGGACGCCGCCACCGCCCAGGTCCACGCTTCCGACCCCGCGGTCGTCATCTACAGCTCGGGCACGACCGACCGGCCGAAGGGCGTGCTGCACCATCACCAGGCGGTCGCGTTGCAGTGCTGGACGCAGGCCGGCCTGTTCGGCCGCGACGAGTCGACGCGGCTGTGGTGCGCTCTTCCGCTCTTCTGGACCGCCGGCCTGAACGCGGCGATGGGGGCCACGCTCGCGGCCGGCGGCACCTGGGTGATGCAGGAGGTGTTCGAGCCCGGCCACGCGCTGCGGCTCATGGAGCGGGAGCGCGTGACCGAACCGCACACGCTCCCCCACCAGGCCCGCGCCCTTGAGGAGCACCCGGACTGGTCCTCGACCGACCTCTCGTCGTGCACGAGGGTGTTCGGCAAGTCGGTGTTCACCCGCCACCCGAGCGTCACCGGGGACACGGGCTGGAACATGCCGGTCGGCTACGGCTCATCGGAGACGTGCTCGTTCTTCACCGCCCACCCGTCCGATACGCCGCGCGAGCTGTTGAGGCAGCGAGGCTACGGGCGGCTTCTCGCCGGAAACGAGCTCCGGGTCGTCGATCCCGAGACCGGCCGGGTGCTCGGCCCGGGCGAGGAGGGCGAGCTCGCCGTGCGCGGGCCGACCCTCATGGACCACTACGTCAAGCGGACGCGCGCCGAGTGCTTCGACGCCGACGGCTTCTACCGCACCGGCGACCTCGGCTCCTACGACGAGGACGGGTACGTGTACTTCAGCGGACGCCGCACGGAAGTGATCAAGACCGCCGGAGCCAACGTGTCGCCGGCCGAGATCGAGGTCCGGCTGCAGGCGTACGAGCCGGTCAAACTGGCACGCGCCGTCGGCGTCCCGGACGACCGGCGTTCGGAGATCGTCGTGCTGTGCGTCGAGCTGAAGGCCGGCGCCACCGCGACCGAAGACGACATCAGATCCTTCCTGCGCGAACGACTGGCCGCCTACAAGGTGCCCAAACGAGTGCTCTTCTTCCCCGAAGGCGAGGTCCCGATGAACCCCAGCGGCATGAAGGTGAAGGACGAGGCGCTAGTGGCCCTGGCACGGGAACGGCTCAGCCGGTGAACGGAGACGAACGGGGCCCGCTGCGGCACTCCGCCCTCTTCCACACCGGAGTCGTCGTCGACGACCTCGCCTCCGCCAAGGAGGACCTCGGCGGCCGTCTCGGCGTCACGTGGCACGCCGGCGGCGCCGACGTGCGGCTGATCACCGACGACGGCGCGCGAACCGTGCGGACGGCCTACGCGCTCTCGCGAGAGGGCCCGCACCACGTCGAGCTGTGCCAGTCGGTCGAGGGGACGTTGTGGACCGCGACCGCGCAGGGCGGCGCCCACCACCTCGGCTACTGGGTCGATGACGTGGCGGCGGCCTCCGAGGCGCTGGAACGGCTCGGTTCACACAGGATCGCGAGCATCGCCGCCACCGACGACGCGCCGCCGTTCTGCGCCTACCACCGGACCGGCGACGGGCTCTTCGTCGAGATCGTCGCTCTGGCCTTCCGGCCGCTGCTCCTGCCCGTGAAGTGATGTGCCACCGCCACGCGCTCGTATCCGAGACCGGAGGTTCGACATGACCACTGCCGACATGGGACCGCGTCCCGGGGAGGTCGACGACGTCCCGCGCGGCGAACGCTTCTACCAGCGGCTGCTCGACGAGGACACCCGGCCGGTTCCCGCGAGCCTGCGCGCGACGTCGGCCGGCCCGCCGGAGGGCGCGGGCATCGCCCCCTCCCGCTACTTCGACCCCGAGATCCACCGGCTCGAGGTCGAACGGGTGTGGAACCGGGTCTGGCAGATGGCATGCCGCGAGGAGCAGATCCCCGAGGTCGGCGACTCCGTCGTCTACGACATCGCCGACACCTCGCTCATCGTCGTGCGTACCGCACCGGACGAGATCCGCGCCTTCCACAACTCGTGCCTCCACCGGGGCACGCAGCTGAGGACCCGGGCCGGCCACGTCACGCGGTTCCGCTGCCCTTACCACGGGTTCACCTGGAACCTCGACGGAAGCCTCCACGAGATCCCCTGCGCGTGGGACTTCCCGCAGGTCGATCCGGCCACGTTCCGGCTCCCCGAAGCACATGTCGGAACGTGGGGCGGGTTCGTGTTCGTGAACCCCGACCCGAACGCCGGACCGCTGGAGGAGCACCTGGAAGACCTGCCGTCGCACTTCGCCGCGTGGCCGCTGGAGGAACGGCGCCTCACCGCTCACATCGTGCGCACGATGCCGTGCAACTGGAAGGTGGCGCTCGAGGCGTTCATCGAGGCCTACCACACGATGACGGTGCACCCTCAGCTGCTGCGCACGGCGGCGGACACGCTGACCCAGTACGACGTCTACGGCGCGCATGTCAGCCGCATGCTCACCGCGGTCGGCATCAGCAGCGAGCACCTCGACCGTCCGCTCGACGACGCCGAGATCATCAAGGCCATGCTCGGCCCGTCTGAGGAGGAGATCGTCCTCGAACCCGGATCGACGGCCCGCAAGGTGCTGGCGGACCGGGTGCGCACCTCGCTGCACCGGCGTACGGGACGCGACCACGCGCACATCACCGATGCCGAGGCGCTCGACGGCATCGAGTACTTCCTCTTTCCGAACTTCATGCCGTGGGGAGGGTATCTGACCTCGTTCGCCTACCGTTTCCGTCCTGACGGCGACGATCCCGGCTCGTGCGTGATCGACATCATGGTGCTCGAGCCGGTTCCGGAGGCCGGCCCCCGCCCGCCCGCCGCCAAGACCCGCTACCTCGGCCCGGCCGAGAGCTGGACCGACGCCCCCGAGCTCGGTGTTTTCGGCCGGGTGTTCAACCAGGACGGCGCCCGGTTCGCGCGCGTCCAACGAGGCCTGCGCGCCTCGGTGCGGACGAGCGGCACGCTGGCGCGCTACCAGGAGAGCCGGATCCGCCATTTCCACGCGACGCTCGACGCCTATTTCACTCGACCCGCCTGAAAGGAATGCCATGTCACAGACGAGTGACGAGACCCCGGGCGGTCAGCCCGCCGACGACGAGCGCTACACCGTGGTCTCGACCGACAGCCATGTCGGGCCATCGGTCAAGGAGCAGCTGAGGGAGTACTGCGACTCCAAGCACCTCGCGGACTTCGATCGCTTCGTGGAGGAGATGGAAGGGCACGGCCTGCTGTCCTACCGATCCTCCGAAGCCGCCAAGCCCGGCGCGGACGAGAGCTGGTCGCTCGGGCGTTCCCAGGCCGAGCGGTTCGGGAAGAGCGCGGGAATCCGCAACGCCGACCAGGTCGGCCTCCGCTTCCTGCAGCGGAGCTACGAGCACAGCCTGATGCCGGGGCTCCAGGACCACTCGGCCCGCATCGCCGACATGGACAAGTCGGGCGTCGCCGCGGACGTCATCTTCCACGGCGGGCTGAACGGCCAGTCGATCCCGTTCTCGACCACAGGTCTCATCGCGTGGGGCGACTCGACGTACAACCCCCTCGAACCCGCCGGAGTCCGCATCTACAACCGCTGGCTGGCGGACTTCGTGTCCTCGGCCCCGCAGCGCCACGCCGGCATCGCCCACATCCCGATCTCCGATCCCGAGGCGTGCGTCCGCGAGGTCGAGTGGGCGGCCGCCGCCGGCTTGAAGGGCATCAACCTGCCCGCGCCGCGCGGCGACTTCCCGATGCTCAACGACCCCGTGTGGGAGCCGCTGTGGGCGGCGTGCGAGGACACCGGCCTGTCGCTCAACACCCATGGCGGCGGTGGGGAGCACTACCCGTACCAGGGCCAGGGCGCGCTGACGATGTACATGATGGAGACGGCGTGGCGGACCCGCCGCGGCCTCTGGGTGATGATCCTCGGCGGGGTCTTCGCCCGCCACCCGCGCCTGAAGCTGGTGCTCACCGAGCAGTGGCTGGACTGGGCGCCCGGCGTGATCGACGACATGGACGGGCTCTACAAGAGCCCGGCGAGCTCCGCGGTCCGGGCCGCCCTGCCCGAACCGCCCTCGGAGTACTTCATGCGCAACTGCTACATCGGTGCGAGCTTCATGGCGAACTGGGAGGCGAAGTTCGGGATCGAGCACGACCTCGCGTTCAACATCATGTGGGGCGACGACTACCCCCACGCCGAGGGAACCTGGCCGCACACGCGGCAGGCGATGCGGTCCACCTTCCACGACATCGAGCCGACGCACATCCGGCAGCTCATCGGCGGCACGGCGATCGACGTGTACGGGTTCGACCGGACCGAGCTGGAGAAGATCGCCGCGAGGATCGGCCCGACGGCGTCGGAGCTCTCGACCCCCTACTCGCCGCCCGAAGACGAAGTGGTCGGCCTTTATGCGTTCCGCACCGGACCGGGAATCTTCATCTGAGGAGACGGTGACCATCATGAGAGAAGACAGCGCGCCGCAGACGGGCACGTGCAGGTCGGTGACCGCCGAGGAAGTCGACCATTTCCACGAGTTCGGCTGGGTGAAGCTCAAAGGGTTCGTCGATCCCGGCGTCCTGCGCGCCATGCTCGACGACGCACGCGAGAAGATGGGCGACGACGCCGACAGCAACCCGCTGTCCCCGGGTCTCGCCGCGGCGGTGGCGGAGGGGCGGACGGGGCTGTCCTACTTCAACGCCCAGCGCGGCTCGGGCCTCTCCCATCCCGTGATACGGCCCCTGATCCACGATGCGGGCAGGAGTGCGAAGCGGCTGCAGCGGCGTACCACCGCCGACGGCGCGGACCTCGACGTCAGGTACTACTCGGACTTCTTCGTACCGAAGCTGCCCGCCGCGAAGGAGTCCCGGCACGGAGGGAACGGCCCCACCGCCTTCCACCAGGACTTCATCACCTTCAGCGTCGACCGCTCCGGGGGCATGACCTTCTGGATCCCCCTGGAGCCCTACGGCCCGGAGGCCGGGACGATGTCGTTCGTGAACGGGTCGCACCGCGCCGGGGTGCTCGGCGACTACACGACCTACGGGGACGGCGACGCCCTCGACGCCTTCCCCGAGCTTCGCGAGCTGCCGATGTCCGATCCCATGACGTACGAGCTCGGCGACGTCACGGTCCACACCCACCTCACCATCCACGGCGCCGGCTCGAACACGATGGACCGGCCCCGCTGGGCCTACCTCCTGGTGACGCAGCCGGCCGACGTCCGCTGGAACGGCTCGCCGTGCCCGAACTTCGACTCGACCGCCATGAAGCCCTGGGAGCCGTTCGGCGACGAGCGCTTCCCGGTGATCAGCTGACGGAGACGAGTGCTCGCCTGACCGCACCCCCCTAGCGCGAAGGACACGACAATGATGGTCCCCCCGCCCTTTCCGAACCGGAATTTCATGCAGATGTGCTGGGTGGTGCCCGATCTTCGGGTCGCCGTCGACTCCTGGGTTCGGGCCGCGGGCGTCGGGCCGTTCTTCTGGTTCGACGGCGTCCCCTGCACCGACGGGCACTACCGCGGGCGGCCCGCCGAGTTCCCGGCGATCACCGCCGCCATCGCCTACGCGGGCGATCTGCAGATCGAGCTCGTCTGCCAGGACGACGACGAACCGTCGATCTTCTCCGAGCTCGTCCCCCGCGGGCGGTCCGGGCTCCACCACGCCGCGCTGATCTGCCGCGACTACGAGACCGAGCGCGACACCTACATCGAAGCGGGCGCGACGCTCGCGTTCGAGGGCCGCATCGGAGCCAGCCGCACCTGCTGGCTCGACACGTCGCCCACGCTCGGATTCATGATCGAGCTGCTCGAGCCGAGCGCGAAGCGAGACGCGGGCTTCGCCGCCATGCGCAGGGCCGCCGACACCTGGGACGGCGCCGACCCGATCGTCGGCCTCTCCTGAACGACGGCCCAGGCTGAAAGGAGCCCGATGGAAGAGACCGAGCCGGCGTCGACGTTTCCGGCGCTGTTCGCACAGGTCGTCGCGGCACGCGGCGACCATGACGCGCTCATCCTCGCGCACGAGACGCTCACCTACCGGGAACTCGACCGCAGATCCGCCAGGATGGCCCGGGCGCTGCTGGCCGGCGGCGCGGGCAAGGGGACGCGGATCGGGCTGCTGGCGCCTGACGGGGCGCTCTGGCTGACGACCTTCTACGCGGCCCTGCGGATCGGCGCCCTCATCACGCCCATCAGCACACTGGCGACGCCCCCCGAGCTGGCGCACATCATCCGCACGAGCGACGTCCAGATCCTCATCGGGGCGCGCCGCTTCCTCCGCCACGACTACGCCGAGAAGCTCGCCGCGGCCCTGCCCGGCCTGGGCGAGGGCAGGTCGGAGGCGCTCCGGCTCCCCGCCGCCCCCCATCTGCGGTCCGTCTGGCTCGACGACGCCGACGGCCTGTCGTGGGCGCGGCCGGTCGACGACCTCCTGGCCCTGGCCGATGCCGCCGACGCGCCCGACGCCGTACTGCTCGCCGCCGTGGAGCGGGAGGTGTCACCGGGCGACGACGCGTTCGTCGTCTACACCTCGGGGAGCACCGCGACCCCGAAAGCGGTGGTGCACGGGCAGTGGGCGGTCGCCCGCCAGCCGCCGGCGCTCGCCGCGTACTTCCTCCTGACCGGCGGCGACCGCACCATGCCGTTGCTGCCCGCGTTCTGGATGGGCGGCATCGCCGCCGCTCTGCAGGTGCTGAGCACGGGCGGGACCCTGGTGTACCCGCCCTCCCCGGACCTCCAGGACGCACTCGACATGATCGAGCGGCACGACGTCACCTACGTGGTCGTCTGGCATGTCCTGGCGAAGCTCCGGGCAGCGGCGATCGCGCGGGGCATCGACGTCGACGGCATCCGCGGCATGGGCGGTCCGTCGCGCGACGAACGGGGCGAGACCGTCCCGCCACCGCTCCGGGCCAACCTGCTCGGAATGTCGGAGAGCTTCTCCGCACACAGCGCCGAGCCGGTCGACCGGCGCATGCCGGAGGACAAGGCGGGCGCCTCGGGCCGGGCCGTGAACGGCATCGAACGGCGCGCGGTGGACCCGGAGACCGGCGCGGAGGTGCCGGCCGGCGAGATCGGCGAGCTCCAGCTCCGCGGCGGCGCGCTGATGACCGGCCTCTACAAGGTCGACCGGCGCAGGGTGTTCACGCCGGACGGCTTCTACCCCACGAACGATCTGGTGCGCATCGACGCCGACGGCTATGCCTTCTTCGTCGGCCGGACGGGCGACATGATCAAGACCAGCTCCGCCAACGTGTCCCGGCTGGAGGTCGAGGCCGCCTTGAACTCGCTGCCGGAGGTGGCGCTGTCGCTCGTCACCGCGCTGCCCCATCCGGAGTCCGGGGAGATCGTCGCGGCGGCGGTGGTCCCGGCGCCGGACGCCGCCCCGACAGAGGACGGTCTGAGGGCGGCTCTCCGCGACCGCCTGTCGAGCTTCAAGATCCCCCGCCGCATCGTGTTCGTCTCGCATGACGACGTCCCGAGAACGGCGACGGGAAAGGTGAGGCTCTTCGACCTGGCCGAACTGATCGCATCCGGCACACCGACACCGGCAGGAGAGCACGTATGACGGAGAAGGACAGCCGCCCCACGGCGGAGGAGATCGTCCTGTACGAGAAGGACCCCGAGACCAGGATCGCGACGATCACGCTGGACCGCGCCGACGACCTCAACGCCATGACGATCGACGCCCAGCACCGCTACGCCGACCTCGTCCGGCTGGCCGGCATCGACGACGACGTCAAGGTGCTGGTGATCCGGGCGAACGGCCCGCACCTCGGCAGCGGCGCCGACCTCCCCGAGCTGCTGGACATCATGGCCGGCCGGGGCGACGTCTCCATGAAGCACATCGTCAGGGTCCCCGACGACGCGGACGTCGTGTACCCCCCGAAGGGCTCCTATCGCTACGGAGCGTCGAACGTCCAGTCCTACACCGACCCGAGCGCCGGGATGCGGAGCCTGCAGGACTTCAAGAAGATCAGCATCCTCGAGGTGCGGGGCTACTGCTACGGCTGGCACTTCTACCAGGCGGCCGACGCCGACATCGTCATCTCCTCCGACGACGCTCTGTTCGGGCATGCCGCGTTCCGCTACGCCGGCTACGCGGCGCGCCAATGGCAGTGGTGCACGATGATGGGCCTCCGCAAGTTCATGGAGATGGTGTTCACCGGCCGTCCGTTCACCGCCAAGGAGATGTACGACTGCGACTTCGTCAACGCGGTCGTCCCCTTCGACGAACTCGAAGCGATGACGGAGAAGTACGCGCTCGCCTGCTCCCGCTCCCGGCCGACGGACACGGTCTTCGTCCAGAAGACGTTCTTCGAGATCTACAAGCAGCACCAGGGCGAGTACATGGGCAGCATCCTCGCCGGCCTGCTCGAGTCGACCGGACGGCTGCTCCGGCCCGACGGCACGTCGCTGGAGCTCGACCGAGAGATGCTCGACCGCGGCCTGACGAACTCCGTCCGGGACAACGACGAGCGTTTTCCCCCCGACTGGCGCCTCAGCCAGCGGGGCCGGGCCGCCGAGCAGCCCGACCGAAACCCCGAGGAGGGATGAGGATGCCGGTCCTGACGAACGCGAGAGTCTTCGACGGCAAGGAGATGCTCCCCGGCAAGCACGACGTGGTCCTCGACGGAGACCGGATCAAGGCGATCGACGCGCCCGGCACGGCGTCCGGCGAGGTCGTCGACGTGGGCGGCATGACGCTGATGCCCGGCCTCATCACCTGCCACCTGCACCCGGACTTCTACAAGTTCGACGTCTTCTCCGGCGAGAAGCCCGGCAAGGAGCTCCCGCCCGGCGTCATGATGGCGATCGGCGTCCGCACCTGCCGGGTCCTGCTGGAGAGCGGCTTCACCGGCTACGCCGGCGCGGCCTGCGCGCACGACATCGACGCCCAGCTCAAGATGGCCATCGACCAGGACATCATCCCCGGCCCCCGCATCCGCGCCTGCGGCCACCACCTCGGCACCACCGGCGACATGAACAACAAGTCGCGGTGGTGGAAGCGCTACGAGACTCCCGGCCTCGACCTCCTCGCCGACGGTCCCGACGCCCTGCGGAAACTGGTCCGAGAAGAGATCAGCCGCGGCGTCGAGACGATCAAGATCTTCGCCGGCTCCGGACACGGCATCCCCAACCGCACGACGCGCAACATGTCACGCGACGAGATCGCCTCGGTCGTGAACACCGCCCACGAACGCGGCGCCAAGGTGCGCGCCCACGTCGCCGACAAGCAGATGATCCTCGAGTGCGTCGAGCTCGGAGTCGACATCGTCGACCACGGCGACGAGGTCGACGAGGAGTGCGTCCAGGCCATGGTGGAGGCCGGGACCTTCTGGGTTCCCAGCCTCGTCTACCTCTGGAGTCTGTTCGAGGTCGGCTACGCCGAGCAGTTCGGCGTGACGCGGGCGCAGTACGACCACGTGCGGGCGATGCTTCCGGTCGCCCAGAAGGCGGGCGTCCGGATCCTGATCGGGGACGACTACAGCGGCGTGTTCCGCACCATGCTGAAGGACGACCCGCTCGACCACCAGGTCGGCAACTACGGCCGTGAGTTCGCCTTCTACGGCCAGGTCGACGGGCTGTCGCCGGCCGAGATCCTCAGCTGGGGCACCGCTAACGCCGGCCAGCTGCTGGTGGACCCGCCGACGAGGGTCGGCGTGATCGAGCCGGACGCCATGGCCGACCTCATCGTCGTCGACGGCGACCCGCTCGCCGACCTGTCGCTGCTCTCCCGGCCCGACGAGGCGCTCAAGGCGGTCATCCGGGACGGCGCCTTCGTGATCGACCGACTCGCTTCGCGCAAGAACCATGCCGTGGCCTGACCTCGACGTCCGGTCACCGGGACCGGCGAGCCGGACGACCTGGAGCTGAGGAGCAATGGGAAGAACCGAACAACGCAGGGTCGTCTTCGTGACGGGTGCCGCTTCGGGCATCGGTCGCGCCGCGGCGGAGTCCTTCGTCCGCCGCGGCTACGCGACGGTGCTCGCCGACATGAACGAGGAGGCAGGACTCGGAGTGGAGGCCGAACTGGGCCGGCTGGGCGAATGCAGCTTCTTCCGCTGCGACGTGACCGACGACGACACCGTCCGTGAGGCGGTGTCCCGGACCGTCGCGACCTACGGCCGCCTCGACGCCGCGTTCAACGCCGCCGGTATCGACGGCGAGCACGGCAGGCCCACCGCCGAGTGCACCATGGAGAACTGGAACCGGGTGATCGCCGTCGACCTGACCGGCACCTGGTCCTGCATGCGCTACGAGCTGCCCGAGATCGTCAAGGCGGGCGGCGGCTCCATCGTGAACTGCGCGTCGGTGGCAGGGCTCCGGGCCGCGCCCACGGTGCCGGCCTACACCGCCGCCAAGCACGGCGTGGTCGGCCTGACCAGGGTCGCGGCGCGCGAGTACGCCGGCTCCGGCGTGCGGGTGAACGTCATCTGCCCCGGGACCGTGGACACGCCGATGTTCCGGCGGTCGATGCCGCCCGAGGTCATCGAACGCCTCGTGTCGGGCAATCCGGTGGGGCGCCTGGCCGAGGCGAGCGAGATCGCGGACGTCGCGTTGTGGCTGTGCGATGAGGCCCCCGGTTACCTCACCGGCCAGGCGATCGCGGTGGACGGCGGCACGGGCGCATGACACGCACCGGAACCGACAGGACCGTCGAGCAGGAGCGCCTGCACCGCAGGCAGCGGCTGGCGGGCGCATACCGGATCTTCGCCCGGCTCGGCCTGCACGAGGGGCTGGCCGGTCACATCACGGCTCGCGATCCCGAGCGGCCCGGCCATTTCTGGGTCAACCGGTTCGGCGTCGACTTCAGCCGGATCACCGTTTCGAACCTGCTGCTGGTGGACGCGGACGGCGAGATCGTCGAGGGCCGGGGCCCGCTGAACACGGCGGCGTTCGCCATCCACTCCCGCATCCACCAGGCGCGCCCGGACGTCGTCGCCGCGGCGCACAGCCACTCGGTCTACGGCAAGGCGCTGTCGGCCGTCGGCGAGCCCCTGCACCCCGTCAACCAGGACGCGTGCGCCTTCTACGAGGACCACGTGATCTTCGATGACTACGCCGGCGTCGTGCTGAGCACCGACGAGGGCGACCGGATCGCCGCCGCGCTCGGCCGGTGCAAGCTGGCCCTGCTGGCCAACCACGGGCTGCTGTCGGTCGGGAGGTCGGTCGAGTCGGCCGCGTACTGGTACATCGCGGCCGAGCGCGCGGCGAAGACCCAGCTCATCGCGGCCGCCGCCGGCAAGCTGAAGCACATCGACCACGACACGGCCAGGCTGACCGCCGGCCAGGTCGGCGGCGAGGCCTTGGCGCGCCGGTCGTTCGAGGCGCTGTACCAGATCGTCCTCGAGGAGGAACCCGACTTCCTCGGCTGACGCTTCCCGGGTGGGTCGGTTTCGAACAGCGCGTCAAGCTCTGAGGAGGAAGGAAGACGGTCATTCTCAGTGAGCACGCCGTCGCCGGCATGCTCGTCCTGATCCTCACCGCGACCCGCCCCTGACCTTCGGGCACGGCGGACTGCGGGACGAAGCGGCCGGGTCGCCTGCTTCTTTTCGCGGATCCGTGCTGCGGCGCCGGTCACCCGCGCTCGAACAGGGTGCTGAGCGCGTTGAACGCCTCGGTGTAGTGCTCCGCCGGCGACCGGACGGCGCCCTCCTCCAGCCAGCGCTCGGTGGCCAGCCTCGTCGCGCACAGCACGGTTCCGGCGGTGAGCCTCGCTGTGAGGATCCTGTCGTCGGCTCCGAAGCAGCGGCCTTCGAGGGCGGTGGCCAGCGCCCGCTCCCAGGTGAGCTGTTCGGCGTTGGCGTGGATCTGCACGGCCGGGGCCTCGGCCCGGATGCGCGCCTCGAGCTGGGTGACCTCGCGGTAGCGGCGCCAGTCGGTGGTGATGTCGACGAACGCGTTGCACAGCGCGGTGAACGGATCCTCCTCCGCGGGGCGTGCCTCCAGCGAGGCCAGCACGGCATCGATCCATCCGTGGTGCAGGCCGGCGATGAAGCAGGCCTCCTTGGAGTCGAAGTAGCGGAAGAACGTCGAGCGGCTGATGTCGGCGTGCTCGCAGATGTCCTCCACGCGTACTGCGCGCATGCCTTGCTCGGCGACGAGTTTCACGGCCGCCTGGGCCGCCGCCAGGTACATGTGCTGTTTCTTCCGCTCGCGCAGTGAGCCTCTGGTCGTGTCCACGCTTGAGATTGTAAGCATTGACACTAAGTTCCAATTGGTGCAAAGTCCCAGCCCAATGAGACGGGCGTCACTGGCAGCTCCGGCCACCGTGGTGACCACCCCGCCCGTGATCGTCCGTTCACCCCCTCCGAGATGGAGCAGGAACGCATGAAGCACCTCACGCACTGGACCCGGCTGACCGGCCTCCTCCGGCACGCCCGTCCAGGGCGGCGTCCTCACCGTGGCCGAGTACAGCGAGGCGCGGACTCTCGACCCGTCCCAGGGCTACGCCAACGGCTCCGTCGGCGGCAGCGCCTCGCGGCCGTCTACGACGCCCTCATGCGCTACGACTTCAAGGACCGCAGCTGGAAGCCCAAGCTCGCGGAGTCCCTCACCAGCGACGACAACGTCACCTGGACGCTCAAGCTGCGCGAGGGCGTGAAGTTCGCCGACGGTACGCCCTACGACGCCGACGCCGTGATCGGCAGCCTGAACCACTACATGAAGAAGTACGGCTACCAGTCGACCACGATGCTGGCCAACCAGACGAAGATGAAGAAGATCGACGACCGCACCGTCGAGTTCACCAACGCCGGCCCGTGGGCGACCTTCCCGGCGATGCTCGCCGGTGGCCCCGGCATGATCATGGCGCCCTCGTCGTACAAGGACCCCAAGGCGTTCAAGCCCGTCGGCGACGGCCCCTTCGAGCTCGAGGCCTACAAGCACGGCGAGGAGCTCGTGCTCAAGAGCCGGGCGGACTACTGGGACGGCAAGCCCCACCTGGAGAAGCTGCGCTTCGTGTGGCTGGGCGCCGACGACGCCAAGCTCGAGTCGCTGAAGTCCGGCGGGGTCGACGCGGCCTACATCCGCAGCGCCCAGACCACCGAGCAGGCGATCAAGGACGGCTCCGGCGGCATGATGTTCGTGGTCGGCGCGGGCAGCCAGATCACCGTCAACATGCGCAAGGACCGGCCGGGCACCGACAAGCGGGTCCGCCAGGCTATCCAGCTCGCCTTCGACAACAAGGCGTACGCCGCGCTGGTTCACTGACACCGACTACGTCTTCGACAAGGTCGTGCCGGCGTTCGAGGAGTGCGCCAGGGGCGCGATCGCGGACGGCGCCGAGGTGATCGTGACCTCCTGCGCCCTCTACTCCGCCTTCACCCTCGCGGGCTACAACAAGGTCTCCGGCACCGAGGTGCCGGTGCTGGAGAGCGTCGCCGTCGGCATCAAGCAGGCCGAGATGATGGGCGACCTCCACAGGTCGCTGGGGCTCACCACGAGCAAGCACCGCACCTACTTCAACTACCTCCAGCCGGAGATGCGCGACCAGCTGATGGCGCCGTTCTTCCCCGACCTCGCCGAGAAGGCGTCCTCCTGACCCCGACCGGCCCCATCCCCAGAGAAAGTCAGCTGCTCATGGGACTCGATCTCGCCACACACCGTCGGCGGCTCCAGCGGCGGGTCGGCGGCGGCGGTGGCGGTGGCGGCCGGCATGGTGCCGGTCGCCCACGCCAACGACGGCGGCGGTTCCATCAGGATCCCCGCGGTCGTCAACGGGCTCTTCGGCCTCAAACCGTCCCGCGGCCGGGTCTCGCCCGCGCCCTATCCCTCGTCCTTCGCCGCCCCCAACGGCGTTCACCACGCCCTCACGCGCACGGTCCGCGACAGCGCCCTGCTCCTCGACGTGACCGCGGGTTCGCTGGCCGGCGACGACGCGCCGCGCACCGGTCCGGGTGCGGGCGGGCCGTTCAGCGAGGCCGTACGGCGTGAGCCGGGGCGGCTGCGGATCGGGCTGATCGAGAGCCTCCGCAACGGCCCTGACGTCGACCCCGAGTGCGTCGCCGCCGTGCGCGGCGCCGCCGGTCTGCTGGAGTCGCTCGGCCACGAGGTGACGCCGATGGCGGCGCCGTAGGACAGCGCGCACGTCGCGGCCACGTCCGGCCTGCTGATGGGCGTCTCGCTCGTCGGCGCGGTCGACGACCGGCTCGCCCGGCTCGGGCGGGATCTGCGCGAGGACGATCTCGAGCCGTTCACCCGGGTGCTGCTCGACCACTACCGCGCGACCACCGGGCCCCGACTGCACGAGGCTCTCGAGGCGGTCCAGCTGATCGCCTGGGAGGTCGGCTCCGTCTTCGACGGCGTCGACGTGCTGCTCTCGCCGGTGATGTGCGTGCCGACCCCCGAGACCGGTTTCTGGGACACCCAGCGGCCCGAGACCATGTACGAGAGGGGCGTGCTGTCCTCGGCGTTCACGACCGTGTTCAACCTCTCCGGCATGCCGGCCATGGCGGTTCCCCACGGCACGGACTCCCGCGGCCTGCCCATCGGATTCCAGGTCGCGGCACCGCTGGGCCGCGAGGACGTGCTCCTGTCGCTGGCCGCGCAGGTCGAGCGGGCCGCCCCCTGGCCGCTGCTGGCCTCCCTCGCCTGACCGGGGTGTTCGCTGCTTCGCCGAGAACACTTCAGGAATCGTCCAATATTCGATCAAGATGGGGGTGGGAGCCGCTCAGGCGGGTGAGCTGCGGGGACATGCCTCAATGCGAGGGCAATATGCCTGACCCGGGGTTTTTGCGCAGCTCGTGAGGGGGCCGTATGGACAGGTCACACGAGGACACCGCAGAGCGGATCATCGTGATCGCGTCCCGGCTCTTCTCCGATCTCGGTTATGACGGGACGAGCATCCAGATGATCGCGGACGCCGCGGGAATGTCCCCGGAGAGAATCCAGAAGATGGTGGGCGGCAAGAGGGAACTGTACGTCCGGGTCGCGGAGGGCAACCAGAAGAGGCAGTTCGAGGCTCTGGAGGACCTGGCTCGGACCCATACCCCGGACGCGGCGGGGATCAAGCGGATCGCCGACCGCTATCTCCAGTACGTCATCGATCATCCCGAGTACTCGATGCTCTGGATACAGCGGTGGATGTCGGACGCCGCCGATCTGGTCGAGATGGAACGCCTCTTCAGGACTCCGATCGTCGTCGAGGTCAATCGCCTGGTGGCCACCTCCTTCAAGCCGGGAGTGGACCCGGTGCTCGCCTTCTGGATGGTGATCTGGTCGGTCGAGAGTTTTCTGCACGGCGGCGTCGTCGAGGAGGACGGAGAGGTTCACAGGGCGGACGACCCGCAGAGCAGGGAGCGTTTTCTCCGGCACCTCCACGCCTACATAGACCTGGTGGCGAGATGAGCGCGGAGCCGATCGACCGGTAGGGGCCGCGCCTCCGCCGTCAGGCGGAGAGATCGTCCGGAGGGCTCATGGCGGGGTGTCCGTCGGTCACGGCGAGGACCGCGTTGAAGGACTCGGCGTACTTCTCCGCCGGGGACCGGGTGGCGCCCTCCGCCAGCCGGCGTTCGGTGGCCAGGCGGACGGCGCACAGGACGATCCCCGCCACGACGCGCGGGGCGAGGGCGCTCTCGCCGGCGGCGGCGCAGCGCTGCTCGAGGGCGGCGGCGAGGGTGCTCTCCCAGGAGACCTGCGCGGCGTTGGCGTGGATCCGCACGGCCGGGGCCTCCGCCCGGATGCGCGCCTCCACCCGCACGGCCTGCATGCCGTGCTCGGCGACGAGCCTCACCGCGGCCTGCGCCGCCGCCGTGTACATGGCCTGTTTCTTGCGCTCCCGCATGGAGCCCACCGCCTCACCCACAATGCATATATTGACACTATGTCGCAATTGGTGCAAAGTCTCTCCTGGGCGCGATCGGGAAGCACACGCGGGACGCACCACCTGGGCGGCCACGGAGGCCGCAGGGAACGGCGTCCGCTGCCCTGATCGCCGGCGCGCCCGACAAGGGAGCGACGCTCCGATCAGCCAGCTACACCTGCCGAGGAGACAGCAATGGACGCTGAACGCTTGAAGTCGCTTTTCGACCTGACGGGACGGGTCGCGCTCGTCACCGGCGGGACCCGCGGCATCGGACGGGCGATCGCCGAAGGCTTCGCCGCGGCCGGGGCGAGCGTCGTCGTCGCCAGCCGCAAGCCCGAGGCCTGCGCCGAGACCGAGGCCCACCTGAAGGCGATGGGCGGCTCCGCCCTGGGAGTCCCCACCCACCTGGGCGACCTCGACTCCCTCGACGCCCTCGTGACGCGCACCACCGAGACCTTCGGCGGGCTCGACATCCTCGTCAACAACGCCGCCAACCCCCTGGCGCTGCCGATCGGGTCGTTCACCCCCGAGGCGTTCGCCAAGTCCCAGGACGTCAACGTCCGCGGCCCCGTCTTCCTCGTGCAGCGCGCACTGGAGGACCTCACCGCCAGCCAGCACGCCTCGGTCATCAACGTCATCTCCGCAGGCGCGTTCATCTTCTCCCCGTACCTGTCGATGTACGCCTCGGCCAAGGCGGCGATGATGTCCTACACGCGTTCGATGGCCGCCGAGTTCGCCCACCTGGGCATCCGCGTCAACGCGCTGGCGCCGGGCACCGTGGACACCGACATGGTCCGCAACAACTCGCCCGAGGCGCAGGAGCACATGGCAGCGGCCAGCCTGCAGAAGCGCATGGCGCACCCGGACGAGATGGTCGGCCCGGCCCTCTTCCTGGCCTCCGATGCCTCCAGCTTCGTCACCGGACAGGCACTGATCGCCGACGGCGGCCTCGTCGCCCGCTGACCGCGGGCACCAGCGACGACACCACCGCCGGCCGAACCGCCGGTGCGGACACAGAAAGCGATGTGAAGCAAGCGATGGGTATCGCCCTCAGTGAAGAACACCGGGAACTGGCCGCCACCACGCGCGCCTTCCTGAACGCGCAGGGCGCACGCGAGGCATGCCGGGCGCTGCTGGAGGCCGAGGAGGAGACGCTTCCGGGCTTCTGGAAGGCGTTCGCGGAACTCGGACTGCTCGGCGTGCACCTGCCCGAGGAGTTCGGCGGCGGAGGTTTCGGGCTGCCGGAACTGGTGGTGGTACTCGAAGAGATCGGCCGTGCGGTCGCCCCCGGCCCGGTGCTCCCGACCGCCGCGGCCTCCGCGGTGATCGCCGCCAAGGGCGGCCGGGAGCTCCACGCCCGGCTGCTGCCGCAGCTGGCCGAGGGAACGACCGTCGGAGCCGTCGGCCTCAGCGGCGCGGACCTGGCGCTCGAACGGGACACGGCAGGCGCCCTGACCCTCACCGGCCGGTCCGGGATCGTGCTGGGCGGCGCCGCGGCCCGGCACGTCCTCGTCCCGGTCGGCGACGACATGGTGGTGGTCCCGGTGGATGCGGCCGGGGTGAGTGTCGAGGTCCCGGCGCCGCTGGACTGGTCGCGCCGCTCGGCCCGGTTCCGCTTCGACGGCGTCACCGTGGCCGACGACGCGGTGCTGACCGGCGCCCGCCCCTACGCCGAGGCGGTGCTCCGGACGCTGGCGGCGGCCGAGGCGACCGGCGGCGCGCAGGAGTGCCTGGAGGTCGCGACCGGCTACGCCAAGGTCCGCGAGCAGTTCGGCCGCACCATCGGGACGTTCCAGGCGGTCAAGCACCACCTGGCGAACATGCTGGTGTCCGCCGAGACCGCCACCGCGGCGGTGTGGGACGCGGCACGCGCCGCCGAAGGACCCGAAGAGGAGTTCGCGCTGGCCGCCGCGGTCGCCGCGACCATCGCGATGCCCGCCTTCACCGACAACGCCGACCTCGGCATCCAGGTCCACGGCGGGATCGGCTACACCTGGGAACACGACGCCCACCTGCTGTCGCGCCGCGCCGCGACCCTGAAGGCGGTCCTCTCTCCCTCGTCCTCCGCCGCCGACGTCACCCGGCTGCGCACCGCCGGCGTCACCCGCGCCGCCACCCTCGACCTGCCGCCCGAGGCCGAGCAGGCGCGCCCCGAGATCCGCGCGCTCGCCCGGGAGCTGGCGGCCCTTCCGGCCGAGGAGCAGCGCGGGAGGCTCGTCGACACCGGCTACCTCCAGCCGCACTGGCCCGCCCCGTGGGGCATCGGCGCCGACGCCGGGCTCCAGCTGGTGATCGAGCAGGAGTTCCGCGACGCCGGCGTCACCGTTCCCAACCTCATGATCACCGGATGGGTGGTGCTGACCCTCATCCAGAACGGCACCGACGAGCAGGTCTCCCGCTGGGTCCGCCCCGCCCTGCACGGCGAGCACATCTGGTGCCAGCTGTTCAGCGAGCCCGACGCCGGCTCGGACGCCGCGGCGGTGCGCACCCGCGGGCAGCGCGTCGAGGGCGGCTGGAAGGTCAACGGCCAGAAGATCTGGACCAGCAACGCGCACAAGTCCCGCTACGGCCTGGCCACCGTGCGCACCGACTCCTCGGCCGGCAAGCACGCCGGGATCACCACCATGGTCATCGACATGCAGGCCCCGGGCGTCGAAGTGCGCCCGCTGCGCCACATCACCGGGGAGCTCTACTTCAGCGAGGTGTTCTTCACCGACCTGTTCGTCCCCGACGCCGACGTCGTGGGCGAGCCCGGCCAGGGCTGGAAGGTCGCGCGCGCCACCCTGGGCAACGAGCGGGTCAGCCTGGGCGGAGGCGTCGGAGGAGTGGACGCCGCGCAGCTCTTCGAGGTCTACCGGCACTTCCCCGACCGGATCCCCGCGGCGGAGGTCCGCCTGGGCGGGCACGCCGCCGAGGAGACCGTCCTGGGGCTGCTGAACCTGCGCCGCGCGGCCCGCGCCGTGGACGGCGGCGGACCCGGCCCCGAAGGCAACATCACCAAACTCGCGGGCGCCGAACACGGACAGCGCACCGCCGCCCTGTTCGCCGAGCTCGCCGGCGAGGACCTGGCCTTCGGTGAGGGGCTCGGCGGCGACGCCGCCAGGTTCCTGCTCGGCACCCGGGCGCTCACCATCGCCGGAGGCACCTCGGAGATCAGCCGCAACCAGATCGCCGAACGCATCCTCGGCCTGCCGCGCGACCCCCTCGCCAGCTGAAAGGAACCCCCATGCTGACCAACGGCGACGCCTACCTGCGTGACACCCCCGCCTCGGGGCGGACCGTACGGGTCGAGGAGCCCGTGCCGGGCGTGCGGCTGCTCACCCTCAACCGGCCCGAGCGGCTCAACGCGATGTCCGGCGAACTCATCAAGGACCTGCACAACGCGCTCGACGCCATCGCCCTGGACGACTCCTGCCGCGTCGTCGTCCTGACCGGCGAGGGACGGGCGTTCTGTGCGGGCCTGGACCTGCACGACCCGCCCAACCGCCACGTCTCCGAGCCGGCCTCCGAGGAGGAGGCGGCCTGGCGGCGCAGCCCGCAGGCGGGCATGCACGTCCAGCAGGCCATCGCCTCCCTGGTCCCCAAGCTGCGCAACCTGCGCCAGCCGGTCATCTCCGCGGTCAACGGCCCTGCCTCCGGCGGCGGGTTCGCCCTCGCGCTGGCCAGCGACGTCCGCGTCGCCTCGGCCACCGCGAAGTTCAACGCCGCCTTTGTCCGGATCGGCCTGTCCGGCTGCGATATCGGCGTCAGCTGGTTGCTCCCCCGCCTCATCGGCGCGGGCCTGTCCCACGAACTGCTGCTCACCGGCCGTTTCGTGGAGGCCGAAGAGGCCCTGCGCATCGGCCTGGTCAGCCGCGTCGTCGAGGGCGAGGCCGTCGAGGCCGCCCTGGAGAGCGCCGCCCTCATCTGCGCCAACAGTCCCATGGGCGTGTGGATGACCAAGGAGGTCGCCTGGAGCCAGCTGGAGGTCTCCAGCCTCCAGGCCGGCATCGACCTGGAGAACCGCACCCAGCTCCTCACCTCCTACTCCCGCGACATGACCGAGCAGGTCACCTCCTTCCTGGAACGCCGACCCCCGAACTACACCGACTCCTGACGTCCCGCCCCACCCCCCGGAGAGCCCCATATGAGTACTTCTTCGATTTCGACCTCTTCGGTCGAGGTCTTCGACGACCGCCTCTTCTTCCCCGAGTCCCCCCGGTGGCACGACGGCGCCCTGTGGGTCTCCGACATCCAGCACCGGACGGTCTTCCGCTACGACCCGGACGGCCGCCGCGTGCCCGTCGCGGCCTTCGCCGCGGACCAGAGCGGCATCGGCTTCGACGCGGCGGGCCGCCTGTTCGCCGTCTCGATGCCCGACTGCCGCCTGCTCACCGTGGCCGAGGACGGCATCCACCAGGTCGCCGACCTCACGCCGCTGAACCCCGTCCTGTGCAACGACCTCGCCGTCGCGAGCGACGGGACGGCGTACGTGACCCAGCTCGGCTTCGACATGTGGGGCGGCGGGCAGTTCCAGCTCTCCAGAGTCATCCGCGTGCGGCCCGACGGGACGGCCGAGGAGATCGGCCCGCCGATGGCCTCCCCCAACGGGATCGTCCTGTCCCCTGACGAGCGGACCCTCTACGTCAGCGAGTCGGGCGGCGGCAAGATCCAGGCCCTGAGCACCGCCGCGGATCCCGCGGACGCCGGAAAGGTCTTCGCCGAACTGGCCCCCGCCGCCGGCAGCCCCCTGCCGGTGTCCACCCCCGACGGGATCTGCCTCGACTCCGCCGGCGGGATCTGGGCCGCCGACCCCACCGGCCACCGCGTCGTCCGCCTCGACTCCGCCGGCGCGCTCACCGACCAGATCGACTTCGGTGACGACCAGCCGCTCGCCGTGGCGCTGGGCGGCGAGGAAAACCGCACCCTCTTCATCTGCGTCGTCACGGATTCCAATCTGCACGCCCCCCGCGTGAAGCCCACCGGCCGGATCATGACCACCGCAGTACAGATCCCCGGTCTGTGACGACGGCTGAGCAACGATCACAAGAACAACGAGATCGCCTCTGACCGGGAACCCCCGGACTCCACCTGGCCCGCACCGGCACCCGCCCAGACATCATGACCACGGTCGCGGCGCCAGGTCGGCCACGAGCCCACCGCCGCCCGGCCGGCGTTCCACGTGTTGACCGCACGCGCTCCCCGCAGCACCTTCAAGGCCTCGCCGACCTCGTTATCGGCCACCGATCCGAGCGGCCGGGACTCACCGAGCTGCTCCACGGTCCTGTCGATCCCGACCGCACGGTCCCGCACCGTGTGTTCGGGTCACCCGGCGAGTTCAGGAACGCATCGGCCGTCGACCGGACGGTCAGCACCAACCCCGACGGCAATGCCACACGACCCACAACGACTGCTGACGAAACCCTCGTTGAGAGCCTCCTGTAGTGAGCTGCCGCGAGTTCGGCGAAGTCCTTCAAGTCAGCCACGTGAGTGGCTGGCAGGAGGACAGACCGCTGATAGCAGCACCGCGGAAGTACCCCCAAGAGCTCCGGGACCGGGCTGTGAGCCTGGTGCGGGAAGTCGGGCCGACCGATCGCGCAGATCGCCGAGGATCTGGGGAGCCGCCGCGAGGCGTTGCGGTTGTGGGTCCGGGGTTGAGGAACCTACGGACAGCGGTTATCGCTGAGACTGATCTTGAATTTTCGTGAGGGGTGTCGTCATTGGAAGGTTTCCCGACAGGTAGAAGGGCTCTCCCCCTTCCTCGAGGAGCCTTCGGTGCGGATCGTCTACTCCCGGGCGTCCACCGCGACGCAGTCGCTGCTGCGGCAGCGCCGCATCCTCACCGGGGGTCCCGGTAGCAATCGCGGAAAATCCAACGGATCTACCTCTGACCTGCCTGGATGGCCTGGAGATCCTGAAGCGACGGCGAGCCGCAACCGCAAGGTAGCCTGGGGCTCCTCCCCCGCCGCCAGGTCCGACAGACGCCTCGTGAGGCGCGGAAGGCGGGTGCCGTGACGCAGGAGCAGGATGAGTTCGCCGAGCACGCGGAGCCGCCCTGGGCGCCGCCCGGGGAGGTCTCGGTCCGGGAGCTGCCACTGCCCGCGCGCGTCCAGGACGCCCTCGAGCGGGCCGGGCTGGGCCGCGCCGCCGCGGCCGACGGGTACGGCGCCGCCGGCCTGATGCTTCAGGCGCCGCTCCTCACCCCGCAGGCCGCGCAGGCGGTGAAGGCGGTCCTCGATCTCCTCGCCGCGATGGCCGGCGACGACGACCTGATCGGGGAGCATCACTGCACCGCGGGTGGTCCTCCAACGCTCTACGAACTCGCGGCGCTCCCCATCGAGGAGCTCAACCTGCCCGTGCGCCCCTACAACCTGCTCAAGCGGGCGGGCCTGCACTCCCTCGGCGACCTCTGGGAGACGCGCGGCCCGCGGCTGGCCGACGCGGTCCCGCTCCTGGATCCGGAGGGCCTCGCCGCGATCGAGAGCGCGCTCGTCCGCATGGACGCCGACTGGCGCGCAGGCGGCCGGTCCTAGCAGAACCGCAACGCCCTGACCTGCAAGAACATCCGACTACCGCACCGAACGGCCGCGTTGTGTTTGCGGCATTGGGCGCGGTGATGGTTGAGCGCCACCGTGCGGGCCCATGCTCGCGGAAGGTGGACTTGGTCCCACTGGCCGCTCGTCACCTTGCGCCAGCCCTGCTCGGCCACGTGCTGCATCGCGTCCTCGGCGTCGGCCAGGCCCGCGCCCGTACGCATCATGAACCGGACCACCAAGGCGTACTCGGCGTCGAAACCGTGCACGCCGAGCAGGACCTTTTGGGCCAGCACGCGCAGGCCTGGCTCAGGCTCTGCCTGACCATGACCGTGCGGCTGCCCGGCCAGCAGGTCGAGCTGCACGACATGCCCTGCCGATCAACGAACGGATCGGTCGACAAGGACATCACGCTCGAACCCTGACCCAGAGAGGAGTCTGAGTGCAGAAAGAGGAAGATCTTCCTCGGCGGGGTGTGTTCTGGCTGAATGAGGTGCCATGAGACGGATCTTGCTGATCGGCGGAGTCTGCGTGGCCCTGGTCGGCCTGGGTGTTATGGCGGGGCTGCGTCGGAGCGACAGGGGCATAGTCCTGGCGCGTGCTTGCGGGGTGCTGACCGCGGAGTTCGCGGCCGAGGTGATCGGGCCGTCCACGCGCAGCAACGACGACATATCCGAGCGCGTCACCCAGTGCCAGTACTTGAGTACTCCGGTGGGCCTGTCGGTCAACCTCTCCGCCGAGCGGTACAAGGCGACGAAGAAGGAGACAGGGGCCGAGCGCGCCCGCCGTCTGGGGCTCAAGCACCGTGGAGGTCCCTTCCCCGGCCTCGGCGAGGAGGCGTATTTCTCGCACTTCCGGGTCCCGATCCCTCCTGCTGTTGCAGGCACGGTTTCGCCAGCTGCCGACGGGAATGGCGAGGTGGTCATGGGACGGCTCCTCGTTCTCGTCGAGGACGTCATCGTCACGGTCAGCGTGGGAGGCCGCTCCTTGCCCGAGGTCCGTGAGTCCTCCGGCCGTCTCGCTCGCGCCTACCTCACGCGCCTCGATGCCCGACCCCGCTCGGCCTCCACTCCCGAACATGGCCCCAGCCAGGTGGCTCTGGGTGATGGGGGTGACTGTGTGCGTCTCGCAGAAATGGACAGTTCTGCGAGCCCCCGCAACCCCCGCCTGACGCGCACATTCCCGCAGGTCGCGATTCGCAGAACTCCTCGCAGAACCACCCGGTTCTGCGAGGGGGTTCTGCGAGACTCGGGCACGTGGAGATGACGCCGGAGGAGGCCGCCGCGGCGGTCGAGCGCTACGACTGCCCCAACTGCGAAGCGATGGCGCCCTCGCCGTGCCGCACCAGAGGCGGGAAGGTCGCCTCGAAGTACCACACGGCCCGGTTCGTCCTCGTGCCCGCGCTCCGCGACCTCCTCGACGTCCCCGTCCCGGGCGGGCGCAGGCCCGGCGCGCCCTGGCAGGCTCTGCCGCCCGTCGCGCCGGCCGAGGTCGCGCCGTCTGCGCCGCCGATCCGGATCGGGTACGCGCGCTGTTCCACCAAGGACCAGGAGCTGGAAAGCCAGCTCGTTGCGCTCCGCGCCGCCGGCTGCACGCGCATCTTCGCCGAGAAGATCTCCACCCGGGTGAAGGTGCGGCCCGAGTACGAGGCCGCGCTCGCGCTCTGCCGCGACATCAAGTCCGCCGCCCCCGGCCAGGCCGTCGTGTTCACCGTGCACGAGCTCAAGCGGCCCGCCCGCAACGCCGCCGAGCTCATGACGCTCGCCGCGGGCCTGCAAGCCGCCGGGATACAACTGGAGCTGCTGACCGGCCCGCTCACCGGGATCTACGACCCCGCCGGGCTCGGCGCCATGCTCTTCGCCGTCCTGGCCGTCGCCGCCCAACTCGACCGCGACTACATCCGCGACAAGACCCTCGAAGGACAGCAGACCGCCGCCGCCCGCGGCCACCACGGCGGACACCCCAAAGTGATCGACGACGACATGCTCACCTTCGCCCTCGCCCTCCGGAACAAAGGCGTCCCCGTTCCCGACATCGCCGCCAAGCTCACCATCAAGACCGGCAAGAACACAGGCCAGAACCCCTCGATCGCCTCCGTCTACCGCGCCCTCGCCGTCGCCGAACCGACGCCGAGACCAGCCTGCTACCGCCAAAGTCCGATCCTCCTCACGGGCCGGTGACCGTGCCCTCGGGTGGCGCGAGCGAAGGATGGTCGGGCGCGGGGCGGGCGGTCACGCCTGCTGCGGCGGGCGGAGTGGCTCGCTGTCGAGGCCGGCTGCCAGGGTCGCCGGTGATGCGGCGCGGCGTGGCCAGTTCCAGGCGGAGCGCAGGATGAAGGCCAGGAGAAGCACCTCGAGTCCGATGGAGAGGCCGTAGAAATAGGAGTAGGACCACGGCTCCCCTGCCGCGTTGAACACCGAGACGGGGATGTAGAGCGTTGCCACGACGAGATTGATGGTGCGGTTGATACGGGCGGGCAGTGTCGCGGAGAGCAGGATCATGAGGATCGGGATGGCCATGAGCGTGAGCGCAATGGCGACGAAGGTCGGGCCTAGGTCGAACTCGTGGACGATGCCGGCCAGGAGGTCGTCCACGAAGCCGGGCTTGTACAGGGCGAGGTAGTCGACGTAGATGTAGAGGAACATGAAGCTGGTCCATGCTGCAGCGAGCTTGGCTTGCACGGGCAGGCGCAGATCTTCCAGCGTGCTCTGGGACGGCGGATTCTCTGGTGCGGTGTGGGATTGAGGCGTTCTCATCACCATGCTCCTTGGCTTGATCAGGTGGGTGCTTCCACCTTCACGGATGCCGGCGGCGGGCACATCAGCCCCGGAGCCTGATCCGACCTGGTCGTTGGCACAGCCGACCTCTTGTACTTTCGGCGGATACACCGAACACGCCTCTTGTACTTTCGGCGGATGCACTGAACACGCGGGCTGCCTAGGCTGATCAAGATGGCCACCAACGCACTCCGCTCGCTGTGGGCCGAACCTCGACCCACGAATCCCCCGGACCGGAGGCTGCGGGACTGGGCCCTGGTCGCGGTACTGATCTGCTGGTCCGTGCTGGAAGCGGTGCTCCGCGAGGACATGGCGCCGCTCCCGCTGCTGCTCATCGCTGCGCTCGCGGTCGTCGCCCCCCTTCCGTGGCGACGTACGCACCCGCTCGTCGCGGCCGCGGTGGCTTTCGGCACGGTGACGGTGGTCGACATCGTCCGAGTCCTCACCGGATCGCAAGGCACTCTGCCCTCGAGTGTCTCGGCCACCCTGGTCATTGCCTACGCCCTGTTCCGGTGGGGCTCCGGTCGGGAAGCCGCTAGCGGCCTCGGCGTCATCCTGCTCTGGCTGGCCATCACCTACGTCGCCGAACCGGGCAGCGTGGCGGAGACGGTCGCCGGATACGCGTTCTTCCTGTTCGCCGCCGCGCTCGGCGCCGCGATCCGCTATCGCACGAAGATCCGCATCCGCGACATCGACCAAGCCAAGGCCCGCGAACGCGAACTGCTCGCTCGTGAACTCCACGACACCGTCGCCCACCACGTCTCGGGCATCGCCATCCAGGCCCAAGCAGGACGTGCCATCGCAGCCTCCCACCCCGAACGTGCCATCGAGGCCCTGGCCATCATCGAGGACGCCGCGACCCGCACCCTCACCGAGCTGCGCGCCATCGTCGGCGTGCTCCGCTCCACACAGGACACCGAGTTCGCGCCGCAGCCCGGCGTGGCCGAGGTCGAGCAGCTCGCCACCGATGGCCGGACGCGTCCCTGCGTCGAGGTGACGCTGTTCGGCGAGCTCGACGACCTCAGCCCGGCGGTCGGGGCCGCGATCTACCGCCTGGCCCAGGAGTCCATCACCAACGCTCGACGGCACGCCCGCCACGCGACCCAGGTCACCGTCGCCGTCACAGGCGACGCCGACCAGGTACGGCTGACCATCGACGACGACGGCTCCGCCGCTGGCGGCCGCGCCCCAGCAGGCTACGGCCTGGTGGGCATGCGGGAACGCGCCTCACTGCTCGGCGGCACCTTCCACGCAGGCCCCGCCGCCGAGCGGGGCTGGCGGGTAGAGGCGGTCCTGCCCCGAACCGGGACACCACGATGAGCATCAGGGTCCTCATCGCCGACGACCAGCCCATCGTGCGCACCGGGCTGACCATGCTGCTCGACGCCCAACCCGACATCGAAGTGGTCGGCGCGGCCGCCGACGGGCGCGAGGCAATCCGCCTGGCGCTCCAGCTGCGCCCCGACGTCGGCCTGTTCGACATCCGGATGCCGCTGATGGACGGCATTGAAACCACCCGACACCTCGCCGGCCCCGACGTCACCGACCCCCTGCCGATCGTGGTCATCACCACCTTCGACCTCGACGAGTATGTCCACGGGGCGCTCAAAGCCGGCGCCCGCGGGTTCCTGCTCAAGGACGCCGGACCCGCCCTGTTGACCCAGGCCATCCACGCCGCCGCCGACGGAAACGCACTGATCGCACCCAGCGTAACCGTCCGACTGCTCGCAGCGTTCGCCCACGCAGAGACCTCACCACCGAGGCAGCCGATAGAACCGCTCACCGCCCGCGAGGAGGAAGTCCTCGTGCCTGTAGCCCAAGGCCGCACCAACAATGAGATCGCCAGCGAGCTCTACATCACCCCAAGCACCGTCAAAGCCCACCTCGCCAGCCTCATGCGAAAGCTCGGCGCCCGAAACCGCGTCGAGGTCGCCATGTGGGCCCACGAGACCGGCCGCATCTGACGCCGCAAAGGCTCCCGCCGCCGTTTATCGCCGGGTCGTCGGTCTGTTGCTGCAGCACGACCATGTCCGAGGCCAGCCGCTTCTGGATCTGGGCCACCCCGGGTCGGCTGGAGGCTGGTCAGGGAGCCGACAGTGCTCGGCCACGTGGCCGGGACCGCGGCAGCGCGGCCTGTTTCTGCCGTATTCCGGTGGCACCCCGGAAGGGCTCATCGTCCTGAACGACCTCGGGGTCGGGGAACATCGGAACAGCGGTTGGCGGTACCAGCCGGTAACTAGGGGCTGGACTGCTGATCGCTGCCCGAGCACGAAGCGGGGTTTCGGCCGCGGGTCGTCGTCGGCGAGAGGGCGTCCGCGCCAGCGCAACGCGCTGAGCTGCGGCTGGAGCCCTGGGGACACCGAGCAGAATTTGAACCTCTGTCGGGTCTGGCTCCTGATCCTCGGGTTCAGCCTTGCTGAAGAACCTTCACCCCGCCGACCCCTGAGTTCGCGTCCGATGCGGGATCTCCGCATCGGATGCGGGCACCTGGGGCTCGACCACGGACCACTCCGTTGAAGCGCAGCGCGCTGACCTGTGACGACTTCATGAGCACTCGCCGACGATCCGGAGTTTCCGCAGGCCAGCGGTATATCCGTTGGATTTTCCGCGATTGCTACCGGGACCCCCTATTGCCGGTCGAGCTCGGCGGCCTGGCGGATGTAGTCACCCAAGGCGTCGCAGTCGATGTCCTCCGGCTTTTTGATCTTGATGTGCCGGGTTGTCTTCCCGACGCCTTCGAGCAGCCCGTGGGCGTCGGCGAACTCGGCGCCGCGGTCGAAGGCGAACGTGATGTGGGTCTTGCTGGCGCTGATGATGGCCAGGATCTTCTTGCCCCGCCAGGCGGGCGAGCCGTACGCGATCACCTCCCGGGCCTCGGGCGCGTGCTGTCTCATCAGCTCGCGCAGGGCGGCGACGGTGGGCCGGTGGACGGGCGCGACCCGGGTCACGACGTACTCGTCGATGGCCGGCTCGCTCATGAGCTTCTCCTTTCGGCAACGGGGCGTGCGGTCATCGAGCTGAGGCACAGGGCGGAGGCCCAGGTCCAGATGACGGCGCCGCCGGCGAGCATCAGCCGGTAGTCCTCGGCGGGAAAGGCGGCGAACCCCAGGACGAGGTACGCGGCGGGGGCCAGGACGCTGTAGACCGTCCAGCCGCGTCGGCCCTCGCGCGCGAATCGGCGGGCGAACACCAGGCAGGCCACGCTCAGCGCGAGCCCCATCCCGACGGGGGCGAGGTTGTGCAGCATGCCATGCCAGCTCGCCTGGACGGGGGCACCGTTAGGGGTTCCCGGCGGGAAGGCGTAGGCCGGATCGGTGGGGAAGAGGCCAGCCCAGATCAGGCTGGTGCCGTACACGGCCAGCAGCCCGGCGCCCCAGGCGCGGCCCAAGGTCCTGGGTTCGAGCACGCGGCGCAGGCCGATGACGGAGGCCAGGATCAGCAGCCCGCAGACCAGGAAGTTGGCGGTCTGGATCCAGCCGTGTTCGCCCAGGCTGAGCATGCTGAGGGGATGACGGCGGGCGTCGAATCCATCGCGGGTCATCGCCTGGCTCACGATCAGCAGGACGAATAGCGGGCCGGCGAGCACGCCGCAGGCGAGAAGGGCACGGGCCGGGGCGGCCGTCCCGGCCACGCGCCGGGAGACGGAGGCGTCGGAAGACATGGGGGGTGAGCTCCTGTGAACGGCCGGGCCCGCGCCGTACGGCCGCAGACCCGGGGGTGGGTCAGTGATAGAGAGGCTGGCCGGTTTCCAGCAGGGTCTTCAGGTCGCTGAGGATCTGGTTCCAGCCGCCGCCGGCCTCGGGGATCTGGCCTGCGCCCTGGGCCGCGGTCTGCGGCGCGCCGGTGACGTCATGGGTGACGGTCAGCTTGCACACGCCCGTGCCGTCCTGCTCGATCTCGTATGTGAGGCGGGTGAAGTCCTCTCCCGTGAACAGCGCCCGCCAGGTCTGCACCAGCTTGCGAGGCGGGTCGGCCTCGATGACCTCGCCGTCGATCACGACGTCGGGAGCGCCGTGCTGCTTCATGGCCTCGCTGGCCCTGGCGCGGAAGGCGCCGCCGGGACGCAGGTCGTAGTCGACGGGCGACTGGTAGCCGAACTTCGCCGTCCACTCGGGCTTGGTGATGGCGTCCCAGATGGCCTGGGGGGTTGCCTTGATATAGACCTGGTAGACCTGGATGACCGTGCTGTCGGCGGTGTCGGTCACGGATGACATGGCTTGTTGCTCCAGTTCCTTCTTAAGGTCGGCGAGGGCGGCCGCCGAGCGCTCGGTGTACTTGTCGATCCACCGGTCGTGGATCAACCGGATCGGCACGGGGTTGAGGAAGTGCAGCTTCTCTCGGCCCGATCGGCGTGTGATCACCAGTCCGGCGTCCTCCAGAATCCGCAGATGCTTGGCGACGCCGAACCTGGTCATCTCCACCTCGGCTTCCATCGCGCCCAGCGTCCGCCCGTCGCGGGCGAACAGCAGGTCGAGCAGGAAGCGGCGGGTCGGATCGGCGAGCGCCTTGAAAACAAGGTCATCGTCGCTCACCCCGCCAAAATATGTGACTATTTAGTCACATGTCAACAGGCAGGGTGTGGTCCCTTATGGACTTTTGGGTAAGAAACGTGTCATGAGCCCCAGACGGGGGTGATCATGAGGCTCGTGCGGGGTGGCGAGGCGTTTCATAAGTGATGGGGAAAGAAGTCGAGCTGCCACGGAGAGGCAGAGCCGCGCTGCGGGTGAAGCGGGCTTTGGGGCCCGTGGTGGGTGGTGCTATCGCGTTTGGACGGGCAGTTGCAGGTAGGAGGGGTGTTCGCCGCCGATGTGGATGACGTGCCGTCCAATGTTGGCGGGGGCGTATTCGCCACGCGGGCGTACCGGATCTGGTTGTGCCAACCTGTCGTCATGAATAGGCTCCGGGGTCTGTTGGGGACCGAAATGCAGGGCGAAAGCGGCGCGGTGACGCCGTTGGAGCTGTTCTTCGACCTGGTGTTCGTGTTCGCGCTCACCGGGGTCACGGCGTTCATGGCCGCGGACTTTACGTGGCACGGGATGCTGCGCGGGGTGCTGATCTTCGGGCTGCTGTGGTGGAGCTGGGTGTGCTACTCGTGGGTGGGCAACGTGGCACGCGCGGACGAGGGCGTCAGCCGACTGGGCTTGTTCGCCGCAATGGCCGTGATGTTCGTCCTCGCGCTGAGCATCCCGGAGTCCTTCGACGACCTCCCCGGCGGGCTGTATGGCCCGGTCGTCGTCGCGGTCTGCTACTTCCTGTTCCGTGCCCTGCACCTGGTGCTGTTCTGGATCATTTCCGCCGGTGACCCGGGCCTGCGCGGACAGTTGCTGCGTTTCGCGCCGTCGATGCTCGTGGCGACCGCTCTGCTGCTGATCGCGGCCGGGACCGATGGGCCGACGCAGACGGCGCTGTGGGCGGCGGCGCTGGCGGCGGACTACCTGGGCAACTACCTGGGCGGTGCGCGGGGGTGGCGGCTCCGCTCGGCCGGGCACTTTGCCGAACGGCATGGCCTGATCCTGATCATCGCGCTGGGCGAGTCGATCGTGGCCGTCGGTGCCGGGATGGCCGAGCTGCCGATCTCGATGCCGATCGTGGCCGCCGCGGTACTGGGGCTGGTCTTGTCGGCGGCGCTGTGGTGGTCCTACTTCGACGTCACCGCGCTCGCGGCCGAGCGAGCGTTCGCCGCCACGCCGGACGCTGACAGGCCCCGGCTGGCGCGCGACGCCTACAGCTATCTGCACCTGCCGCTGGTCGCCGGCGTGGTGCTGCTCGCGTTGGGGCTGAAGAAGGTCCTGGAGTACGTGGGCGATCCCCGGCACCACGACCTCGCCGACCCGCTGAAGGGTGTCGGGCTCACCGCGCTGGTCTGCGGCGTCACGCTGTACCTGCTGGGGCACGTCGCGTTTACCTGGCGTGTCCTGGACACCGTCAACATGCGGGACGCGGTGCTGGCCCTTGCGCTGTTGTCACTGCTGGGAATCGGGCCGCACATCCCCGCGCTGGCCACCCTCGCCGTACTCACCGCCGCAATGGCCGCCCTGGTGGCATTCGAGACCATCCACTTCGCCGAGGACCGCCACCGGATCCGCCACGAACACCAGAGCCCGCAGGGCGACCGGTAGCCGTGCGTGCAGGCCGACAAGCTGGAGCGGCCCGGCCTGTCCTGAGGGGGAAGGACGGAGTGCGGGTCGGCTCCTGCCCGGTTACTCCGTTCCGGCGGGCGGGTCGGCGAATACCCCTTCCAGCATTCCGGTGGCTTGGCCGACCTCAATGAGGTATCCGTCGGGGTCGCGGAGATAGCAGCGCAACTCGGCTTTCCGGTCGAGGGGCGGGGTGAGGAATTCCGCCCCCTTGTCGCTCCAGTCCCTGTAGCACGCCTCGATGTCGGCCACACGGATGTTGAGGAAGGCCGATGTGGTGTGGGGGTCATCGGGCGGCTGCAGCGTCACATCGGGTTTGTCGGGAGTCGGACCGCCGCCGGGATTCATGATGATCCAGCCATTGGCGAGCTTGATGATGCATGGGTTTTCTTCCAACACCACGCTGCCGCCCAGGACGTCCGCGTAGAACGCGCGCGACCGGGGCACGTCCCGCACGGTCAGGAAGTGGGTGAGGAGCACCCCGGTTACCGGGGCAGGCAGGTCGTCTGGCTGCATGGCGGGTGCCCTTCGCTGGTCGGCTGCTTCACGCATACCCGCGTCGCTCCAGTCCATACCGGTCGGCGGAAGGTCCGGCTGCGGTCGTGCTCAGACCGGGATCCTGAGAGCCGGTGTCCACGGTCGCCTGTCTTCCGCTCCTGGGACGTGCCGTTCTGGAGAACGCCTGAGCCACGTCCGGGTCCGATCGCCGAGCGCGCGGCGGGCTCTCGTGCCCGGACAGAGAATCCTGGACGCATGCACGGACCTTCCAGGTGTCTTCGGTCATCGAGGGCGCCCTTCGCTCTCTTCAGTGTCGGGAATCGACATTCCCGTAAGTCAGGGATCGCGGTTTTTTGGATTAATTATTTTCCGGAAACAGAAAATCAGAAAATGATAGGATCCAAGGGTGAACGACGAGAGCGTGCAGGCGCGGGCGTGCGGCTACTGCGGGAAGCCGGTGGAGCAGAGGAGCGGGCGGGGGCGGCCGCGGGCCTACTGCGAGGGGACGGACTGCCAGACGAGGGCCAAGCGGGAGAGGGAGTTGAGGCGGGGCACGCCGGGGCTCGAGGGCGCGCTGGCCCGGGCCGAGGACCTGTACGAGCGGATCGAGCAGGGGCTGGCCGCCGCGGTCGCTCCCCTGGCCCAGGCGCTGGAATCCGAGTTGTCCCCCCGGGGGGTGGAAGCGCGGATCAGCGCGGAGCGGGCCGAGGCTCAGACGGCCGTCGCCGCGGCGATGGCCGGACGGGCCGAAGCCGAGGAACGGGCCGCCCGCATGGAGGAGGACGCGCGCAAGACGCGTGAGCGGGAGCTCGAGGCGCAGGAGTCGGCGCGGACGGCGACCCGGGAACGGGATGCGGCCCTGGAGCGGGCGCGCCTGGCGGAAGAAGACGCCGGGCTGCGGGTGCTGGCCGCGCAGGCTGAGGCCGAGCAGGCCGTTGACGCGGCGCGCCGGGAGGCCGAAGAACGCGAACGGGAGGCGCGGCGTCTGGTGCAGGAGGCCTCGGAAGAGGCCGAGCGGGAACGGGAACGGGCTGAGCAGGCCGAAGTCCGGGCGAAGGAGGCCGTCTCCCAGGCACGGGAGGCTCGAGATGAGGCGGCTCGGGCGGTGAAGAAAGCCCGCAAGGAAACCGATCGGGCGGGACAGAAGGCGCAGGAGGCCGTCCAGGACAGAGACCTGGCACGCCGGAAGGCGGAAGACGCCGCTCTGGAGGCGGTGAAGGCCGAGGCCATGCGCCAGGCCGCGGACGAGGCGCGGGAACGTGCCGAGTCCCTGGCCCGGGAGGCGGAGAAGGCCAAGACGCTGGCGATCGCGGAGGCCGACCGCGCTCGAGGCGAGGCTGAGGCGGCGCTCACCCGCGCGTCCGTCGCCGAGCAGGAGAAGGAACACGCACAGCTGCAGTCACACCGGTTGGAAGAGGAGCTCTCCCGCATGGCGGACGAACGGGACGGTCTCGAGCGGGCGGCACGGGAAGCCGAGGCGCTGCCGGGATTGCGAGCCGAACTGCGTGCGGCCCGGGAACGCGTCACCGCTCTGGAGCGCGAGCGAGACGAGGCGCGCACCGAGGCCGCCGCCCAGCGAGAGCGCGCGGCAGTCGCGGAGAACCGCCTCGGCTGAGGTCGAGGCGGTTTGCGGTGTCGGATCCAGGCCACCGGACGTCATGCGGAGCCGACGCCGGCCTTGAGCAGGATCCGTCTCTGAGAACTCCGAACGAAGTCCACATCGGCGTCGCCGACCGTCAGCCGGTTTCTTCGAGGCTTTTTAAGCGATAACCCCTGGGTTCCCGAGTCCGCGTTCTCCAAGGAGTTCTCGATGACCCGCCCGACCACAGACGCTGCCCCTGCTCCCAGGACGCCGCTCAACGTACGGGCCGCGCCCATCCTCATGGCTCGCCCTCTCGGCCTCGCCGCCTGAGCAACCGCCGAGGACCGCTTGACGTATCGAGGTTCATTGAGTCGAATGTCGATCCCCATCAAATCTCAATATGTCAGGACCTTGCATGAGCCGCGCGCCGCGCAACCCCTTGCAGCCCTTCTCTTTCGCCGTGCGGCTCGTGTTCGCGCTGCTGGTCGGCTTGACCGTCGCGGGGACCGCGGCCACGGTCTTCGACGATCACAGCAGCTTCCTGGGATCGGGTACGGGGTGGGTGTGCGCGGAACCCCAGGTGACGTTCGGCGGGAGCGAGTACGACAAGGCCCTGGCGCTGTACCGGGAGATACTCAACCGGGAGGTGGTCGCACCGGACGCCACTGTGACGGTCGCGAGTCTTCGGGTGTGCGACCACACGCCGGCCACGGCCCAGCGCGTACTGGACTCGTTGACGCAGGCACCGGAGTTCCTGCTGTACTTCGCGGTGTTCTTCCTGTTCTTCCGCCTCCTGCGCGCGGCCGAGTCCGACGGGCCCTTCAGCCCGCTGGTCGCCGGTCGGCTGCGGACCATCGGCTGGACGCTGATCGTCGGCGGCTACCTCGTCCACGCGATCCAGAACGCCGCCCGGATCGCGCTGGAGAACACCTTCGCCGTGCCGGACGGGATGCTGCATCACGGTAGCGGTTTCGTCGTGGCCGAGGGGGTGTTCACCCTTCCGTTCACGGATCTGCTGACCGGGCTGGGGCTGCTCACGGTCGCCCGGATCCTGCGGGTCGGCGCCCGGACGCGCGATGAGCCGGCCGGGACCATCTGATGCCGCCCGGACTCGACCACCCCGATCACCGGGGTGTCGGTGAGACCGGTGCCCGGGGCGCACGGGACCGGTTCACGATCGCGGTTCGCGGTGGGCGCCGGTGGACCAGTCGACGTGCGGAAGGCCTGCGAGTCTCCAGCACACGACACTCGTGAAGCCGATGCCCCAGAACGGGATCAACGCGATCAGGATGTCGCGGCGCCGGTAGGCGACCAGGCGCAGCAAGAAGGCCAGTGCGGTGAAGGGCACCAGGTAGGGAAGCAAGGAGACGGAGTCGCTGACGAGGTGGTCGCCGGGGAAGAGGCGTTCGGCCTGTGCGGTGATGGCTCGGCTCGCAACGCCGGCGGGGATCCACAGGACGAACCAGAGCGCCATGGCCCTGGCCAGCCTGACGAAGGGATTACGCGGACGGGTCGCCTGAGGGGTGCTGTCGGTCACGTGCGGGTTTTCCTCAGCGGTGGGGGGTGGGAAGCTGTTCATTTCTACTGATCATCTCAAGCGGGCCGGGTAGACGGCAGGGCGGTGAGCGCGGTCCGCGGGTCCGGCGTCAGAGCTGGGCCGGGCTTCCCGAGCCGCCGAAGGCCAGCATGACGGCCAGCACTCCCAGCAGGCTTCCCATGGTGATCCGTTGGATCCGCAGCCAGGAGGGGCGCCGTTCGAGGAAGCCGGCGACGGTTCCGGCGGCAAGGACGATCGACAGGTTCACCGACACGGCCACCAGGATCTGGAAACCGCCGAGGATGATGCCCTGCAGCAGTACGTCTCCTTTTTCGAGGTCGATGAACTGCGGAATGATCGACACGTAGAGAATGGCTATCTTCGGATTGAGCAGGTTCGTCATCAAACCCATGCCGAAAAGGCGGCGTGGCGAATCGTGCGGCACGTCCTGAACGGCGAAGACCGATATGCCGCCGGGTTTGACGGTCTTCCAGGCGAGCCAGAACAGGTAAAGGGCGCCGGCGATCCTGATGGCGGTGAGCATCTGGGGAACGGCCGCGAACAGCAAGGCCAGGCCGAGGTTCGCGCCGAGCAGGTAGACCAGGAACCCCGCCGCGACCCCGCCGAGGGAGATGATTCCGGCCCGTCGTCCCTGGCCGATGCTCCTGGAGACCAGGTACATCATGTTCGGGCCCGGGGACAGGACCATTCCCAGCGCGACGGATACGACGCCCAGCAGCGCGGTCTTCTCGACCATGACCGCAGCCCCCTTCTCCATTCAAGCCGTGCGGGCCGGCGGGCCGGCGGTTCACGAACGCCGCCATTGCCGGAACTGGCGGCAATGCGCACGGTCACGCCGAGGCATCCGCACCGGGGAGCTCATTCGCACCGATTAACCGGTCTGTATTGACGGTATCCTCGCAGTCCATTTCAATGCAATAGAACAAAATGCTCTCGGAGCAATTTTCTGACCTCACCGAGAAGGGGAAGGCCATGGACGACTACCTGCGGGTCGCCGACGAACTGGCCGCGGAGATCACGGCCGGGCGGTTGAGGCCGGGAGACCGGCTGCCGCCGCAAAGGGAGTTCGCCCGGCGGCGCTCCATCGCCGATTCCACCGCCGCCCGGGTCTACAAGGAGCTGGCCCGCCGCGGCCTGACGGTCGGGGAGGTCGGCCGCGGCACGTTCGTCCGAGCCGCCGGCCAGGTGCCGGGGCCCGCGCTCGCCGAACCCGCCGGCGCCAGGGTCGATCTGGAGCTCAACCACCCGGTCGTGCCCGAACAGGCGGGGCTGCTCGCCCACGGCATCGGCCCTCTGCTCCGCCCCGACGTCCTGGAGTCGTCCATGCGGCCGGTCGGCGTGGCCGGCACGCCTCCGGCGCGGGAGCTGTTCGCCGATCTGCTCGCGCACGCGGGCTGGCGGCCGGACCCGGAGCAGGTGCTGTTCGCCGGCAACGGGCGGCAGGCGATCGCCGCGGCCATGGCCACGCTGGCGCCTCCGGGGTCCCGGCTGGGCGTGGAGGAACTCACCTATCCGGTCTTGAAGGCGATCGCGAACCGGCTCGGGATCACCCTCGTGCCGTTGAGCGTCGACGAGGCCGGACTCGTGCCCGAGGCGATCGAGGCCGCCGCCCGCAAGGCCGCGCTCACCGCCGTCTACCTCCAGCCCACCCTGCACAATCCGCTGTCGATCACCATGCCCTTGGGCCGCCGAGCCGAGATCGCGGACGTCCTGGAACGGCTCGGCCTGCACGCGATCGAGGACTCCGTCTGGTCGTTCCTGAACGACGGCCTCCCGCCGCTCGCCGCCCTGGCGCCCGAACGGACCGTCCTGGTCGACAGCCTGTCGAAGCGGCTCGCCCCCGGGCTGACGGTCGGGTGCGCCGTCGTCCCGCGAGCGATCTCCTCGAGCATGGCGACGGCCCTGCGCTCGGGCGGATGGGCGCCGATGCGCTTCGCGCTGGACGCCGCCGCCCGCTGGCTGGGCGACGGCTCCGTGCAGTCGGTGGGCCGCGCCAAGCAGCGGGACGCGGCCGTCCGGCAGGAGCTCGCCGCCCGGCTTCTGGGAGGGTTCTCGATCCGCGGCGCCCCGCACTCCTACTACTGCTGGTGGGAGCTTCCGAGCCCTTGGCGGGCCGACACGTTCGTGGCCGCCGCCGCACGCCGCGGCATCGCCGTGACCCCGGCGGCGGCCTTCGCCGTGGGCCGGTACCGCGCCCCGAACGCCGTCCGGCTCGGGCTCGCCTCCCCGCCGACCGAAATTCTCTCCCGGGCGCTGGGCGCTCTCGCCGAGCTCGCCGGATCCGCTCCGGACGACCTGATGGCCGAGTGACGGGTGGAGAGGGACGGCCGGTGCTCTCGGTCCGTTCGCCCGCGACGATCGATTTTCGGCTACTGTTCTATAACAGTGGAGGATAGTTCTAGAACAGTAGGAGCAGGTGCCATGGGCGAGATGACTTTGCCGGACGGGCAGGCCCGTCCGGCTCGCCGACACGGGATGGGCGACCCCGGAGCGACCGGCCGGTTCGGGGAGTACGGCGGCCGGTACGTGCCCGAATCGCTCGTCCCGGCGTGCGCCGAGGTCGAAGCCGCCTTCCGCGACGCGTGGGCCGACCCCGAATTCCGCGGGCGCCTGAAGACGCTCCTGACCGTGTACGCGGGCCGACCGACCCCGCTGACCCCCGCCTGGCGGCTGTCCGAGGAGCTCGGCATCACGCTGCTGCTCAAGCGCGAGGACCTGACCCACACCGGATCCCACAAGATCAACAATGTGATCGGGCAGGCACTGCTCGCCCGCCGGATGGGCAAGCGGCGGCTGCTGGCCGAGACCGGGGCGGGACAGCACGGCGTCGCCACCGCCACCGCCGCCGCGCTCCTCGGCCTGGAGGCGACGGTCTTCATGGGCGCGCAGGACATCGAGCGGCAGTCGCTCAACGTTCTGCGCATGGAGGTGCTCGGCGCGCGGGTCGTGCCCGTGACCTCGGGAAGCCGCACCCTCAAGGACGCCTGCAACGAGGCGATGCGGCACTGGGTGTCGTCGGTCGCGGACTCCTACTACTGCATCGGATCGGTCATGGGACCCCACCCCTACCCGTGGATGGTGCGCGAGTTCCAGCGCGTCATCGGCGAGGAGGCCCGCGGCCAGTGCGCGGCCGAACTGCCGGGCGGGGTCCCCGACTACGTGGTCGCCTGCATAGGCGGGGGCTCCAACGCCGCCGGGACGTTCGCCGGATTCGTCGACACGACGGCCCGGCTGGTCGGGGTCGAGGCCGAGGGCGGAGCGGCGGCGACGTTCGGCCGGGCCGGCGTCCTGCACGGCTTCCGTTCGATGGTGCTCCAGGACGACGACGGCCAGGTCACCGAGGCCCACTCGATCGCGGCCGGGCTCGACTACCCGGGGATCGGACCCGAGCACGCCCACCTGCGGGACACCGCACGAGCCCGCTACGTGGTGGTTGACGACGAGGAGGTCGTCGAGGCGCTGCACCGCCTCGCCCGGACGGAGGGGATCCTGGCGGCGCTCGAATCCGCGCACGCCCTGGCGTGGGTGCTGCGAGCCGCCCGGTCCGGCGAGATCAAGCCCGGATCCACCGTGATGATGACCCTGTCCGGACGCGGGGACAAGGACCTCCCCACCCTCAAGGAGGCACGATGACCCCCACCCTGGAAGCGCACCTGCGCCGACGGCGCGACCGCGGCAGGCCGCTGCTCCTCCCCTACGTCACCGCGGGCGTCACCCGCGACTGGCCGGATGTCGTCCGCGCCTATGCCGACGCCGGAGCCGACGCGATTGAGATCGGCTTCCCCTTCTCCGACCCCATGCTGGACGGGACGACCATCCAGGAGGCCTCCGACCGGGCGCTGTCCGCGGGCGCCACGCCGCGCGGCGTCCTCGCCGAACTCGCCCGGCTCGGCACCGAGGTGCCGCTCGTCGCGATGACGTACACGAACCTGATCGAGCAGCGGGGACCCCGGCGGTTCTGCGCCGCGCTGCGCGACAGCGGACTGCGCGGGCTCATCGTGCCCGACTCGCCCCTGGAAGAAGTCGGAGACCTCGAAGAGGCCGCCGCCGGCGAGGGCCTGGACCTCGTCCTCCTCGCGGCTCCCTCCTCCTCCGCCGCCCGGCTGCGCGAGATAGGCCGGCGCAGCAGGGGGTTCGTCTACGCGGTGACGCGCATGGGCACGACCGGCGAAAACGAGCCGATTCCCGAGACCGCGCAACGGCTGGCCGAGGAACTGAAGGGCCTCACCGACCGTCCGGTGGTGCTGGGTTTCGGGATATCGACCCCCGGCCAGGCCGCGGCGCTCGCCCGGCACGCGGACGGGGTGGTGGTCGCCTCGGCGCTCATGCGCCGTCTCCTCGACGGCGCCGCCCCGGCCGAACTGGGAGAGTATGTGGCGAGCATCCGCGACGCACTCGACCGGGGAGCCTGATGAACAGTGGGCGTGTGCCCCGCTACCGCGCCATCGCCGAGGACCTGGCCCAGAAGATCCGTTCCGGGCGGTACCGCGCGGGCGACGCGCTGCCGCCGCAACGCGAACTCAGCACGTCCTACGGGGTGACCTTGATGACGTTGCGGCAGGCGCTCCAGGTGCTGAACGACGACGGCCTCATCGTCCAGCAGCCGGGGCGCGGCACCTTCGTGGCGCCGCCGCACGCGGAGTACCGCCTCGACACGCTGAAGAGCCTCGGCGACGAACTGCGCAAGCAGGGTTATCCCGTCCGCACCGAAGTGGTCTCCACGACCCTGCGGCCGATTCCGGCGAGCCTGAGCAAGCCCATGGGCCTGCCGGCCGGGCACAAGGGCCTGCGTCTGACGCGTGTCCGCCACCTGTCCCGGCAGCCCGTCATCCATCAGGTGTCCTGGATCCCCGAGCCGATCGCCTCGGCGATCAAGGGCGTCGACTTCGGCGAGGTCCCCCTCTACACGGCCCTGGCACAGGCGGGGGTGAGGGTCCACCGCGCCTCGGAGCGGATCCGCCCCTCCCTGCTCACCGGCTCGGTCGCCGAACTGCTCGAGCGTTCTCCCGGCGGACCCGTCTTCTTCAGCGAACGCGTCACCTACGACGCCGACGGCCTCGTGGCCGTCCTCGACCAGGCGACCATCGTCGGCGACGCCCTGGAGATCCGCACCGACCGCGCGACCACCGATCTCTCCCTCGAATGGATTTCCCAGCACTTCTAAGGCCAAGGGGGCGTTCGTGGCCGTCGGCGACCGCGCGACCGCGGGCCTCGTGAGGGGCTGGCAGGCGGATCGCCCGTCAGCTCTCGGGTCGGCGCCCGTAGGAGGCGGCGATCGCGGCGGCGCGGTCGTGCAGGGCGGCGCGCAGCCACTGCGGGGACAGGGCTTCCGCGCTGGTGGAGAGCTGCCACAGGGCCCATTCGGCGTGTCTCGGGTCTTGGAAGGTCACCTCCAGCCGCAGCCGGCCGTCCGCGTCGGTTTCTTCGGCCAGGACGGCCAGCGCGGTGCCCGCGAGGTCCTCCCTCCGCGCCGGGTCCATCCGTACCAGCACGGTGACCTGGTCGCCGCCGGTCCGGAACCGCGTGCTGCGTTCCTGCCAGGCCCGGTCCAGGTCGACCCGGTCCGGTCGTTGTGCGGGTTCGTCGAGTTCCTCGGCGGCCAGGATCCGGGACAGCCGGTAGGTGCGGTCCGCGCCGGACCTCGTGGCCAGCAGGTAGCCCTGGTCGCGTACGGTGACCAGGCCGATCGGGTCCACCGTGCGCCACTTCGGGCTCTGGTCCACGGCCGCGTAGCGGATGCGCAGCCTGCGTCCGGCGAACACCGCGCGCCGGACCTCGGCCACTACGGCGTCGGGCACCTCCTCGGTGACCAGCCGGCGTGAGAGCAGGTCGGTCTCCGGGTCGATGAGCAGTCGCTCGGCCACGTCGGCCGCGGTGTCCCGATGGCTCTCGGGCAGCGCGTCGACCACCTTGAGCATGGCCGAGGCGAGCGCCGAGCCGAGGCCGAACGCCTGCGCGCCGCGCCGTGATCCGGCGACCAGCAGGGCGAGCGCCTCATCGTGGTTCAGCCCGGTGAGCTCGGTCCGGAACCCGGGCAGCAACGCGAAACCGCCGTGCCGGCCGCGTTCGGCGTAGACCGGGACGCCGGCCGCGGACAGCGCCTCGATGTCGCGCAGCACGGTACGGGTGGACACCTCGAGTTCGCGGGCCAGCGCGGTCGCGGACAGCCGGCCGTGCCGACGCAGCAGCAGCACCAGCGAGACCAGCCGGTCGGCACGCATACGAGAACTCTAACGAAATACACGACACAGGATGTCGTGATTTGTTGGAAGGCTCATCGACGCGACCGGAAAGACGGCGGCTGCCGGGCCGGTCGACGTATCTGATTTCCGCGAATCGAATGGAGCCGATATGGCGATGGAGCGAACGGCGGTCAACCCGTGGGCGTGGTCGGTGCAGATGGGATACAACCAGGGCGAGCTCGTCTCCGGGCACACCCGGACCCTGTACTGCTCCGGGCAGACCGCGATGGGCGGTGACGGCGAGCCCCGGCACGCCGACGACATGGCGGCGCAGTTGGCGCTGAGCCTCGACAACCTGGAGGCCGTGCTCGGCGAGGCCGGCATGTCCCTCGCGAACCTCGTCCGGCTCAACGTCTACACCACCGACGTCGACCGGCTCTTCGAGCACTACGGTGTGCTGGCGTCGCGGTTGGGCGCCGCCGGGGCGGCGCCGTCCACCACGATGCTCGGGGTGACGCGGCTGGCGATCCCCGGCCTGATGGTCGAGCTCGAGGGGACCGCCGTCGCGTGATGCGGTCTCGCCGCCTCCAGCAGCCGCTTCACCGCGACGTCGGGCAGCCCGGGGGAGAGGGGGAACAGGGCGGGC
>NZ_BAAATZ010000029.1:183974-273263 GCF_039533685.1 Actinocorallia aurantiaca | reverse complement strand
CGCAGGCCGTGCCCGCCCCGGTCGCGAAGGTCAACGGTCTCGCAGGCGGTCCTCGCTGAAGACGAGAGATGCGAGCTCGTGCAGGTAGGAGCGGAGCAGGTTCTGGCCCTCCACGGTGTCGGGCCCCAGCGGCGGCCCCTCGAGCCGGATGACGCCTTCGCTCAGGAAGCCGCGGAGGCTCCAGCTGACGAAGTTCAAGAGCATTTGAACGCCGGCGGGAGTGAGGGCTTCGGTCCCGAAGACGTCCGCGATTTTCCGCAGCATCGGCATTCTGTAGCGGGTGTCGATGTCCGCGATGTCGGCGGCGTCGTGGAGGTAGCGGTGCTGCCAGAGCGCCATTTGGGGGAGGTGGTCCACGTAGAAGTCCAGCATCCGGTCGAAAAGGTCGCGGATCCCGGCCTCGTCGGGGGTGAAGGCGGCGGCCGCCTCGTCCAGCATCTTCGACTGCGCCTGGTAGAAGGTTTCGAGGATCCCCAGATAGAGGGCTGTGCGGCCCCCTGCCGCAGCGACCTCCTGCCGGTCGACGCCCGCGGCGTTGGCGATCATCTCGTTGTCCGTGCCGTCGTAGCCGAGGCTCGCGAAAAGCGACAGGGCCGTTTTGACCAAGTGGTCTTTCGCGAACTCCTCGTCCGCCTGTCCGCTCATATACCAATCGTGGAACAGGAAATTCCAAGGAGAGGCCATCGGCGGGCAATATCCTGGGGGCTTCGGCGTATGGATACTTCCTGAGCCTTTCCACCGGTTTCAGGATCTGGCCGACGGCCATCCCGTCACGCGCTTCGGACGGCTCGCCCGTCCTCCGGCCCCCGGGGTCCGCGGGCTTGGAGAGCCCTCGTCCTCCTCTCCACGGGCCGGGACGAGGGCTCCTTCTCGATCAGCGGCAGGCCAGGCCGGACTTGTAGAGGCGGCCGTTCCACTCCTCGTCCCTGCCGTTGGCCTCGGCGTCGGAGTAGAGGGCGTAGACGCTGATGCACAGGCCCCTGCCCTTCCAGCGTCCGTTGACCTTGACCGGGCCCGCGTAGCGGCGGAAGTCGCCCTGGTCGGTGTCGACGTTGTTCTTCTGGCGGTCCTCGGCCCAGCGGGCGTTCATGATCTTCAGGTACATCGGGACCTTGGCGTTGTAGCGGGGCTTGCCGGGGCGCTTGACCATGACCGCGCAGTTCCAGCCCGACTTGGGGTTGTAGTACAGCTTGACGTCGCTGCGGTAGTAGGTCTTCCCGGTCAGCATGTCCTTCAGCGGGACCGGGATGGTCTTCACGAGATTGCCCTTGCATCCGTATCCGCCCGCGTGGGCCGCCGGCGCGACGGCGGTGCCGACGCCGAGCACCGAGACGGCCGAGACGAGCACCGCGGCAGTTCGCTTGAGCATCCAAACCTCCTTAAACCATGCGGAAGTAGGAGATTCTGCCATCAAGATCGCGGGCATGCGGGAGATTCGCGGAACAAGATCGAATTTCTCGGCCGGGGAAGGCGCGCGACGAGCGGGGCGGCTTGCAGGGCCGGGTTCCGATCAGTTGTCCCGCCGTTCCGCCAGCAGCATCGCGGGGGCCAGCGCGAGGGCGGCGTACGCGGCCAGGAACAGGGCGGCCGCGGGCATCCCCGGCCGCGGATCGGGCTGGAGCGTCGTCAGCGACTCGGCGAGCCCGACGAAGGTGTAGCGGACGGCCTGATCCCGCAGCGTGCTGGGGAAGACCGCGGGCAGGGCGCTCATCGCCAGGAACGCCACCGCCATGAACAGCGTGATCCCCGAGCCCGTCCCGCGCACCGCGGCGCCGACCGCGAATCCGAAGACCGTGATGAAGAGCAGGTAGGCGATGCAGCCGAGCAGGACCTTCCAGGCCCCTCCTTCGGCCAGGCCGATGCCGAGCCCGTCCGGGTGGAGGGCCTGGGTCAGGAAGAACGTCCCGAACACGAGCACCGTCGCCACCGCCGCGACCACCGCCGTCAGCACCGCCAGCTTCACCGTCAGGAGCCGCCGCCGCTGCGGGACGGCCAGCAGCGAGCTGTGGATCTGCCCCGTGGAGTACTCCGACGTCACCGTCAGCACTCCCAGCACCCCGAACACGAACTGCGCCAGCAGCACGGCGGTCAGCGGCTCGAGCGGGTCGAACCCGTCCTCGGCCAGCCAAGCCTTGGGCAGCGCCGCGGCTTCGACGGGATCGACCGCCGACGCCGCCAGCGCTCCGAAGACCGGCACGACCACCGCCGCCGCCCCCAGGCACCACCATGTCGACCGCACCGACCAGAGCTTGATCCACTCCGACCGCACGATGTACCGGATGTCCGTCATGACTGCCCTTCCAGAGCGCGGTATTCGACTGCTTCGCCGGTGAGTTCCAGGTAGGCCTCCTCGAGGGAGGAGCGGCGTTCGGCGAGATGGACGATCGGGATGCCGCCTTTGAGGAGGAGTTCTCCGGCGCGGGCCGCGTCGAGGCCCTTGACGAGCAGGTCGCCGCCGTCGACGGTGACGTCTCCGCCGGCCTGGGCGAGCAGCCCGACCGCCGTGCCCGTCTTCGCCTCGGGGACCCGGATCCCGAGGGACGCCGTCGCCATCAGGTCGCCGATGGGGGCGTCCGCCAGGAGCCTGCCGCGGCCGATCACGATCAGGTGGTCGGCGGTGTTCTGCATCTCGGCCATCAGGTGGGACGAGACGAAGACCGTCCGGCCCTCGGCGGCCAGGTCCCGCATCAGGGTGCGGACCCACTGGACGCCCTCGGCGTCCAGGCCGTTGGCCGGTTCGTCGAACAACAGGACGCCGGGGTCGCCGAGCAGGGCCGCGGCGATGCCGAGCCGCTGGCGCATGCCCAGGCTGAACCCGCGGATCCGGCGGCCCGCCACCGCGGCCAGCCCGGCCAGTTCCAGGCAGGCGTCCACGCGGCGGTCCCCGACGCCGTTGGCCGCCGCGATCACCCGCAGATGATCGCGGGCCGTCCGCCCGGAATGCACCCTGGAGGCGTCCAGGAGCGCCCCGACCCGGGTGATCGGCCGGTCGAGTTCGCGCAGCGGCCGCCCGTCGATCAGGACGCGGCCCTCGCTCGCCCGCTCGAGCCCGAGGATGAGCCGCATCGTGGTGGATTTTCCCGCGCCGTTCGGCCCGAGGAACCCGGTGACGCGTCCCGGGCGGACCGTGAAGGTGAGCCCGTCGACGGCCGTGGCCCTGCCGTAGCGCTTGACCAGATCACTGACTTCGATCATCTTGTGCCTCCCGGGCCCTACGATCTGCGACCGGGCGGGCGGGCCGCTTCCGCCCACGGTGCCGATCACGCTTCGGACCGTGGGGGGAGGCGGCAGGACGAACCGTGTCATACGGTCATGTCGTGAACGCGATGCGCCCGTGGCACTGGACCGCTCTGGACGCCGTCGCCATCCTGCTGCTGGCGGCCCTCGCCGCGGACGGCGACGGCGAGCCCGCCCTGTTCCTCGCCCTGCTCGCGGCCACGGCCCCGGTCCTGCTCCGCCGCAGGTACCCGGTGCCCGTCCTGATCTGGACGAACGCCATCACCTACCTGTTCGTCTTCGATCTGGAAGCCACCCTGCAGCCCGCCGCCTGGATGCTGGCCTCCTACTCGGCGGCCGTCCGGTCGAGACGCGCGGCCGTCCTCACCGCCGCCGGGACCTGGCTGCTGGCCCAGGGGATCGTCATCCAGCAGGGCGGCATGACCCCGCTCCAGCTCGTCGTGGTCCCGCTGATCGTCGCGCTGCCGCCGTGCGTGCTGGCCGACGCCGTCCGCCAGCGCCGCGAATGGACGACGGCCTTCGCCGAACAGCAGCGCCGCCGCGCCGACGCCGAAGCCGAAGCCCGGATCGCCGAGGAACGCCTGACGATCGCCCGCGAACTGCACGACGTCGTCGCCCACGGCGTGACCCTGATGACCGTCCAGGCCGGCATCGCGCGGCTGCGCTCCGCCCCCGACGACCCGCTCCACGAGGTCGTCGGGACGATCGAGCGGACCGGCCGCTCATCCCTCGCGGAGATGCGCCGCCTGATGAGCCTCCTGCGCGGCGACGACGCCGACGGACTCGCCCCCCAGCCCGGCCTGGCCGATCTGGGCGGCCTGGTCGCCGCGGCCTCGGCTGCGGGCCTGCGCGCCGAACTGGCGATCCACGGCACCGCGCGTCCGCTGGCCGCCGGCGCCGACCTGGCCGCCTACCGGATCGTCCAGGAGGCCCTGACCAACGCCGTGAAGCACGCCGCCATCAGATCGGCGACCGTCGACGTCACCCACGAGGCCGACGGCGTCCGCCTGCGGGTGCGCAACCCCGGCCCGGTCGCCGTGCGCGGCCGGGGCCAGGGCATCCCCGGCATGGAGGAGCGGGCCCGCCTCTACGGCGGCACGGTGAAGGCCGAGCCCTCCTCCCCCGACGGCTGGCAGGTGGAGGCCCGGCTCCCCTACGCTCCCGAAGACAAGCCCCTCGCGCTGGACGAGGCCGGCCGGTGATCCGGATCATGCTCGCCGACGACCAGGCGCTCCTGCGGGTCTCGCTCTCGGCCCTGCTGAACACCGAACCGGGCATGCGGGTCGTGGGCGCGGCGGAGAACGGAGCCGAGGCCGTCGACCTGGCGGCGGAACTCCGCCCCGACGTGGTGCTGATGGACGTGCGCATGCCCGGGATGAACGGCATAGACGCCACCCGGAAGATCACCGAAGACCCGTCGGTCCGCGTCGTCATCCTGACCTCGTTCGACCTGGACGAGTACGTCTTCGCCGCCCTCCGCGCGGGCGCCGGCGGCTTCCTCCTGAAGGACTCGCCCCCCGAAGATCTCCTGACGGCGATCCGCGTGGTCGCGGCCGGCGAGGCCCTGCTGACCCCGGCGGCGACCCGCCGCCTGATCGAGCGCTTCACCGCCACGCCCCCCTCCCCCGCCGACCGCCTCCCCGAGGCCACCCCGTCCCGCAGGGTCCTCGCCGCCCTCACCGACCGCGAACGAGACGTCCTGGCCCGCGTGGCCCGAGGCATGTCCAACGCCGAGATAGCCGCCGACCTGGTCCTGGCCACCAGCACGATCAAAACCCACCTGACCAACCTGCTCGCCAAGACAGAATCCCGGGACCGGGCCCAGCTGGTCATCTTCGCCTACGAATCCGGCCTGGCCACCGCGCCCTAGACACCGCCCGGACAGCCCGTACGCCGCGATGCAGAAGTTCCTCTTGCTTTTACGTACGATGGATCCCTCCTCAGGGCCATCAGCAGATCCAAAGCACGGGAATCCGACGGTATGACCAGCGCCATCATTACGCCCGCGACTACGCACAGCGCTCCTGCCAGGGTCTGGTTGCACGCCATCTTCACCGCCCTCGCCTCGGGACTCCCGTTCGCGCTCGTCGCCTACGTCGTCTTCTACTCCGGCATCCTGGACATGGTCCTTGGCTAGCCGGCCTCCGGTCATCGCCGCCGACGCCGCACTGCGGGCGAGGCTCCGGCACGTCTACTGGATCGGTGGCGCGAGCGGTGCGGGCAAGTCGACCATCGCCCGTCGCATGGCGGCCCGGCACGGTCTGCGTATTTACGCGACCGACGACGTGATGTCGGACCACGCCGACCGGAGCGCATCCCGAGACAGCCCGTTCCTGAGCGATTTCAAGGCCATGGACATGGACGAGCGATGGGTGAACCGGTCTCCGGAGACGATGCTCGAGACGTTCCACTGGTTTCGGGGCGAGGGCTTCGGCCTGATCGTCGAGGACCTCCTCCGCCTCCCGGAGGCCCCCGGCGTGATCGTCGAGGGTTTTCGGCTGTTGCCTCACCTGGTCAAACCCCTCCTCGCCGCATCCGGCCACGCCGTCTGGCTGCTCCCGACGCCTGAGTTCCGTCGGGCCGCGTTCGAAAGCCGAGGCTCATTGTGGGACATCGCCCGCAAGACCAGTGATCCGGAGACTGCCCTGCACAACCTGCTCGCTCGTGATCGGATGTTCACCGTGCGCCTGCATGAGGAGACGAAGCGTCTCGGACTGCCCGCCATCGAGGTCGGCGCCACGATGACGGAGGATCACCTGGCCGAGAGAGTCACAGAGGTGTTCGGATTCTGAGGCGGGACGGCGTATGCCCTCCGTCATCGGACGTCTGGCCGAGTGACCGTCCTTCGGAGTGCCGGCGCTGAGCGTTGATCCCGGTCGACGGCGGTGGTGATCCGGTTTCCGGTGGTCGTGACGTCACATGAAGCTCCGGGGCGTTCCGGCGGGCGTCCCCAGGCGCTGCACCTCGGCGTAGGACGGGGCCGTCAGGTCCGCCGGCCGTCCGTCCCGGATGGCGGTCGCGGTGGCCACGGCCGCCTCCAGGGCCCTGCGGTAGAGCAGTGAGCCGAGGCTGATCCTGCGCACCCCCAAAGCGGCCAGTTCGCAGAGAGTGGGGCCGGCCGGCGTGTACAGGATGTTCAGCGGTACCACGAGGGCCGCGGTCAGTGCGGCGATGCCGTCCGGGTCCGACAGCCCCGGCACGAACACCCCGTCCGCACCGGCCTGTTCGTAGATCGCCAGGCGCGTCGGGGTCTCTTCCTCCTGGCGTCCCAGCCAGTGGGTGTCGGTGCGCGCGTTCACGAACAGTGCGGGCACGGCGGTCTTGACGGCGGCGATCTTCGCGGCGTGCGACTCGGCGGGGGCGAGCGTGCCGTCGGGGCGGCCGTCTTCGAGGTTGATCCCCGCCGCGCCCGCCTCGTACAGCTTTCGGGCCAGTTCGGCCACGTCCTGCGGGTCATCGCTGAAGCCGCCTTCGGCGTCGACGGTGAACAGGAAGGAGTCCCGTCCGAGCCGGCGGGCCAGCGCCAGGGTCGCGTCGGCGGTGGCGGCGGCCCCGTCCGGCAGGCCCGCTGCGGCGGCCACGCCCAGGCTGGTGGTGCCGACGGCGGCGAAGCCCTGCGCTGCCAGAGCGGCGGCTGAGGCGTGGTCCCAGGCGTTGGGCAGCAGCAGCGGGGCGGCTCGGTGGTGCAGGCGGGCGAAGGGGGTGAGGGGGCGCTGGAGCAGGCCGCCGGCCAGGGCGAGGGCGTGGGAGCGGCCGGGGCAGACTCGGGGCGGGGCTCCGAAGGCGAGGGATGCCGGGTGGGTGCGGGCGGCGGCCGCGAGATCGAGGAGTACCGCGTCGCCCTCGGCTATCTCCCGGCCCGCGATTCGGGTGGCCCTGGCGGCGATGCGACGCACGGCCCGTACCGGGGGAGATTCCCGGAGCACGCGGGCAAGCGGTGCGCCGCCGCCGGCCTCGACCAGCGCGGCCTTCGCCTCACATGCCTGGACCAGCAGCCCGATGCGGTTGGCTGCGGCCTCCAGAGCGGCTTCGTCCGCCGGGTCCGGCGCCAGCCGCTCCACCAGGCGGGCCACCGCCTCGTCCGCCGACGCATCGCCGCCCCCGAAGTAGGCTCCGGCCACCACGATCACCGCTTCCGCCACCGCCGCGGGCTCCTGCATCCCCAGGGCTTCGGCGAGGGTTCGCACCACTCGCGCCCGGACCTCTCCTTCCGGCCCGGCGGCCGCCGCCTGCCACAGCGAGGCGGGTTCCAGCCGGGCGAGTTCGGCTTCGACCAGGGCCCGCCGACGCCGGTGCGGCTCCCCCGAGCTGAGGCGGGCCACCGTGGCGCGCAGCCAGGCGACACTCGCCCCGGCCGGACCGTCGTACCCGTCCTGCGGCTCCGGGACGAGCGAGGGGTCGGCGAGCGCCGCCCGCACGTCCGCGTAGCGGTCGAACTCGTGCATCTTGTGCGTCATGGCCCTGACGCTAGGCCCGGGAAGGTTCGGCGTAGCCCGAACCGTCCCTGCGGCATCATGGCCGCATGTCCCCGCTCGCCGAGACCGCCGCCCTGCTCGCCGACCGCACCCGGGCCGCCTTCTGCCAGGCCCTGCTCGACGGCCGCGCCTGGACCGCGGGCGAACTCGCCCGGCACGCCGGAGTCCGCCCCTCCACCGCCAGCGAGCAGCTCTCCCGCCTCGTCGCGGGCGGGCTGCTGACCGAGGAGCGCCAGGGCCGGCACCGCTATGTCCGGCTGGCAGGCCCGGAGGCGGCCGCCCTGATCGAAGCCCTCGCCTCCTACGCCCCGGACGTCTCCCGCCCGCGGAACCTTCGCCGATCGGTTCAGCTGGGCGCCGAGGCCGGGGCCCGCACCTGCTACGACCATCTGGCGGGTCGGCTGGGCGTGGCCCTGTCCGACGCGATGATCGACCGGGGGCTGGTCGCCGACGACTCCGGGCTCGCCGTCACCCCGGAGGGGCGGGCCTGGCTGGCCGACGCCCTGGGCTACCGGCATCCCGCGGGCACCCGCAGGCCCTTGGTGCGCAGTTGCCTGGACTGGACGGAGCGCCGGCCCCACCTGGCCGGAGCGCTGGGAGCGGCCCTGTGCGCCGCGGCGCTGGAGAGGCAGTGGGTACGGCGAGTCGGCTCCGGGCGCGCGGTGAAGGTGACTCCGGCGGGGGGCGAGGCGTTCCGGGAGCTGCTGGGAGTGGAGATCTGAGCTCTCTGCCGGAGGCGTCGTTCATGCCATGCCCCGGGCGGCGAGGCCCTGGGTGAGGAGGTGGCGCAGTTCGGGGCCCGTGACGATGGCGGACTCCTCCGGTTCGCCGCGGAACCTGAGGCGGGTGAGCACCCAGATCTCCCCGGTCCGCGGGTCGGCGGCGTCCCTCTGGTCGGGCGGGAGGTCGTCGGCTTCCCGCGCCCGGTGGGCGACGAAGAGGTCGGGGACGGTCATCCCGCGCCCGTCCGGCGCGAACCACGAGGCGAGGAGCTCCTCGGCCGGACGGTCGAGCACTCCGGGCCATGACAGCGCGTACTCGACGCAGTCCCTGATGACCCTCTTCGGATCGTCGTCGACCTCGGCCCGCCCGTGCCATCGCAGATTCCTCATACCCGCCCATCCCACCACCGCCAGACCTGCACCGCCATCCAAAATCCTGCGGCGGCATCCTCGCCGGCCGTCGGCGTCCACGGTGTTCTGGCGGGGGCGATGCCGAGGCCGGTGCCGCTCCCGGAAGTGTTCTTCACGGGGCGCTTTTCGGGGAGGGGCGGGCGGGCTCGGCGAACGGCAGCGGGCAGTCCGGGGCTTCGGCGCACGCGATGAGGTCCGAGCAGCCCGCGTCGATGGTCTGCTGGAGGGCCTTTCGGATCACGGTGAGGTCGGCGAGGCGTTCTTCGACCTCGGTCAGTTTCAGCCTCGCCCTCTCGACGAGAGGCGCATCGCTCCGGCCGTGCCGGTGGGCGGCGGTCGGCAGCAGGTCGGCGATCTCCTCCAGGGTGAAACCGAGCCGCTGCGCCGCCTTGATGACCCGGAGCACGGTGAGGGCCTCAGCGGGATAGAGGCGGTGCCCGCCCAGAGTGCGTCCGGGTTCGGCGAGCAGGCCGCGCCGCTCGTAGTACCGCAGGGTCTGGGGGTTCACTCCGGCGGCGTCGGCGAGCCGCCCGCTGCGCAGACCCCCGTTGCCTTCGCTCATCCTGTCCAGCTCCGCGCGACGGCCTGCGGCGGGGCGGTGCGTTCCGCGAGGGCCTGGAAGCCGTCCAGCGTCGCACCGGCCCCGGCCGGCGCCGCGATCGACACCCGCAGCCCGGCTTCGGTCCGCTCGTAGCCGAACGTCAGGAACGCGCAGCACCGCTGTTCGGCGGCGAACAGCTCCCGCAGTCGCGCCTCCCGTTCGGCCCCGGCCTCGAAGGCCAGCCGCAGCAGCAGCGGCTCGCGCTCCAGCCCGGTCAGGCTCGCCCCGAACAGCGCCTCGAAACGGGTCAGCCGCTCGACCATCGCGTTCGGCGGCAACGTGCACATGATCGGCAGATCAGGACCGGCCATCTCGGCACCCCTCCCGACCGCTCCCGCGGCGGCCGCACCCCAACGGTAAGCCTGTACCGGGGTACAGGATGCAAGCCTTCGGGAGGGGCGCGCGGGTCAGGCGGCGTGCTCGTGCCAGGCGAACGGCCGCAGCGCCTCGTCCAGGGGCGCGTCGGTCATGCGGTTGGCGAGGGTGGACATGGTGTAGGCGCCGATCCCGAGGACGACCTCCAGTGCGTTCTGCCGGGTGTAGCCGTGCTGGAGGAACTCCTCCAGGGCTTTGGCGGAGACGGCTCCGGAGGTGGCGAGGACTTCCAGGACGAACGATCGCAGGGCTTCCAGCGGCGCGTCGTCCAGGGGCCTTGCCTCGCGCAGGGCGGAGATCTGGCCGGGGTCGGCGCCGAGCGAGGCCAGTTTGGCCGAGTGCATGGCGACGCAGACGTTGCAGCCGTTGCGGGTGGCCATGGTCATGATGAGCGTCTCCCGGGCGAGCGGGCTCAGGGAGGTCGTCTCGAACAGGCCGCTCATGCGCAGGAAGCCGTCCAGCAGCTGGGGGGACTCGGCGAGTCGGGCGACGGCCGCGGGCAGGTATCCCGTCTTCTTCGCGACGGCCTCCATGGAGCGGCGGGCGGCGGGCGGGGCGGACTCGACGGTGTGGTCGGTGAACGTCATGGGGGATCTCCCTCTAAAATGGGCAACATGGTTGTCGAAATAGTAAACCGGGTTGACGATGTCCGCAACCGCTGACGACGGGCGTCCGGGATTCGAGCTGCCCCTGCTGCTGCTCGCCGGATTCCGCGCGCTCATCGATGAGCTGCACGCCGAACTGGCCCGCCAGGGCCATCCGCACGTCCGCCCCGCCTACGGGTTCGCGATGCAGGCCATCGGCCCCGGCGGCGCCACGGCCAGCGAGGTCGGCCGCCGCCTGGGGGTCTCCAAGCAGGCGGCGGGCAAGACCGTCGACCGCCTGGAGGAGCTCGGCTACGCCGAGCGGGTGGACGATCCCACCGACGGGCGGCGCAAACTGGTGCGCCTGACCGGACGCGGCGTCGACGCGCTCGACCGCTCCGCGGTGATCTTCGACGGGCTGCGCGCGCGGTGGGCGGCCGAGCTGGGCCCCGGCCGCCTCGCCGACCTGGAGGACTCCCTGCGCACGATGGCCCCCGCCGGGCTCGGCGTCGACGCCGTCAGCTGGCTGGCGGGAGGGTGACCCCGTGGACGGTCCTTCGGCGTGATTCTGGCGGACCGCGGGTGAAGCCCGCGTAGGCCGGGACTCCTCACTCGCCTTCCGAGAGCGGTCTTCGCGGAGCCCCTTCAGGCGGCGGGGGTCATTCTTCGAGGGGTTCGGTCCGGGGCACGGAGGAGGGGTCCGTGGCGATCGAGTCGCGGACCGTGGTCAGGAAGCGCTCGACCGTGTCGAGTTCGGCGGGGGTGAAGCCGTCGGCGGCCTGGATGACCTGGGAGATGAGCGGTCCGAAGAACGACCAGCCCAGGGCGACGGCGGTGTCGTCGACCTCGAGGAGGACGCGGCGGCGGTCGGCGGGGTCGGGAGCGCGCCGCACCAGGCCGAGCCGCGCCAGGCGGTCGACCAGAGCGGTGACGGCGGGCGAGGCCATGGCGAGCCGGCCGCCGAGCAGGCCGGGGGTGGCCTTGAGGCCGGCGCGTTCGGCGTCGAGCAGGTGGATGAGGGCGCGCAGGTCGGTGGGGTGCAGGCCGTGCAGGGTGGCGAACCGGTCGCCGGCCAGGCCCAGTTCGACCGTGACGGCGCGGAGCAGGTGCACCAGCGCCATCCGCGGGTCGTCGGCGGGGCGGGCAACTTCTCTCATTCATTGAGTATATCGTTCAGTGAGGTAAAGGGGGATGTATGACAGATGAGTTCTTCGCCGCCTATGAAACCCTTCTGAAGAGATGGCCCTCAGGCACGGAATCGTTCACCCTCTCCTCCCCGTACGGGAGCACGCAGGTGCACGCGTGCGGCCACGTCGACGCTCCCCCGGTGCTGCTGATCCCCGGCGGCGGAGCCACGTCGACGGTCTGGACCGCGGTGGCCGGATCACTGGCCCGCTCCCGCCGGGTGTACGCCGTGGACCTCCCGGGCGACGCCGGACGCAGCGCGGCCCAAGGCCGTCCGATGCGGACCGTCGAGGACGCCACGGGCTGGTTCGACACCGTCCTCGACGGGCTGGACGTACCCGCGGCGCAGGTGTGCGGCCACTCCTACGGAGGCTGGCTCTCCCTGGCCTACGCCGCGCACGCGCCCCACCGGGTGAGCAGGCTCGCACTGCTCGACCCCACCGACTGCTTCACCGGCATGAGACCCCGCTACCTGCTGCACGCGCTGCCCTCCCTGCTCATCCCCTCACCCGCCCGCACCCGCGCCTTCCTCCGCTGGGAGACGGCCGGACTGCCCGTCGACAGGGAGTGGCTGGAGGTCGCGGCACTGGCGGCGCAACTGCCGCGGCCGCGCATCGTGATGCCCAAGCGCCCCCGCCCCGAGAACCTGCGGCAGGTCACCGCGCCGACACTGGTCCTGCTCGCCGAGCACAGCCGCACCCACGACATCCGCGAAGTCGCCGAGGCCGCCCGGCGATCAGTGCCCGCCGTGACGACCGCCGTCGTCCCCGGCACCTCCCACCACAGCCTCCCGTTCGGGATCGATCTCGACCGGCTGCTGCCGGCCTTCCTCGCCGAGGGCTGAGCACGGCCGGGGATATCCTCGAACCATGATCGAAGCGGTGCTGTGGGACGTGGACGACACCCTTTTCGACCACTCGGGAGCCGAGCGGATCGCGGCCCTGCGGTACTTCGCCGCCCAAGGGCTGGACACCGACGAGACCGCGCTGCGGCGGTGGCGGGAGATCACCGACGAGGAGTACACGCGGTTCACGGCCGGTGAGCTGACCTTCGCCGGGCAGCGGCGCGAGCGGGTGCGGCGCCTGCTGGAGCGGGAGCTGTCCGATGCGGAGGCCGACGCCTGGTTCGGCCGCTACCTGGAGGTGTTCGAAGCCTCCTGGAGCGCGTTCCCCGACGTCGATGGCGTCTTCGAGGTCCTGGCCGCGCCGCCCTACCGGCACGGGATCCTGTCGAACTCCACCACTGCCGTGCAGGAGCGCAAGCTCACCATGCTCGGCCTGCGCCACCGGTTCGAGTTCGTCGTCTGCTCCGACGACCTCGGCTGCTCCAAACCCGACCCCCGCGCCTTCCTCCAGGCCTGCTCCGCACTGGGGCTGCCGCCCGAGCACGTCGCCTACGTCGGCGACCGCCTGGACCTGGACGCCCTGGGCGCCCAGGCCGCGGGCCTCACCGGCATCTGGCTGGACCGCACGGGCGCGGGCGCGTCCGTGCCCGAGGGGATCCACCGCATCACCGGCCTGGCCCAGCTGCCCGGCGTGCTCCGCGGCTGACCGTTCTCCGCCATCCGCAAAACCGAAACGCGCTGGGAAACGTCTGATCTTGGACTGGAGTCTTCCGGTACCGATTTCCCCCTCCCCCCCATAGGAGAAATCCCAGTGAAGCACCTCAAGTACCTCGCCCTGGCGGCGTCCGCCGTCCTCGTCGTCGCGGTCTCCGCCTCGGGCTGCTCGGTGTCCGTCCCGCCCGACAGGACGGGGCTGGAGTACAACGCCGGCCCGCTGTCCTCCACCGAGTTCGACGACTGCGGCGACGGACGCATCTGGCACGGGCCCGGGGACAAGGTCTTCACCTACCCCATCGGGCAGCGCACCTACAGGTTCGGCGAGGACGGCGACACCGACACGATGAAGGTCGTCTCGAAGGACAACCTCGAGCTGACCGTCGAGGGCGTGGCGACCTTCAGCCTCAACGGAGCCTGCAGGACCCTCCGCAAGTTCCACGAGGAGATCGGCCTGAAGTACGAGGCCTACGAGGACGACGGGTGGGCGGAGATGCTCGGCGTCTACATCGGCGCCCCGCTCGACCGGGCCCTGGACCAGGTGTCCAAGAAGTACAAGTGGATCGACCTGTACTCCAATCCCGAGGTGAAGAAGTCCTGGGAGGACGAGGTCGGCACCGCGGTCGCCGCCCAGGTCAACGCGACGGCCGGGGACAGCTACTTCTGCTCGCCCGCCTACACCGACAAGGGCGAGTGCGGGTCGTTCCTGCTCACCCTCCAGCAGCCGACCCCGCCGGAGAACGTCCGCACCTCCCTGGCCGCCGCGCAGCAGGCCGTCCAGGACGACCAGACCCAGACCAACCGCAACAAGCAGATCCAGACGGAGCTCAAGGCTCTGCGGGACCTGGTGAAGGTCCTCGGCCCGAACGGGGCGATCCTGTACCAGGCCATCAAGGACGGCCGGGTCAAGGTCGTGCCCGTTCCCACCGGCGGGAACATCAACATCGCCGAATGACCGGGACCCGCTCCCGCCCGACCCGGCGGGGGCGGCCTCGGACGCCTCCGGCCGCGGACGGCACGTGTGCGCGGCGGTGAGGCCGGAGTCTCTCAGACCTGCCAGAGGGTCGACAGCATCACGTGAAGGGCGGTGGCCCCCAGGACGCTGATGACGGCGTTGCGGGTCTTCAGGTGCAGTCCGACCGCGGCGGCCAGGGCCAGGGAGGTGGACACGAAGGCCGGCCAGGTGTCGGGCCGCGCCTGGTGCAGGGTGTAGAGGGCGAGGATCAGCATGATGCCGGCGGGCATCTGCAGGGAGAGCAGGCGCAGGACGGCCGAGCCGCGCAGCGGGGTGAGGACGGCGAAGGGCAGGGCGCGCAGGCCCCAGGTGACGGCGGCGCTGATCGCGACGGCCGCGGTCAGGTAGAGCGGGCTGGACACGGAAGGGCCTACCTCTCCCCGGACGTTCCGGCGAGCACCAGGCGGTCCGGGCTCTCGGGCGCGGGTGCGGGCAGCGGGGCGGACGCGGGTGCGGCGTCGCGGCGGGTCAGGGCGTGGCGGACGAGCAGACCGGCGGTGAACAGGCCCATCGCGACGGGCAGCACCTGCCCGGGGGTCAGGAGCGCGGCGGCGGCGAAGGACGCCGCGGCCATCAGGGGGGCGGGCAGGTCCCGCCGGGCCCGCCAGGCGTCGATCGTCAGGACGACGAACAGGGCGGTGAGGGCGAAGTCCAGGCCGTGCAGGGTGAAGGGGAGGAGGACGCCCGCGAGCGCGCCGAGAGTGGCTCCGGCGACCCAGTATCCCTGGCACAGCACCTGCATCCACAGGATGCGAGCGCCGCTCCAGGAGCGTGCGCGCTCGCCGGAGGTCAGGGCGTAGGCCTCGTCGGTGAGCGCGAAGGTGGCGTAGAGGCGGCCGAGCGGCCCCACCCGGGCCAGCGGGAAGGACAGGGCGTAGAAGACGTGGCGGAGGTTCACCAGCAGCGCCGTCACGGCGATCTGCCCGAGCGGGGTGGCCGCGGCGACCAGGCCCAGCAGCAGGAACTCCAGCGATCCGGCGTAGACCACGGCGCTGAAGACCGTCGCCCACCACCAGTCCAATCCGGTGTGCACCACCAGGATGCCGAAGCTGATCCCCAGGGGGATCAGGCTCAGTCCCACCGAGGCGGTGTCGGCCGCGGCCGCGGTGAAGTCCTTCGAACCGCCTCTCGCTCGCATTTCACTCATGGAACGCAATTTTAGTACTTAATACGCGCAATATGGTTCCAGACAATTAGCTAGAATGTCGTATATGAGCAATAATGATGGCTTGGATCACGTAGACCGTGAAATATTGTTCCAACTGGCCAGAGACGGGCGCCTGTCGAACGTGGAACTGGCCCGCAGGGTGGGACTGACGCCGCCGCCCTGCCTGCGCCGGGTCAAACGGCTGGAGGACGCCGGTGTGATCACCGGCTACCGCGCCCAGATCTCCCCCGAGGCCCTGGGCCGCTCCCTGGAAGTGGTCCTGTCCGTGGACATCGCGGTCAACGACCTGCACACCGTGGAGGAGTTCGAGTCCCGCGTCGCCGCCCTGGAGGAGGTCCTGGAGTTCCGGCGCATGTTCGGACGCCCCGACTACTACATCCGCGTGGCGGTCGCCGACCAGGTCGCCTACGAGAAGTTCCTCAGCGGGCAGATCATGCCGCTGCCCGCCGTCTCCCGCGTCGACTCCCACCTCACCATGAAGCGCATCAAGGACTGACCGCGCCGGATCAGCGGTCGCCCGCGGTGCGGGTGGGCCGCCTGTCGTCACCGTCGGCGGCGGCCCGCTCGCCGCAATCCGAGTCCGAGGGGGGCAGGGGGTCGCGGTGCAGACGGGTGACGACGAACTTCACGAACCACAGGACGAACAGCGCCAGGACCGCGTACATCGCCCAGTTGGCGTACTTCTCCGCGTCATGCCACTTCTCGCGCAGCGTGTACCCGGCGAGAACGAAGATCGTGTTCCACAGGGCGCTGCCCAGGGTGGTGTAGAGGCTGAAGCGCACCAGCGGCATGCGCTCGATGCCCGCGGGGACGGAGACGAGGCTGCGGACCACCGGGACCATCCGGCCGAAGAGGACCGCCTTGTTCCCGTGGTCGGAGAACCAGCGGGTGGCCTTGTCGAACTCCCCGGAATCGACCAGGGGCAGGCGGTCGGCCAGCCGGCAGGCGCGCTCGTGGCCGAGGAAGGCGCCCAGCCCGTACAGGGCGAGGGCGCCGAAGAGGGAACCGAGCGTGGCGGCGACGATCACGAGGACGACGTTCAGCTCGCCTTCGCTGGCGGTGAAGCCGGCCAGAGGGAGGATGAGCTCGCTGGGCAGCGGCGGGAAGAGGTTCTCCAGCGCGATCAGCAGCCCCACGCCGATCTCGCCGAGGGACTCCATCACGTCCTCGGCCCAGCCCGCTATCCCGTTCAGTTCGCTCTGCCCCTGTGCCACGTCCATGCAGGCGAAGTACCCGGGCTCCGTGAGCCCATGCGACCAGAAGATCAGTCGAAGTATGACAATGCCCATGTTTCGGCGAGAAAGAGAATCCCCTGAAACGCGTGCCCCGCCCCCGCACGACGGGGACGGGGCACGCGCCGGCTCAAGCGGGCTGCTCCGCCGCCTTGGGCCCTTCCTTCCTCCCGGGGCTCCGCCCGACGCGGTGCAGCTCCACCGCCAGCGGCGCCGCGGTGAACACCGAGGAGTAGGTCCCCACCACGACGCCGATGAGCAGCGCCAGCGCGAAGTCCCTCAGGGTGCTGCCGCCCAAGAACAGCAGCGAGGCCAGGATGAACACCACCCCGATCCCGGTGTTGATGGTCCGCGGGATCGTCTGGTAGATCGCCACGCTGGTCAGGCGTGCGAAGGACCTGCTCCGATCCCCCATCAGCTCCCTTATCCGGTCGAAGACGACGACGGAGTCGTTGACCGAATAGCCGATGATGGTCAGCAGCGCCGCCAGGAAGACGCCGTCGAGACTCTTGCCCAGCCACGCGAAGATGCCCACCAGGATCACCACGTCGTGGACCATCGCGGCGACCGCGGCCACCGCGATGGTCCACTGGAACCGGAACGCCAGGTAGACCATCTGCATCGCCAGCGCGGCGAGCAGCGCGATGATCGCCGACCGGCGCAGCTCGTCGCCCAGACTGGGGCCGATCAGCTCATCCCTGACCTTGGTCAGGTCGCCCTCCAGACCGCCGTCCAGCACCTGGGTGACCCGGGCCTCCTGCTCGTTGTCCAAGGGCCCGGTCCGCACGGTGAGGCCCCCGTCACCCGAGGCGTTGACCACCGCACGCGGCTGCCCGGCCTCGACCAGCAGATCTCGGGCCCGGTCGACGTTCACGGGCGCCGACGAGGAGTACTCGATCAACCGCCCGCCGGTGAACTCCACACCCAGGTTCAGCCCGCGCACCGCGATGCCCGCACCAGCGATGATCACTGCGAGCAGCGAGAACGCCAGCCACCTCCTGGGACGGCGCATCAGATGGGGATCGCGCCGCTGCAGCCATTCACGGACACGACCCAGCTGGGAGATACCGGTGATACCAGGACGTTTCTGGACGGCCTTAAACGAAAGCACCACCTCGGCCAACGCACGAGTGATCACCAGCGCACTGAACATCGACACCAGAACACCGATGGCCAGAGTCACACCGAACCCGCGCACCGGACCCGAAGCCAGGAAGAACAACAACAGCGCCGCGACCAAAGTGGTGACATTGGAGTCGGCGATGGCACTGAAAGCATTCCGGAACCCGGCGGACAACGAAGTGCGCAACGTGGCCCGAGGCTCCCGGTACTCCTCCCGGGCCCGCTCGAACACCAGCACGTTCGCATCCACCGCCATACCGATCGCCAGGACGAACCCGGCCAACCCCGGCAGCGTCAGAGTCGCGCCCAACCCCGCCAGCACCGCATAGGAGATCAACCCGTAGCAGGCCAGCGCCACCGCCGCCAGCAACCCCAGCAACCGGTACACGACGATGATGAACAACGAGGTCAGGAGCGTACCGATGATCGCGGCCTGAGCACTCGCCGAAATCGCCTCGGCCCCCAGAGTGGGACCCACCGTCCGCTGCTCCACCAACTCGACGGGCACCGGCAGCGCACCGCCCTTGATCAGCAGCGCCAACTCCTCCGCGTCATCGAACGTGAAGTCCCCGGTGATCTGAGTGGACCCGCCGGCGATACCGATACCGCAGGCCACGGACGACACCACCTGCGGCGAGGAGATGACCTCCCCGTCCAGCACGATCGCCACCCGCCGCCGGGGATCACCCTCAGGAGCACAGGCGGCGTCACCGGTCAGTTTCGCCCACTTACTCCCTCCCTGCCCCTTGAAGTCGACGTTGACGAACCAGCCCGGCCCCGACTGCGGATCACTGCCCGGCTCGGCACCCCCGACCTCCGCACCGGTCAGCCCCGCCGGACCCAACCGCAACTTCTGCCCGTCCTCATCGGGCAGCACCAGCTCACCGGGCTTCTCCTTCTCCGGCTCGGCCTGCTCCCCGGCATACCCCAGGACGGGATGGAAGCTCAACTGGGCCGTACGACCCAGAACATCCACCGCCTCCTTCGGATTTTGCACGCCGGGCAGCTCCACGATGATCCGGTTGTCCCCGGACCTCACCAGCTGAGGTTCGGCGACGCCCAACGCGTCCACGCGGCGCCGCAACGTCTCCACGGTGTTGTCGGTGACCTCCGAAGTGGCCTTCACCGTGGCCGAATCGCGGGTCTCCAGCACGATCTGCGTGCCTCCCCGCAGGTCGAGCCCCAGCCGCACGGGCGTCGTCACCGTGATGTACGCGGCCAGGGCCAGGACGGCGAGCGCCAGCAGCGCCCGTATCCGTGTAGCACGTGTCAAGGGAACTCCAACAGGCATGGCACGGCCCGCCGAGGGGCCGTGTAACGAGAAAAAGGGGGACGTCAGATACCTGAGGAGAACGGAGGAGCCCGCCCGGCCCGCGACACCACGAACCAGGCCTCCGCGAACCCCCGCCACGCACGATCCCCGACCCGCACGACCGCCGAAGACGGACGCACGAGCACCGGAGAAGAAGGAGCCACGACCAGAACGGCCGGCTGCTCCGGCTGCACCCCCCGGAAGATCCGGGGAGGCGCCGAGCAGTCCTCACCCGCGGACACCCGCGAGACGGCCTGCGCCAGAGCACCCCGATCCCCCGCGGCCACGACGGGACGGGCCGCCGGCGCCAGCCCGAGCATCCCCAGCACCGCCAGCAGGACCACCAGCCGCAGGGACCGCTCCGACCTCGCCGGGGCGGCCGCGACGACACGCACGGCCATGTCCGCCCCCTTGCCTGCCGAAAAACCCGAGGAACTGATCAGCCTACGCCGAACGGCATGGAACCCACCACCACACACGAACCCCAGCCCTCCGCCTCCACCGACCGGGAGAACAGACCGTCAGAAGCGAAGATCTTCAAAGCCTGATCCACCTGACGCCCGCTGACCTCCACCAGCACATGGCCACCCGGCGCCAACCAGTCGGACGCGGCCCCGCTCACCCTGCGCAGGACCTCCAACCCATCCGAACCGCCGTCAAGGGACACCAGCGGCTCGTACAAGCGAGCCTCCACCGGCAACGACCGCACCGCATCACTCGGCACATACGGAACATTCGCCAACAAAACCTCGACCCTGCCCCGCAACATCCCCGGCAACGCCCCGTACAGATCCCCCTCGTACACCCGCCCGCCCACAGACCCCACATTGCGCCGCGCACACCGCACCGCGGCCGGCTCCACATCCGAGGCGTGCAACTCCACCCCCGCCACCGCACCCGCCAGCGCCACACCCAGCGCACCCGAACCACAACAAAGATCGACGACCACCGCGCCCGGACGAGCCAGCATGATGGCCTCGTCCACCAGGAACTCCGAACGGCGACGAGGAACGAACACCCCCGGATCCACCTCGACCCGCAGACCGCGGAACTCCGCCCAGCCCACCACCTGCTCCAACGGCAGGCCCTCGACCCTGCGCCGGACCAGAAACTCCAACGCCGCCTCATCGACGGCGGAGGAGACGAGCACCTCCGCCTCGTCCTCGGCGAAGACACAACCAGCCGTACGCAACCGCGCGACGACGGCGGACAGAGCGACGGAAGAAAGAGAAACAGCCATGAGAACGCCCTCTGGGAACGGGGCGCCCCTCATCTGTCACCCGAGTCGGCGGACTCCACGACTGCCGGATGAGAACACCCCACTGCGATCAGCGGTAATGGGTCTCACCTCCTCGTACGTCACGCCCGAACGCGCTCACCGTACCAGAAAAGATCATCACGGCCGCTTTACTGCTTGTAGTTCTCCACCTCGTCCACCGGACGGGCCAGGATGTGCTCCGCGTAGCCCTCGGCCCCCGCCTCACGAGCCGCCCGCCGCTGACGCAGCAGATCCCAGCAGACGTCCAACTGCTCCTCGATCCCCTTCACCAACGACGCCTTGTCCGGATCATCCGACTCACGCAGCCGATGCTCCTCATCGATCATCCGCCGGATCCGGTCCATGATCTGTTCATCGCTCATGGACCCCTCATGCCCCGCCGCACCCCCGGCAAGCCTTTGAATCGATGAGTCTTCAGTCCTTGTTGGGGTGATTTTGTGGGTGCAACCCACCCGGTGCCTTTACGCAGTAAAGTTCAAGAGGGGAAACTGATGGCCGAGTAGCGTCTGTCCGCTGAGCTTCCCCGATTGTCGGTGCCGGCGGGCATACTGCCCGGATGGCGACCTGGAAGCGGTTCGAGGAGGAGGCGGCCGACCTGGCCGCGACGGTACGAGAGCGGTTCGAGGCGGCGAAGACCCATGTGATCGCCACCCTGCGCAAGGACGGATCGCCGCGGGTGAGCGGCTCGGAGGTCGACTTCCAGGGCGCGGACCTGGCATTCGGCTCAATGCTGAACGCGGTGAAGGCCCGCGACCTGCAACGGGACGGCCGTTGCGCGATCCACGCCCACCCGGCCGGCCCCGAGCACGACGGCGACGCCAAGGTGGCCGGCATCGCGATCGAGATCACCGATCCGCACGAGAAGAAGGGCTACACCACAGGGAAGGAGCCTCCCGGCGACTTCCACGCGTTCAGGCTCGATCTGCACGAGGCCGTTCTGACCTCGGTCGAGGGCGACGAGCTCGTCATCCGGACGTGGCGCCCCGGCAAGGGTGTGCGCACCGTCCGCCGCAAGTGACCGGCGTCGCCCCACCCTTGATGTCCTGAGTCCGGACGTGGCGCCCCACTCAACACCTGGAAGACGACATCCGCCGTATACGGGCTCGGGAACAACAAGACGGCCATGAGCGGTACCCGCCACGCTCTGCCGGCTGCGTCGGCGTGACGGCCCGGACTCCCACGGCGACCGGACCTCCCGCGGACCGCTCGTCGTGGCGCGTGAGGCGCCATGGCCGTTTGCGGCCGACGACGGCTTGCCGGACGCCGCGTGTTCCCGAACCCGGTCGAGGCGGACGTTCGAGATCATCGTCGCGATACCGGGGCGAGCGAACAGGAGCATGATGGCCACGACCGTGACCGGCGACGGATACACGCTGTGGTACGAGGCGCAGGGAGAGGGGCCGGGCATCGTCTTCCCCTCGCGGATGCGCGTCGAGCACTCCGCGCTGGCCTCCGCCCTGGCCGCGCACGGGTACCGGGTGGTGCGCTACAAGCCCCGGCAGGTCGTCGGCGCGATGGAGGCCGAGGACGAGGCGGGCGGACCCTGGGATCCGACTGTCTGGAGCACCTACCCGCTGGATCTGGAGATCGCCGATCTGCACACCGTGGCCGACGCCGCGGGTGTCGGTGACTTCGTCCTGGCCGGCTATTCGGGCATGGCCGCCCTGGCGGGATTCCTGGCCCCGGCCACCGACCGGGCGGCCGGCCTCATGATCGGCGGATTCCCGCTGCTGAGCGACTACGGCTACTGGCTCGGCTACGTCGAAGGGGCCCGCACCGCCTTCCTCCAGGCCGGACGGCAGGACAAGGCCGACGAGCAGCACCTGGGCGTCCTGTTGTACCGCCAATGGGCCGAACGCGACGACATCCCGGCGCTCCGGGCCCTCAAGGGCCCGAAGATCCTGTGGTATGGCTCCCGGGACAGCGAACCAGAGTGCCGCATGTACGACTACACCGGCGGAAGCGCGATCGCCCGCCGCATCGCCGAGCACACCGAACAGCTGCGCCGCGCAGGCTTCGAGATCATCGAAATTGAAGGCCTGGACCACATCGCCGGGCTTGCCACCACCGACGTGATCGCCCCGAGGCTGTCGGCCGCCCTGACCGCGGCAGGCTGGTAAGACCCTCTCCGGCACGGCCCGGCAAGCGGCCCAGCGCCGCCTCGGCCACGCCTCCACCCGGCTCGCGCCGACGAAGCCACCGACGTCCGGATCCGCGCCGTCCGATGCGTGCACGTGCCACCGAGGCGCTGGTGATCAGGTGGTGGAAGCGGGTGCCTGATCCGGCTGAAGCGTGATCCGGTAGCGGCGTGCGAGGCCGAGTTCGGTGTCCAGCACGTCCTCGAGGACACCACCGTTACGCTCGATCGTCGCCGCTGAGGCGAGGTTGCCGACCGCGCAGACCAGCAGTAGCCGGTCCAGGCCGAGGGCCCGGGCCTCTCCCAGCATCCGGCCCAGCGCCCAGGTGGCCAGGCCGCGGCCCCGCGCGGACGGCCGGATGCCGTAACCGATGTCGCCGAACGGGCTGGGCTCGTGCCGTAGCGCGATCCCGCCGAGCACCCGGTCGTCCTCCACGATCCAGCGGTACGTGCATCCTGCCCTCCCGGCCCGCTCCCGGCCGGTCAACCCGGTCACCCAGTCCGCGAATCCGGAGGGCGACTCGACCTCGTCCCCCGGCTCCAGTCCGAACCCGTCCTCGTGGACGCCGGGACCCCACTCCTCATGCGCCTCCAGCCAGGCGGCGTGCAGACGAACAGTCGGTCCGATCAACTCGGGCATGGCTCGACGATACCGATCCGGAATCGCGCGACAACGCCTCTGCGGACCTTTACATGCCTCTCCCCCACAATCCAGAGCATCTCCAAGCTGTACCGAAACCCACCGCTTTGCGGCTGCCGGGCACGAACCGGTCCAGGCCCGCGCGAGAATCCAAGAGCTCGAGGCGGAAGGAGCCCCCCATGACCGACCAGACCGACGATGATTTCCTCGACCCCGAAACCGAGGCCGTCGTCAACCGGATCGACCCCCGCGGCATCAAGATCGGCCGGGCCGCGGCCGGCCGCTACGTGGAGCACCATCCCGACGCCACCGGCGCATCACCGTGGCAGGCGCGCGAACAGATCCGCGAACTGCTGGCCGACATGCTGGACGACGACCGCACCCAGTGGGAGCGGCCGCCCGACAAGCTCCTGACCGCGACCTTGAAGGGCTACTGGCTGGGCCTGGTCCCCAACGGCGAGGCCGTCGTCGCCTACGGAACCCTGCACCGCTTCCGGACCTGGCAGCAGGTCAAGGCGGGAGTGGCCTCACCGGTCGCGGCCGACAAGCGGCACCGCCGGACGCAGCGCAACCTCGACCTCTTCACCGACCTCATGCACTCCGCCGGCGCCACGGTGCGGCGGGAGGAGTCCGGCCACACCCTGCACGTCACCGGCCCTGAGGGAACCGCGACCGTCCGCGGAGACGCCCTGACCAGCCGCCGCCGGATCCACACCGCCGCCGCCATCGTCGCCCAGCACCTCGGCATCGAGCCGACCGACCCGGCCCCGGACGATGAGCCCGCGACCCTGCGCGAAGGCTGGCTGATCCTGCCCGGCAGCGAAGAAGCCGTCCCCGGGTAGACAGACGCCGTTCTGGGACCGCCTCACTTCGACCAGAGGAAATCCGGAGCAGACGATGCAAGAAGGTGAGGGCGCCAGGGCGTGGGCGGTGGGGGCGCGGCTCTCGCCCGGCGCCTGACGTTCGTCGGGCGGATGGGCTCGGCGCACGCCCACGCACATGCCGCGGTGCAGGTGCTGCTGGTGACGACCGGGCAAGCGGTGCTCACCGACGGCGGCGGGAGGCCGCGGCAGGTGCGGGCGGCGGTGATCCCCGCTGGGGCCGTGCACGCCCTGGACGCCGACCGCGCATCCAGGAAGGTCAGCCGGTCCAGTTGAAGGTGTCGGGGTCGGGGCCGGTGCGCTCGTTCCGGTTCAGAGCGGAGATCGACGACATGTCCTCTTCGGTGAGGGTGAAGCTGAAGATGTCGAAGTTCTCCTCCATGCGGGAGCGCCTGACGGACTTGGGGATGACGATGTCGCCGCGCTGGACGTGCCAGCGGAGCGTGACCTGGGCCGGGGTCCTGCCCAGGCGGTCGGCGATCCCCTTGATCACGGGATCGTCCAGGACCAGGCCCTGGGCGATCGGCGACCACGGCTCCGTCGCGATGCCGTGCTCGGTGTCATAGGCGCGCACCTCGTCCTGGACGAGATAGGGGTGCACCTCGATCTGATTGACCGCCGGTACCAGATCGCTCTTCTGCATGAGCCGCCGCAGGTGGGGCGGGTTGAAGTTGGAGACGCCCATCGCCCGGCAGCGGCCCGAGCGGTAGATCTCCCCCAGCGCGCTCCAGGTCTCCGTGAAGTCCCCCACCGCGGGCAGGGGCCAGTGGATGAGGAACAGGTCGAGCTGCTCCAGGCCCATGGCCTCCAGCGAGCGGTCGAACGCCTTCAGCGCGTCGTCGTAGGCGTGGAACGAGTTGTTCAGCTTGGTCGTCACGAAGATCTCGCCCCGGTCGATCCCCGACTCCCGGACGGCCTCTCCCACCTGCCGCTCGTTCCCGTACATCTGCGCCGTGTCGATATGCCGGTACCCGACGTCCAGCGCCGTCAGCACCGCCTCCTTCGTCTCCTCCGGCGCGATCTGGTAGGTCCCGAACCCGATCTGCGGGATGCGGACGTCGTTGTTCAGCCTCACGGTCGGCGATGTACTCGTCATGGCTTCCCCCTACCCCGGTAGGGGGAAGCCTCACGGCATGTTCGAACCCGGCGCCTTTACCTAGTAAGGTACGGGAAGAAGACGCCCCCGCCTCGATCTGGAGAAGAGCCGATGGACTACCTGCGGGAGATGTTCGGGCTGGACGGGCGCGTGGCCCTGGTGACCGGGGGCAGCTCCGGGATCGGACGGGGCATGGCGGTCGCGCTGGGACGGGCCGGGGCGAAGGTCGTGGTGGCCGCCCGGGGTGAGGAGGCGCTGCGCGACACCGTCGCCGAGCTGCGGTCCCACGGCTGCGACGCCGCGTACGTCCGCGCGGACCTCGGGCGCAGGGACGAGGTCGCGGAGGCCGCGGAGCATGCCGTCGGGTTCTTCGGGGAGATCGACGTCCTGGTGAACTCCGCCGGGGTCAACCCCCGGCCCCACATGGACGCGCTCACCGAGGGCGAGTGGGACCTGACGATGGACGTCAACCTCCGAGCGCCGTTCCTGCTGGGGCAGCGGTTCGGGCCGAAGATGGCCGGACGCGGGTGGGGGCGCATCATCAACGTCAGCTCCCAGCAGGCGTTCCGGGCGTTCTTCAACAGCGGGGCCTACGGGGCGTCCAAGGGAGGGCTCACCTCGCTCACCCGGTCGCAGGCCGAGGCCTGGTCGCCTTCGGGAGTGCGGGTGAACACGCTCGTGCCCGGGTTCGTCATCACCCCGCTGACCGCCCAGGCGTCCGCCGATCCGGCGTTCCTCCAGCAGATGGAGGCCCGCACCCTGATCGGCCGGAACGGCCTGCCCGCCGACTTCGAGGGGGCCGCCGTCTTCCTCGCCTCGCCCGCCGCCGAGTACATCACCGGGCAGTGCCTGTTCGTCGACGGGGGCTTCTCCGGCCACTGACCGTCAGCGGCCCAGGCCGGCCTCGCGGGCGCGCACGATCGCCTGCGCGCGGTCGGCCACCCGGAGCTTGGCGAAGACGTTCGAGACGTTGTTGCGGACGGTCTTGGGCGACAGGTACAGGCGGGCGGCGATCTGCGGGTTGGACAGGCCCGCGGCGATGAGGTCGAGCACCTCCCGCTCCCTGGCCGTCAGCTCCGGGAACGGCTCCTCGGCCGGCCGGCGGGCGCCGCCCAGCAGGGCGAAGTAGCGGGTGACGCGGGCGGCAAGGGCCGGGCCGAAGATCACCTCGCCGTGCGCGACCGCGGTGATGGCGCGCAGGATCTCCTCCTGGTCGGCGCCCTTCACCAGGTAGCCGCGCGCGCCCGCCAGCATCGCGGCGAAGACGCTCTCGTCGTCCTCGTGCATGGTCAGGACCAGGACGCCCGGCGGGGACTCCCCCGCGGCGATCCGGCGGGTCGCCTCGATGCCGCCCAGGCGCGGCATCTGCAGGTCCATCACCACCACGTCGGGGCGCAGCTCTCCGGCCAGCTCCACCGCCTCCAGGCCGTCACCGGCCGTGCCGACGACCTCGACCTCGCCGGTGGAGGAGAGCATCAGGCCCAGGCCGTCGCGGTAGACCGGATGATCGTCTGCGATGAGGACGCGGGGGGTCGTCATACTGCTCCTTGCACAACGGGCACACGGTCCATCATGACAGGGATGAGGGCCTCGACCACGGTTCCTCCCCCCTCGCCCGGACCGATCGAGCAGTATCCCCCGAGCTCCTCCGCCCGCTCCCGCATCGCGACCAGCCCCACCCCGACCAGCGCCCCCGGCGGCACGCCCAGCCCGTCGTCGCCGACCTCCAGCCGGACGGAGCCCTCCCCTGCCTCCAGCCGCACCGTGCAACGGCTCGCCTCGGCATGCCGGACGACGTTGTTCAGCGCCTCGCTGACGATGCGGAAGACCGCCACCTCCACCGCGGCAGGCAGCTCCGACAGGTCGCCCTCGGCCGACACCCGGACCGACAGGCGCCCCCCGCCGAACTTCGACGCCTGCTGCTCGACCGCGCCGAGCAGGCCGAACTGGTCCAGGGCCGGAGGGCGCAGGTCGTGCACCAGGCGCCGCACGTCGGCCAGCACCGTCGACAGGTCGCGGGAGACCTCCACCAGCGTCCGGTCGGCGGCCGAGGCGTCGCGGGGCGCCAGGTTCCGCGCCGCCTGGATCTTCAGGCCCGCCGCGGCCAGCGCCGGGCCCAGCCCGTCGTGCAGATCGCGGCGCAGCCTGCGGCGCTCCTCGGCGACACCCGTCACCAGCTGCTCCCTGCTGCGCTGCAGCTCCTCGGTGAGCGCGGTCGCGCGGGCGGCCGCCGCGGCCTGCCGGACGACGTCGGCGAGCAGGCGCTGGTCCAGCTCCGAGGAGCGCGAGCCCCGGCGGGGCACCAGCGCCAACCGTCCGATCGGGACGTCCCGGTAGGCGAAAGGCAGAAGCACCACGTCCTCGCGGGCCGCCCCCTCCTCCACGATCACCGTCGTGCCGTCCGGACGGTCCAGCTCCACCCGCACGTAGGGCGAGCGGAACACCGAGGCCACTCCCCTGGCCGTCTCCTGCAGCAGCTCGTCCGGGCCCGGGGACTCCTCGAGCCTGCGGGCCAGCACCGACACCACGTCGTACGGGTCGGCGCGGCCCTTGAGGACGCGGTCGACGAGCCGCTGCAGGCGCACCCTCAGCGGCGAGTACAGCACCGCGACGACCCCGGCCGCCACGACGCCCGCCAGACGGTCCTCCACCAGGGCGTTCACGGCGACGAACACCGTCAGGTCGACCGCGACGACGGCCGCCGCCAGCGCGCCGTACAGGAGGGTCCCGCTGATGAGCCGGTCGATGTCGTACAGCCGGTACCGGGTCACCGCGACGATCACCGCGGCGGACAGGACGGCGTTCTCCACGATGAGGGACACCTCCGTCAGCCAGCCGATCGTCCCCTCCGCGTAACCGAGCGCCACCTGCAGCACCATGGAGCCGAGCATCGTCACGACCGTGAACAGGCCGGCGAACAGCATCCAGCGCAGCTGCGCCCTGAGTTCGGCGCCGGCGCCGCGGAAGCGGCCGGCGAAGACGGCGGTCGCGCACACCAGCGAGAAGACCGCGCCGACCATGAACGCCGACGACCCGGTCGTGATCCAGAGCTCCTCCAGCCACCGGGGCTGCCACAGGTCCAGGGTGAAGCGCGCCAGCTGCGGAGTGGGCGGCTCCCCCTGGGAGTACACCCGCCACGGCACCAGCAGGATGTACAGGATCGCGACGGACATGCAGACGAGCGAGACCAGCGCCGGGATCCGCCACCGGCCGGCGGGAGGCCTCCCCGTCGGGAAGAGCACCAGCAGGGCCGGGATCGCGAAGTGGATGACCGGCCCGAACCTCGAACCGGTGAAGACGAACAGGCCCGTGAGCGGCAGCGCCCCGTCATGGGCCAGCAGCGAGTAGGGCGCGTAGACCGCGCCGAAGGACGCCAGCAGCGAACTCGTCCCGCAGAGCGTCAGCAGCCAGGCCAGCCAGTGCCGGGGCAGCCGGAAGGCCAGCAGCGCGCCCGGCAGCAGCAGCGCGAGGCCCGCGCCCGCCGAACCCCAGTACGTCCAGTCGAGGGGGTAGGGCACCGGCCCGTCGGGGGTGATCTGGGACAGCCGGACCGAGGCCGCGGTCAGCGCGACACCGCACAGCGCCAGCAGCAGCGCCGCGGCGCGGAGGAGTCGGTCCGGCACCTTGTTCCAGGCGGGGGTTCTCACCCCGCCACCGTGCCATGCCGGAAAGTCCCCGGTCACGTGATCGGTGTCCTTTCCCGGAGGGACATCGTGTCCCGGTGTCCTGTTCGGGATCGGGGACCCGAACGGGCCGGCCGGTACCTGGCCGCCCGGGACTCCGGGCCGAGACGGTGGAGACCGGACGGCAGGGCGCCGTCCGGAAGGAGGAAACCCCATGTCCATCCGTGTGGAGCGCAGCGAGGTCCACCCGTCGGGAAGCACGCCGGGGAACGGGCCGGCCGACTGGCACGTCCGGCTCGCCGGGTTCGCCCTCGTCGTCGGGCCGCTGCTCTGGGCGTCGTCGTTCATCAAGAAGCCGCAGATCCCGGACAACGAGGTCTACGACTACGACATGATCACGTCGGTCTTCTACCTGCTGGCGCTGTTCGCGCTCGCCTCGGTGGTGCTGGCCTCCCGCGCCACCGGGGACCGCAAGGGCAGGGCGTTCCCGATCACCCCGATGGTGCTCTTCCCCTTCGCGATGGCCAGCAGCCTCGGCACGATCCCCTACCGGACCTACGAAGAGACCCCCCTCTGGGTGACCGTCACCGACCCGGCCTGGCCGCTGTCGCAGATCGCGATGGTCGCGTCGGCCATCGCCGTCATCAAGGTCGGCCGCTGGCAGGGGCCCGCGCGGTGGCTGCCGCTCGCCGGCGCGCTGTGGCTGCTGGTGACCATGGTCGCCCAGATCGCCTTCGACGACAGGGTGATGGCGTACGTCTTCACCGGCTGGATGCTCGTCACCTACGTGGCGCTCGGCGTGGTGTTCCTGCTGCGCCCCGGCTCCGTCCGCTCCTGAGCGGAGCGGAGGAGGCCGCCGCGGCCGCGCGGGCGCCGGTCAGAGACGGGAGGCCTCCTTCCAGCGGGCGAGGAGGTCCAGGTCTCCGAAGGTCTCCAGGCCCTCGGCCCCGCGGCGGCCCATGGTGAACAGCAGCAGGTCCGCGATGGGGGCCCGGACGGCGACGTCGCCCTTGGCGTGCCCCCGCTCCCAGCGGTAGCCGTCCCGGCCGAGGAAGACCGTCCACTCGCCGTCCGCGTCGGTGGCGTGCAGGTGGACGGTGCCCGGGCCCGCCTCGCACGCGGCGGCGACGGCGGGGCCCGAGCCCCGGCCGTAGGAGATGTTCTCGAGGAACTCGTCGATACCGTCGACCGCGTGGATCGGGTCGATGACCGGGGGGATCCCGGCGGCGCGCTCGGCGTCGACACGGTGCACCATCGCCTCGTGGAACTGGCGGCGCGACCAGAAACGCACGTGCTGGTCCGCGCCCCACGCCCAGACGGGCGCGTCGCCGTCCGCCGCGCGCAGCGTCGCGACGAGCGCCAGACCGCCCTCCGCGATCCAGCCGGGATACTCGCCCCAGTGCGCCGGATACTCCACGGGGACCTCCCGGAAGGGGATCCTTTCCGTCGCGGAGGTCTCCACGACCCTGGTCGTCCAGCGATGGACCACCCCGACGTGCTGGGCGAGGTCCAGCGCCGTCCAGTCGTCGCAGCCCGGAACGGGCGCCCCCGGCTCGGCCACGCCCAGCGCGGCGGTAAGCCGGACGAGTTCGGGCTCCAGCAGATCGCAGTAAACACGGTGATCCATCATGGCCGCACCCTAACCTTTCCGCGCCCGGTCCGGCGCGCCGACCGGACTCGCGGCGGGCGAGGGGTCAGCGGGGGAGCTCGTCGGCGAGGCCCTCCAGGTCCGCGGGGGTGAGGGTGAAGCCGCGTTCGCCCATGACGGCGACGGTGGCGTCGGCGGTGCCCAGGTGGCGGGTGCAGGCGCGGTCCAGGTAGGCCTCGACGAGGCGGGCGTTGACAAGGCGGCCGCGACCGGGAAGGGAGCCCAGGTCGCGCCGGACCACGGGCCAGGCGTCCTCGGAGATGCCCACGAAGCGCTCCTCCGCCAGCAGGCCCAGGAGGGCGGCGCGGTTGGCGGGGGCGGTCAGGTCGGGGAGGCGGACCGTGCGGAAATCGGTGACGAGTTCGGGGTGCGCCGAGGAGAAGGCGTCGAAGCGGTCGGGGACGCAGCCCGCGACCAGGGTGGTCTCGGTGACGCCCTCGGCGCGGACCCGGTAGAGGGCGCGGGCGTAGGCGTCGCCCTGACCGTCCTCCAGGATGAGCTGGTCCAGGGCCTCCACCAGGACGGTGTGGCCGGAGTGCTCGCGCAGGAGGTCGGCGAGGCCCTCCGGGCCCCGCTCCCTGATCTGCTCCGGGTGCAGGGTGCGGACCTGGTTCCCGCTGAAGCCGACCTCGGCCAGCGCGCGGGCGATCATGCGGGCCAGGCGGCGCTGGCCCGTCGAGGCGTCGCCGACCAGGAGGACGGCGGGGGCCGAGGCGCTGGAGACCTCCTGGCCGCGGAGCTGCTGGGCCCACTTGCCGCGGCGGCGGACCTCGGTCAGCATGCGCTCGGCGTCGTCGGGACCGCTCAGGAACCTGATGCCGTAGGCCTCGACGACACGCGGCCCGTCCTCCTCCTGCCCCGACGGGGGCTGGGCGGGCTGCTGCGCCGGGGGCTGCTGCGGGGGAACCGCCATGGGCGGCGGCGTCTGCGTGGCGAACGTCGGCATGTAGGGGGCCGTCGCGCCGGACGGCTCCTGCGGAGCCGACGGCGGCGCGTGCGGAGCCGTGGCCTCACCGGGGTAGGGCGGCGGAGCCGCGGGCGGCTGCCCGTACGGCCCCGGCGCAGGCTGCTGACCGTACGGGGCCGGCGGGGGTTGCTGACCGTACGGGGACGGCTGCCCGTAGGAGTCGGGGGCGGGCTGCCCGTGGACGTCCGGAGCGGACTGGCCGTAAGGGTCGGCGGACTGGCCGAACGGTCCCGGCGCGGGCTGCCCGTAGCCGCCCTGCGCGCCCGGCTGGCCGTAAGGGTCGGCGGGCCGGTCGTACGGTCCCGGTGCGGGCTGCTGACCGTACGGGGACGGCTGCCCGTAGGAGTCGGGGGCAGGTTGACCGTGGGAATCCCCGGGTCGGCCGAACGGTCCCGGCGCGGGCTGCCCGAACTGCGCGGCGGGCGGGCTGCCGTAGGAGTCGGGGGACGGCGGGGCGGGCGGGTAGCCAGGGGCGGAGGGCGCCGCGGTGCCGTAGGGGCCGGGCTGATCTCCGTAAGGCGGGGGCGCGGCCGGCTGGGGGACCTCCGGGGCGTGCTCGCCGAACGGGTCGTGCGCGGGGGAGGCCGATTGCTCGGCGGACGGGGCCGGCGGCGGGGAGCTCGCCGGGCCCCGGCGGGTGGCGAACGGGTCGTCGTCCGCGGGCGGCGCGGGGGACGGGAGGGGCGCGGGAGCGGGGGCAGGGGGTGGCGCCGCCTCGGGAACGGGCTGGGCGGCGCCGCGCTCGTCGGCCAGATGCTTGCGGGCCGCGTTGATGATCTCCCAGGCGCCGAGCTCGCCGGTGCCCTTGGGGCGGCTGAGCGCGGGGGTGCCGAGCTCGGCGGCGCAGGCGGCGGGGACGACGAACTCCAGGTGCTGGGGAGCGCTCTGCGCCAGACGGCACGCCGTCATGGCCAGGGCGTGGCTGGTGGCCAGCAGCCTGCGGACCCGGGCGGGGTCGGTGCTGCTGATCTTGGGCGGCAGCCGCACCCCCTGGGGGAACAGTTCGCGCAGCGGGTGCTGGGCCTGGCCGAGCACCTCCTGGACGGTGCGGGAGCTCTCGGGGTCCAGCCAGGGCAGCACGGCGGGCACCGCGTGCGGGACGGTCTGCAGGTCGGCGGCCATGATGGCGGCGGCGGCGCGGCGCAGGTCGGTGGGGTTGGGCGGGATGCCCTCGGTGAGTTCGCCGAACAGCACCGCCAGGTCGTACAGGGCCAGCCGCAGGTACTCGCCCGGCGAGGCCTCCCGCACGATGGGCGCCGCGTACTCGGCGGGGCAGCGCCGCAGCCACTCCCTGGCGACGGTCTGCGCCCCGTAGGGGATGGCCTGCAGGTCGGCCTGGACGTACTGGAGCGTGGTCGCGCAGACGGCGGCCAGCGCGGACGCGCCCGGCTGGAACGCCGGGTCGGTGGCGAGCGCGGCGGCGACCTCGCCCGTCATCCGGACGAGGAAGGCGGCGCCGACCGGGTCTCCGGCGGCCAGCCTGTCGGTGTAGTAGCCCGCCAGGCGCATCAGGTCCGGTGCGATCATCCAGCGCAGGTGCTCGGCCTGCACGGTCAGGTAGGGCGCGAACATGGCGACGAGGGGGTGTTCGCCGAGCACGACGGGCGTGCCGGAGCTGAAGAGCACGGCCCCCCACAGCGCGGCGACCGTGGCGGGCGTCCCCGGCTGGAACGCGGGGTCCTGCATCGCGAACTGCTGCGGGTCGACCGCGATCGCGGTGATCAGCGCCTGCTGCACCCGGGCCACGAGTTCGGCCGAGGGGCCTTCGCCCAGCAGCCCGGCGCCGGCCATGGGGCCCGCGGTGACGTCCGGTCCCGTAGGCACCAGCTGGGGCGGCACCGGCGGGTTGCCGACGCCGGGAGGCGCGGGAGCCAGGACGCGGCGGGCGCCCGGGTCGGCGGGCGGCGGCGAGGGGTGCCAGTGGGCGTCCAGACCGCAGCGGTACCACCGGCCCCAGGCGCCGAACAGCCACCATTCCCCGGGGCCGGCCAGCAGCCGGGAGGCGACCTGCTCGGCCCGCTGCTGCGGCGCGGCGGTCTGCCACCACTGCGAGGAGGTCATCGCCCGGACGTCGGCCTCGGCCTTGGCGAAGGGATCATCGGCGGGGGTTCCGGAGGTCTGCCAGTTCACGCCCTGATCCTAGTCTCCCCCGGTGACGTTCGGCCGGATGATCAAGCTCCGTCCAGGCCGGTCAGCCGGCGGGTGAACCATACGGTCTTGCCCGACCCCGCGCTGCTGCAGCCGGAGTCGGCGGCCAGCATCGCCACCAGGAACAGGCCGCGCCCGTCCTCGGCGTCGAAGGGGCGTTCGGCGACCGGGGCGGGGGGCGGCTCGAGGGGGCTGTCGTCGGTGATCTCGCCGCGCAGCAGCAGCCCGTCGAGGAGCAGCCGCAGGCGGATCCGTCCCTTGCCGTGCACGACCGCGTTGGCGACGAGTTCGTCGACCATCAGCACGATGTCGTCGACGTCGGAGGGGTCGTTGAGCCGCCAGGAGGAGAGTTCGGTGCGGATGAGCGCCCGGGCCTGCCCCGGCGCCCGCAGATCAGGGGAGAACTCCCAGGCCGCGGTGCGGGCGCCGGGCGTCCCGACCAGCCCTAGTCGCGGTGCGTCCACTGCCCGTCTCCTCCCGATCGACGTGCGTTGCGGTGGCAGGCGAGGATCCCCGGCCCTCTCCGGGGAATGTTCCCCGTCAGCCCCCGGCGAAGTGCGGCTCGGTGAGGTCTGGCCGAAACGGCACTGTTGTATGACGCGTCCACTTTCGGGCCGTCCGGGGACCAAAGTCCCGCCATCAGCCACTCCTCACCCAAAATCGTTCAATACGCCCACAAGCTGGGACGCACGGAGTCTCAGTCTGGAGTACGTGACCCGTGTCACATTCATCCGGGGTCCCCGGAGGCACGGCGAAGAGACTTTCGGCGGGGGGTGGAGAAGGCACCCTCCGGAGACCGTTAAACTGGGGAACGCCGGTGTGGCCAGTGTCCCCGGGCCGCATCTAAAGCCTTCACGGAATACCGTTCGGCTGGAGCCGTGTTGTGCCATCCGCCGAGAGGCGACCACCACACCGGCCTGACTTCTCGCCCCGGCCCCGGGGCAGCCGAAGAACCCCGGTGGGACTCACCGGGGTCGGCGGAGGAGCTTCAGGCCTCCGTCACTGCGACAGCAGTATCGCCACGGCCGCCGCCAGCGCGGCGACCACGCCGAACACCACCACGAACACCGCCGCGATGATGCGGCGCCTGGGCGTGCCCTCCGGCCCGCCGAAACTCTCCAGCCGCTGGGCCAGCGCCGGGTCGTCCTGACTGAGCCGGGATGCGATCTCGGTGAGGATGCGCTCCTCGTCCATCGACAAGGCCATGCCGTACCTCCGGGGGGTCACCTTGCCCCGTTGTGTTCCCCGATCAAGACTCTTTCTATCCTCCGGGCCCGGCCCAATCAGGGTGTGAGGACGAAGGCCCGGGACGGGCCGCTCTCCTGGTGCGTGCGGTCCAGCCCCGTCACCCGGTAGGTGTACGCCTGCCCGACCTTGGCGGTGGTGTCCACCAGGGACTTCGCGCGGGTGGTGGTGAGCAGGTCGGACGCCTTGACCGGAGCGCACTCCTCCCCCTTGCCGTTGCTGCGGTACACCGCGTAGGACGTCGCGTCGCCCTTCCACGCCAGCTTCACTCCCGCGCCCGAACGCTCCGCCTTCAGCCCGGCGGGAGCGGCGGGCCGCTCTCCTCCGGCGGACGGCGGGATCAGCGCGGGGGCCCTGTAGTGGTCGCGCAGCAGCGCCGACACGAAGCCCTTCTTGTCGGACGTGTAGTCGGCCGCGCTGAAGAAGACGTCACCGCGCACCGCCGGGTACTTGCGGTTGAGGGTGAGGTGCCTGCTGATCTGGTCGGCCTTGGCGGCGAACGAGGACTCCCCCATCCGGTAGCCGGCCTGCCCGATGAGCAGCTGCACCCCGGTGCCGCGCACCAGGTTCGACCACCAGGCCACGAGCGTGGCGTAGTCGGCGCGCGGGTCGCCGATGGCCCAGTACAGCTGCGGCAGCACGTAGTCCAGCCAGCCCTCCTTCACCCACTTGCGGGTGTCGCCGTAGATCTCGGCGTAGGAGTCCAGCCCGCTGGTGTTCGAGCCCTCGGGGTGGCCGCTCTTGTTGCGCCAGATCCCGAACGGGCTGATGCCGAACTTCACCCACGGCTTGGCGTCCTTGATCTCGCCGGACAGCCGCTTGACGAGCTTGTTGACGTTGTCGCGCCGCCAGTCGCCCTTGCTCTTGAACCCCTGGCCGTACTTCTTGTACGTCGCCGCGTCGGGGAACTCCCCGTCCGAGGGGTAGGGGTAGAAGTAGTCGTCGAAGTGCACTCCGTCGATGTCGAACTTCTCCACGACCTCCATGACGGCGGCGGTCGCCAAATCCTGCACCTGCGGCAGGCCCGGGTCGTACCAGAGGTACTTGCCGTACTTCACCGCCCAGGTCGGGTTCTTGCGCGCCGGGCTCGTGGGGGCCAGCTTGCGGCGGTCGTTGTCCTCGCCCACCCGGTAGGGGTTGAACCAGGCGTGGAACTCCAGGTCGCGCGCGTGCGCCTCGTCGATGAGGAACTTCAGCGGGTTCCAGCCCGGGTCCTTGCCGGGGGTGCCGGTCAGCCACACCGACCACGGCTCGTGGGACGAGGGGTAGAACGCGTCGCCGGCCGGGCGGATCTGCATGAAGACGGCGTTGAGCCTCTTGGCCTTAGCCGAGTCCAGCATCGCCCGGTAGGAGGCCTTCTTCTTCTCCACCGGGGCCTCGGGGTCGCCCGGCCAGTCCCCGCCGTACACCGAGGAGATCCACATGCCGCGCACCTGCCGGGAGGAGCCGTCGTCCGCGGGCCCGACCTTCGGGCACTCCGCGTCCGCCCGCGACAGGCCCATCTGCGCCCGGGGGTCGACAGAGGCACTGGGCACCGGCGCGGTCTCCGCGCCCCCGCTCGCACATCCGGTCACAAGAACCAGCCCCGTCAGCCCGGCCACGGCACTCAGCGCTCTTCGCATCCTCCGGAGGCTACCGTTTCCCGGACGTGACCGAGCCGTGACCCGGTTTTTGTCATGGCCACCGAGTCCGGCGGGGCGTCCCGGCCCCGCCGAACGTCTGGCGGACGGCGGGGCCGCCTTCTACTATGACCTTGCGCTGAAGGCCTCCGCGGCGCGAGCGAGGCTCCCCGAACAGACAAGGCGAGCATGACCACCACCGATCACCGCCCGCGCCGCATGTCCCCCGAAGAGCGCCGGCAGGCCCTCATCGACTCGGCCCTGGAGCTGTTCGGCCGGAACGGCTCGGACCGCCTCACGATGGAGGACGTCGCGGCGCACGCCGAGGTCTCCCGCGCCCTGGTCTACCGCTATTTCTCCAACATCGAGGAGATCCGCGTCGCCGCGCTCAGGGCCGCGGTCGACGACCTGGTGGGCCGCCTCTCCCGGCAGCGGGACGGCGACCTGCTCGACCAGCTCCACGCGACGCTGGAGGAGTTCGTCTCCTTCGCCGAGGAGCGCGCCGCCGGGTACATCGCGCTGCTGCGCAACGGCTCGGTCATCGCCACCTCCGAGACCGCCGCCCTGGTCGACGAGGCCAGGCACGCGGTGGTCGGCCAGGTGCTCGAACGGCTGGAGCCCGTCGCGCCCTCGCCGTTCCTCCTGCTCACCCTGCGCTGCTGGGTGGCGGCCTGCGAGGGCGCCATGCTCACCTGGCTGCAGGAGCGCACCCTGACCCGGGAGTCCCTGGTGCCGTGGCTGTCCGGCCAGCTGGTGGGGATGATCGGCGCCACCGCGGCCCACGACCCCGAGGTCGCGGCGATCCTGTCACTGCTGGAGCCGCGGTCGGCTCAGCCCTCCAGCGCGTAGCGCATCGCCCGGAACTTCGTCCTGGTCTCGGCGAGCTCGGCCGGGGCGGTGGATCCCGCGACGATGCCGCAGCCGGCGAACAGCCGGGCCTCTGCGCCGTCGAGCTGGGCGCATCTCAGCGCGATGCCCCACTCCCCGTCGCCCCTGGCGTCCACCCAGCCGACCGGCCCGGCGTACCGGGAGCGGTCCATCTCCTCGAGCTCGCGGATGAGTTCCATCGCCTCGCCGGTGGGGGTGCCGCACACCGCGGGCGTCGGATGCAGGGCGCCCAGCACGTCCAGTACGGAACGCTCCTCCGCCAGCCGGCCCCGGACGGGCGTGGCCAGATGCTGGAGGTTGGCCAGGCGCAGCAGTTCGGGCACCCGCGGGACGTCCAGCTCGACGCAGAGCGGGCGCAGCGCCTCCCGGACCATCTCCGCCGCGTAGGCGTGCTCGCCCCTGTCCTTGCCGGAGCGCAGCAGCGCCCGTCCCAGCTCCGCGTCCTCGTCCTCGTCGCCGCCGCGCGGGGTGGTCCCGGCCAGCACCAGGGACTCGATCTGCCCGCCGATACGGCGCACCAGCAGTTCGGGGGTCGCGCCGACCAGCCCGTCCACCGCGAAGGTGTAGCACTCGGGGTAGCGCTCGGCCAGGCGCCGCAGCAGCACCCGCGCGTCGATCGGGGCGGACGCCCGCACCTTCAGGTCGCGGGCGAGGACGACCTTGCCGAGCGCGCCGCCGCGAATGCGCCGCACGGCGCTCTCCACGGCCCGCCCCCACCGCTCCTCCCCCATCGAGCCGCCGGACCACTCCAGCCCTTCGGGCTCCTCGGCGGGGCGCATGAGCGTCAGCGGGTCGACGTCGTCGCCGATCGTGGTGTGCCAGGCCGTCCCGTCGCGCCAGCCGAGCACCACGCGGGGAACTATGAGCACCGAGTCGTCGTTCTTGGGGTCGAAACCGAAGCTGCCGAAGGCGACGGCGCCCGAGCCGGGCACCCCCACCGAGTCGTCGACCAGCGCGTTCTGGAACAGTGTCGCCAGCCTGCGGCGGGCCCAGCCGAAGCGGTCGTCGCCGCCGGGGACGCGGATGCGCGCGGCCTCTCCCCAGCCGACCAGTCCCGAGTCGTGGCGGACCCAGGCCAGCGCCGAGGGGTGCGGCAGGCGCGCGATGAGGTCGACGGGACCCTCCACCGGCACCGTGCGGACGGTCAGCTGTTCGGAGGTTCCCAGCGCGACGCTCACCTTGCCCACACTACAGAACAGTTGAACCTGTTCAAACAGCGGAGGCCGCTGTTCACCACGTGATCTGCGCGATACCCCGTCTTGCCCCAAGGGTAGGCTCACGATCGTGACGGAGAAGACCCGCTGGATTTCCCTCGAAGGTGCCGCCAACGTCCGCGACCTGGGCGGCCTTCCCACCACGGACGGGCGCACCACGCGCTTCGGCCGGGTGCTGCGCTCGGACAACCTGCAGAGCCTCACCGAGAACGACGTGGCGCTGCTGTCGGACGGGATCGGCCTCGGCCATGTGATCGACCTGCGCAGCCTCGCCGAGGTCCAGCGCGAAGGGCCCGGACCCCTCACCCGGCTGCCCGGGGTGACGATCCACCACCTGTCCCTGTTCGTGGAGACGCAGATCGCCGCCGGGGTCGAGGTCGACAAGGCGCTGCCCTGGCAGAGCCGGGCCGTCCAGGAGGACCCGGAGCACAGGTCGGTCGGCTTCTACCAGGGCTACCTGCGGGACAGGGCCGACTCGGTCGTCGCCGCGCTGCGCGTCATGGCGCACGAGGAGGGGGCCTCCATCGTGCACTGCGCGGCCGGCAAGGACCGCACCGGCGTGGTCAGCGCGCTGGCCCTGGAGGTCGCGGGCGTGGCCCGCGAGGCGGTCGTCGCCGACTACGCGCTGACCGCCGAACGCATCGACGCGATCCTGCGCCGCCTCCTGAGCAGCGAGACCTACAGCACCGACCTGCGCGACCGCCCCGCCGACAGCCACCTCCCCCACGCGTTCATCATGGAGCGCTTCCTGAACGGCCTGGACCGCCTCCACGGCGGCGCCCTGAACTGGCTCGCCGCCAACGGCTGGACCGACGACGACACCGGCGCCCTGCGCTCCAGGCTGGTGCGCTGAAGCCCGGCGCCTTTACACAGTAAAATGCTCCCGGGAGGCGAGGGCCTTCCGGGAGCCGCGGCGCAGGCTGCCGCTGAGCAGGTCCGGTTTCGGTGCGGCAGAGAGCACACCGTGTCGCAGAGGAGCGCTCAGGAGGGCAGGGCCTTGAGGGCGTGTTCGGTGGTCGGCTCGAAGGTGAAGATCTTGTCAAGGCCGACAGTGTGGAAGACGCGCATCAGATGGGAACTCGTCCCGGTGAAGAACAGACGAGCGCTCGTCGCGTGGGCACGCCGGTAGGCGGTGACGAGCACGGTGATGCCGGTGGAGTCGCAGAAGGTGAGCTCCGCCAGGTCGATCACCACCGGGGCCTCGGGGCCGAAGGGCGTGTCGTCGAGTACGCGGGAGAACTGCGGCGAGGTGTGATGGTCGAGTTCACCGGCCACGGACACCACGGTGGCGCCGGACGGGTGGGTCTGGCGGGTGACGGTCAAAGTACGATCGGTCACCGGTCCTCCTGTACGGGTGAGGTGGGGAGAGGCGGAACGGCCAGAGCGAGCAGCGCGGTGTCGTCGCTGATGCCTGAGCCCAGTTCGGTGAGGAGCTTGTCCACGATACTGAGCAGGCCGTCTGCTCCGCGCAGGGAGGCTGCGGACAGGTGAAGGGCCAGTCCGTCTTCTCCGAGCATAGTGCCATCGGATGTACGGGCTTCGGTGAGGCCGTCGGTGTAGAGCAGGAGGGCCTCACCGGGAGCGAGCCGGGTGGTGGCCTGGACGAACTGCGGGTCGGGCAGCAGTCCGATGAGCTGGCCTCCGGTCGTCGAGACGGCCTCGACGCCGCCGTCCGCGCGCACGGCCAGGGCCGAGGGGTGGCCTCCGCCGGCGAGGGTGACGGTGAAGGAGCCGTCGTCCTCGGGCTCGAGCACCCCGAAGACAGCGGTGCAGTACCGCGGATCGTCGCCCTGGTACTCGCCCTTGAGGACGGTGTCGAGGTTGGCCAGCGCCGTGCAGGGGTCGGGGTCGTAGATCGCGGCGGCGCGCAGGGTGTAGCGGGTCAGCGAGGTCAGGGCCGCGGCGTCGGCGCCCTTTCCGCACACGTCGCCGAGGAAGAACGCCCAGCGGCCGTCGTCGAGGGGGAAGAGGTCGTAGAAGTCACCGCCGACCTCGTCCACGGAGGCGGGATGGTAGGCGGCCGCTGCGCTGAGGCCGGGCACCCGGGGCAGGGCGGGCGGCAGGAGGGTCCGCTGCAGGGTGCGGGCCAGACGCTCGGCGTCGGTACGCATCCGCCGTTCGGCCGCGACGGTCCGCATCGCGGACAGCCGCAGTTCGAGCTCGTCCATCACCAGTGAGGCGAGGTCCTTCAGGGCCGCCATCTGGTCGTCTGTGGCCTCACGGGGACGGATGTCCAGGACGTTGACCGTCCCCAGGCGCTCTCCGCTCTCGGTGGTGATGGGCGCGGCGGCGTAGAAACGCACACCTGGCTCACCCTGGACGAGGGAGTTGGCCGCCGTGCGGGGATCGGTGAGGGCGTCGGAGACGGCGTACGGGGCGTCGTGGAGGATCGCCGAGGCGCACAGGCCGGGCTCACGGCCGACTTGGGGGACCCCGTCCAGCCCGTGTGTCGCCTTGAACCACACCCGGTCGGTGTCGACGATCGCGACGGTGGCCATGGGGGCCTGGAAGATACGGGCCGCCAGGGAGGCGATGGTGTCGAACACGCCGTCGGGAGGGGTGTCCAGAATGCTGTAGCGGCGTACTGCGGCCAGCCGCCGCTGTTCGGCATCTGGAGAGGGATCTGCCGGCTGGTAGAGGTCGCCGTCCGGCACCGTCACCTCCCAGCTGTTTCGGTCCCGTCCAGTGCATGTTGGGTTGAAATCTGGCTTATCCTACCGTCTGCGTCGCCGTGCCCCACGGGCGGAGTAAGGGCCTGGGACGTGTGAAGAGGACGACATGGTGACCGACATGGCGGAACCGGTGCGTTCTCCAGGATCGGTGAGCTGGCGGCGCGGACAGGTATGAGCGGCTACTTGCGGGGAACTGATCGGCGTGAAGGAAGGCAGTCCGGTGACACGCTCTGAAGACTCCGGGCACGAACCGCCCGCGGCGACCGAGGTCTTCACCGTCGACGCCGAGGTCGGCCGGGACCTCGCCGCAGTGGACTGGGAGGCCACCCCGCTCGGCCCGCCGAACGGTTGGCCGCAGAGCCTGCAGACGGCGGTGAGCATCCTGCTGTCGTCCCGCTTCTCCATGTGGATGGCGTGGGGCCCGGAGCTGACGTTCTTCTGCAACGCGGCCTACCGGCGGGACACGCTGGGCCAGAAGTACCCGTGGGCGCTGGGTCGGCCCGCGAACGAGGTATGGGCGGAGATCTGGGACGACATCGGCCCCCGGATCGAGACCGTGCTGTCCACGGGGAAGGCGACCTGGGACGAGGGCCTGCTGCTGTTCCTCGAACGGTCGGGTTACACCGAGGAGTCGTACCACACGTTCTCCTACAGCCCCCTGCGCGACGATGCCGGGGAGGTCGTCGGCATGCTGTGCGTGGTCAGCGAGGAGACCGAACGGATCATCGGCGGACGGCAGATGGCGACGCTGCGGGACCTCGGCTCCGACCTCAGCGTGGTGCGCACCGAGCAGGAGATGCTCGCCTTCGCCGGCCGCCAACTCGACCGCAACCTGCGGGACTTCCCGTTCACGCTGACCTACCTGCTCCAAGAGGACGGCTCCGCGCGGCTCGCGGGCTCGACCGGTATCGCCTCCGGCCACCGCGCCGCCCCGGAGACGCTGCCCGCCGACGGCTCCGGCGCGGTATGGCCCGCAGCGGCGCTCGCCCGGGGCGAGTCGGTGCTGGTGGAGCTCGGCGGCACCGCGTACGCCGGCCTGCCGGCCGGGGACTGGTCGGAACCACCGACGCACGCGCTGGTGCTGCCGCTGCTCCAGCAGGGCGACGCGCCGTACGGGTTCCTGGTCGCCGCGCTGAACCGCTACCGCCCCCTGGACGAGGGCTACCGGGGCTTCGCCGAGCTCGTCGCCGGGCACATCGCCGCGGGCATCGCGAGCGCCCGCAGCTACCAGGCCCAGCAGCGGCGCGCCGAGGAGCTCGCCGAGCTGGATCGCGCCAAGACCGCGTTCTTCTCCAACATCAGCCATGAGTTCCGCACCCCGCTCACCCTGATCATGGGGCCGCTGGAGGAGCTGCGCGACCGGCTGGGCGAGACGGACGAGCGCGCCCGCGAAGAGCTGGAGACCATCCACCGCAACGGGCTGCGGATGAGCAAGCTCGTCAACGCCCTGCTGGACTTCTCCCGCATCGAGGCCGGCCGCATGCAGGCCCGCTATGAGCGGGTCGACGTGGCGGAGGTCACCGCCGAGCTCGCCAGCGTCTTCCGCTCCGCCGTCGACAAGGCGGGGCTGTCCTTCGAGGTCGACTGCCCTTCGCTGGACGAGCCGGTCCACCTCGACCGCGGCATGTGGGAGAAGGTGGTCTTCAACCTGCTCAGCAATGCGCTGAAGTTCACTTTCGAGGGCTCCATCCGTGTCTCGGTGAGCGGGGAGGACGACCACGCCGCGATCACCGTTGCGGACACCGGCATCGGCGTGTCCGCTGAGGAGGTGCCCCGGCTGTTCGAGCGGTTCCACCGCATCGAGAGCGCCCGCTCCCGATCCAACGAGGGCAGCGGTATCGGCCTGGCACTGGTGCAGGAGCTCGTCGGCCTGCACGGCGGCACGATCACCGCAGAGAGCGCCGAAGGCGAGGGCACCTCCTTCACCATCCGGCTGCCCTACGGCACCGCCCACCTGCCGGCCGAATCGCTGGCGCCTTCCGCGGGCACCGCCTCGGTCTCCGCCTCGGTCTCCGCCGGCGCCGACCCGTACCTCCAGGAGGTACTGCGCTGGCTGCCCGGCGACGAGGCCGACGCGGCGGACCCGTCCGCCGAGGGCCACTCCCCCACCGGCCCGGCCGTCCCGACGCGGGTGCTGATCGCCGACGACAACGCCGACATGCGCGAGTACCTCACCCGCATCCTGGCCGACGCCGGCTACCGGGTCGACGCGGTCAACGACGGCCAGGACGCCCTGGAATCCGTCCGGGCGCACGCCCCCGACCTGGTCGTCAGCGACGTGATGATGCCCCGCATGGACGGCCTGTCGCTGGTCGCGGCGCTGCGCGCCGACCCCCGGACGCCGTCCGTCCCCGTGCTGCTGCTCTCCGCCCGGGCCGGACAGGAGGCCTCCATAGAAGGCCTGCAGGCCGGTGCCGACGACTACCTCGTGAAGCCGTTCGCCGCCGCCGAGCTGCTGGCACGCGTCCGGGCGAACGTGGAACTGGCCCGGCTGCGCAACCACCACGCCCGCTGGCGCGCCGCACTCGTGGACTCCATGCAGGAGGCCTTTTTCGTCTGCGACGAGGACGGCGCGGTCATCGAGATCAACGCCGCCTTCACCGACATCCTCGGCTACGGCCCCGAGGGCCTGCCCTACCGGCCGATCCACCCCTGGTGGCCGGAAGCCTCCACCGACCCCCAGGCCCACCAGCAGGTCGCCGACGCCTTCTCAACCCTGCTCGACCAGACCCGGGGCCGCTACACCATCCCCGTCATCCATCGCGACGGGCACCGGCTGTGGGCCACGGCCACGTTCAACCAGGTCCAGAACCCCGACACCGGACACAAGGTCATCGTCGGGACCTTCCGCGACGTCACCGCCGAGCACTACGCCATCCAGCGCGAGAGCGCCCTCGCCTCGCTCAGCACGTGCCTGTCCCGGGCCACGAGCCTGCCCGACGCGCTGGACTGCGCGCTGGACGAGCTGAGGGAGCTGTGGGACGCCCGGTGCGTGGTGGCCGCCGTCTTCGGCGAACACGACGACGAACCCGTCCTGAGCGCCACCGACGCCTCGATCACATGGCGGGACCTGTCCGACGAGCGCCGCGGGATCCTCTCCGGCCTGCCTCAGCGGCCTCCGCTCACCCCGGCCGTCGACCAGGACGGGGCCGGCATCCTCCTGGAGCACCCCGAAGGCCCCATGGCGCTGTGGATCGACCTCGGCGACCGGCGGCCCTTCACCGGCGAGGACCAGCTGCTGCTGTCCCTGCTGGCCGGGCACCTCGCCCAGGGGCTGGTCCGCGTCCACCAGATCGACCAGCAGCGCGAGACCGCGCTGGCGCTGCAGCGCGCCATCCTCGGCCCTTCCCATCTGCCCGACGGCTTCGCCGTCCGCTACGAACCCGCCAGCCGCCCCCTGGAGGTCGGCGGCGACTGGTACGACACCTTCACCCTGCCCGACGGGCGCATCGGCATCGTGGTCGGCGACTGCGTCGGCCGCGGGCTGGCGGCCGCCGCCGTCATGGGGCAGCTGCGCAGCGCCTGCCGCGCCCTCCTGCTGCAGGACCCCAGCCCCGCCCGAACCCTCATGGCCCTGGACCACTTCGCCGCCACCGTCCCCGGCGCGCTGTGCACCACCGTCTTCTGCGGCGTCCTCGATTACGAGAGCGGCCATCTGACGTACTGCAGCGCCGGGCATCCGCCGGGCATCCTCGTCCTGCCCGACGGCACCACTCTCCTCCTGGACGAGGGCCGCTCCATCCCCTTGGGCGTCCGGCCCGGCAGGGAACGCCCCCAAGGCGAGTGCACCATCCCGGCGCGCGCCACCCTGCTGCTGTACACCGACGGGCTCGTCGAACGCCGCCGGCGTCCGCTGAGCGCGGGCATCGGCCAAGCGGGCGAGACCGTCCAGGAGGGCCGGAACGTCGCCGTCGACGACCTGGCCACCCAGGTCATGACCCGCCTGAGCCCCACCGGCGGCTACGAGGACGACGTCGCCCTTCTGCTGTACCGCCACCCCGCACCGCTGGAGGTGACCTTCCCCGCAGAGTCGGCCCAGCTCGCCCCCGTCCGCAAGGCGCTGCGCAGCTGGCTCGCCCAGTGCCAGCTGCCTCCCCAGACCGTGCAGAACGTCCTGGTCTCCGCCGGCGAGGCGTGCGCCAACGCCATCGAGCACGGACACCGCCACGCCCCCGGTGACACCATCCGCCTGCGCGCCGAGGCCTTCGTCGACGACCTCCACCTCACCGTCGCCGACACCGGCCGCTGGATGCCTCCCCGACCCGAGCCCAACGCCCGCCGCGGCCGCGGCATCGCCCTGATGCGCGCCATGATGCAGCGGGTCACCATCACCCCGGGCCCCGCCGGCACCACAGTCGACATGTACACGAGGATCGCCTGATGACCACCCCGCTCACCCTCACCCGCGGACACCGCCCGGACGGCACCGCCCTCCTGGCCATCGACGGCGAGATCGACATGAGCAACACCGGCATCCTCGCCGCCGCCCTCGACGACATCCCCGGCCACCTCGTCCTCGACCTGACCGCCGTCGACTACCTCGACAGCGCCGGCCTCACCGTCCTCTTCACCCACGCCGACCGCATCGAACTGATCGCCACCCCTCTCCTGGGCCCCCTTCTGACCGTCTCCGGACTCGCCGACCTGACCACCGTCCACGGCCTGGAGCCCGATACCCCTTTCTTCCCGCAGGGTTGAACGTCCGCGACATCCTCGCCGCGACCATCGTCCTCATCCCCGTCGAAGGCGCGACACCCGCGTCGAGGTGCGCGGACCGGCGGTGACACCGGTGGTGCGCTGTCGCCAGTACGAGATCTACTTCTGCACATCGGAGGAGGAGGGCCGGGATGGGCGATTACGAGAAGGTCGTGCAGGCGGTGAAGACCGCTCAGATGGCGGTGGGGATGTGGTCGGACCGGGTGCGTCAGTCCGGTGAGCGCCGCCATGGGATGGGGCCGACCGATCCCCTGTGGGAGGTCGACGCCGATTACAGCGCCTCGCTGGACGCCGCCGCGACCTTGAGTGAGGCGCTGGAGGTACTGGAGGGGATGGCCGGCGTCGCGGTTCGCACCGAGCAGGAACACGCCGAACTCGAAGCGCGGGCCCGCGCCCGGATGGATACCGAGGGTCTGCGGGAGGCGCGCCGGGCAGCCGTGCTGAGCGAGTTGGCCGAGGCGGGCTTCGAGTGCCAGGAAGCGGGGTTCCGGCACGAGGCGGCGACCGAGCGGGTCCGTCGCGCCGTCCTGGCGGCCCATGCCGAGGGCGTCTCGGTCGAGCGGGCCGCCCAGATCGCGATGGTCTCCCTGGACGCGGTCACCCGCTGGACGTGCGAGGCCGCGCGGTCCCGGACGGCCGGAGCCCAGGAGGGCTGAGGCGGCGTGGCGGGCCACCAGGCCGAAGCGGCGTGAGCGGGCCGTCGGCCGTCCGTGGCGAAGGACACAGGGTTTCAACCCCGTGAACGAGACATTGGTGAATGACACATAAGCCAGTGGGGTATTAGGGTGCGTGGTCTCACCCCCCTTCGAGGAGTTGTTCATGGGAGTTCTCGCCGAAGAGCTGAAACCGGCCGGAGGCGCGGCGCTCGACCAGGTGCTGATCGCCAGCGGCGTCGCACTGGTGCTGACCGTCGCGCTGCTGGCCCTGGGCTACGGGCACCGCACCGGGCGGCTGCGGGTGCTCGACACCCTGGCCTCGCTGGGCGCCAAGGGCATCGGACGGGGGCTGCCCGGCTGGGCGTCGCTGCCGTCCGTCGTCGCCATGCTCGCCCTCATGACCGCGCTGCTCGGGATGTACTGGGATATCTCCCTGCACATCACCCACGGCCGGGACGAGGGGCCGCTCGCCAACATCGCCCACTACCCCATCCTGATCGGGCTGTTCGGCATCTTCGCCGCCGGACTCATCGCCCTGACCATGCCGGTCGGCGAGAAGCCCGGGCCGGCGCCGCTGCGCGTCACCCGCACCTGGTACGTCCCGGCGGGCGGCGCGCTCGTCGCGGGCGCAGGCTTCTACGCCCTGGTCGGCTTCCCGCTGGACGACGTCTGGCACCGCCTCTTCGGCCAGGACGTCACCCTCTGGGGACCCACCCACCTGATGCTCATCGGCGGCGCCGGCCTGTCCCTCGTCGGCATGCTCGTCCTGGAACGCGAAGGCCGCGCCTCCGCCGGAGACGTCGTGCCCTCCCCCGCGATCGCCTACCTGCGGCGCGGCATGACCTGCGGCGGCCTCCTCATCGGCCTGTCGGTCTTCCAGGCCGAGTTCGACTTCGGCGTCCCGCAGTTCCGTCTGGTCAACCAGCCGTTCCTCATCGCGCTGGCCGCCGGGTGCGCCCTGGTCACCGCCCGGCTGTGGGTCGGGCGGGGCGGCGCGATCCTGGCCGCCGTCTTCTACCTGCTGGTGCGCGGCGGCGTCTCACTGGCCGTCGGCCCGGTCATCGGCGAGCTCAACGCCGCCGTCCCCATGTACCTGGCCGAGGCCGTGCTCATCGAGCTCGTCGCGCTCGCACTGATCAAGCGTCCGATGGTCTTCGGGGTGGTCTCCGGAGCCGTGGTGGGGACCGCCGGGTTCGCGGCCCAGTACGCCTGGACGCAGGTGGCCTTCCGGCTGCCCTGGACCACCGACATCCTGGTCGAAGGCGTCCTGATGGCACTGGCCGGCGGTCTGTCCGGCGCGGTCCTGGGCGTCCTGCTGGCCGAGGGTCTGGCCGGACGGCTCCCCCGCCCTGCCGTCAGCCGCAGCCTGTTCGCGGGGTCCCTCCTCGTCATCGGAGCCGCGGTCGCCAACTGCCTCATCTTCACCATCCCGAAGGACATGCAGGTCTCGGCCGAACTGTCCGCCGACGGGAACGCCGTCTTCACGCTCAGCCGGCCGCTGGACGACCCCGCCTGGATCCAGGTCACCTCCTGGCAGGGCGGCAACGGCCTGCACGTCGACCGGCTCGAGAAGACCGGTCCGGCGACCTACCGCACCACCGAGCCGATGCCGTTGGACGGCACCTGGAAGACCCTCGTGCGCATCCACGACGGACGCTCGCTCGCCGCCGCCCCCGTCTTCCTGCCGGCCGACCCGGTGATCGGCGCGAAGGAACTGCCCGCGGAGCCCCGGTTCACCCGCGACGTCCAGGGCGAGCAGCCCATTCTGCAGCGCGAGCTCAAGCAGGACGTACCCGGCTGGATCTGGGCCGCGGCCTCCCTGGTGGTGCTGCTGTGCACCCTGATCCTGGTGCTCGCCCTCGGCTGGGGCGTCTCCCGGACGGCCCGTGCGGTGGCGGCCCGTCCAGAGGTGCGGTCGGGCGCATGATCCTCGCCCACCATCCCGCCGTCGAGGCGATCGCCCTCTTCGTCCCCGCCCTGGCCATCATCGGGGTCATCGCCGGAGCGGTCATCCTGGACCGCAGGCGCGCGGCCGAGGACGAAGAGGACGACGCCCCGACGGCGGCGGAGGAGGGCGACTCGGGCACCCCGCGGGCCCGTCCGGTCGACTGATCCGCACGGGCTCACCTGCCCGACGCTTTTACGCAGTAAGGCGTCGGGCGGATCCGCGGTGACGCGGACGAAGTCGCGGATCCGCGCGGCGGTGCGGTCCGTCCCTCGTCCACCTGGTGCTGCGTCAGTCGCCGAAGGCGCCCGAGTCGCGGAGGGCGGCCACCTGGGAGTCGTCGTAGCCGAGGACGTCGCGGAGCACCTCCGCGGTGTGTTCGCCGGCCGCGGGGGCGGGGCGAGAGGCCGCGGGAGGGGCCTCGCCCACCACGCGGACGGGGAAGGGGAGCTGGTCGGCGACGAGGCGGTCGGCGGGCTGCCAGGGCATGCGGTCGGCGAACTGGGGGTCGGCCGCGATGGTCCCGGGGGTGTTGACCGGGCCGATGGGGACGTCGTGGGCCGAGCCGAACCCGATCCATTCGGCGGTGGTGCGGGTGCGGAAGATCGAGGCCAGCTCGTGGCGGAGGCGCAGGTCTCCTCGGGCGTGGTCGGCGAGCTTCTCGCCTGGAGCGGCCTCGAAGAGGTCCTTGCGGCCGACCGCCTCGCAGAAGTTCTGCCAGAACTTGCGTTCGGAGGCCATGAACAGCACGTGGCCGTCCTTGGAGGCGTAGAACTGGTAGCGGACGCCCTCGTCCATGCCGCCGGTGCCCGGGGGGCGGCGTTCGTAGCCGTCCGAGGGGTTGCCGGTCACCTCGTCCTCGGGGCGGGTGTAGGCGCGGTGGCCTTCGCTGCGGAGCCAGTCGAAGGCGGCGGCGGCGTCGGACTGGGCGACCTCCAGGTGGCAGCCCTGGCCGGTCTCGCGGGCTCGCAGAACGGCGGCGAGGACGGCCGCGGTGCCGAAGAGGGGGCCCGCGGTGATGCCGATGGACGTGTGGTCGGGGATTGAGGGCAGGCCGTCGGGTCCGGGGACGGGGGCGACGGTGCCGGCCCAGGCGTCGTAGGCGATGCCGTGGCTGGGCAGGTCGCGGTAGGGGCCGGTCATGCCGTAACCCGAGATCGTGAACATGACGACCTTGGGGTTGACCTCGCGGAGGGCCGCGTAGCCGAGGCCGCGGCGGTCCAGGCCGCCGGGGCGCATCGCCTCGATCACGACGTCGGCTTCGGCGACCAGCGCCAGGAAGGTCTCCTTGCCCGCCTCTGTGCGAAGGTCCAGGACGATGCTGCGTTTGCCGCGGCTGATGTGCAGGTGCAGCAGGGAGTTCCCCTGGACGATCGGCCAGCTCATCGAGCGGATGTAGTCGCCGGACGGGGGCTCGACCTTGATCACGTCGGCGCCGAGGTCGGCGAGCGGGGTGGAGACCGCGCCGGGGCCGAGCATCGAGCACTCGACCACGCGCAGTCCGGACAGCAGTCGTGGGCCTTCGGCGGCGTGGGACACGGATCCTCCTGGAACTAGACTGTTTATTATATATAAGCTACAAGCCGTCCTCCGGAGGAGCCCACATGACCCGCTACGCATCGGTGCCCGGCCTGGACGTCGAGACCGACGACGCCGGGGTGCTCCGGCTCGTCCTCGACTCCCCCGGACGGCGCAACGCGCTCGACGACACGTCCATGGAAGGGCTGATCCGGACACTCGAAGCGGCCTCCACCGACGACGGGTTGCGGGCGGTGCTGCTGACGGGGGCGGGCGACGACTTCTGCAGCGGGTTCGACATCGTCGGGCGCAACAGGCGCGGCGAGGAGGCGTCCAAGCCCCGGACGGGGAGCATCCAGCGGCGGATGCCCGTGCAGGCGAACCGGCTGATCCCGCTGCTGCTGGAACTCCAGCTTCCGGTGGTCTGCGCGGTGCGCGGCTGGGCCGTGGGGATCGGGGCGCAGCTCGCGCTGGCCTCGGACTTCACGGTCGCCGCCGAGGACGCCGTCTTCTGGTATCCGTTCCTGCGGCGCGGCTTCACCCCCGACTCCGGGAGCACCTGGTTGCTGCCCCGGGTCGTGGGCGTGGCCAAGGCGAGGGAGCTGCTCATGCTCGACCGGAAGTTCAACGGGGTCGAGGCCGCCGAATGGGGCATCGCCCATCGTGCGGTTCCTTCCGGGGAGGTCGCCGGGACCGCCGAGGAATTGGCCGCACGGCTCGCGGCGGGGCCGACCGCGGCCCTCGGACTCACCAAGAGCCTGCTGGCCTCGGCTCCCGACCACGATCTGCGGCGGCACCTCGGTGAGGAGGCGTACGCGATGGAGCTGAGCTCTCGGAGCCCCGACTTCCGCGAGGGCATGAAGGCCTTCGCGGAACGCCGGGCACCGCAGTTCAAGGGGCTTTGACCTTTCTGACCCGTAGGACGGGAACTTCCCGGGTGGTCGCCGCGCACGAGTGGTCTCGGCTCAGTCGGTCTTCCAGCGGGGTTCGCGCTTCTCGGCGAAGGCGGCGGGGCCCTCGGCCTGGTCGGGGTGGCCCCACAGACCGGTCAGCTCCGCCGCGCCCGCCCGGCACGCGTCGGTGAGGCCGTGCTCCAGCGCGCCCCACAGGGCGCGCTTGGTCGCCGCCAGCGCGGCGGGCGAGTTGCGGGCGATCTTCTCGGCCAGCTCCTGCGCCGCGTCGTGCAGCCGCTCCGGCGGGTCGATGACCTCGCTGACCAGGCCGAGCTCCTGCGCCCGCGCCGCGCCCATCCGCTCGTACCGGCCGACGAGCGCCATCCGGAAGACGGCCTCGGCGGGCATCTTGCGCATGAGTGCGATGGTCTCGATCGCGCTGACCTGGCCGACGGAGACGTGCGGGTCGGTGAAGGCGGCGTCCGAGGCGGCCAGGACGATGTCGGCGTCGGCCACGAAGTGCAGGCCGCCGCCGGCGCACACCCCGTTCACCGCGGCGATGACCGGCTTGTCGATGCCGAGCTGCCAGCTGGTGAAGCCCATGTCCCAGGCCTCCACCGACTTGCGGTAGCGCTCCATGCCGATGCCGTCGGTGGCCAGCTCCAGCACGTCCGCGCCGGTCTGGAAGGACTTGCCGTTGGCGGCGTTGACGATCACCCGGACCTCCGGGTCCCGCGCCAGCTCCGTCCAGGCCAGGCGGAGTTCGTCGCGCATCGCGTTGTTCATCGCGTTGCGGACCTCGGGGCGGTTGAACACCAGCCAGCCGACACGGCCCCGGCGGGTGACCTCCAGGGTCTGGTAGCTCATCGACTCTCCATTTCGTCAGCGGACCGGGATCCGTCGAAGCTCGCGACGAGTTCGCGTCGGAGCACCTTGCCTATCTCCGTGCGGGGGAAGTCGGCCACGAAGCGCACCGCCACCGGCACCTTGTAACCCGTGAGGCCCTCGCGGAGGAAGGCGAGCAAAGCCGCCTCGTCCGGCCGCTCCTCCCCCGCGGCGACCCGCACCCAGGCCACGGGCACCTCGCCCAGGCGGGCGTCCGGCACCCCGGCGACGCAGGCGTCGGCGACCGCCGAGTGGCGGCGCAGCGCGGCCTCCACCTCCTGCGGGACGATCTTGAGGCCGCCCCGGTTGACCATGTCCGAGACCCGGCCCTCGATCCACAGGAACCCCTCGGCGTCCAGGCGGCCCAGGTCGCCGGTGCGCAGGAAGCCGTCGGCGACCCGGTCGGCGGGAAGGTCCGCCTTGTTGGCGAACGGCGACCTGATCCAGATCTCGCCGGCCTCGTCCGGCGGGAGCTCGCGGCGCTCGGAGTCGAGGATGCGGATCTCGACGCCCGGATGGGCGCGGCCGACCGCGCCCAGCTTGCTCTCGCCGAACTCGCGGGTGTCCGAGGCGGTCCAGCCGACGACCTCGCCGCCCAGCTCGGTCTGGCCGTAGGAGTTCAGCACGCCGACGCCGAACCGGTCCCGGAAGCGCCGCGCCTGGTCGGGGACGAGGGGCGCGGTCACGGAGCGGACGAACCGCAGCCTTCCCAGATCCGTGACCCTGGGGTCCTCCAGCAGCATCGTCATCATCGCGGGCGCCAGGATCGTGGACCTGAGCTCGAAACGCCGCACCAGATCGGCGTAGTCGACCGGGTCGAAGCGGTCCAGGAGCACCACGGGCGCGCCGAGGCGGAAGGAGAACAACGCGTTCCAGGAACCCGCCCACAGCGCCTGCGAGGTGGGGATGAGGTTGGGCATCGGCGGCCGGCCGCCGCCCTTCGCCTTGCCGCCGCGCAGCTTGGCGATGACGGTGTCGATGCCGTCGCGGACGCCCTTATGGCTCAGCACGACGGGCTTGGAGTCCCCGGTGGTGCCGGACGTCCGCATGATCAGCGCCTCGTCCTCGCCGAACCGGTGCTCGGGCGGCTCGGCGGGCGGGCGGAGGGCCGTCCAGCGGCCGGGCGCCTCCTCCGCCAGCACGCCGATGCCCTCCGGCACCCTCCCGGCCTGCTCCGGACCGACGACGACCAGCGCGGGCCGCTGGGCGAGGAGCTGTGCGCGCACCTCGGTGTCGGTGAGCCTGGCGTTGACCGGGACGTAGACTCCCCCGGCCAGCCAGGTCGCGAACATCGCGGTGATCGCACGCACCCCGTCGTCCACCAGGCAGGCGACGGGCAGCCCGGCCACCGGCCCGAGACGTCCGGCCAGCCTCTCCGCCGCCTCGATGAGCTCGCCGCGGGTGAGTGAGCCGTCCTTCCAGTACAGGACGGGGATGTCCGCGGGATCGTCGTGGTCCAGGAGGAAGGCCGCGAGGCCTCCGTCTTCGGGGCCGTGCCTCGGTCCGTTCACATCAGGCCCCTTTCAAGGCGCGGCCTGCGCGGTGAGCAGCCCGGCGAGCCGTTCGGTGTGCTCCTCGGGGCGGCCGAGGAGTTCCCGGCCGGTCCAGGCCCGTTTGAAGTAGAGGTGGGCGTCGTGCTCCCAGGTGAAGCCGATGCCGCCGTGGAGCTGGATGTTCTCGGCGGCGACGGCGACGTACGCCTCCGAGCAGTAGATCCGCGCCACCGACGCCACCACGGCCAGGCCGGGCAGGCCGGGCAGCCGGACCGCGGCGTCGGGGTCGAGTGCGACCGCGGCGGCCTGTGCCGCGGCCTCGGCGGCGCTTCGTGCTGACTCGACCTGGATGAGCAGGCTCGCCACCTTCTGCTTGAAGGCCTGGAAGCTGCCGATGGGGCGGCCGAACTGCACGCGGGTCTTGCCGTACTCGACGGCCATCTCCAGGCAGACGGCCGCGCCGCCCGCCTGTTCGGCGGCGAGCATGGCGCGGGCGATGTCGAGGGCTTTCTCCACCGCTTCGGTCGCGTCGCCCTCACCCAGCCGGGTCGCTGGAGCGTCCCGGAAGGAGAGCTTGGCCTGCCTGCGAGTCTGGTCGAGCGTCGTCAGAGGGGTCACGGTGACGCCCGGAGCGTCCGCGGCCACGGCGTAGACGGCCGTTCCCTCTTCGGTACGGGCGGGCACCAGGATCACGTCGGCCGCCGCGCCGTCCACTACGAAACCGACGGAACCTGACAGGACGGGGGCACCGTCCCGAAGCCCGACCTCCACCGCACAGTCCGCACCTGGCCGACTGCCCGAAGCGTCGGCCCCCGCCGGAGCGGACGGTCCGTCCTGTGACCTGACGCCCGGTGTACCGCCTTCGACCAGCGAACGGCCGGAAGTGTCGGTCGTGGCGACCGTGACGATGAGGGAGCCGTCGCACAGGCCGGGCAGGTAGCGCTTGTGCGCCTCGGCGTCTCCGAGGGCGAGCAGCAGCGGAATCGCCAGTCCGGCGGTGGCCAGCAGCGGAGCGCACAGCAGTGTGCGTCCGGCTTCCTCGAAGACCGCGCCGAGCTCGACGGCGGAGAATCCGCCGCCGCCGTGCTCCTCGGGCACCATGAAACCGGACAGGCCCAGCTCATTGCAGAGCCGACGCCAGGTCGCGCGGTCCCAGCCGTCCTCGCTCGTCATCCGGGCGCGGACCTCCGAGGAGGGCGACAGGCCGGTGAGCGCCTCGCGGACGGACTCGCGCAGCAGCCTCAGCTCGTTCTCGTCCATCAGCGGTCCCGGGCGAAACGGTCGATGGTCGCGTCGAACGCGTCCTCCAGGGTGGTGGCGGAGCCCGGCGGGTCGGGCAGGCGGACGGGGCCGTGCTCGCGGCTGGGCAGCAGCACGGTGGCCGACGCCGGGGAGGTGACCTCGCCGCGCTGGTTGCGGGTGCGCAGCTCCAGGTCGACGGCGGGGCGGTCGCCCTCGGCGAGGTACTTGCGGACGATCTCGCCTTCGACCCACTGGACGTCGCCGACGTAGTTGAACTTGCGGAACTCCACGCGGAGCCGCCACAGCCAGGCGTCGTCGCCCATCCAGTCGGTGCAGGCGTGGATCAGCCAGGTCTCGCGCATCCGGCCGTAGTCGAACGTGGTGGGGTTGCCGGACTTGCGGGCGAAAGCCGGGTCCCAGTGGACGCGCTGCATCGCGTCGGGGACGCCCAGCTCGTCGCGGTGGTAGAAGCGCGGAACCCTCTTCCGGTTGCGGTACGCCAGCCGCAGGGGGGCGACGTTGTACATGCCCATGCCCATGCCGACGTGCCAGCAGACCATGTCGGTGACGGTCAGCGGGCCCTTGACCAGGGGGCTGATCTTCTGGCCCTCCTCGACGTCCTCCCACCAGCGCGGTTCGGCGCCACGGGGCTTCTCCGCCTCGTACTGGGCGTCGAGTTCGGCGATGCGCTCCTCGGTCCAGGGCTCGATGGCGACGTCGTCGTACTTCTTGCGCTCCCGGGCCTTCTCCCGTTCGGTGCGGTACATCATGCGGTACTGGGCGCCGAGGAGGGTTCCGTCGTCGGTCCGGAAGGCCTGCGACGTCCACTCCTGGATGCCGCGTCCGCCGAACTCGCTGGGCTTGTCGACGACTCCTACGAGCGCGGTGCGCCGGAAGACGCGGTGGCCGGGGGTCAGCGGGGCCCACCATTCGCGCTCGCTGGCGGCGTAGAAGGCGTGCACGCCGCGCAGCGGGTCGCCCTTGAGCTCGTCCTGGCGGGCGAGTTCCGCCTCGGTGAGGGAGTCCTCGCCGATGAGGCTGTCGCCGCCGACGAGGGAGGGCGGGGCGATGGAGCCCTTCCAGCGGGTGCCGGCCGCGTAGTCCGGGTCCGACCACAGCGGGTTGTCGTCGCCGTAGGCCCAGGCGATGTGCCGGAAGGCGTCCTCGCCGGGCCGCCGGTAGTGCGGCGGGGCCGGGTAGGGATGCGGGACGCCGATGCGGGAGCGCAGCCGCGCCACCCCTTCGTCGGTGATCTTCCCAGTCGTCAAGCTCTGTCTCCTCGCCTCCGCCGGTGTCACCGCGACTCCGGCTCACGGGCCCGGACATTCCCATGATATGGATATCAAATATAAACTATGCGTGGAACAGTGCGGGAGAGTGGGAGGCCGGTCGAACATGAGCGAGACCCTTCTGGTCGAGCGGCACGGGCCCGTCGGCTGGCTGATCTTCAACCGCCCCCGGGTCGGCAACGCCATGGACGCCGCGATGATGGCCGCCCTCCCCGAGGCCTGGCGCGAGCTGGACGCCGACCCGGACGTCCGCGCGATCGTCGTCACCGGCGAGGGCCGGGCCTTCCAGACCGGCCTGGACGTCGTCCAGCTCAACCGCGACCCGGCCGCGCTCCGCGAGATGTCACGCCGCACCAAACGCGCCGCGCTCCAGCTGACCGCCTGGCACCTGGGCGTCGCCAAGCCCGTGGTCACCGCCGTCAACGGCGTCTGCGCCGGCGGCGGCCTCCACTTCGTCGTCGACTCCGACATCGTCATCGCCTCGGAGCAGGCGTCCTTCCTCGACCCCCATGTCTCGGTCGGCCAGGTCAGCGCCTTCGAGACCATCGGCCTGGCCCGCCGCGCGGCCTTCGGTCCCGTCGCACGCATGGCCCTGATGGGCGCGCACGAACGCGTCACCGCCGCCGACGCCCGCCGCCTGGGCTGGGTCAGCGAGGTCGTCGCCCCCGACGAACTGCGCCCCGCCGCCCAGCGGCTGGCCGAGCAGATCGCGAAGAACGACCCGGAAGCGCTGGCCGCCACCAAGCGCGCCCTCTGGCGTGCCCTGGAGCTCGGCTTGACCGAGGCCAGAGGAGCCCGACCGTGAGCGCCTTCCGCCACCGGGCTTGCCGACGTCCTCGGGAAGCCGGGCCGAGCGACGTGAGAGGAACCGAATGAACCAGACCCCGTCCCTGGCCGAGTGCCGTGACGAGGAGGCCGTGCGGGCCGCCGTCAGGGAGTGGATCGAACGCGAAGTGCCGCGAACCTGGCGGGAGGCGGGTGAACGGGGCGGGCCCAGCGTGGTGCGCACCGTGCGGACGCCGGACGAGTACCGCGCGTGGTACCCGGCGTTCGCCCGCAGCGGGCTGGTCGTCCCGCAGTGGCCGGTGGAGTACGGCGGGCTGGGCTGGTCGCGGAAGTTCGCGCAGACCGCCGAGCGGATGCTGGCGCCCTACCACCTGCCGAGGCTGAACCCGCTGGGGCTGAACCTGACGGCGGCGGCCCTGTTCGCGTACGGCACGCACGAGCAGCGGCTGCGCTTCCTGCCGAAGATCGTCTCCAACGAGGAGGTCTGGTGCCAGCTGTTCAGTGAGCCGGGCGCGGGCAGCGACCTGGCCTCGCTGTCGACCAAGGCGGAGCGGGACGGCGACGGCTGGCGCGTCACCGGGCAGAAGGTCTGGACGACCTGGGCGCACCTGGCCGACTTCGGGGTGCTGCTGGCCCGCACCGACCCGGACGTCCCCAAGCGCAAGGGCATCACCTACTTCCTCATCGACATGCGCCAGCCCGGCGTGGACGTCCGGCCGCTTCCCCACATCAGCGGTGAGATCGACTTCAACGAGGTCTTCCTCGACGGTGCCTTCGTTCCGGACTCCCAGCGGATCGGGGAGGTCGACGACGGCTGGCGGGTGGCGCGGGCGACGCTCAGCGGCGAACGCCAGATGGTCTCGGGTTCCGGTTCCGGCGGAGTCGACCGGATCGGCGGCTCCGGCAGCCGCCGCCTGATCGGACTCGCCCGCGAGCGCGCCGAACAGGGGCTCCCCCACGGCTGGGACGACGCCGGGACCCGCGGCGAGCTCGTCCGGCTCTGGTGCGAGGAGCAGATCCGCGGCTGGACGAACATGCGGGTCCGCGCCGGTCTCAAGGCGGGCCTGCCGCCCGGCCCGGAGAGCTCCGTCGGCAAGGTCCACGGCTCGGAGCTCAACCAGCGCATGCAGGCCGCCGCCGCGCGGATGCTCGGGCTGGGCGCCACCGCCTGGGAGGGCCCCGCCGGTGCGGGAGATCTCGCCGCCTACGCGGAGGGCATGCCGCCGGAGGTGCGGGGCATGCTGCGCAGCAGGGCCAACACCATCGAGGGCGGCACCAGCGAGGTCAACAAGAACATCCTCGCCGAGCGGGTGCTGGGGCTGCCCAAGGAGCCCGACCAGTGGGAGGGCGAGCCCTGGCGCGAGGTCCCCCGCGGCTGAGCGCCGTCACACATTCCGCATCGGAGAAGAGCGAGGAACACATGGACGACAGCGACGTCAAAGAGATCACCGACGCGGTCCGCGCCCTGGTGCGGGAGCGGGTGGTCCCCCGCGAGGCCGAGATAGACGAGACCGACGAGATGCCCGCCGAACTGCGGGAGGCCGCCGCCCGGATGGGCCTGTACGGCTTCGCCGTCCCGGAGGAGTACGGCGGCCTCGGCCTGTCCATGGCCCAGGAGGCCCGGCTCGTCATGGAACTCGGCTACACCACGCCGTCGTTCCGCTCCCTGTTCGGCACCAACAACGGCATCGCCGGGCACGTCCTCATGGAGGGCGGCACCGAGGAGCAGAAGAAGGCGCACCTGCCCCGCCTGGCGTCCGGCGAGTGGACGGCGTCCTTCGCCCTCACCGAGGACGAGGCCGGCTCGGACCCTGCCGGCCTGAAGACCACCGCCCGCCAGGTCGACGGCGGCTACGTCCTGTCGGGGAGCAAGCGCTACATCACCAACGCCCCCGTCGCCGACGTCTTCATGGTCTTCGCCCGGCACGGGGAGAAGGAGAAGGCGTCCCGCGACATCTCGGTCTTCCTCGTCCCCGCCGACTCCCCCGGCCTGACCGTCGGACCCAAAGACAAGAAGATGGGCCAGCACGGCGCCTGGACGGCCGAGGTGTACCTGGAAGACGTCCACGTCCCCGAGGACGCGCTGATCGGCGGCCCGCGAGGCCGCGGCGAGGGCTACATCACGGCGATGCGCTGCCTGGCGCACGGACGCCTGCACATCGCCGCCCTGTGCGTCGGAGCGTCCCAGCGGCTGGTGGACGAGACCGTCTCCTACGCGCTGGAACGCAAGCAGTCCGGCCGCCCCATCGCCGAATTCCAGCTCATCCAGGGTCTGATCGCCGACTCCCAGACCGACCTGTACGCCGCCCGCTCCCTCGTCATGGAGGCCTCACGCGCCTTCGACGACGGCTCCGACACCCGCATGGGCCCCTCCTGCGCCAAGTACTTCGCCAGCGAGGCCGTCGGCCGCATCGCCGACCGCGCCGTCCAGGTCCACGGCGGCGCCGGCTACATGCGCGGCGTCGCGGTCGAACGCTTCTACCGCGACGTCCGCCTGTTCCGCATCTACGAGGGCACCAGCCAGGTCCAGCAGGTCGTCATCGCCAAGCAGTCCCTGGCCGCCGCACGGAATTGAGGCTCCGGTCCCGCCTGGGATCCTCCTAGCCGTTCCGCGCCCACGGCCGCAGCTTCTCCGGATTGCGGACCACCCAGATCCGGGTGACGCGACCGTCGGCGACGTCGAACGAGGCCACTGTCTCGACGGCGCCGGCGCTCTGGGCCACCAGGCCCGGCACACCGTTGACCGACCGCTCCAGGAGTTCGAGCCCCGGGACCTTGTCGGCGATGGCGACCATGTACCGGGCGATGAGCGCACCGCCTTCGATCGGGCGCAGGACGGTACCGGCCATGCCGCCGCCGTCGGCGGTCATCACGGCGGCCGGGTCGAGGAGGTCGACGAGGGCCGCGATGTCCTTGGCCTCCCACGCCTCTTTGACCTGCCGCACCACGTCGGCCTGCCCGGCCCCCGCCGCCGGAGGCCGCGTGACGCGCACCCGCCGCCGGGCGGAGGCCGCGAGCTGCTTGCAGGCCGCGGGGGTCCGGCTGAGAATGTCGGCGATCTCGGCGAAGGGATACCGGAAGACGTCGTGCAGGACGAACGCCACCCGCTCGGCGGGTGTCATCGACTCCAGGACGACGAGGAAGGCCATGGTCACCGATTCGTCCAGGACCAGCTGGTCGGCGGGGTCGGCGCCATGGCCGCGGTCCCGCTCGGCGCGGTCGGGCAGCGGATCGGGCAACCACGCGCCGACATAGCGTTCGCGCCGGGCGCGCGCCGAGCCGAGCACGTCCAGGCAGATGCGGCCCGTCACCGTCGTCAGCCAGGCGCCGGGGGACACGATCTCTTCCCGCCGGCTCGGCGTCAGCGCGTACCAGCGCGCGTAGGCCTCCTGCACGGCATCCTCGGCCTCGGCCGGTGAACCGAGCAACCGGTAGGCGACATTGATCAACTGGTGCCGCTCACCGGTTATCCCTTCGGTGCTCGTCCCCGCCGTCCCCATGCTCCGACCGCCTCGTCGCCTTACCTTTCGCGGGCCCGCGTCGTCGGGCTGGTGAGACCATATCGATCTACCGCCTTCGGGCGGAAAGGGGACCGTGACATGGCGACCCAGGCGACGGCACAGCGCCGCTTCTCGTTTCTGCGGATCGCGATCGCCCTGCAGACCCTGACCATCTTCCTCCAGGCGGCCTCCGCCGGACTGCTGCTGACCGCGCCCTACGGGGAGACGCTGCACAGCGCCGGAGCCCGCGTGATGTACGGGGCGTCGATGCTGTACGTGCTCGCGGCGGTGCTGGCGTGGAAGCCGGGCGGCGGCTCGACCCGGCCCGTCTGGCACGCGTCCGGCTTCCTCGTCCTCGCCTCGGTCCAGGTCGCGCTCGGCATCGCGCACATCCCGTCGGTCCATCTCCCCCTGGGCGTCCTGATGTTCGGCCTGAGCGTGCTGGCGCTGGCACGGCGCTGAAGTCCGACACAGGGGGCATACCGGGATCGACTATGGCCTTCCTAGCGGATCGGGACTTCGATGAAGGCGGGGTCGGTCGGGGACGAGCTGAAGGTGATCGGGGCGTCGTCGGCGTTCTCTGAGCGGAAGAGGACGTCGTGGGTCGTGAGGGCGAGGCCGACGCGGTGGCCGGGGGCCAGGTCGTAGGCGGTGTCGGGGAGGGTCAGGTCGAGGGCGAAGGGCTTTCCGGGGGTCGCGTTCCGCCAGGAGAAGGGGGTTTCGCGGATCAGGAACGCCTTGTCGGGGTCCCAGCGTCGACGTCGAAGAGGTAGGCGTGGACGGTGCCCTTCTCGGCGGAAGGAGTGATCGTGACGTGCAGCTTCGCCCGGCCGCGGATCTTCGACCAGCGGAGGATAGGGTCGCCGCGCCAGATCATCGCGTGCTCCCGGCCGACGAGGCCGAGGGTGGAGCGGGGCGGTTCGCCGCCGAAGACCTCGCGCAGGTAGGAGACGAAGACGGCCTCGCGGGTGACCGCCCAGTTGTAGGCGTGGGTGATGGTCCGGGACCAGGGTTCCGGCGGGGTGTCGCCGACCGTGCCGGTGGGGAGCCCGCCGCCGAGGAAGAAGCGGCGGGCGGTGCCCGGCATGGACCGCCGGTCCCGGTAGGTCTCCTCCGGGCGCAGGCCGCCGCCGGTCCGGGGCTGGATCAGCACCGGGTCCTCGGTGGTGATGCTCCGGTCGGTGCCGGCCACGTGCGCGTCCAGCCAGCGGTGGACGTTCTTCCACAGCGGGTTGTCGATCCCGATCATGCCCTGGGCCGACTGGCTGATGTGGTCTCCGGGGCGCAACTCCAGCCGTTTGGGAGAGGGCAGCCGGTCGTAGAGGTCGATGATCTGGTCCGGCGCGTAGGCCAGGTCGTTGAGCTCCTGCCCGAGCATGACGGCCGGTCTGTTGCGCTGGAAGGCGTCGGCGTACTCGGAGGGCGAGCGGACCTTCGCGTACGCCCTGATGGAGTCCTCGTTCTCGAACGCCAGGAAGTCCTGGTAGAAGTCGGTCATCTCGGCGTCGGGGCGGCCGCTGGCCGTGGCGCTCTGGTACAGCGCGCGGATCGCGAACTCCGCCCTCGTCCGGTTCGGGTAGTAGGCCCGTTCCAGGTCGGCCCAGGAGCTCATCGAGACGACGGCCCGGATGCGGGGGTCGTGCGCGGCGGCCAGGAGGCTGATGCCTCCGGCATAGGACAGCCCGACGATGCCGATACGCCTCCCGTCGGCGGAGGTGTTCGCCAGCGCCCAGTCGATGAGGGTGGAGATGTCATGGACCGTCTTCGGGCCCGCGACGTCGATCTCGCCCCCGGACTCCTGGAAGCCGCGCATCGCCACGGAGATCGTTACATATCCCTTCTTCGCGGTCTTCCACGCGGGGATCTGGCTCTGGGCGGCCGACTGGTCCCACGCGCTCGGGAACAGCACGAACGGGTGCTCACCCGGGGACTGCGGCGCGTTGACGTGCGCGGCCAGTGTCACGCCGTCCCCCATCGGCACCTCGACGTCCGTCGTGACGACGGTCTCCGCCGCGGCACGTGCCGGGCCGAACGACGAGCACACCAGCACCGCGGCCGTCAGCGCCGCGGAGACGCGTTTCCACATGGTCATCTCTCCAGTGAGGCCGGGACCTCTTCGGGCGCGGCGGTGAAGGCGGGGACGGGGGCGCGTCCCGGCAGGGTGCGCCAGGCGATCACCGCGCCAGCGATCAGGAGGAGGCACGCGGCGCGCGGCCCGTCGGCGTAACCGGCGGTGAACGCCACGACCGGATCGGCGCCGTCCGCCCTGGCGGCGGCCTCGCGGGTGGACACGACGAGTCCTACGGCGCCGACGCCGAGGATGCCCGACGCCTCCCGGCCCAGGCTCAGCACGCCGACCACCCTGTTCGCGCCGTGCCGCTCCACGAGTGCCGGGGTCAGCGGCGCGACCGCGACGATCAGGATCGCCACCGGCAGGAAGGTCAGGCCGCACTGGAGCGGGGTAAACCCCAGCACGCTCTGCATCGTCGGCGAGGTGAAGAAGAAGACCCCGTTGACCGTTCCTTAACACTGTCCAGGAGTGACCCTGTGATCAGCGGCCTGTCCCGAACGGTGCTGGACAGGCTGGTCCCCTGCTTTCACGCACCCGGCGGATGCACCGATCGTGTCCGTACATCCGTGCGGGTGGGGCGGGTTCCCTCACGCTCCGGACCGCGGCGACAGGCCTGGACGGCCCGATGCCCCGCACCATCACTCCGGTGGTGCGGGGGCGGTGCCGTCCGACGCCGGGCACCGTGACCCAGGGCGCGTCTCCCGATCACCAGGCTCGCGGCCTCGTGCCGGGTGGTCTTGCGTTGGGGAGTGCTGGTCGGTTTCTGCCAGTGCTGGGCGCCCCACCGGCTGGTGTAGGCCGGATCCACCGCCACCAACGCCAGGTCGTGCTCGGCGGCCATCGAGGCCAGCCGGGTTTTGAGGCGGCTGGTAGGGATGCCGGAGATGAGCTGGCGGAAGCGTCGGTTGCGGCCGTGCTTCTCGCGGGTCTTGGCCTCAGCGAAGTCCAGATCCTCCACCGCGATCGCCTTCGCCCCGGTGCGGCAGGTCCAGTGCAGCAGCCGGGTGAGGGCGTGGCGCAGTTGCGCGTCCCGGTGCTCTGATGCGCCCGACAGGTCGTAGTCGAAGCGCTCCGGCCGGCCGATGGGGTTGCCGTGGACGTCCAGCCGCCAGGCCGCCAGATGGTCGGCGTTGGTGTCCACCGCCACCATCCCGGCCGCCCTCGCCGCCTCCAGGGGGAGAATCCGCACGGGCGGGCGCTGCCAGGCCGCGTCCACATACCAACGACCCCGGTCCGCATCCAGGTGCAGGCGGTAGGCCGTCGCCCGATCGGCCTCCACCCGATCCGCCCATTCCCGGCCCCGATGGGCGAAGGACACCTTGGAAGTCAGCACGTAGCGGCCGTGGGGGGCGTTGGCCAGTTCGGCCAGGGGTGAGGGGAGTTTGAGGGAGATCTGCCCGTCGGGAGTGATGCGGATGGTCTCGTTGCCGTATCGCTTGCCGCTCTCGCCGTCGGCGGACAGGAACCAGCGGGCCGCCTCCCACCGTTCTCGCCACTGCTTCTCGCTCAGACCGGCTTCCTTCAGGTGATGGCGGGTGTTCGCGAGCCTGCGGGTGCCGCGCGCCACCCGCACCCTCCCGGCGTCGCGGTCGGCCGCGACCTTCGTGCGGCGTTCCTTCAGCAAAGCCAGGCGGCGGGACTTGGCGAACCACTCGCTCCTGGAGCGGTAGCCGCCGGGGGCGCGTTTGCTTCCCTTCTCGCCCAGGGGCAGGGCCAGACGATGCTCGATCGTGCCGATGGCGGCATCCAGGGTGTTCAGGTGTGCGACCTGGGAGCGCCGCGACAACGCCCACTGGTCGTGGGTGGCCTTGGTGATCGTCCCCGCCCACCGGGACGACGACTCCCCGGTCAGGTTCCGTTTGCGCTCCGCCCACCGCTGCGCGGTGTGGGCCAGGCCGTCAGCGCAGCGGGCGGCCAGGTCCCGGCCCGCCAACGACCCCAGATGCGCACCCACCCGGCACAGCACCTCCTCATCTCGAGAGGTGAGGCCTTTGATGCGGGCGCGGATCGACACACCCTGGGCCTGGGCGACGACAAACGGCGCGGCGATCGACCGCAGCGGCCTTCCCGGCTCAGCCATGCCGGACCGGTCCGGGAGCCGGACGGCGACGGTTGCGGATCGTCGACACGCCGCCCCCTTCCCCACCTGCCCGAGGTCACCGGGTGTGACCGAAAGAAAACCTACTCGCGGTGTAATGAGCACGGACGGGAAACCCGAAAATCCCCCGGGCATCCGGAGGGACCGACGGCCGGCACCCGGCCGTCGAGACCGGCCGCGCAGGTTACGCCGCGAGGTCCAGGGGCAAGGCCACAGACGACCAGAGGAACCTCACGGACACTCCTGAACACTCAACCGGCAACAGCTCATACCCCCAGCTCCAGGAAGCCCTCTGCGGTGCCACCACCGCCTCGTTCGCCGACAGGCTGAAACGCCTGCGCATCCCGGCGACCACCCACCTCTACCACGACGGCGGCCACAACTGGAACGTCTGGGAGCCCGAACTCCACGCCGCCTGGCCCCTGATGATGAAGACCCTCGGCGTCCCCGCCCGCTGAGCCCACATGCCCGCCCCGGCGCCGCGAACGCCGCTACCGGTGCCGGACGGCTCAGGTCGGGGGCAGGTCCAGAGCCGAGGACAGTTTGGCCAGGAAGCGGGACAGGCCCAGCTCGAAGCCGTCGGCCCTCGGATGCGGGTCCGTGAGCGGGAACCACTGCGTGCGGGAGAACTCCGTCAGGTCCGGTACGAGCGGGCAGGTCTGGTCGGCGTCGAAGACGTACCACAGCGAGACGTCGGTGTGAGGGTGCGGCGGGCGGGTCTCGGCGACCGTCAGGAAGAACGGGGCCGGGCCGAGGCGGGGGTGGAACTCCAGGGAGAGTCCCAGTTCCTCGTCCAGTTCACGCGCGGCCGCGGCCCGCGGGTCCTCGCCGTCGTCCACGTGGCCGCCGGGCGGCAGCCACGTCCTGGCCTTGGCGTGGTCGACCAGCAGGACGGTGCCGGCCTTCTCGTCCAGCAGTGCCGTGTAGACGACTAGGTGCCTCGGCGGGGTGGCGGGTTTGGCGGTGCGGAACAGCGGAGCGCCCGAATCCACCCAGTCGAGGGTCCTCCACCGCCGGTCGGCGGCCTCCCGCGCGTCGAACGGCGCGACGGCCTCCACCAGGGCGCGGACGCGTCCGCGCGGGTCCTTGGGGGCTGAAGGCATCGTGGACGGCCTTCCTCGAACGTCGCCGGACCAGCACCCTACCGAGGCCGCATGTTCCTGCGCCGCTGAAAACGCCCGTACGACCACGGTCCCGACCGGCGACGGGGCGGGCATGCGGGGCTCAGAACTCGAAGCGGAACAGCCGCAGTTCGTCCCGTAGCGGGGGGATGAGGCCGAGCGCCTGGTACAGGTGACGGTGGAGGCGTGATGGGATCACGGCGTGCTGGGCGAGCAGCGCGATCTCCTCGACGCACCGGAGGCGCGGGATCCACCGTTCGACCTCCCGGGCGTCGCGGGTCGCCCACTGCATGGTGAACTCCCCGTAGATGCGGGGGAGCCTGTTCGAGACCCACACGACCCAGGGGGCGGCCCCGTCGAACAGCAGGGATCCGGTGGTGAAGCGGTCCGTCAGGCGTTCCAGCAGGCGGCGGACCTCCGGTTCCGGCAGGTACATCAGCAGGCCCTCCGCGATGGCGAGCACCGGCCGGTCCCAGGGGATCTCCTCCCACCACTGCGACTCGGTCACCGACGCGCCGATCGTCCGGTGGCCCTCCCGGTCGGGGAAGAGCTCCCGGCGCAGCGCGGCGACCTCCGGGAGGTCGACGTCGAACCAGGGGACCCCCGCGGGGACGTTCAGCCGGGACGCCCGGCTGTCCAGTCCGCAGCCGAGCTGCACCACGACGGCGTCGTGGTGGCGGGCGAGGAAAGCCTTGGCCCACAGGTCGAACTGCCTGGCCCGCAGGACCACCAGGTAGCGGTCGCCGGCCGTCAGCCGCATCTTCAGCGAGCCGAGGCCGAGGTCGTCGCCGATCCGGCGCACCGCCTCCGAAGCGGCGTGGTCCCGCAGGATCGAGTCCTTCGAGCGGCTCTCCAACGCCCGCAGGTACAGCGTCACCAGCGCCGTCCGCTCCACTCCCGAGAGCTCCGCGCCCCACCCGCCCATCCGTCCCCCGCCCCCCGGTCGAATCCGAACATGTCAGATCCTTCCCCGATCGCGGGGACTCAGCCCGCGCCTCTCCCGGGAGCAGGCGAATGAGACTCCAGTCTCTACTCGGGTCTTCCCGGCAAAGGAGACGATGGGTACAGTCCGAGGGATGAGAAAGAGCCCGTACCCAAGGAGCGGATGCGCTCCCCGGTACGGGCTCCCGCCGTGCGGGTCCGGCTCACAGCCGGACGATGTGCCCTCCGTCGACGGCGAGGATCTGGGCCGTCACCCAGGACGCCTCGTCCGACAGCAGGAAGTGCAGCGCGCCGACGTGGTCCTGCGGGGTGCCGATCCGCCTGATCATCAGCTCCTGCACCAGGGAGTCGGCCCCCTCCCCCACCACGGAGCGGGTGGCGGCGGTGTCGGTCGGGCCGGGCGCGATGGCGTTGACGCGGATCTTCATCCAGCCGAGTTCGGCGGCGAGGCTGACGGTCAGGCTGTTGAGCCCGGCCTTGGCGATGGAGTAGTAGCCGCCGGCCATCCACGCGGCGGTGGAGGACTGGTTGACGACCACTCCCCCGCCGCGCTTGCGCATGCTGCGGTACACCGCGCGGGTGCAGTGCAGCGCGCCGTGCATGTTCACGGCCATGAACTTCTCGTAGTAGCCGAGGTCCACCTTCAGCAGGGACTCGATCTGCATGCCCCCGTAGATGGCGGCGTTGTTGACGAGGAAGTCGACGCCGCCGTAGGCCTCCTCCGTCGCGGCGGCCATGGCCAGCGCGCTCTCGGGGTCGGAGACGTCCACCTTGACGGCCAGCGCGGCGCCGCCCGCGGCCTCGATCTCCTTGGCGACCCGGACGGCCTGCTCCTCGTTGAGGTCGGCGACGACGACCCTGGCTCCCTCTTCTGCGAGGGACTTGGCGTAGGTCTCGCCGATGCCCTGGCCCGCGCCGGTGACGATGGCGACCTTGTCCGCGAAGCGCATCTGCGCCCTCCTCGTGGGGGATCTCGGCGGGCGCGGCCGCAGGGGCAGTGGCCGGGCACCCGATCTGGCGATAATATACATCATCAAGTTTTTAAAATCAGATTCACGCGGCCCGGGCCCTCCCGACCGCGCACCACCCCCTCGGAGGCTCCATGACATCGGGCAGCGGACGTGAGCAGCTCCTCCTGATCGACGGCGAACTCGTCCCGGCCTCGGACGGGGGGACCTTCCCCAACGTCGACCCCGCCACCGAGGAGGTGATCGGCCACACCGCCGACGCCACGGCCGCCGACATGGACCGGGCGATCGGCGCGGCCCGCCGCGCGTTCGACGAGACGTCCTGGTCGACCGACCACGCCTTCCGGGTGCGCTGCATCCGGCAGCTCCAGGAGGCCCTGACGAAGAACGCAGCCGAGCTGCGCGCCGCGATCGTGGCCGAGGTCGGCTGCCCGGTCGCCCTCACCGACGGCGCCCAGTTCGCCACCCCCGTCGGGGGCCTGGGCTGGATCGCCGACCTCGCCGAGAACTACGAGTGGGAGACCGACCTGGGCGTCGCCTCCCCCTACGGCATCCGGTCCCGGCGCATCCAGCGCCGCGAACCGGTCGGCGTCGTCGGGGCGATCACCCCGTGGAACTTCCCCGTCCAGATCATCCTGGCGAAGATCGGCCCGGCGCTGGCGGCAGGCTGCACCGTCGTGCTCAAGCCCGCGCCCGACACCCCCTGGAACGCCACCATCCTGGGCCGCATCGCCGCCGAGGAGACCGACCTGCCCCCCGGCGTGCTCAACATCGTCGCCGGGTCCAGCCATGAGCTCGGGCAGCGGTTGTCGGAGGACCCCCGGGTCGACATGGTCTCCTTCACCGGCTCCACGGACACCGGCCGCAAGGTCATGCGCGCGGGCGCGGAGAACATCAAGAAGGTCTTCCTGGAGCTGGGCGGCAAGTCCGCCCTGCTGGCGCTGGACGACGCGAACATGAACGCCGTCGTCGGCAATGCCGCCTTCCAGATCACCACGCACGCCGGGCAGGGCTGCGCCATCCTCACCCGGCTGGTGCTGCCGCGCAGCCGCTACGACGAGGGCGTCGAGAAGCTGGTGAAGACGCTGACCGGCTGGCCCTACGGCGACCCGACCGACCCCGGCGTGCTCATGGGCCCGCTCATCAACGCACGCCAGCGCGACCGGGTGCTCGCCTACATAGACAAGGGCGTGGCCGAGGGCGCGCGGGTGGCGCTCGGCGGCGGCAGGCCCGAGCACCTGACCCGCGGCTACTACGTCGAGCCGACCGTGCTGGCAGACGTGGCCCCCGACGCGACGGTGGCCCGGGAGGAGATCTTCGGCCCGGTCATCGCGGTCCTGGCCCACGACGGCGACGACCACGCCGTCGAGATCGCCAACGACTCTCCCTACGGGCTGTCCGGCATGGTCGTCAGCGCCTCGCAGGAGCGGGCGCGCGCCGTCGCCAACCGGGTCCGCACCGGCACCATCTCGGTCAACGGCGGCCTCTTCTACGGGGCCGACGCGCCGTTCGGCGGCTACAAGCAGAGCGGCGTCGGCAGGGAGAGCGGCCTCGCGGGCTTCGAGGAGTACCTGGAGATCAAGACCATCGCCGAAGCCTGCTGACGGGACGGAACGTGTCGCACCCTTCGAACACCGACCTCTCCTCCCTTTCCGGAGCCCGGATCCTGGTGGCCGGCGCGTCCGCGGGCATCGGCCGCGCGTTCTCCGTCGGCGCCGTCAAGGCGGGGGCCCGGGCCGTCCTGGCCGCGCGGCGGCTGGACCAGCTGGAGAAGCTGCGAGACGAGGCGGGCGGCGGCGAGCCCGTCGCCGCCGACCTCACCAGGGAAGAGGACTGCGCCCGCCTCGCCGAGACCGTCCGCGACCGGCTCGGCGGCCTCGACCTGCTCGTCTCCTGCATCGGGGCCGCCCCCATGCGGCTGATCGCCGACACCGATGACGACGACTGGCGGCGGATCTTCGAGACCAACGTGCTGAGCGTCGGCAGGCTCCTGCGCCGCCTCCTGCCGCTCCTGGAGCCGAGCGCCATGGTGATGGTGCTCTCCTCGGAGAGCGTGGGGCAGCCCCGTCCGGGGATCGGCGCCTACTCCACCAGCAAGGCGGCGCTGGAGCGCATGATCGAGGGCTGGCGGATCGAGCACCCGGGACTGCGCTTCACGACCGTGACCGTCGGCGCCACCGTCCCCACCGACTTCGGCAACGACTTCGAGCCCGGCCTGCTCGACCGGATGCTGAACGACTGGATCTCCCGCGGCCTCGCCCAGGAGAAGTTCATGAGCCCGCAGGACGTGGCGGACGTCCTGCTCGGAGTCGTCGCCGCCGGAGCAGGCAGGCCCGGGGTGTGCATGGAGAACCTCACCCTGCGCTCCCCGTCCCCGGTGGTCGACTCCTCCGGCCGGCCGCTCCTCCCCTTCCAGCCCAGCAAGGAGCACTGATGGTCGAGTACAACCCGTTCAACCGGGAGACGGTCCACAACCCCTTCCCGGTCTACCGGGCGCTCCGCGACGAGGCTCCCGTCTACCGCAACGAGGAGGTCGGCTTCTGGGCGCTCTCCCGCTACGAGGACGTCATCGCCGCCCACCTGGACACCGACGTGTTCTCCAGCGCGCACGGCGTCACCATCGAGGGCGTCGACCAGGGCGCGCCGTTCCTCATCGTCAAGGACCCGCCGGAGCACACCTTCCACCGCAAGATCGTGGCCCGGCTGTTCACCCCCCGCCGGATCGCCGAGCTCGAGCCGTTCATCCGCCGCACCGCCGCCGACCTCCTGGACAAGGTCGCGGGCGCCGACCGGTTCGACCTGGTGGAGGAGTTCTCCTTCCGCCTGCCCCTGGACGTCATCAGCGAGCTCATCGGCATCCCCGCCTCCGAGCGGGAGCGCATCCACCACCTCAGCGACCGGGTCGCCGTCCGCAACGAGGACATGAGCACCCCGCCGGACGTCTTCGAGGCCAGCGCCGAGCTGTGGGCGCTGCTGGCCGAACTGGTCAAGGACCGGCGGGCCAACCCCGGCGACGACGTCATCACGATGCTGATGAACACCCAGGTGGAGGACGAGGAGGGAAACCTGCGCTCCCTCGGCGACGGAGAGCTGGCCTCCCGGTTCCTGGAGCTGGCCTTCGCCGGACATGAGACCGTCGCCAAGCTCATCCCCAACGGCGTCATCGCGCTGGCGTGGTATCCCGACCAGCGCCGCGAGCTCGTCGCCGACCCCGGGCTGATCCCGAACGCGGTCGAGGAGATGCTGCGCTGGGACCCGCCGTCGCACTACCAGGGCCGGTGGACCACCCGGGAGGTGGAGGTCCGCGGCACCGTCATCCCGGCGGACCAGCGGGTGATCCTGCTGACCGGCTCGGCCGTGCACGACGAGCGCAAGTACCCCGATCCCGAGGCGTTCGACATCCACCGGGACATCGACCGGCACGTCAGCTTCGGTTTCGGCCGCCACCTGTGCCTGGGCGCCTCTCTGGCCCGGCTGGAGACCCGGGTGGCGTTCGAGGAGCTGCTCAAGCGCTTCCCCGACTTCACGGTCGACGGCGAAGGAGTGGAGCGGCACTACTCCAGCAACGTCCGCGGCCTGGCGAAACTGCCGCTGACGATCCAGCGCGACGGCTCCTGAGGAGGACCATGACCGAGCAGCCCGTCAACGACGGCATCAACCTGATCAGCGGGGAGTTCTGGGGCCGCGACCCGCACGACGAACTCCGCTGGATGCGGGAGAACGCCCCCGTCTACCGGGACCCGCACGGCGGGGTCTGGGGCGTCTCCAAGCACGCGGACCTGCGGCTGGTCTCCCGCACGCCCGACGTCTTCTCCAACGCCCAGGGCATCCGCGCGGACAACCCCGCCATGCCGATGATGATCGACATGGACGACCCCGAGCACAAGATGCGCCGCAAGCTGATCAGCAGCGGCTTCACCCCGCGCCGGGTCTCCGACCAGGAGGACTACCTCCGCCGGATCTGCGACGAGATCATCGACGAGGTGTGCGAGCGCGGGGAGTGCGACTTCGTCTCCGACATCGCCGCGCTGCTCCCCCTCATCGTCATCGGCGACGCGCTGGGCTTCCGCCCCGAGGACCGCGGGACGCTGCTGGAGTGGTCCGACGACATGCTCAAGGCGCTCACCGGAGGCGACAACCCCGAGCTGCTCGTCAAGGCCGCGGACGCCTTCGGCGGCTTCAACGAGTACGCGGGCCAGGCCATCGAGGAGCGGCGCAAATGCCCGATGGACGACCTGCTGAGCGTCCTCGTGCACGCCGAGGTCGACGGCGACCGCCTCGACCACGACTCCCTCCTCCAGGAGTCCCTGCTGATCCTCATCGGCGGCGACGAGACCACCCGGCACGTCATCTCCGGCGGCATGTACCAGCTGTGCGTCAACCCCGGCCAGCGGCGGCTGCTCCTCGACGACCCGGGTCTCATCCCCACGGCCGTCGAGGAGATGCTCCGCTGGGTCTCCCCCATCAAGAACATGAACCGCACCGCCACCCGGGACTTCGAGCTGCGCGGGCAGACGATCAGGGAGGGGGACAAGGTCCTGCTGCTCTACCCGTCGGCCAACCGCGACGAGGAGGTCTTCACCGACCCCGACCGGTTCGACGTCACGCGCACCCCCAACGACCACCTCGCCTTCGGCAACGGGCCGCACTTCTGCCTGGGCAACAGCCTCGCCCGGCTGGAACTGAAGGTCATGTTCGAGCGGCTGCTCGAGCGGCTGCCCGACATCGAGCCGGTCGACGACGTCGAGCCCGCGTGCCGTCCGGCGAACTTCGTGTCCGGCTACGAGACCTTCAAGGTCCGCTTCACCCCCTCCCCCAAGTCCGCGCGCTGAGCGAAGGAACGACGATGGACGACCTGTGGGAACTCGGCTTCTACGGCCTCGCCGGGCACTCCGACAATCCGAGGGACCTGCTGGCGGAGGTGCGCTCGGCAGAGCGGCTGGGCCTCGGGGCGGCGTTCCTGTCCGAGCGCTTCAACGTGAAGGAGGCCGCGACGCTGTCGGGGGCGGCGGGCGCGGCCACCGAGCGGCTCGGCATCGCCACCGCCGCGACCAACCACAACACTCGCCACCCGCTGCTGACGGCGACGTTCGCCACCACCATGCACCGGATGACCGGCGGCCGGTTCGCGCTGGGCCTCGGCCGGGGCTTCGACATGCTCTTCGACGTGATGGGGCTGCCCCGCGTCACCCAGGCCCAGCTCGAGGACGTCATCGGCATCCTGCGCACGTTGTGGCGGGGCGAGCCCGTCATCGGGCACGACGGCCCCGCCGGGAAGTTCCCCTACCTGATGCAGGACGCCTCGTTCGACGAGGACATTCCGGTCATGCTGACGGCCATGGGCGAACGCACCCTGGAGTTCGCGGGGAAGGTCGCCGACGGCGTCGTCCTGCACACCTTCTTCACCGACGAGACCCTCGCCCGTTCGGTCGAGGCGGTCCGGCGCGGCGCGGAGAAGGCCGGACGGGATCCCGCCTCGGTGCGGGTCTGGTCGGTGCTGGCCGTCGTCGGCGACCACATCGAACCCGAACTGCGGCTGCGCAAGCTGACCGGGCGGCTGGCCACCTACCTCCAGGGTTACGGCGACCTGCTCGTCCGGCTCAACCACTGGGACCCCGACGTCCTGGCCCGGTTCCGCGCCGACGACCTCGTCTCCGGCTTCCCCGGCGCCTTCGACGCGATCGGCACGACCGAGCAGCTGGAGCGGCTGAACGAGCTGCTCCCCGAGGAGTGGCTGGCCGCGTCCGCGACCGGCTCGCCCGAACGGTGCGCCGGGCGCGTGCTGGACCAGTTCAAGGCCGGGGCCGACGGCGTGATCCTGCACGGAGCCGCCCCCGACGAGCTGGAGCCGGTCCTGTCCGCCTACCGCGCGGTGCGTCCCGCCGACTTCGGCTCCCGCGCCGACCTCAACCCGGGGAGAGGCGCCAGATGACCTCCGACTCCGTGGTGGACGCGCCCGAACAGCTGACGGCGTCCTGGCTGAGCGAGGTCCTGGGCGGCGAGGTCTCCGGGGTGACGTGGCGGCGGATCGGCTCGGGGCAGATCGGCACCTGCTACCGGCTGGAGCTGACCGGGGCCCCGGACGTGCCGCGCAGCCTCGTCGCCAAGCTGCCCTCCGAGAACCCCGACCTCCGGGTCTTCCTCAGTTCCGCCTACCGCACCGAGGTGTCCTTCTACCGGGATCTCGTGCACACCGTGGCGGTGCGCACGCCCGTCTGCCACCACAAGGCGATCTCCGAGGACGGCGCCGCCTTCACCCTGCTCCTGGAGGACGCCTCCCCCGCCGCGCAGGGCGACCAGCTCACCGGCTGCTCACCCGCCCAGGCCGAGGCGGCCGTGGTCACCCTGGCCGGGCTGCACGGGCCGCGCTGGTGCGACCCGACGCTGCTGGACCTGCCCTGGCTCAGCGCCGTCAGCGAGGAGGACGCCGCGGGGCTGGGCGAGGCCTTCGAGGGCTCCGTCGAGACCTTCGTCGAACGGTTCGACGGCCGGCTCGACGAAGCGGACGCGCGCACCCTGCGCGAGGTCGCCGACCGGGCCTCGGCCTGGGCGCTGGCCCGCCCCGAGCGGTTCGGCCCCGTCCACGGCGACTACCGGCCCGACAACCTGCTCTTCCACCCCGACGGCGGGCCGGAGGTGATCGCCGTGGACTGGCAGACGCTCAGCCTCGGGCACCCCCTTCGCGACCTGTCCTTCTTCCTGGGCACGGGGCTGCGCTCGAGCGACCGGGCGGCCTGCGAGCGCGATCTCGTCGCGCGCTACCACGCGGCGCTGACCTCGTACGGCGTGGACGGCTACAGCCTGGAGGAGTGCTTCGACGACTACCGCTTCGCCGCCGTCCAGGGGCCGCTGATCACCGTTCTGGGCTGCGTCTACGGATCCCCGACCGAACGGGGCGACCTGATGTTCCTGGCCATGGCCCGCAGGTCCTGCGCCATGATCCGCGAGCTCGGCACCCTCGACCTGATCTGAGGAGACGGAATTGTCCCGCTACCAGACGTTGAAGTACGAGGAGTTCGGCCCGGTCGCCCGGGTCACCCTCCACCGGCCCGAGGTCCACAACGCCTTCGACATGCGGATGGTCAAGGAGGTGCACGCCTGCTGGCGGGAGCTGCGCGCCAACGACGACATCAGGGTGATCGTCCTGACCGGCTCCGGGGACAAGGCGTTCTGCACCGGCCTGGACCGCACCGCCGCCGCCGTCGGCGAGGACGACCGCACCCCCGAGCTCGGGCAGCAGGGCGGAACCCCGATGCACCAGAACGAGCCCGGCGACTGGCTGATGCCCAAGACCTCCGCCGACCTGTGGAAGCCGATCATCGGCGCGGTCAACGGCATGGCCTGCGGCGGCGCCTTCTACCTGCTGGGCGAGGTCGAGTTCATGATCGCCGCCGAGCACGCCACCTTCTTCGACCCCCACACCACCTACGGCATGGCCACGGTCTACGAGTCCATGATGATGGCCCAGCGCATGCCGCTGGGCGAGATCATGCGGGTCTCCCTCATGGGCTCCTACGAACGCATGAGCGCCCAGCGCGCCCATCAGATCGGCCTCGTCCAGGAGGTCGTGCCCGCGGAGGAGCTGCAGGAGAAGGCCATGGAGCTCGCCCAGACCATGGCCTCACAGCCCACGCTGGCCCTCCAGGGCACCGTCAGGTCCGTCTGGTACACCCGGGAGCTGGCCTACCGGCAGGCCCTCGCCGTGGCCGACACCCTGGTGCAGAGCTCCCTCAGCGAGGAGAGCCTGTCCGAGGGGCAGCGGGTCTTCAAATCGGGGAAACGGGTCGATTGGAACCTGCGCTGACCCCGCGGGGGAAAGGGGCCGCGCTCTGCCGCCGCCCCCTTCCCACCGCTCCTTCAGCTCGAGCCGCCGGGCGCCGGCTCGCAGATGACGACGGGGATCTCCCGCTCGGTGCGGGCCTGGTAGGAGTCGAAGTCGGCGTACATCGCCACCAGCTTCGGCCACAACTCGGCCCGCTCCTGCGGGGAGGCCGTGCGGGCGCGCATCTTTCGCTCCCGCTTGCCCACCTGGACGGTGACGTCGGGGTTCGCCTTGATGTTGAGGTACCACAGGGGGTTCTTCGGCAGGCCTCCCTGGGAGGCGACGAGGATGACGCGGTCGCCGTCGGGCAGGAAGAGCAGGGGCAGCGTGCGCGGCTGCCCGGTCCTACGGCCGGTGGTGGTGACGAGGCAGACGGGGACGCCGCGCGGGAAGGCGCTGCCGACCCGCCACTTGCCGCCGATCCTGCCGCCGGTGGCGCGGTAGACGAAGACGTTGGCCTGCGACATCACCCGCAGGATCCTGGGGACCATCGGGGAGTCGATGCCGCGTGGGGCGGACGCTTGTGAGCTCATGGTCATCCTCGCCATTCGAAGTCGGGCATGTTCGGCAGTCTTCCCGCGATGAGGGCCTCGGCCTGCTCGGGGAGCCCCTCGGTGTACGCGGGATGGGTGAGGACGAGGAACCTGCCGGTCCGGACGGCGTCCACCACCTGCTCGGCGACCTCCTCCGGCGGGATTCCGTTCTCCACCGTCGCCCTGATCATCTCGTTCATGAAGGCCGCGTCGTCACCCGGCCCGCTGCGCAGGGCGTCGGGCCTGACGCGTTCGGACTCGTGGATGCGGGTGGTCACCCCGCCGGGGCACAGCGCCGAGACCCTGATCTTCGCGTTCTCCATGGCGAGTTCCTGGGCGAGGCTGAGCGTCGCGGCGAAGGCGGCCCACTTCGAGACGGTGTAGGGGGCCGAGCCGGGGCCGACGAAGAGCCCGGCGACGGAGCAGGTGTTGACGATGTGGCCCGCCTCCCCCTGCTCGAGCATGCGGGGTACGAACGCCCGCGCGCCGTGCAGGATGCCCCAGAGGTTCACCCGCAGCGCCCACTCGAAGTCGGCGGCGGGCCTCGTCCACACCCGGCCGCCCATGAAGACGCCCGCGTTGTTGCAGAGCAGGTGCACCGCGCCGAGTCCGGCGAACGCGTGGTCGGCGAACGCGACGACCTCCCGCTCCTCCCCCACGTCGGTGACGCGGGAGACGACCCGGACCCCGCGGGCCGCGGCCAGCCCGGCGGTCTCGGCCAGCGCCTCGGGCTGCACGTCGGCCAGGGCCAGGTCCATGCCCTCGTCCGCCAGCCGCAGGGCCAGCGCCCGGCCGATGCCGCTTCCGGCACCGGTGACCGCGGCCGTCCGGCCGCGCAGTTCCTCCATGGCCCTCTCCTGCCTACCGGTTTTTCGAAATCTTTTAGAGAATCCTCTGGAACGGTAGTGTGAGCGACCCCACATCATCAAGTATCAAGTATAAGGAATTGCCTTGGGATCGAGAGACGACAACCCCTCGACCGGCGTGATCGTCACCGGCGCGGCGTCCGGGATCGGCGCCGCCTGCGCCCGGGTCCTGGCCGCGGCTGGGCGTCCGGTCGCGCTGTGGGACCTGTCCGACGCCGGCGGCCTCGCCGCGGAACTCGCGGCCGAGACCTCGGCCGCCACCGTCGCCGTGCGGGTCGACGTGTCCGACGCGGCCGCGTTCCCCGAGGCGATCGAACGCAGCCGCGCGGCGCTCGGCACGATCGGCGGGCTCGTCCACGCCGCAGGAGTCTCCGCCCCCGCGGCCCTCGGCGACCTGGACGAGGCGTCCTGGGACTCGGTGCAGGACGTCAACCTCCGCGCCCACGCCCTGCTGGTGCAGGCGCTGCTGCCCGACCTGCGCGCCAATCCCGGATCCGCGGTCGTCGGCATCTCCTCGATCGAGGCGTTCGTCGGGCAGATGTTCATCCCCGCCTACTGCGCGTCCAAGGCGGGGCTCCTCGGGCTCACCCGCGCGCTCGCCCACCAGCTCGCCTTCGACGGCATCCGGGTGAACGCGGTGTGCCCGGGATACATCGACACCCCGTTCCTGGGCGTCGCGCCGGAGGAGATGCGCGCGGAGTTCGCCGCCAAGTCCCCGTTCGGCCGGATGGGCGGCCCCGAGGAGGTCGCCGGGGCGGTGCGCTTCCTGCTGAGCGGCGAGGCCTCGTTCATCACCGGCACCCACCTGACCGTCGACGGCGGCGCCACCGCCGTCGACCGCTGAACCACCCCTCACCCCAAGGAAAGAAGGCAGGAAATGGGTTCACTGAAGGAAACCTCCGCGCTGGTCACCGGCGGCGGCAGCGGCATCGGCCTGGGCTGCGCGGCCCGGCTGCTGGCCGACGGCGCCGCCGTCACGATCTGCGGGCGCAGCGAGGAGCGGCTGCGGGGCGCGGTCGAACGGCTCGGCGGTGAAGCCGACTACGTCGTCGCCGACATCACGAACGAGGAGCAGATCTCCGCGGCCGTCGACCACGCGGCGAAGCGGGGCACGCTGCGCTCCATCGTCGCCAACGCGGGCGGGTCCACCTCGATCGGGCCGATCGGCTCGATCGACACCGAGGCGTGGCGGGCGACGATGGACCTGAACGCCACCGGGACGATGCTGACGATCAAGCACGGCTCCCGGGCCCTGGTCGAGGCCGGCGGCGGCGCGATCGTGGTGGTCTCCTCGATCGCCGCCTCCAACACCCACCGCTGGTTCGGCGCGTACGGGGTCTCCAAGGCGGCCGTGGACCACCTGGTCCAGCTGGCCGCCGACGAGCTGGGCACCTTCGGCGTCCGGGTCAACGGCATCCGGCCCGGCGTCGTGCGCACCGAGCTGGTCGCCGGGATCGCCGACACCGGGCCGATCCTGGAGGACTACCTGTCCTGCATGCCGCTGGCCCGGGTGGGCGAGCCGGAGGACATCGCCGAGGCGGTGCGCTTCCTGGCCGGTCCCGAGTCCTCCTGGATCACCGGCCAGATCCTCAACGTGGACGGCGGCCACCACCTGCGCCGCGGCCCCGACTACTCCTCCATGTTCGAGTCCATGTTCGGTGAGGGAGATCTCTTCCGTAAGTGAAAGGGGCTTGCTGACGGGGTGTGACGCGGGCTACGGTGGCCGAAGTCGGCAATATTGTTGATTATATACATTATCTTTTGCTCCCCCACCCCTCGGGAGAAAGAGCCGATCCATGACCACCTTCCAACCAACCGCACGGCTTCACCAGGGACTTCTGTCCCTCGGTGAGATGTTCGCGGTCGGGCTCGAGGGACTGCGCCGCTCCTGGGACATCCGGACCTGGTTCTGGGAGTTCGTGGAGCAGTGCGTCTTCCTCGCCCGGGTCACCACCCTCCCCGTCATCCTCGTGGCCCTGCCGCTGGGCGCCACCGTGGCCCTCCAGGTCGGCGACCTGGCCGGGCAGCTCGGCGCCCAGTCGGCCACGGGAGGCGCGGTCATCGTCGGGCTGGTCCGCGAGGTCGCGCCCATCGCCGCCGCGCTCATCATCGCCGGGGCCGGCGGCTCCGCCATCACCTCCGACATGGGCGCGCGCAACATCCGCGACGAGCTGTCGGCCATGGAGGTGATGGGGGTCAACCCCGTCCACCGCCTGGTCACCCCGCGCATGTGGGCGGCGAGCGTGGTGTCCACCATGCTGGCCTCGCTCGTCATCATGTCGGGGGCCGTCGGCGGGTTCGTCTTCAACGTCCTGCTCCAGGGCGTCACCCCGGGCGCCTACGTCGACGGGGCGATGGGGCTGCTGCGGGTGTCCGACCTGTTCGTCACCCTGTTCAAGGCCTGGCTGTTCGGCATGATCTCCGCGCTGGTCGCCTGCCACAAGGGCATGAACTGCGAGCTGAGCCCGGTGGGGGTGGGGCGGGCGGTCAACCAGTCGACGGTCCTGGCCTTCATGCTGGTCTTCGCCTTCAACTACATCATCACCACCATCTACTTCCTCGCCTACCCCCCGGTGACCTGATGTACATCCACCTGCCGCGCAAGGCGGTCACCGGCGTCACCAGGTTCTCCACCGGCGCCGTGAACCGGGCGGCCGACCTGGCGACATGGCCGCTCTTCCTGCTGAAGGTGGTCTTCTACTCGATCCGCGACATCGTGTTCCGGTTCAAGTACGCCAAGACCGTCGCCCTCCAGGTCAGCGACATCGTCATCGGCGTCGGCGCCACGGTCATCGGCGGCGGCATGGTGTTCGTCATCTTCATCATGTCGCTGTTCCTGGGCACCGAGGTGGGGCTCCAGGTCTACACGGGGCTCCAGGTCATCGGCGCCGAGTCGTTCATGGGCCTGGTCGGCGCGTTCGTCAACGTCCGCGAGATCACCCCCGTGATCGCGGCGGTGGCCCTGGCCGCCCAGTGCGGCTCGGCCTTCACCGCGGAGCTCGGCGCGATGCGCATCGCCGAGGAGATCGACGCCCTCGAGGTGATGGGCATCAACTCGTTCGTCTACCTCGTGTGCACCCGCGTCGTCGCGGCTCTCGTGGCGCTCGTGCCGCTCTACCTGATCGCGCTGTTCGCCAGCTTCTTCGCCACCCGGTTCATCAGCACCCAGTTCTTCAGCCTGGCTCCGGGCGTCTACGACTACTACTTCTACCTGTACCTGCCCATGGAGGACCTCATCTTCAGCACCGTGAAGGTGGCGATCTTCGCCTTCGCGGTCATCACGATCCACTGCTACCACGGCTACTACGCCAGCGGCGGCCCGGTCGGGGTCGGCCGGGCGGCCGGCAGCGCGATCCGGATGTCGATCGTGACGATCGTGACGCTGAACCTGCTGCTGTCCTACGTGTTCTGGGGTCAGGGCGGATCGGTGAGGCTCGCCGGATGAACCTGGACCAGCTGTCGAAAGGACCACGGCTCCTCGTCACCGCGGCCACCGCCGCCGTCCTGGCCGTCTCGCTCCACCTCGTGGTGGCCAAGCCGTTCGAGGAGAAGGGCATCGCGCTGTCCGCCCACGTCGGCAACGCGAGCCAGGGGCTGAACTCCACCTCGCCCGTCAAGCTGCGCGGCGTCACGGTCGGCCGGGTCGAGAGGATCGAACTGGCCGGGACGAGCGGCGCGAAGCTGACGCTGCGCCTGGACCCGGGAGTCAGGGTGCCCGACTCGGCGACGGCCGCGGTGGAGCCCGAGTCGGTCTTCGGGCCCAAGTTCGTCAACCTGATCCCCGGCGAGCACGAGGGCACCGGGCCGTACCTGGCCGACGGGCAGGACATCGTCCGCACCTCCGAGAGCGGGGACCTCGGCCACCTGCTCGTGGACGCCGAGAAGGCCCTCGCGGCCGTCGACCCCGCGGACGTCGCGATCATCTTCGACACGCTCAGCACGGCGCTCGCCGGGCAGGGCGACCACGTGCGCGGCCTGGTCGACAACGCCGGGACCCTGGTGGACGTCGCCCACGACCACCGGCAGGACGCCCGGAGGTTCATCGAGGACCTGGCCAGGCTGGCGCGGCTGCGCGGGGTGGGCGAGGACGTCGGGACGCTCGTCGCCGCGGGCGACGACACCCTGAGGACCCTGAACTCCGGCGAGGACCGGGTGAAGAACCTCGCGATCGGGGTCGCCGAGGCCGGGGACACGGTCGAGAGCGGCTTCACCGGGTACGGCGGCGGGCTGACGCAGGGCGTGCGCTCCGCCGAGCGGGCCGTCTCCCTGATCCGCGGGCAGCTCGGGATCGCGGGCCCCTCCCTCAGAACGATCATCGATCTGATGCCGATCTACCGGGCTCTGGGCTTCGCGCCCATCGGCGAGAAGAAGCGCATGCTCGCGGTGAACATCGTGCTGCCCAGCGATCCCTGCCAGATGTTCCTCGGTGTCTGCCCCATGGGGGACGTCTCCGACACCTCCCGGAAGAAGACGAAGAAGAAGAGAGGGGGGAGCTGAGATGCGGGACTCCTCCGACGCCCGGCGCCGCGGCCGCCGCTCCGCGCTCCTCCAGCTCGTCGCGTTCCTGGCGCTCACCGGAGCCCTCACCTACGTCATCGCCTCGCAGATCGCCAGGCTGGACTTCAACGAGACCTACGAGGTGACCGCCGTCTTCGACGACGTGAGCGGGCTGGTCGAGGGCGACAAGGTGAAGATCGCCGGCGCGCCCGTCGGGCAGGTCGGCTCGATCAGGGTCGAGGACGGCAGGGCGAAGGTCGAACTCAAGATCTACGCCGAGCACCGGCTGCCCGCCGACAGCCAGGCCGCCATCCGCTGGCGCGACGCGATCAGCCAGCGCGTGGTCTACCTGGTCCCCGGAACGAGCGCCGAGCGGCTGCGCGACGGCGACCGCATCGAGCGCACCCGCTCCGTCGTGGACATCGGCGACCTGGTCAACCGGCTGGAGCCGCTCACCCGCAACCTCGACTCCGGCCGGGTCAACGAGATCCTCATGTCCGTCTACCTGGCGCTGGACGGCAACGAGGACGACATCGCCCAGCTGCTGACCAACGTCGACAAGCTCTCCTCCACCCTCGCGGACCGCAGGGAGACGCTCCAGAAGATGCTGGACGACTACTCCACCGTCACCGGCATCATCGCCAAACGCGACAAGCAGATCATCAAGGCCTCCGACGACCTCGTCACCCTCTCCCAGGCGTTCGTCGACAACCGCGAACTCGTCGACGACGCCCTCAAGGAGCTGTCGGCCATGCTGCGCACCACCGACCGCGTCATGGGCGACAACGCCGACGACCTCACCTCGGTCGTCGACCGGCTCGCCGAGGTCATGGGCGGAACGGAGCGCAACCTCGGCCCGCTCCTGGAGACCATCACCGTGATGGGCCCGAAGCTCCAGCGGCTGTACGACACCTTCAACGACGGCCAGTACGTCACCGGCACCGCCCCCTGCGTCACCCTCTCCCCCGGGCCGTGCCCCTTCGATCCGAAACTCGTCGGCTCGACGGAGCATCCCGCCGAGTCCCCCAAGGCCCTGCGGAAGCTCATCCTGGGAGGAGAGTGATGGCGCTCAAGTCCTTCCGCGACCGCGATCCGATCGTGCTCGGCCTGGTCTCCACGCTGGTCATCGGGCTGCTGCTGCTCGCGGTCTTCCTCACCGGAAGCCTCGGCCTGCTGCAGAGCCGCTACACCATGACCGGGGTGTTCGCCGACACCGGCGGGCTGCACTCGGGAAACGACGTGAAGGTCGCCGGGATCAAGGTCGGCGAGGTGACCGCGGTGGAGCCCGACTTCTCCCGGGGCACTGTCCTCATCACCTGGAAGGTGGACTCCGAGGTCGCCCTCGGCCCGCAGACCCGGGCGGAGATCAGGACCTCCAACATCCTGGGCGGCCGGTACCTGCGGCTGGCCGGCCCGGTCTCCGAGCCGCACATGTCCGGCCTCTCCGAGGAGCGGCGCCGGATCCCGCTGGACCGCACCCAGACGCCGACCACGGTGAACGACCTGCTGGCGTCCGGCACCAAGGGCCTGGCCGACCTCGACACCGAGCTCATCTCCGAGGTCATCGACCAGGTCACCGGGATCTCCCCGAAGACCCGCGAGCGGCTCGTCGGCTCCCTGCGCAACCTCACCGACCTGGCGGACGGTCTCGAGGAGTCCGGACCGCAGCTCAAGCGGCTTGTCTCCGACGGAGACCGCCTGCTGAAGCTGGCCAAGTCCAAGGACACCCAGCTGGCCGCGCTGGCGCGCAACATCCAGAAGCTGCTGGACGAGCTGCGCGACCGCCAGGCCGAGCTGTCGGTGCTGCTGGGCAGCGGCGACTCGGCGGTCACCCGGATCAGCAAGCTGATCAGCCGCGAGCAGGCCGACCTCATCGAGCTCATCGACGACCTGGAGGGCGTGGTCGGCGAGCTGAGCCCGCAGATCGGCGACCTCAACACCCTGCTCGCCTGGATGGGACCGACGCTGACCACCTTCAACGCCAGCAACAGCCACGGCCCCTGGGTGGACGCCATCGGAACGCAGCTCGGCCTCCTGTCGGCCGAGGACATCCGCAAGCTCGCCGACAGCATGGGAGGAGGACGGTGACGGCACCACGCAAACTCCTCACGGCGGCCATGAGCGGCTCGCTGATGCTCGGCCTGGGCGGCTGCGGAGTCCTGGAAGAGGGCGGCGCCTACCCGGTGGTCGTCTACTTCGAGAAGACGCCCGCGCTCTACGAGAAGTCGCGCGTCAAGGTGATCGGCGCGAACGTCGGCGTCGTCGAGGACCTCCGGGTGGAGAACGACCGGGTCCGCGTGAAGCTGAGAGTCGACTCCGACGTTCCCCTCCCCGCCGGGGTCAAGGCGACGATCGCCGCCGAGAGCGCCATCGGCGAGCGCAGCGTCATCCTCTTCCCCCCGTGGAGGCCGGGAGACGAACGGGCGAAGCCCGGCACGGTCATCCCGGTCGAGCGGACCGAGCCCGCCGTGGAGATCGACGAGGCGCTGTCGGCCTTCACCACGCTCGCCGAGTCGGTGGACCCGAAGAAGGTCGAACAGCTCGTCGGGAGCGGGGCCGAACTGCTGGAGGGCCGGGGCGACTCGATCAACGGGGCGCTGTCGACGACCGCCGAGCTCGCCGGCGACCTCGCGGCGCAGGACGAGCAGATCGTCTCCGTCGCCGAGGGGCTGCGCGACCTGTCGTCCTCGCTCAACCGCAGGGAGGACAAGCTGCGCACGCTGATCGACTCGGTCGCCGAGGTGGGCGGGCAGCTCGCCGACGAGCGGACCAGGCTGAAGAACTTCCTCGTCGGCCTCGAGACCCTCGTCCGCAAGGGCGAGGTCGTCATCACCGCCTACCGGGAGAAGCTGCCCGCCACCCTGGCGCAGTCCTCGACGCTGGTGCTGACGCTGAAGTCCAACAGCGCCTCGATCTCCGAGACGATCACCGGGCTGGCGCGGTTCACCGACCTCGCCGTCAACACCTGGGACAGGAAGAACGACGTCGCCGCGATCCGGGTCCACCTCAACGCGACGATGCGGATCTGGCTGCAGCCCATCTTCGACCTCATGGGCTGGGGCGAGGTCCCGTGCCTCGACAAGCCGCTCGGCAACTGCGTCGACAAGACGGTGAAGAGAGGCGGCTCGTGAGAAGGCTGCTCGTCCTGGCCGTCGCGCTCTCCACCAGCGCGTGCTCCATCCAGCTGATCGGCGCCCCCCGGGGGGACCTCACCCTGTACGCGGTGTTCGACGACGTGCAGAACCTCGTCACCGGGCACTCGGTGCAGATCTCCGACGTCCCGGTCGGCTCGGTGACCGGGATCCGGCTGCAGGGCTACAGGGTGAAGGTGACGATGTCGCTCGTCGACGGGACGCGGGTCCCCGCCGGCACCACCGCCACCGTCGCCAAGGTCTCGCTGCTGGGAGAGAACTACGTGCGGCTCGAGCCGCCGAAGGAGGTCTCGGGGTTCCTGGCGAGCGAGGCGACGATCACCGTGACCGACGTGCAGCCGGGCCTGGAGCAGGTCACCGAGCGGGTCGCTCCGGTCATCGCCGCGCTCGGCGGGCAGGACCTCGGGGACATCGTCACCGGGCTGTCCACCGGGCTCGAGGGGCAGGGGCCGAAACTCCACGAGATCATCGAGAAGGCCACCGAGATCTCCGACAGCTACGCCGCGGCCAACCGGGACCTCGCGGACGTCATCGACGGCATGGGCCGGCTCGGCCGGTCGCTGGCCGCGAGCGGGCAGTCCCTGGACCGGCTTCCCGGCACTCTGATCGAGACCACCGCCCGGGTCCGCAAGGACCGCAGGGAGCTCAAGCAGGCGGTGAAGGAGCTGACCGAGATGGCCGAGGCGGTGAACGCGAAGGTGGGAACCCGGCACGGCGCCCGGCTGCGCACGCTGCTGCTGCGGCTCGACGCCGTCCTCGGCCGGATGATCAAGGGCAAGGACCAGCTCAAGGCCTTCACCACCGGCCTGCTCACCGGATTCGCCAAGGCCCCGTCGATGACCAACGAGGGCCAGGCCCTCATCCACGTGTGGCTTAACGGCTTCCTCCCCACCGGCTCCGCCCCGAAGAAACCGGACTTCGCCGACACGCTCGAAGAGCTCATGGGACCGAGGTGAGGCGCGGATGAGGCCACGGATCCTGCTCAACCTCGGCGTCTTCGCCGCGATCGCCGTCATCATGCTCGTCTGGGCCGGAACCTCCCTCCTGCCGATCCGGATCGGCGAGGAGACCTTCCGGGTGCGGATCGAGTTCTCCTCCCTGCCCGGCCTGCGCGAGGACCTGGAGGTCGACTACCTCGGCGTCAAGATCGGCCGGGTCGACCGGGTCGCGCTGAAGACCGGACGGGTGGACGTGACGGTCGAACTCGACGACGGCGTCGACGTGCCGGGCAACGCGACGGCCCAGGTGCTGCGCAAGTCCGCGGTCGGTGAACCGTACGTGGAGTTCACGCCCCCGACGGGCCCGAGGGGCACCCCTCTGAAGGACGGGGACGTCGTCCCGCTGGCGAACACCAAGGTCGCCGTCGAATACCAGCGCCTGTTCGAAAGCGCCGGGAAGCTGCTGAACTCGGTGAAGCCGGAGGACATCAAGATCCTCACCGGCGAGCTGGCGACCGGCCTGGAAGGGCAGGGGAACAACCTGCGCGACACCCTCGCCGACCTCGACCGGCTCACCGGGACGCTCGCGGACAACTCCGGGGTGCTCGACGCGCTCGCCGTCCAGCTCACCCAGCTGACGCACACCCTGTCCGGGTCGCGGACCGAGCTGGCGTCGGGCCTCAACGACCTGGCCGCGTTCACCGGGACGCTCAGTGGCTCCCGTGCCGAGCTCGACAGCCTGCTGGACCGCTCGCCCGGCTTCCTGGAGCAGGTGAACGGGCTGCTGAACGAGTCCAAGCCCGGGATGCGCTGCCTGCTCACCGCGCTGGAGACCCCCGGCGCGCCGCTGTTCACCGACGCGAACGCCAAAGAACTGAAGCGCGCGCTCACGAATATCCACAAGGACTTCCCCGTGGTCTCCGACCACATCCTCATCAAGCGGCCCGAGGGGATGTACGCGAAGGTCAAGCTGCTGATCACCCTGGCCGGGCCGACGACCAACGCCCAGGAGTACTCGCAGGAGCTCGCCGACCCGCACGTCCCGCCGGTCTACTACTGCAAGACGGGCACCGACCGGCGTACGGAGCACCGGTCCCCCGAGGCGGCCGAGGCGGCCGAGACCGCCGGCACCGCCCGGCAGGAGGGCGGCGTCCCTTCCGGCCGGGATCCGCAGCCGTTCACCACGATCGCCCCCAGGGCCGCCGGATCCCCCGACGAGGGGAAGGGCGACTGGCTGACCCTGCTTCCCATCCTTTTCGGCGGCCTCGTGCTGTTCGGCGTCGCCGCCCACACCGTCCGCCGTTTCCGCAGCACGTCTCGATGACAACCCGGGAGACCAAGATGACGACGAAGGCCGAAGACGTCGACGAGGACGTCACCGGAGAACCCGTCGAAGACGCCGAGAAGACTCCTGGCTCGGAGCCGGAGGCCGTCGAGGAGAAGGCGCCCGAAGAGACACCCGAGACGCCCGAGACGCCTGTGGAGAAATCCGGCCGGGACACCGTGGCGGTGCGGATCCCGGTCGGCGGGATCCTCCTCGTCGCCGCCGTCGTCCTGGTCCTCATCGCCTCGGTGACCACGGCGGTCCTGCAGTGGCGGGAGGCGGACCGGCTCGGGGACGCCGCGCACACCGAGCAGCTCGTCCGGACCAGGTCCGCGGAGTTCAGCCAGGCGCTGCTCGCCTACCGCTACACCGAGCTGGACGGCGCCCGCGAACGCATCGGCTCGCTGTCGTCGGCGGAGTTCGGGCAGAGCTACCAGACGGCCTTCGACGGCCTCGCCGAGGTCATCAGGAAGTACGAGGCCAATGCCAAGGCCACGGTGCGGGACGTCTACGTCAACGAGGTCGACGGGCAGCGCGCCAGGACCCTCGTCGTGCTCGACACCGAGGTGAGCAGCACCGCCGGGGTGCGGCGGGTGCTCGGCACGAAGCTCATGCTGGAGCTGATCCTGGAGAAGGGCGTCTGGAAGGTCGACTCGATGGCCACGCTCGCGGCCGACGACGAGAGCCTCACCAAGCCCGACGGCACCACCGAGAAGCCCGACGCGGAGCCGGAGACGAAGACGCCCTGACAACGGAAAAGGCTCCCGGATGACCGGGAGCCTTTTTCAGGGGCGAGGAGAGCGAGACGGGTAGATCACATTTTTTGGAAAAAAATTAGAAGGAACCCGTCTCATGGCCTCGCCTGCGAGCACCGTAGCACTCAGGCGGGGATCAAGTCCGCCAAATTGGTCAGGTCGAACACCTGTGAGCCTTCGGGGAGCTCTTCGGGCCGCTCCATGCCGACGAACGTCACGGGAGCGTCCGGAAGGTCGCCCTCGCCGAGGAACGAGACCGTTCCCGCCTTCGCCGCCCACAGGTCCGTCAGATGCCGGACGCGCAGGAACTCCCGGTCCACGAACGTGCGGACCAGGGGCGTCGCCGTCACACCGGTCGTCTCCACCTGGTTGAATCGGGCCGCGCCCCGCAGGAAGAGGTGCAGCCACTTGGCCCGCCACCTCCCGTCCTCACCGCGCAGGAACACCAGCGGCAGCGCCCCCCGGCCCGCCCCTCGCAGGTCGGACTTCATCCGCACCGTCGCCGGTTCGAACGGCGCCCCCGCCTGCTCGGCGTCGAGCGTCATGAAGCCGAAGAACGACTCGGCGACCTCGTGGAAGCCCTCCCCGTCGTAGATGAGCACCTGCGGGACGACGACGCGGTGCTCCAGCCTCCCGAGGTCCAGGTTGATGAACTCGCTGGCCCCCTCCGGGGCGGAGGTGATGTCGCCGGAGTGCTCTCCGCCGAACCCGGTCAGCTGCGTCCACGACAGATGGGAGGCGCCCGTGTAGTCCTCGTCGAGCAGGAGCGCCGACAGGTCGAAGTCGGTCCTCTCCTCACGCTCCCGCCAGTGGATGAAGAAGCGCAGCAGCCCGCCCTCCACCGGCGACACCGAACCACGCGGCAGCACCCCGAACCCGGACGGGGACGACTTGCCCGACAGGGGCAGCGCCACCTGCCACACGTCCCGGTCGACCACCAGGTGCCCGACCTCGGGCAGCCGCCGCGTCACCTCGGCGTCCAGGAGGGCGCACAGCCGCCCCGCCAGGTCGGCGTCGAGCGGCTCCCGCCGGTCGTCCGCGACCCACGCCCTGCCGTGCCGGTTGACGAACACCCGGCTCCCGCCCCGGGACTCGACCCGGTTCACCAGGTGCTCCCGCATGGACAGCAGCACCCGTCCCGACACCCGCTCCACCGCGGACCCGGCGGCCTCCAGCACCACGCGCCGCTCCTCCTCCGAGGACGCCGAGCGCGCCAGCCAGTCCAGCGACCGGAACAGAACACCCGGAGCGGCCGTCAGCAGCCTCGCCGCGCCCGGCACGTCCTCCGCCGCCATGGCCGCCTGCACCCGCGCGGAGAACGACCGCACCCGCTCCTCCCCGCGCGCGACGGCGAACACCCGGGCCGCGTGCGGCCAGCGCGGATACTCGTGCGGGTGGAGCCGCTCCCCCAGCCGCTTCCACTGCTCCCGGTAGGGCGGGACGTCCCCGAGCTTCGCGGGCGACGCGGCCACGACCCCGTCCAGCGCGGCCAGCAGCGCCCTTCGCTCCCGGCGGGCCAGCGAGCGGAACCGCGCCGGTTCCGGCTCCTCCTCCCCTTCCACGGCCGAGAGGGCCCACGCCAGCCGGAGCACGTCGGTGACGGTGTCGACCAGCAGTTCCCGTCCCGCGGCCAGCCTCACCCGGTTGATGACCGCACGGTTCTCCCGTACCGGGACCGCCTCGGGCTGCGGCCCGTCCGCGCAGTGCCCGGCGAGCCTCCGCAGCGCGTCGAGGTCGTCCTCGCCGAGCGGCGCCCGGCCGCCCGCGAGCGCCAGATACAGCCTCGACGCCTCATCGTCGACCGTCCCGCCGAGGTGCAGCACCGTGACCCTGTCCCCCGCCGAGGGGATCAGCTCGTCGTGGGCGGCGAGCATCTCCTCGTAGGTGTGCAGGTAACGCCCGTAGGACGGCAGCGCCAGCAAGTTGAGGCTGCCCCCGGCGGTGAGCCCGTCGAGCCCGCCCGCCTCGATGACGGCGGGGTCGAGCAGCGCCTCCGCCAGGCACCGCGCCCAGAAATCCACCGTGTCCGGCACTCCCGCCGGAAAGTCCTTGAAGTAGGTGTTGTGCCGGACGTGGTCCCCCACCTCCCGCCGCACGACCCCCAGCGTCCGGACCGCGAAGTCGACGACGGTCCCCTCGTCCAGCCCGGCCAGGTGCTCCATCGCCTCCCGGGACAGCTTGAACCCGGCGGACATGAGCACCGCGTCGAACTGCCGCACGACGAC